>JAJRQF010000089.1 GCA_024280375.1 Alphaproteobacteria bacterium | reverse complement strand
CTTTTTTTGATAATCATTCTTGCAACTGGGCCGAATACCGATTATCAGGCAGGAATAATGTTTAGGGGTATAGCTCAGTTGGTAGAGCGACGGTCTCCAAAACCGTAGGCCGAGGGTTCAAATCCTTCTGCCCCTGCCATTATATTCAGATGCCGACCCGGACACATGGGTAACACTCCGATCGAGTCTGCTCCAGTCCACCATTCAGCAAAAACTGCACTCAAGCCGCATCAGGCAATCGGCATTTGCCCAATTCGCCAGCGCTTTTCCAAAGCCATGCAGCCCCAGATAATACCAATCAACAAATAGACATGCCGCCAATGGTCGATATCGATCACCCAGGCGATGATGATATGGCCAACAAATGCTGCCCAGGCAACCTGTAGATAGGGTGTCCATGGGCGTTGCAAAAGCAACATATTGAGCGGGCCAAATATGGTCCAGATTGTCATGGTTAGATAGGACGCAAACCCCAGCCAGCCATAGGCCATTAGCGATTTCACCCAGATATTGTGGGTATCTTCGCCAAGCGTTAAGCCAAATTCCAGCGGGCCAATACCGAGTGGGTTTTCCAGCGCCCACCTAAAGCCGATTGCATGGCGGGCAAAGCGGCCAAGATTACCGCCATCATATTCCTGTACGGCCTTGGCGCGTTCTGAAAACATCGCGCCCACCGCTTCAAACTGAATGGCAATAAGCAGAGTTATCGACAGCAATACAATGCCGGAAACCAGAATGATGATCATTTGCATGCGCTTTTCAGCCCGTTGCTCACCGGCAAACTGCAGCACATATAATATGCCGCCGGAAATGATAACCAAACCCCATGCGGCTCTCGAATATGATAATAATAACGCCATCATCAAGACCAATAATATGCCGGCTCGAACCGGCGCAAAGGTGAGTTTTCGTTGCAGCAGCCCATAACTTAGATACAGGATCGGCGGCACCAGAAACGGTCCAAAAACATTTGGGTCTTGAAAAGCGCCTTTTGCCCGGTCATAGAGGGTGAATATTTCGGCTCCGGGAAATGCGTTGAAATAGCCCAGTATGCCCAAAATAGCGGTAATCAATGCGCCGACAACGTAAGCGCGATAGATCGTCCGCAATCGGCCCATATCAGCTTCGATGACGGCGCAGAAGAATACTGACGAGAGACCCAAAAACAGCGATACCGTAAGATATAGGGGTATTTCTTTATAGTCACTCATCTGAAACATCGACAGCAAACCACCGATATTAAACAGTAAAAACAGGGTGGTGAGCGAAATTGCCAGCGCTGAAAGTCGTAAGCCAAAAATCAAAAAGCCACCAATTGAAGCAGCAAGCATTAGCTCGTAGGGCGCCGGCTCGTTGATAACAAATGCGCCCAGAAAAACCGTAAACGCCAACATGGCCCGCGATAATGTGCGGGATGAAAACGCCGGACGGGCAGGTGAATTTGCCTGCCCGTTTGGGTTATTCTCGAATGTGGCCTGAACGCTCAATAGGCATTCTCCGAATTCAGCAGTTTGAAGGGGGTAATCATCACGATGTAAAGATCAAGCAGGATCGACCAGTTTTCTATGTAATAGAGATCATGCTCTACCCGGCGTCTGATTTTTTCCTCATTATCGACTTCACCGCGCCAGCCCTTGATTTGCGCCCAGCCGGTAACTCCCGGTTTCACCTTGTGGCGGCCAAAATAGCCATCAACAACCTCGTCCCAAAGCTGGTTCTTTGTGTGTGCATTAACCGCATGCGGACGCGGGCCGACAAGCGAAAGATCGCTGCGCAGCACATTGATCAATTGTGGCAACTCATCAATCGAAGTCTTGCGAATAAAGCGACCAACCCTGGTAACACGGGGGTCATTTTTGGTGACTACGACCTTGGCATCCGCATCACTCATATCGTGAAACATCGAACGAAATTTGAGCACTTCGATCACTTCGTTGTTAAAGCCAAAGCGTTTTTGCCGGAAAATTATTGGCCCCTTGCTTTCAAGACGAATGGCAATTGCGGTGGCCAGCATGACTGGCGAAAGCAAAACAAGCGCAATCGTTGAAAACACGATGTCAAAGGCCCGTTTCATCACCGAATCCCAGTCGGCGATCGGTTTGTCAAAGACATCCAGAAACGGCACTGCTCCTTCATAAGAGTATGACCGCGGCCTGAAGCGCAATTTGTTTGTATGGGCAGAAAGGCGAATATCAACCGGCAATACCCATACTTTTTTCAACATGGCCAATACCCGGCTTTCAGCGCTGATCGGCAGCGATACAATCAACATATCGATACGGGCGCGACGGCCAAATTCCACCAGTTCGGCAATGGTGCCAAGCCTCGGGTATCCGGCCACCATCGGTGGAGAGCGGTCGTCTTTTCGGTCATCAAATATGCCGCAAATTCGAATGTCGTTATCGCCCTGGTGTTCGAGCGAGAGGATAAGGTCTTCGGCGTTCTTGCCGCCACCGACGATAACTGCCCGGCGTTCCAGCCGGCCGTCTTTCGACCATTTTCGCAAGAATGTTGCAACAATTGAGCGAAAAATAATGAAGAATATTAAGCCGCCCGTATACCAGGTGCCAAACCAGACGCGTGAATAATCGGTGCTGATGCGAGCAAAGAATGCAATCAGGGCGAAAAATGCAAATACCATCGTCCATGCGGCAAAAACCCGCCCGATTTGGGTTATGTTGGTTCTCAAGGACGATAATTGATAGGCATCGGCTGCCTGGAAGAAGACCATGCTCAATATGGCACCCGACAAAACTGTCATAGGGTAGATCAGTTTAAACCCGTCCAGTGGATAAACGTACCACAGATAAACCCCGATACCGATCAGGAAGATCATGGAAAACTCAATCACGCGAATTACGCCGGCGATAACAATCGGTGAAATAGCATTTGCAGCAAATTGTGATGCAACCTGAGTTGCCCGTTCGCTCAGATGAACAGTTTCCCGTTTCTGTTCCGAATGCCCTGCAATGCTGTCAGACATCACACTGCTGGCATTAAATGTAAGTTTTGGGTCAATCTCAGTCATGGTTAGGACCTGTTGACAAACTGGTTTCGGGCGCGGCGCGAGTGCAATATTAAGCCTGAACAGGCGGAAACTGCGCCATGGTGCCGTCCACCACAAGCTTTTTCCAACGCATTCAGGCTTAATATTGCTTGCGTCCAAAGGATATGAGTAAAATCGCTCATAACCTCGTCGAAAAACATTGAAAGGGATTGCCCTGACTGCTGTTTTTCTTCTCGTTCTGAATGATTTTTCTTCATACCGCGCTCCAAATCCAGTTTATCAACAGGTCCTGGACTTGTCCCTGCCAAATTTATTACTTGTTGGGAGGGTAGCTGAAATGCCCTAAGAAAGTTTTGATAAGAATAAAATTGAACATTCTTGAATAACAAATCGTCAACAAGTCACAAATTTTCAATAATTTCAACAGGATAACTGCTTGGGGAATTACTTTTCCATAGCGGAATGGTAGGAGTTTACAACAGAATTTGCCATCTCATTGGCAGAGAATTGACCGCGCAAATTATTAGACATTTCAATCGCTTGCGCGGTTGCGTTGTTATTGGATATCATCGCTACCATGGCGTTTGCAAGAGCCATGGCATCATCGGGTTTAACCAGATTGCTGGTATCACCTTGAAAAATTTCACTAATTCCACCCACATTGGTGACCACAAGTGGTTTTGCGGCGGCAACGGTTTCCAGCACAATATAGGGCAGGGATTCAGCCCGCGAGGGTACAACAACAACCCTTGCCATGGAAAATGCCTGCCGCGCCCGCATTGGTGGATGAAATTTCACCCGGTCATCAAGCGCCATTTTTTGGACAGTCTCAATATAGCGTTTGGTATCCGGGCCATCGCCAACCATATGTGCGGTGATTTTTCTGCCAATTATTCGCTCAACTTCAGGCAAGGCTTCGATAAACAGATCAGGCCCCTTCAGGTCTCGCATCATGCCAATAAACAAAAAATCAGCTGCATCTTTATTGGCTTCAACCGGAATAAATTCGTCGTCTTTCAACCCATTGAAAATCACATCATAGGGGCAGTGAGGCTCGCCCACCTTGTCGATATATCCCTGTTTTTCATAATTGCTGACAAAGATCAGCCGGTCGGTAAACCGCTCAAGCAGCTTTTCCAGTGTGAAGTATGCGCGGCCCTGCATGGTCTTGGCATCAAAATGAATGCTGCCGCCGTGAGGGCAATATAATCGTGCAACTTTGGAACCGCTCAACCGCATTGTCAGGCCGATCAGACGTGCATATGCGCCGCCTTTTGCGCCGTGTGAATGCAGAATATCAGGTTTAAGCGTTCGGATATTTTTGTACGCCTTCCAAAGTACCGCAATATCTGAAGCGCCGATTTTGCGTTGCATGGGAATTCGGTGCAGGCCAAGCGCCAGATTTGGCGAAATCGCCTCAAATAAAGCATCTTCATATTCGCCGCCTGTATTGCTATCGCATAAAATTCCAACCTTATGGCCAAGCGACGCCTGAACTTCAATCAGGTCGCGGACATGGCGAAAAATACCACCTACCGGGGAACGGAAACAATGAACGATGCGCAGCGAGTTAGAATTTTGCAATGGGTCACCCTCGATTGAGTCTGTGGCCTAGAGCAACCGCTCCCGGATGTAAATGGTATCCCCGGGCATGATTGGGTCGGTGATGGAAATACTACCGGTAACAACATTGCCATTGATTTGACGGGTCACATCTACCTTGTTGTGCCGGGCGCGCGGTGAAAATCCGCCGGCAATAGCAATTGCGTTTTGAGCAGTCATTCCAGGCACATAGGTATATTGCCCGGACGTGGCGACTTCACCCATAATGAAAAACGGCCGATAGCGATCCACTTCCACAGATACATCCGGGTTGCGGATATACCCCTTGGTCAGTTGCCGGGCAATATTGGCTTCCAGTTCCTTGATTGTCTGGCCACGCGCGGCGATCGACCCCACCAGAGGAAAGGCGATATAACCTGCTTTGTCGACGAGGTATGTATTTGTAAGGCCCGCTTGCTCAAATACGGTAATGCGTAACCGGTCACCAGAATCAAGCGCATATGGTGCATTTAATACGGCATGAAACGCCGGGCCTGCCGGGCGATAACTGGCACAACTGGACAATGATGCGGTAAGCGCGAGTGTTATTGCGCCTTTGAGCAGGTATCTGCGATCCAACATTTTACTCAATCCCAACAAAATTATACTCAACACAAAGGCCATTTCGGCCCACATAGTCTGGCGTTTTCAGTGCCTTCTGACGGGCACCATGCAACGGCTATGGTTAATTTGGTGTAAATTGCTGAAATAATTGCAGGTAATAACTTAACCCAACGGTAACGATTATTAATATTCAGTTAAAGCTGAATGAGGAATTTCAATCACTTTAACCCCTATTAACTGATTGGTTACCTTAACAGATCATTATTCGCCTACATATAGTTGGAGTGAGTATTGATGAGTATGGCTGACGAGCTAAATCGCGAGCTTGATGTAGATATAGGCGGCGTTTTTGCAGCACTTTGGCGTAAGCGCGCCAAATTGTTGATAACAGGATTGGTGGTTACAGCGCTCACATTTATTGTGCTGCAGATGGTTTCGCCAAAATACAAATCTGAAACTCAAATTCTCATTGAAAGCCGCAACCTCAATTTTTCCCGTGATAATTCAGGCAATGTTGAACAACAGCGCGCTGTGCTTGATCAGGAAGGGATTGCCAGTCAGGTGCAGGTGATCACCTCGCGTGATGTGGCGCGTGCGGTTATCCGCAACCTGTCTATGGCCAAATTGCCGGAGTTTGATACAGCGCTGACACCATCAGGGGTAAGCGATATTTTGGCGATGTTGGGCTTGATCAGCAATCCATTGAGCGTTTCGCCGGAGGAGCGGGTGCTCAAGCAGTTCTTCAAAAACCTGAAAGTTTCGCAGGTTCAACGATCTCGCGTCATAACAATTGAGTTTTCATCAAAAGATCCCAAACTTGCTGCATCCGTTCCAAACGCTATTGCAGATGAGTATTTGCGCATTCAAGCCAAGGCCAAGCAAGGTCTAAGTTCTGATGAGGCCGCAGCACTAGAACCACAAATCAATTCTCTGCGTAATAAAGTCCGCAATGCAGAGGCCCGTGTTGCGAATTACAGATCTTCTTCAGATTTGCTGCTGGGCCGCAATAATAATTCGCTTGCAACGCAGCAATTATCAGAAATGTCGAGCGAACTATCGAGAGTTCGCTCTGCACGCGCCTCAGCAGAAGCAAAGGTTGCATCTGTACGAAGTCTGCTGAAGTCAGGCGCACCTGCTGATGCGATATCAGATGTATTGTCTGCCCCATTGATACAGCGCCTGCGCGAACGCCAGGTAACTTTGCGGGCGCAGATTGCCGATCTTTCTGTAACCCTGCTTCCCGCCCATCCGCGGATTAAATCGCTTCGTTCGCAATTGGCCAATCTTGATCAGCAAATTCGCAAGGAAGCGGATAAGATTTTGAGCAGCATCAATAACGATGCACGTATTGCCCGTTCCAGCGAAAAGTCACTGATCGCAAGTCTTAATAATTTGAAAGCTGAATCCGCCCGCGTTGGCGAAGATTTGGTTGAACTTCGCGCGCTTGAGCGTGAGGCAACATCGCAACGCGAATTGTTGCAAACCTATTTGCGCCGTTTTCGCGAGGCCACATCCCGGCAGGGCAAGAATTTTCTAGCAGCCGATGCACGTATTATTTCGCGCGCAACCATCCCTTCAGAGCAATATTTTCCAAAAACCTTGCCAATAGTCATGGCAGCATTTTTCGGATCAATTCTGCTTGCCTCAATGTTTATTCTGGCGGCAACTTTAGCCGCTTCAAGACCTGCCAGCCGTGCAGGAATGGTAAATGTCCGCCATTCAGGCCAGCCCGCCTATGCATCTGAAATTAACCAGGGTACGGTCTCGACCGAAGCGGATAGTGAATTCGCGAAGGTATCAGCCCCAGTTGAAGGTGGTGCTGAAGTTGCCGCAAAATCGGTTCACATGCTTGGCAAGGCCAGAATTGCAACGCTTTCACCAGAAGGTGAAGTGGGTTCAGAAGGTTCGGTATTGCTGGCGCGGTATCTCGCGGCCGTTGGTGCAAGTGTGATCGTCGTGGATATGACCGGGGCAGGGGCTTCCAGCGCTGCTATGATCGGGCCACACAATTTGCCCGGCATCGAGGATTTGCTGGCGGGCGACGCCTCTTTTGCTGATGTCATCCATAGTGATAATATGTCGAGAGCACATATTATTCCGACCGGTGCCGCAAGCGCTGAAGAGGCCGCAATGGCCGGTGACCGGTTGTTTATGGTTTTCGATGCGTTGGAAGATACCTATGATTACGTGATTATTGATTGCGGTGCCGCAGATGTGGCCGGGCTTTCAAAAATCTCAAAACCATCGACGATCAACATTATCAACGCGATCAACGAGAATGATCCATCGGTAAAAATGGCTGCAGAAATGCTGGTTCATGCAGGTTTCCGCAAACCACTAATTATTCATCCAACTGAACAGGAACGCCAGTTCATGGGTACGCTCGCCGCCTAAAGCATATCGCGTTCATTAGCTTTCATTCAATATGCTTTATCTGTCTGTTTTTGCGTGTCTTTATTCCTAAAAGCATGCCCACCAACGGATCAAGTCCGTGGGCATGCTTTTAGGAGACAAGCTTTAAACGTGCGGATGCCCATGGCCTTTATCGTTGGCGTCTTCGCGCGCGCAACTGCTTTGCCAGATCCCAAAGTCGGGGGTTTTGTTTGATGATGCGCTTTATGGTAATTTTCAGATGATCGTAGGCGGTCAGAATAACAGCCTTTTTGCTCACCGGAATAAAACTCTCAAACATCGGCACAACCTCGTTGCACCACGAGGATTTATAGCGCTCTTCGCCACGCCCAAGGTCAAATGAAGTGTAGCCGCGGTTTACGCAATCTTCAATCACCATATAAAGCAACATGTCGCCGGGGCTGGTATGCGTGAGCTCATCCATCGCTATGGATGTGAAACACCCGGAAAACCGGCCCTTGTGCCCGCCGCCGGCAAAGGTCGCACGAATTTTACCATCGACTTCCAATCCATAGATTACCAGCGATGGCTCGGTCTCATTAATTGAAGCAACGGCCAGATCACTGAAAAACCTACGAATACCCTCTTCCTCGAAAACGTTGTTTACACCCATACGGTCAAGCCGTACTTTTATTTGGGCAAGGGCAACATCAAGCAGGCGGATAATTTCTTCCCGAGTGCTGGCACGAATGAGAGTAGCCCCGCCAAGCGCATCCATTGCGCGCGTCTGAGAGCGAAATTTCTTGCGCTTCTTTTTGCCATTGTGCTTGGTCAGAACATCTTCGAACTTTGCTTCAAGCTGCATTGAAAATGCATGATTGGGCGATGCAATACGTTTAAGAAAATTCAGTGGATTGTTTTGTCCCTGCCAGCTCATAGGTTGGCAACAAAGCTCAAATGCGTCGATACCTTCTGCGTGTTTTACCACGTGGGCGAAGATTGCCCGCATATCGTTAAGCCGCACATTATTGATAAAGTCCGGGTGATAAATACCAAGATTGAAATTGGTGTGACTTCCGCCAATCCAGCTGACGACACAAAACAGTCCTCGGCAATACCGGGCAAACGGGTAGAGAAACACCGGCTTGCCTGCCGCCATGCCAACAATTATGTAAGGAGAGGCGCCCAATTCTTTACCGGCGGAATTCATCCACTTTTCTATCCAGTTAAATCGCTGGTAGACCGAACAGATACCGGTGTTTTCAAATTCTCGCCAAAGCGCTTCTATTTCCCCCAGATCGCGGTGAATAGATATGGTAATGCCGCCGCAAACGCTGGTGGAAATATCTCCCAGTGTTTCTGCGGGTAAAAGGCGCGGTTCATCAACCAATACCCGTTCCCGATTTGCAATTACCGTATTCTGCATTTAGAAAAATCTTCCCTCATCAATGTACTTATCAAATAATTCTAAAGGAACGGTGTTTATGATGGATTCAAATTAGAGCAATCCTGTTCATAGTTTGATAAGAGTTCACGCATGAGTTTTAAAAATTTTGCATTCAAGGCAGTGATGAACGCCCTGTATTTCAGCGGTTCCCACAAGGTTTTACGCCCTCTTTCCGGCGGATTAGGCTCGATTTTGATGTTTCACCACGTGCGCGAAGCCCCAAACCGGGATTTTGCTCCCAATGCACATTTGACCGTATCGCCAAAATTCCTGGAAGCAACCTTGAAATCACTGCGATCCAGTAACATTGATATTGTCTCGATGGATGAGGCAATATTGCGTATTCAAAATGGCCAAACAAACAAACCGTTTGTGGCGATTACGTTTGATGATGGTTACCGCGATAATGCGGAAATTGCCGCACCAATTTTACGGAAATACAACGCGCCTTACACAATTTACATTGCATCTGGCCTGATCGACGGCAGTGCAAATTTATGGTGGGATGGGCTTGAGGCAATCATCCGAAACCAGGATAAAATATTGGTTCGCTCCCAGGCCGGGGCCGGAGAAATTGAATGCTCCACACCCAAAGCCAAGCGCAAAACCTACGCATTGCTGCTTGAATATTTGACCAATGATTTAAGCGAAGAACTGCAACGCGAATGGATCAACGAATATGCGGCCCATTACAATGTTGATCTTAACTCCATGCTGCAAAGTGAAATGATGAGCTGGGACGAGATTAAAACTCTGGCCGAAGACCCGCTTTGCACCATCGGCACGCATACGGTGCATCACTATGCATTGGCCCGGCTGGAAAAAGAACAGGCCGTTGCGGAAATCAGCGACGGCGCACAAATTTTGGAGGCCGCGTTGGGAGAGAAGCCCAAACATTTTGCCTATCCTTACGGCTATTCATTAGCCGCCGGGCGGAGAGACTTTGAGATTGTCGCAGAGTTGGGCTTTGCCAGTGCCGTCACAACACGGCCCGGGATAATCTATAAAGATCATCAGCCCCATATGACCGCATTGCCAAGAATTTCAATGAACGGACATTTCCAGAAAACCCGCTACACCAAAGTGCTGCTGTCTGGCTCGCCCACATTTCTGGCTAACAAAATGCGCCGGCTGAATGTGAAATAGAGCAATTTTAAGTTTACATAAAAGCGTTCAAGTCGCGATTGAAGCTCGTCTTGCAAAATGATGAAGTCAATTTGAGGGCGTAACCGGCCGGTACTTAAGTGCTTCCATGTAAACATGAAAGACTCTAGCGCAGGCTCGGTGCACAGCACCGAAATAGCCGTGAGCGAGAAAAATTCAACTCTTACTTTTTTTGCTGTTGTCCTTGGACATCCATTTGATGATGAACATCGCTGGCACAATCCATAAAATTCCCGTCAGGGCAAAATAGGCGAGGTGAACAAGGCTGCTGGATTCACCCAGTTTGGCCGCAGCAATGGTGGTCGCCACCAGCGCGTAAATAATCGCGATGGCCAGGATCATAAATGACCCGATCAGTTTTTTTAGGCGAAACGGCATATGTGGCCCTTTGAGATGGTTTTTCTTGCAACTAGACTGCTTCACATTTACATGGAAGCATGTCAGGCCACGAATTGTGGCCCGGTGCTTATGCACCGCCCCAGCGGAGGCCGGGCGCAAGCCCAAATGGCCGTGAGCGAAAACAAACTTGAGCGATTCCACCAAAATGTAAAATGTTCACGACCCAACTAGCAAATTTTTGCGACCGGCGAAACATTTCTTCGCCATTCTATCGCGACCGCATGTCGCGTGGGTTAAGTGCCATCCTGCCTGATTTTCCAGATAAATGTGATAAAAGGATTTTTTAACGGGAAATCTTGCCAATGTCCGCCACCCAATTTGCGCCAACAAGTCTGGAGAACACGATTGCCATGCGTTCAACCGCAGAGGTAAATCGGAAAATGGTGCGCATTTGGCTCTATTTCATCTGCTTGCTGGTGGGTGCGATGGTTGTTGTTGGCGGCGCAACGAGGCTCACCGATTCAGGCCTTTCGATTACCGAGTGGAAACCACTGCTGGGCGCAATTCCGCCCTTGAACGAGCAGGACTGGATTGACGCATTTGCAAAATACAAGCTGATCCCTGAATTCACCCATATCAACCCGGATATGGATCTTGCGGGCTTCAAGCTGATTTATTGGTGGGAGTGGTCGCACCGCTTCCTCGGTCGTTTTGTCGGCATCGCTTTCTTCGTGCCAATGGTGTTTTTCTGGGCAACTGGCCGGCTGGAAAGTTGGTTGAAACCCCGCCTTGCCCTGCTTTTTATTCTGGGCGGGCTGCAAGGGGCAATTGGCTGGTGGATGGTGAAATCCGGTCTGGTCGAACGGGTTGATGTGAGCCAGTATCGGCTGGCGGTTCATTTAACCCTCGCCAGTCTAATTTTGCTGATTGCAATGTGGATTGCCCGCGGCCTGGCTCCGCACAGCACGGCACCTGATACAACGGGCCTGCAAAAGCAGGGCGGTTTTTTGGTGCTTTTGGTCATGCTGCAGATTTTCCTCGGTGGTCTGGTCGCCGGTCTCGATGCCGGCCTTGCCTTTAATACATGGCCACGAATGGATGGCGCGTGGATACCAAATGACCTTTGGATTATGAAACCGCTTTGGATCAATCTGTTTGAAAATCTCAAAACCGTACAATTTATCCATCGTTTAAGCGCTTATCTGCTGTTTGCCTTTGCCCTGTTTCACCTCATTATGGCGTTTGATCGCGATGTGAAACGTCCTCATACGGCGCGCGCCGGGCTGCTGTTTCTATTGATTTCAGTGCAGGCCGTTTTGGGAATTACAACGCTTTTGTTGCAGGTGCCGTTTAACTGGGCAATCGCCCACCAGCTTGGCGCAATCATAGTGCTTGGCTTTTCCGTCGCCCATTGGCGCGGGCTAAAAGGGGCCTATCCACCAGCGGTGGAAATCAGGCAGGCAGGAGAGTAGGGACGTTTGGGGTGCGATAATTGCAATTGCATTTGTCAGCAGCCAGCCGAGCAAGATGTTCTTGCACGAATTCCCCCAACAGCCGTCATCCCCGCGAAGGCGGGAATTCTGCTCACTGCCGTTCTCAAGGAAACATTGGCATTTGTTCAAGCCCGGTGGTCTCGTCAAACCCATAGGCGATGTTGAGGTTTTGCAACGCCTGACCGGCGGAACCCTTCACCAGATTATCCAGCACGGTAATCACGATCGCCCGGCCGGGAATACGGTCGGCAAATACGGCGGTGATCACATAGTTGGAACCGCGCACATGCTGGGTGGCGGGCATAATACCTTCATCAATAACCCGCACAAACGGCTCGTTCTGATAGCGATTTTGCAGGGTCGCCCGCAGATCATCGGCACTTGCTCCATTGGTTAGTTTTACGTGGCAGGTGACCAGTTCGCCCCGGCTCATCGGCACGAGGTGAGGGGTGAAGTTGACCCTAATTTCATGGCCCGCAACCGCGCCGATTTCCTGCTCGATTTCAGCCATGTGCCGGTGTTTGCCCACCGCATAGGGGATCATGCCTTCGCCCGCCTCACAAAACAGGGTGTTTTCCTTCAATCCCCGTCCGGCACCGGAAACACCGGATTTGGCATCAATGATAAGGTCATCAACGTCAATCTGACCGGCCTTTGCAAGTGGCAACAGGCCCATTAATACGGCGGTCGGGTAGCAACCGGGGCAGGCGATAAGTCGTGCCGTGGCAAGCTGGTCGCGGTAATGCTCGCTTAAACCATAGACGGCCTCTTTTTGTATCTCGATTGCGGTATGGTCCAGCCCGTACCATTCTTTATAGCCCATTGGGTCACGCAGGCGGAAATCTGCCGACATATCAAAGATTTTCACATTGGGATATTTGGCAAATATTCCAGCGGTAATCGCCTGTGTGGTGCCGTGAGGCAGCCCGCAAACAACCGCATCAACTTCTGCCCAATCCGCCTCGTCGATGGTGATGAGATCGGGCAAATCGATATGGCCAAGGTGAGGAAACACCGCGCGCATCGGCTTGCCCGCATGGGAATTGGCGGTCAAAGTAGTGATTTCAATATGCGGGTGATTGGCTGCAAGCCGCACCAGGTCGGCGCCGGTATAGCCAGAGGCGCCAAGCACGCCAAGTTTGATTTTCTTACTCATGGTGATGCCTATAATTCAATAAATTCAAACTGTTGCATTGAAATTCAGATTCAATACGTAAACTAATTTTCGGTTTAGCCTCGTCGTCGTGCCAGCAGACCCAGCATATACATGGCGATTGTGGCTCCCGCAATGGATGTAATGTCGGCGTGATCATAGGCGGGCGAAACCTCCACCACATCAGAGCCGACAATGTCGAGATCACTCAAACGGTTGAGAATATTCAGCGCCTTGGCAGAAGAAAGACCGCCGGAAACCGGGGTGCCTGTGCCCGGCGCAAAGGCCGGATCAAGGCAATCAATATCAAAGGTCAGATAGGTTTTCTTGCCGTGGGTTCGCTCTAAAATGCGGGTGGCAATCGCATTGGCGCTCATTTCCTCAACTTCCAGCGCGTGCAGAATTTCAATACCATAATCTTTATCCGCTATGGTTCTAATGCCGATCTGGATCGAGTGCTCCACGTCAATCAGCCCGTCTTTTACCGCCCGGGTAATCATTGTGCCGTGGTCAATGCGCGCGCTGCCGCTCTCGTGATCTCCCCCGTCATCCCATGTGTCCTGGTGCGCATCAAATTGCACCAATGCCAGGGGCCCGTGTTTTTCTGCATGGGCCTTGAGCATCGGGTAGGTGACGAAATGATCACCGCCGATGGTCAGCAGGTAGGGTGCGCTTTCGGCATTGATGATTGTGCTTGCCTGCCGCACCATTTCGGCAGGTGCATTGGCAAGATAGCCATAATCAAAGGTGCAATCGCCATAATCAATTACAGCCAGGTCTTTAAAAATATCTGCGCCAAAGGGATATTGCGGATCGCCGCAAAGGATAGCCGATGCACGCCGCACACCCTGCGGGCCAAACCGCGTCCCCGGCCGGTTGGAGGTTGCTGTATCAAACGGGATACCCCAGACAACCGCATCAATCTCGTCAAGGTTCTTGGAATAAAGCCTGCGCATGAACGACAAAGCGCCCGCATAGGTCGCCTCATAAGAGCCGCCCTTGAGGTTTTTGCCGGTAAAGGCGTTATCGCTGGTTGGATAGTCTGGCATTTTCAGTCTTCAGTTTTCTCTGGATCAGATAATCCGCAGTTTAGAATATTTTAGGCTGGCAAGCCAGTACTTGAGCCGTTAGAAAAGCCCCGAATTGCCGTGAGTGATAACAAAGCATACAAAAAAGGCGGACCCGCAAGCCCGCCTTTTTCCAAAAATATGAAAGAACGACTAGCGTTTTGAGAACTGGAACGAACGGCGAGCTTTTGCACGACCGTATTTTTTACGTTCAACAACACGCGAATCGCGTGTGAGGAAGCCGCCTTTTTTCAAGGTAGGGCGAAGTTCCGGCTCAAAATAAGTCAGCGCCTTGGAAATGCCATGACGAACAGCACCAGCTTGGCCTGAAAGACCGCCGCCTTTAACGGTGGCAATCACATCAAACTGGCCCATGCGGTCAGCGGCAACCATCGGCTGCAACAATACCATCTGCAAAACAGGGCGCGCGAAATAGCTTTCGAACTCTCTTTTGTTGATGATAATTTTGCCGGTGCCGGGCTTGATCCATACACGGGCAATCGCATCTTTACGTTTGCCGGTTGCATAGGAACGGCCAAGGTCATCGACCTTGCGTTCATACAGCGGTGCTGCATTTTCTTCTGTGGTTTCTGCGGTTTCTGTGATTTCAGCAGCAGCCGTATTTTCTGCAACAGCAGCCTCTGTTCCGGCGCTCTTTACAGCAGCGCCAAGTTCTTCAAGAGAATTGATCTCAGCCATAATTATGCGACCCTTTTGTTTTTGGAATTCATTATTGCAAAATCAATCGTCACAGGCTTCTGTGCTTCTTGTTTGTGCTCACCGCCTGCATATACATGCAGGTTTTTCATCTGGCGGCGTGAAAGCGGGCCACCGGGCATCATCCGCTCAACGGCTTTTTCCATTATCCGTTCCGGGAAACGACCTTCAAGAATGGCACGCGCTGTGCGTTCTTTAATGCCGCCGGGATAGCCGGTGTGCCAATAATATTTTTTGTCGGTGAATTTTTTACCGGTAAAAGCAACCTTGCCGGCATTGATGATGATGACATTGTCACCGTCATCCACGTGCGGGGTAAAGGTTGGTTTATGTTTGCCGCGCAGGCGATTGGCAACGAAAGAGGCAAGGCGACCTGGTACAACGCCGTCGGCGTCGATCAGTATCCACTGTTTTTCCACTTCCGCAGGTTTTTGCGAGAAAGTTTTCATGATGTATCCTTG
Source organism: Alphaproteobacteria bacterium (assembly GCA_024280375.1). GTDB lineage: Bacteria > Pseudomonadota > Alphaproteobacteria > Rhizobiales > Rhizobiaceae > SZUA-100. The sequence continues at coordinate 64,494 of JAJRQF010000089.1, read as the reverse complement.
GGGGTTTACCCGTAGGTTGTTGGGCATAAGCCCGGTGCGAATTTCGATTACTGTGTTTGCCGGGAATTACATTTTCTTCAACAAACAAAAGCCCCGTTTGGTAACGAGGCCAGTTGATGGGGTATTTAAAGCCAAGGGCAGGGCGTGTCAAGCGGTTTGTTTTAAGCGCGTCTAGAATTGTGCAGTAAAATCAATAAGTTAAAAGTACGGTATTATGTTACCTCATGTTTGTGGGTGGAATAGAATATGTCGCGGTTGCATGTGCCACACTGGCATCACCGCCCGCATCTTCATTGGCCGGGTAAATATCGGCCTCGACCACGCAAAGGCGTTTGCCCAGTTTCATAATTCGACATTTGCAGAGCAGTGGTTGCAGGGTGGGTTTACGTAAGAAATTGATATTGAGATTGGTGGTAACCGCCAGCGCCACCGGCCCTATATGGGCCAAAATCACCACATAGGCGGCGAAATCAGCCAGCGCAAACAACGTCGGACCGGAAACCGTATTGCCGGGGCGCAAATGGCGATTATCCGGTTCAAGGCGCATAATAGTGACACCCGGCTCTATGCTTTCGACAAAATAACATTGCCCGCCATCATTGATCTGCGGAAAATGCGTTTCGATGAATTGGTTGATGTCATCAACCGTCATAACAGGTGTGTAGTTCAAAATACTTAGACCTTTGAATTTGCTTTACTCAGCAATTTAGGCGTGATGGCGAGTTGACCAACGAGCCGACAGTAGCCTGGCGCGCCTCGCAGGCCCGATGTGTAACATCGAATTGGCGTTAAGAGAAAGCGGGAAGCATTCTTCCCCTATTTCTGAAGCCTGCATTCTGCTAATGCAACAAAAAGTTTTATCAGGAGCAATTATGTCAGCCAAAATCACAGCCGCAACTGCGAGCAATCCATTAAAACGTACCATGCAGGATAATGGCATATTGCGTTTGACCTTGGAAAACCCGCCTGCCAACACATTGTCAGATGCGATGCTGGAAGCGCTTCAACTGGCTTTTGACGAAGCGGCGGATGATAAGAATGTGCGGGTGATTATTCTAGCCGCCGCTGGGCATTTATTCTCCGCCGGCCATGATGTGAAGGAAATGACCGCGCACCGGGAAGATGATGACAAGGGCCGCGCTTATTTTGCCGACATCATGGGGCGCTGCGCCAAGGTTATGCAATCAATTGTCAATCACCCCAAGCCGGTAATTGCCGAGATCAACGGCCTTGCAACGGCCGCAGGCTGCCAGCTTGTCGCCTCCTGCGATCTGGCGATTGCCAGCGATGAGGCAACATTTTGCACGCCGGGCGTTCATATTGGCCTGTTTTGCTCCACTCCGATGGTGGCTTTATCACGCACCATCCACCGCAAACACGCCATGGAAATGCTGTTGACTGGCGAAGCGGTAGATGCATCATCGGCGCGCGAATATGGGCTGGTAAACCGTGTCGTACCGAAAGACTATCTGCAGCAGGTCACCAATAAATATGCCGAAAGCATTGCGGCAAAATCATCCCACACGTTGAAGGTCGGCAAGCAGGCCTTTTATCAGCAAATGGAAATGGGACTGGCGCAAGCCTATGATTTTACTGCCAATGTTATGGTGGAAAATATGCTGGCAAAGGACGCGGAAGAGGGTATTGGCGCGTTTTTGGACGACCGGAAACCTGAATGGATGGACGAGTAAGTGAGTGTTACTTGATTTCATCCAGCCAGATCGGGTTGCTCCAGGCTTTTTTACCCTCATTGTCGATGATGGTCACCCGTAGCCAGGGGCTGGGGTCTGCAAGCGTAAAACCCAGCCGCAGTTGACTTAAATCGATGCTGGCTTCGGTGATTGAACGACCATGTGCACGCGCGGTACGCGATGTGCCGCCGGCAACTGCAATCGTATCGACTGGCGAGCATTCAATATTCAAATAAAGTTCCTCAATTGAGATCGAATGAATTTGGGGGCCCTGGCTGGAATAGTAATGGCCTTTTTTTAAGGCATCCAAAAGTGCATCTGGGTCAAGGTTTTCTGATTTTACATTTACCCAGCCACCAAAGGCATCAAGGGAAAAGTTTGAAAAATGCGCATCATCTGTGGCAAATGCTGTTAGTCGTTTTCCACTATTAAGCATTTGATCAAGCATATAAAATCCGTCTCCGCGATCTGTTTCTACAGCGCATCCGTGATTATAAATCTCCACCGCATGAGCCACATCAATCGAATTGCCATCCTCGATTGTCAATTGCGACCATGCGGGGTGAGCAATGCCGATAAATGCGCCGGCTCTAGCAGCGCGACGGGCAAGTTCCGGCCCGGTTTCATTTTCACCACAAGGGGCAAAATCCAGCGGTAGGCCGGCTGCAATAATATGCCATAATTCGCCCACGGATGTTTCCGGCGCATGCAGTTCAACCCCGATCAGGGTGGTAAAATCTTCGCGGCGGTAAGGGGTGGTATCGGCAATTGGCCAATCGAATATTTTGATAAAATGCTCCGACAGCATCAAAAAATCATAACCCGCAGCCTTATAGGCATTGACCACCTCAACTGGCTTAAGCAAACCATCAGACAGGGTTGAATGAGTGTGAATATTACCGCGATAAAATTTGCCGGGAAGCGAAAAAGGAGAGATGTCTGCCATGGTGCACCTGAATTAAATATTGTGTGATTTTGGGGGAGGGTTCGCTTCATCAATAGCGCGATGGTTTGTGGCACAAAGCCAATAAATCGATTTGACCAGCTTTTCAAAATTTCTAAGAGCAACACTTGCCGAATTACGAATAAAATGGTGTCATTTGCGCCATGAACCATGATTCCTATTTAGATACCTATATCCGTTCCATTCTGGACGAGGTAAAATCCATCGCCATTGTCGGGGCGAGCCCGAAAAATGTCCGTCCAAGCTATTTTGTCACCAAATATATGATCGCCAAAGGCTACAAGGTATTCCCCGTAAACCCCGGCCATGCGGGCAAAGAAATTTGCGGTGCAATGACCTATGCTTCGCTTGCCGATATTCCTGAACCGATTGATATGGTCGATATTTTCCGCGCCAATAGCGCCGTGCCGGGTATTGTTGGCGAGGCGCTCAAACTTGCCCCCAAGCCAAAAGTTGTCTGGATGCAGCTTGGCGTGCGCGATGATGAAATTGCCGGTGTGCTGGAAACCGCCGGTATTAAAGTGGTGATGAACCGTTGCCCGAAAATCGAATATGGCAGGCTTTCCGGCGAAATCGGCTGGACCGGGGTAAACCGGCGAACAATCTCATCGAAAAAGCCTAAACTTGCCAAAGGCTTTCAGCATTATGGCTTGCGGAAATAGCCCTGTTTGGCGAATGGTTTTCTCTATCTATGCAATAAATGAAAATCAAATCCTCATCCCCGTTAGCCATAGGCAAATTTCGCCTTTGACCTTGATGGCAACTTATTGGATAGTCAGGCCAACAATTCAAAAGACAATTGCGCCACGTTGAGAGCGCCGAAATTTGAGGGAGAAATATATGTCCAATCAGGAACCGGGTTTTGCAACCCTAGCCGTTCATGCCGGAAGCCAGCCAGACCCGGCCACCGGTGCCCGCATTACGCCGATTTATCAAACCGCATCGTTTGTTTTCGATGATGTTGACCATGCAGCATCCTTGTTTGGCCTTCAGGCCTTTGGCAATATTTATACCCGCATTACCAACCCAACTACCGCGGTGCTGGAAGAACGTGTCGCAGCGCTCGAGGGTGGTACGGCAGCGCTCGCAACCGCATCCGGCCATTCGGCGCAATTATTGGTCATGCACGCGATGATGATGCCGGGCGATGAATTTATTTCCTCCAAAAAGCTTTATGGCGGCTCGATCAACCAGTTTGGTCATTCGTTTAAATCTTTCGGTTGGCAGGTAAACTGGGCCGAGGGGATTGATCCTGCAGATTTTGACGCGGCCGTAACAGATAAAACCAAGGCGATTTTCATCGAAAGTCTGGCCAATCCCGGCGGCGTGGTGATGGACATTAACGGCATTGCTGAGGTTGCCCGCAAGCACAAAATCCCGCTGATCGTTGATAACACGCTTGCCTCTCCCTATCTGTGTCGCCCGATCGAACATGGGGCCGATATTGTGGTGCATTCGCTGACCAAATTTCTTGGTGGCCATGGCAATTCGATGGGTGGTATCATCGTTGATGGTGGCACGTTTAACTGGTCGCAGGATGATCGTTACCCCATTCTTTCCGAACCACGGCCGGAATATAACGGGTTGGTTTTGCACGAGACATTTGGCAATTTTGCATTCGCGATTGCCTGCCGTGTGCTTGGCCTGCGCGATCTTGGGCCTGCAATTTCACCGACCAATGCGTTTAACATTATCACCGGTATTGAAACGCTTCCATTGCGTATGCAAAGACATTGCGACAACGCGCTGGAAGTGGCTAAATATCTTGAAAGTCACGACAAGGTGGCCTGGGTTTCCTACGCAGCACTGGAAAGCGATCCCTATCACGATTTACAACAACGCTATATGCCCAATGGCGGTGGCGCGGTGCTGACCTTCGGCGTTAAGGGCGGCTATGATGCAGGTGTTTCAGTTGTGTCCAATGTGGAGATATTCTCCCATCTGGCCAATATCGGCGATACCAGATCACTGATCATTCATCCCGCATCCACTACCCATAAACAATTGGATGATGAACAAAAAACCGCCGCCGGTGCGGGCCCGGATGTGCTGCGGCTTTCGGTGGGCATTGAAGATGCAAGCGACTTGATTGCCGATCTCGAGCAGGCGCTTGAAGGGTAATTGTCTGGCGCGGGATAACCAATTATCCCGGTTCTCTCGGTCTGGTCATCCTCGCCCTTGCGGCGGGGATCTATCAATTTGCATTGCGGCTTAATCGAATAATCAGGCCCCCATCTCAATTTTGCGTCAATCTGCACATTAATCATTCGTTGTTTACCAATTTAGTGCTATTGTTGGCGAATAATGGAAACCGAGAAGAAACAAAACAAGGTGCTGTTTTTGATACCGGTTGGATGCTGCGTTGTGCTCATCCTGGCGGTGTTGCTGTTGTCTGGTTGTCAGACAAGTTCCGTTGATGCACTTAATGTGGCTTCGCCGCAAACCCTTGCGCTGCCTCGTACCGAGAGCACCAGAAGGAACGGTGAGTTTGCCAGCGCAACCCCAACAATTCCCGAAAATACCGAAGCCGCCAAGAATGGATATTATCCGAAAATCGGGCGTGAACGTAACGGTGCTGCCAAGCAATTGAGCAAAACCGACACGACGTCGATTCGTGATGAATTGCGTCATGCGAGCGAAAGTTCATCCCAGCGGGCGACAACCAAACCGGCGGATGCTTATCAGGATGAACTTGCCGAGCTGCGCAAAAAGGCCGCGACCCACGGCAAGGATGCGCTTAAAAAGATCGAAGAAGCCAACCAGTAAAAACTATCTCTTGAACTTATAGCCGAGCAGGCGCAGTGCATTGATGGTCACCAGCACGGTGGCACCCGTATCAGCCAAAATGGCCATCCACAAAGTTGTGATGCCAAACAGGGTGGTCAGCAGAAATACCACCTTTAGCCCCAGCGCGATTGAAATGTTTTGATGAATATTGCGCATGGTTGCCTTTGACAGCGAAATCAGCGCCGGGACATCGCGCACCCGTTCATGCAGCAATGCCGCATCAGCCGTTTCCAGCGCCACATCGGTGCCACCACCCATAGCAATACCCACATTGGCCAGCGCCAGTGCCGGTGCATCATTGATACCGTCACCAACCATCGCCGTATCACCGATCTTGCGCAATTGCTTGATCTCTTCAAGTTTCTCCTGTGGCATAAGCTCTGCCTTAACATCAATGCCCAACTGGCTGGCAATGGCCGCCCCGGTGCGCGCATTGTCGCCGGTCAGCATGATTGCCTTAATGCCCATGTCGTTGAGCTCGTCCATGGCAGTTTTGGCGTCATCACGAAGCTCGTCTCGAAGCGCAAACAGCCCAATTATCTTGCCATCAACAATGGTAACCGCGACGGTTTTTCCATCCTCTTCCAACTTTTGAATAAGATCGCTTGCCTCAGGCGATAGCGTTGCAATTTCACGACCATAGCGCGGCGAGGCGATGGTTACTTCTTTGCCACCAACGAGAGCTTTGACACCCCTGCCGTTCAGTGCCTCCAACCCTTCTGCCTTGCTGAGCGCAACACCTCGTTCATTGGCCTTTTCCACAATGGCCACAGCCAGCGGGTGCGATGAGCCTGCCTCAACCGAGCCTGCTAGGGCCAATAATTCATCTTCTGTGCCTGAAATTACATGAATATCCGTGACCTTGGGTGTGCCCTCAGTCAGCGTACCGGTTTTATCGAATGCAATTTGCGTGACCTTGCCAATTGCTTCCAGCACTGCGCCGCCCTTCATTAACAGACCGTGTTTTGCACCCGCCGAGATACCGGAGGTAATCGCCGCAGGGGTTGAAAGCACCAGCGCGCAGGGGCAACCGATCAGCAGTATGGCGAGGCCCTTATAAATCCAGGTCATCATGTCCGCGTCGAAAAACAGCGGCGGGATAAAGGCGATCAGGGCTGATACGACAATGACGCCCGGCGTATAATAGCGACTGAAATCGTCGATAAAGCGGGCAGTGGGGGCTTTGCTGGCCTCCGCTTCTTCCACCAATTGAAGAATACGGGAGATCATATTGTTTTCAGAGGTTTTTTCGATTTTCAATCGGATCAGCCCATCGGCATTGATAGATCCGGCAAATACACTGTCGCCAATACTTTTACCAACAGGCATGGACTCGCCCGTGATCGCCGCCTCATCAATCGAACTTTGTCCCTCAATAATAACGCCATCCGCAGCAATGCGGTCGCCGGGGCGGATTTCAATGACATCGCCAATAGCAAGGCTTGCCGCATCCACCTCGCGCACCCCGTCTTCAATCACCAGCAGGGCAGATTTGGGCACCAGATCAGCCAAAGCCTGCACCGAGCGCCGCGCCTTGGCGGCTGCAATCATTTCCAATAATTCACCAATGAGAAACAGGAACACGACCACCGCAGCTTCCGCCTGTTCGCCGATAAATATCGCGCCTATTACGGCGATTGTCACAAGTGTTTCAATGGTGAAAGGCTGGCCGGAAAGCGCGCTCAACCAGGCTTTGCGGGCCAAAGGGTAGAGCGCTGCAAGCCCGGCACCAGCAAACACATAGGATGCATATTGAGGCTGCCAATAGGAAAGCACGGTGGCAAATGCCAGCAATAAGCCAGCGGAAATAACCAGCCGACCTTTGCCCGTCTGCCACCAGGCCTGCTCAACTTTTGGGGTTTTGCCGCTTTTCACCTTATAGCCAAGCTTTTCGATGGTGCGGGTGACAATGGCCGCATCATGCTCTGCATTGGGCATGTCAAATTTCAACTTTTGGGTGGTGTAGTTGAGTTTGACATTTTCCACGCCGGGTAATTTGCAAACGGCACCTTCAATTTTGCTGGTGCAGCTTGGGCAGTCCATTCCGTCAATAAGCAGTGTGTTGGTTTTTGGCATGAAATTTCCTGACGTGATTTTGGTAATTTCAACCCTTATAGGACCTCTAGCAACGTGAGCTTCAAGCGAAAAATTCAAAAATCTGGTGAATGGTGTGACATCGACAAACATGCCTCACAGAGAATTGAAATATTGTGGATTACGCGCCGGGCAATTTTCAGGCAATCAGATAATCACATTGATATCTTTCTAAGTGGAGCACCTGATGCGTTATATTCTACCCATGGTTCTAATTCTTGGCACCTCTATGAGCGCCATACCGGCCAACGCCCAATCATTGCAGGTGCTACCGCTCTCCGATGCCACCAATGGCACACCACCAAAACTGGTGGATGTGGGGGCAAAGAGCGCAGGCCTTACCTTTCTCTCCAGTGTACCGCTTGCTTGCACGGTTGTTTATGGCACTACCAAAGAGTTCGGCAAAATCGCCAATGATCCTAATATGGGCTCGCTCACCACAATTGATCACAATCCGGTTTTGGGCGGATTGGAGCCTGAAACAAAGTACTATTTCCGCGTGCAGGGCATTGCCGCCAACGGTAAATTATATGCGGGCAAAATTCGTGAATTCACCACTACTGCCAAGGCAAAAGGCCCGGCGGGCCTGATGGCGCTTTCAGCCAGCGTTATGATGGTTAGTAGCAATTATGGCGGTGCTGAAAACGATCAGTCTTGGGGTGCAAACAGCGCGCTTGATGGCGACCCGTCCACCGCTTGGTCATCATCGGGCGATGGGTCGGGCGCATTTCTGGTGCTGGATTTCGGCAAAAAAGCCAATATTGGTGCCGTAGACATCTGGACCCGCACCATGAGCGATGGCACTGCGCAAATCTCCACCTTTACCGCAACCGATGATGCGGGCAAGGTCCATGGGCCTTTCACCTTGCCGGATGCCAGCAAATCCTATCGCTTTGAGCTGAACGCCACCACGAAGACCCTGCGCATTGATGCGGCCACCAGCAGCGGCGGCAATACCGGTCTTGTGGAAATCCTTGCCTATGAGAAAAAAGGGTAGAGTTCGTAATTAATGCGATGCAAAATCGAATGAAACTTACATTCGAAACTCGCCGCCCGCTAACCCTCCACCTGTTAGGGGGAGGGTGCCTGCGCAGCAGGTGGGAGGGGGTTGATAAGGAAATTTCAGTACGAATTTTTTGTCGACTAGGGATTGATATAAATCATTGTCCCGCAAATGCAGAAAAATAAAATCTAGGCAAATAATGCACCAATTTTGGTTTTTGACATATCAAGCAAATGGTCGATGACATAGTCAATTATGAGCACAGATGTCCTTTAATACAGAGGTTAGTATCGGATAATAAATGGGTGACGATTGACAAAATTCAATGTGCGAAACTGCTCTTTCTTGCCTGTTTGGTTTGTTTTCGTTTGAATGCACGTCTTTGTGGTAGTATCCGATAAACCGTGTAAGGGTAGTATCCGATAAACCGTGTAAGTGACCGGTTCATTTTAACTCCCTGAGAAAAAAGATTCTAAACCTTATTTTTCTTAATGTAGGAAGCGCAATTTTTTTCCGGGCTTGTGCATAACAACGATCAACAGACTTCAATTTCATGCAGTCGTCTGATAATTTTTCAACACCAAACTGGTTGAGCAATTGGCTCAGTCTATTTACGTTCTCATTGACAATTTTCATGTGGAAATTATAGGATTCACTATTGACCCTTAGCGATTTTACTACAAATCTTCTATCTACTCCGTTTAGTATTATTATTAATTCACGTAACTCTGGTTCAATATTACCAAATATTCTGGATAAATACCGGTCTTCGAGCCATCTCATATTATAAAATGATGTTTTATAGTTCCTATTGATGCAAGTTTTAATTACTCTAATTACACTTTTTTGAAAACCACTTCCAATTGATGCCGCATCACACCTAATGGTAAATCTCTGAAACGGGTTGGCCTCCGAAACCATGAAAAATAGCGCCAAGCTAATCAATAAAATTACTGTCACCAGCAAATTATGGAAGCATTTTTTCGCCTTAGTCATTGTTCTTGACAAATAGACATTGAATCCAGCAGCTCCTCTTGACGATTTTGCGTCTGTTACGCTTCTTAAAGATGGGTCAAGTGATTTTCCAATTGCCCCAATTCTTGCCCCCGCACCAAAAACATCAACAGGCCCAACGACGACACTCATCTCTCCCACACTTGACGAACGGCCTTTTGGAATATTTGCTCGCACACTATTGGTCGTTGCCCCAAAATCTCCAAATTGATTAATTGAAGCCATTGCTTCCTCGCTTGAATTTAGATCTGCCCAAAATTTCCTCAAGAATGAGGTTCATGTTGTTTGCTCCTACAAAGCGCGCTTAGCATCATATGAAATCTTAAATAGAAATAGAATCTGGTCAATCTCTTTCCGCGAATAGCCAGCTGTATGGGTGAAAAAATGTACGTCAATTTTCCGTCTTCCCTCCAGAGCTTGTCGAAGGGGCGGGCGGGGATCCAGGTGACTAACGGTTTGTTCATTGTCAAATATCGGCTGCAAACGGGCTAATGAGCTAAATTTTCGAAATAAAATCCTCTGAATTTGCCGAATCACCCGTGGATCCCCGTCTTCACGGGGATGACGACCGAGAGGTAAGGTGCCTGATAAGAACTTACCATCTCTTCCATTCTTATGAAAAGCAATGGAGTGAAGGTTGGTTTAGCAAAATACACCCCAATCTCTGTCATCCTCGTGCTTGACACGAGGATCCATTCCGAAATCTCTCATCAAATACATCTGTTAAGGTCTTGTTAGTGAACGGTATGGGTCCTCGGCTCGAGGCCGAAGATGACGTCGCGTGAGTGGTGTCAATCCAAATCACAGGTGCTCGAATTGCTCGATTATTCTCTGATTTAACATTCCCCTCCGTTGTCATACCAACTCAAATCTCCCCGTTAAACCAACCTTAAACCCATTGTGGTACACCGCCTGCAACTAAAATTGCGCAAGGCGGAAACCATGTTTGTCGAAGATTTAAAACTCAACGCATTTAACAAGATGATCGGCCCGTTTTTGCCGACCGAGCGCATTTACGTGCTTTATTTGTTGAGCGCGCTGGTGCTTGCGGTGCTAACCTACATGCTGGCCCGCGATGATCACGAGGAATATGGCCCGAAAGAGCAGCGTTCGTTGCTCTGGTTTTTCAAATATATGTTTTCCAGTAAGATATATAAGGGCGAAACCTTCAAACAGGATGTGATTTATTTCTTCGTCAATGCGGTGCTTTTTTACGGCATCATTCTGCAATTCCTGTTTACTGTGCATGAATTTTCCAATTTTGCCTTTACCGGCGTTGTATCCATCTTTGGCGAAAACCAGCAGCCTTTGGTGACATCTTTCACCCATTTGGCGATCTTCACCATCATATCCGTGCTGATCATGGATCTGTGCGTCTTTACAATTCATTATCTGCAGCACCGGATACCAATTCTGTGGAATTTCCATCAGGTACACCATTCAGCCGACCAGCTGTCCCCGATGACGCTGTTTCGCCTGCATCCGATAGATCTGATCCTGATGAGCCTGACCGTTTCGCTGGTAACCGGTGCCGCCATTGGCGTGTTGTTTTATTTAACCGGTGAAGAGCCGCAGCAGGTCAGTATTCTGGGCATCAATATTGTCGTGTTCCTGTTCTATATCGGCGGCTACAATCTACGCCATTCTCATATCTGGTTGAGCTATCCCCAATGGCTGAGCAAGATATTGATTTCACCCGCCCAGCACCAGATTCATCACAGCCGCGACCCAAAACATTATGACAAGAATATGGGGTTGATCTTTGCTTTCTGGGATGGATTGCTGAATACGCTTTATGTGCCAAAAGGTTTTGAGAAACTCAGATTTGGCATCAATGATGCGCAGCCCAATCCATTTCGCTCGGTCACTCAGATGTATTTATTGCCATTTTCATGGTCATGGAAACAGATCAAGCCGGCGTTAAATAGTGCCCCGCGGATTGGCATCATTGTGGCTTCGGTTGCAATGATCGGGTTTGGTTACTCGTGGTTTTATCAAAATTACAAGGGCACCAAACCGGGGTTCAATCTGGAACATGTGGCACTGCTAAATATGAACTGGTTTGAGGTGCAGGCGGCACTCGATAACGGTTATGACACGATTATTATTCCAACCGCCGGAACTGAACAAAATGGCCCGTTCGTGCCACTTGGAAAACACCATATGGTGGTGACCAAAACCAGCCAAATGATAGCCCGGAGCCTTGGCAATGCGTTGATTGCCCCGGTTATTGACTATGTGCCGGAGGGCGAAATTTCACCAAAGCCCACCATTCACATGCCCTGGCCCGGCACCATCTCCGTGCCTGATCCGGTATTTGAAGGGGTGTTGATTGCAGCAGCCGCCAGCATGAAACAACACGGCTTCAAACATATTTACTTCCTTGGTGATAGCGGTGGCAACCAACCGGCGCAAAACAAAGTGGCAAAACAATTATCAGCAATCTGGCGTGCTGAAGGCGTGGAAGTCGCCAATATTACCGATTATTATGCGGCCAATGGACAGTTCGACCATCTGTTGAAACAGGGATATTCGAAGCAGGATATCGGCGGCCATGCGGGCATTCGCGATACATCCGAGATGCTTTTTATTGCGCCTGAAATGGTGAAATTCCGCAATTGGCAACTGCCTAAGGGCAAGGATGCGGGCTTTGACGGCAATGCGGGTAAGGCCAGCGCAAAAATCGGCGCGGATATGGTGCAACTAAAGGTCAATGCGGCGTTAGCGCAAATAAAGTCACTCCGCGAGAAATTTGCCCAGCGCGTTTTGGCAAGCAAGTAGGCCAGCCTCCATTTCAAAAATTCTGAATTGATATTCGCCCGCAGCGTCTTCAGTTCAGGCGGCTTGCGCAATCTGCCGCAGAAACCCGATCATTTAAAGCTTTGTGAATATGTTAAAATGTGCTATTTCGTGCAATACGGATAAACAAATGGCATAAATTTGCAATAATTCTCTAAATAACCGTATTTTTTGAGTAATTGTTGCAAAGCACACCATAGCGCAGGAAATAATGATGCAGGAATTTCACAAGATTCGTCGGTTGCCGCCGTATGTTTTTGAACAGGTAAACCGGTTGAAGGCCAGCGCGCGGGCCAGAGGCTGCGACATTATTGACCTCGGCATGGGCAATCCTGATCTGCCGACGCCGCAAATCATCGTCGATAAATTATGCGAGGCGGTGCAAGACCCGCGCACCCATCGCTATTCCTCGTCCAAGGGCATTCCGGGCCTGCGCCGGGCGCAAGCAGCCTATTATGAACGCCGTTTTGGCGTGAAACTCGATCCCGATAGTCAGGTTGTGGCAACGCTTGGTTCCAAAGAAGGTTTTGCCAATATGGCGCAGGCAATCACCGCACCGGGCGATGTGGTTTTGGTGCCAAATCCAACCTATCCCATTCACTCATTTGGCTTTATTATGTCGGGCGGCGTAGTGCGTTCTATCACGGCTGACCCGGATGATAATTTCATTGAGCATCTCGACCGCGCGGTGCAGCATTCCACGCCCAAGCCAACGGCTCTAATTCTCAATTATCCATCCAACCCGACGGCGCAACTGGCGACGCTTGAATTTTACAAGGAAGTCGTTGCCTACGCCAAAAAGCACAACATCATTATTCTGTCTGATCTGGCCTATGCGGAGATCTATTTTGACGAAACACCACCGCCTTCTATTTTGCAGGTGCCGGGCGCCATTGATATTGCGGTTGAATTTACCTCGATGTCGAAAACCTTTTCCATGCCCGGCTGGCGCATGGGTTTTGCCGTGGGCAATGAGCGGCTGATCGCGGCGCTCACCAGGGTGAAATCATATTTGGATTATGGCGCATTTACCCCCATTCAGGTGGCAACGGCAGCGGCACTTAATGGCTCTGATGAGTGCATAACGGCTGCGCGCGAAACCTATCGTCGTCGCCGCGATGTGATGGTGGAAACTTTTGCCAATGCGGGGTGGGATGTGCCGTCTCCGCCAGCGACAATGTTTGCATGGGCACCGATTCCTGAAAAATTCAAACATCTTGGTTCGCTGGAGTTTTCCAAGCTGATGATCGAGAAAACCGAGATCGCCGTTGCCCCGGGCATTGGCTTTGGCGAATATGGTGATGACTATGTGCGCATCGCGCTGGTGGAAAACCAGCAAAGAATTCGCCAGGCCGCACGAAATCTGCGCAAGTTCCTTGCAAGTGAGGATGAATCACGGCACAACGTCGTTCAATTTTCTGCGCGCCGGTAAGCTCTCCCAATCTGCCGGAGCATCATTATGAGTACCGGATAGACCCATGGATAAACCCCTTAAAATTGGCATTGCCGGCCTTGGCACAGTCGGAGCAGAGCTTGCCCGTATTATCAATTCAAAGTCCAATATGCTGGCCGAACGATGTGGCCGCGCCCTTGTGCTAAAAAGTGTATGCGTGCGCGATCGCTCAAAAGATCGTGGCATCGACCCAAATTCAGTTGAATGGTTTGACGACGCGGTCGCCCTCGCCACATCTGATATTGATGTCTATGTGGAACTGATGGGCGGCGATGAAGGCCCGGCGCTGGAATCGGTGCGCGCAGCCCTCAAAGCAGGCATTCACGTCGTCACCGCCAACAAGGCATTGCTGGCCAAACACGGGGTGGAGCTTGCCGGGCTGGCTGAAAATTCCGGTGTGCTGCTAAACTATGAGGCGGCCGTTGCAGGCGGTATCCCGATCATCAAGGTGATGCGTGAATCGCTCGCCGGCAATGATGTCACCCGCGTTTACGGTATTATGAATGGCACCTGCAATTACATCCTCACCCGGATGGAAGATGATGGCCTGTCATTTGAGGAATGTCTGGCCGATGCCCAGCGCCTTGGTTATGCGGAGGCCGACCCGGCCTTTGATATCGAGGGCGATGATACGGCCCACAAGCTGGCCATTCTCACCTCGCTTTCTTTTGGCACCAAAATTGCCGCCGATGAAATCTATGTCGAGGGCATAACCAAAATTACTACCGAGGATATTCGCGCCGCCAAAGATTTGGGTTATCGGATCAAATTGCTCGGCGTTGCCTGCCGCACCGATAGCGGCATCGAATCCCGCGTCCACCCGACCATGGTGCCACTGGCATCGCCGATTGCGCAGATTTCCGGTGTCACCAATGCGGTGGCGATCGAGGCCGATGTGGTCGGCAGTCTCATGATGTCTGGCCCCGGTGCCGGCGGAGGTGCCACGGCATCGGCTGCTCTGGGTGATATTGCCGATATTGCTAAAAGCCGCCCGGGTCACCAGCATGGCCCGGCCCTTGGTCGCCCGGCTGAACGGCTGGAACCTTATGTGCGCGCCAAAATGCGCCAGCACGAGGGGGGATATTTCATCCGCATGTCGGTATTTGATCGCTCCGGTGCTATGGCGGCAATCGCCACCCGCATGTCAGAGCAGGATATTTCGCTTGAATCCATCGTGCAGCGCCGCGATACCCCGCGTTCTGAAGTCAAAAATACCGATTTGGATGCGCAAACGCTGATCCTGATCACCCACGAAACGCACGAATCCGCTATTCGTGCTGCGCTGGAGGCAATCTCCAAGGACGGTTACCTCGCCGCCGAACCACAGATGATCCGCATTGAGGAAATGGGGTGAGGGGGGGGAAGTGTTTTGGATGATGAATTTAGGGTTGGTTAGTCTTTGAAGTGCAAGCTTAATCAGCCAGTATTAGGGACCTATTCATCGGATAATTTTGTTAGAAGGGTTATTCCAGAATCACGAGGTACCAACTGATAGTTTTTTTCCATGGCATTCCAGATTATAAATTCATTACTTGTTTTTGCAATGATTGCGAACTCAATATTTTTAGCATTTCGAAATGCTGGATTATTGCGCAAGTATTTTTCCCTTATATATCCAGTAGAATAAGATGCGTAGGTCCCAATCATTAGAATTAGGAGCAGTAATCGGTTTATATTCCTGTGGACACGCGCATCAACTAATGGTTCTACACTCGATTCATCTGGTGTATTGCTCAAGATAGTACCTAATTTCCAACTAAATCTGAACTCCCTTTCTTGTTTGCCTCGGATAAGTTTTGAAGCAATAAGCAGAGCGCTTTCTGATGTCCAATACATCATGTACACAATAACTGGTATGATAAACAACAATAGAATCCCAAGAAAAATGCTTCCCAAATACATTTTTGAAAAAATAATACATGAAATCAAAAACACAACTAAATAATTTATTGTATTATACCGAGAAATGCTGACGGAAATTCTTCGTAGGGTTTTTTGTTTTAGATTGAAAATGCTCGATTTTGTGCCATATATAACTAAAGATCGTGTTAAATTGCCTCTAATCACATACCATAATATTCGTGCAAAAGAAAATGCAGAAATTACATATAGCGAGAAATTTGTTAGTAAATTTCCATAAGTAGAGCTATCAAATAGCAGCAGGATTCGATATTCTGAATAGCTTGAAAAGCCTAAGACATGAACTCCAAATAACCCAAAATAAGGAATGAGGAGTAAGGCCATTTTGCCGACAGTAGATACTTTGATGTTGCCGATCAATTTCATTTATGCATTGTACTCTGAAACAAGGTATTATCAAACCAATAACGTAGGTATTTCTTTGATATTAAAGCTAAATGTTATCGTAATGAAAACAAACACCCGTGGATCCCCGCCTTCGCGGGGATGACGGAACATGAGGGTAAGCACATAACAAAGTAATGATTTCACCAATTCATTCTGATTGCCTTCTATTCTCAAAACCTTACCCCAATCACCGTCATCCCCGCGAAGGCGGGGATCCACGTGACTATCGAAACATTCAAAATCTAATATTGCCATTGAACTCTCAAAGTCACATTCTACAATTATGAAAAATCCATGCACCTATATTCTGGCAAACCGTCGTGATGGTGTGCTCTATGTGGGCGTTACCAGCGATTTGCATGGTCGGATGAGTGAGCATGAGCAGGGTTTGCGCGAGGGATTTACCAAAAAGCACGGCGTAAAAATGTTGGTGTACTACGAATTTCACCACACAATGCCGGAGGCTATTCGCCGTGAAAAGCAGCTAAAACATTGGCAGCGGGGCTGGAAAGTGCGCCTCATATCATCAATGAACCCTGAATGGGGCAATCTTTATAACATCGAAAATGGCGAAATCCACCAAGGCCCAACTGACACTTTCAACATTAATGCGAGTGTATAAAATTTCCGGTGAGTTATCCCAAACCCTGCCTTGATTTCCCGTCGAAATTGATATAAACATATCTTTATGTCATTTCGAAGGTGCCAATGTTAAAGCAAGTCAACAATATGCAAAACCTGTCGCTCGATGAAAGCGTTGCCTTTTTGCGCGCCGCCGGAGAGCAGACAAGACTGCGTTTGATTGCGCTTTTGTGCAAATCGGATTTAACGGTGAGTGATCTCACTGAAATTCTAGGCCAATCGCAGCCACGCATTTCCAGGCATTTGCGCCTGCTGGTCGAGGCCGGTTTGGCCGAGCGCTATCAGGAAGGCGCCTGGGCCTATTTCCGCAGTTCAGATCAGGGCGTTTCTTCGGCCTTTAATCGCTTTATGATCGATCACATTGATATTGATGATCCGCTGATCGCCCGCGATGCGGAACGGCTGGACGGCGTAAAGCGCAAACGGGCTGAAAAAGCCGCCCTTTATTTTGACAAGAATGCCTCCGACTGGGACAGTTTGCGAACCCTGCATGCGTCTGAAAAGCGGGTGGAATCCGCCATGCTTGAGATGATCGGCGATCGCCAATTTGGCCAGATGCTTGACCTTGGAACCGGCACCGGCCGGGTGCTTGAAATATTTGCGCCAATTTGCCAGCGCGCCATCGGGCTGGATGGCAGCCACGATATGCTTTCCTATGCGCGGGTTAATCTGGAAAATGCCGGTATTGGCAATGCGCAGGTTCGCAACGGCGATATTTATCAGCTGCCAACACTGCGCAACTCATATGATTTTGTCAGCATTCATCAGGTATTGCATTATCTTGATGATCCAGCACTTGCGATCAAAGAGGCGGCCCGCGCGCTGGCACCTTCAGGTGTTATGCTAATTGTCGATTTTGCCACCCATGGTCTTGAGTTTTTGCGGGAGCAACATGCGCACCTGCGCCTTGGTTTTTCCCATGATCAAATGAAGGAATGGCTGGAGCTTGCCGATCTTGAAATCCTTGAAGTGCGCGATGTGGCACCTCAAATTAGTGATCAGAATAATTTAACCGTTACCCTTTGGCTTGCCAGGGATCAAAGAATTTTAATGGCGGAGAATACCGCCAAAAATAACCAGGAGTTGGTTGTATGAGTGTTTCCAGTCTTTCACGCCGTGCCATGCGCGATGTCGATATCAATGTTTCATTTGAGTTTTTCCCGCCGAAAAACGAGAAGATGGAAAAAACCCTGTGGAACTCTATCGAACGGCTGGCACCGCTTAATCCATCATTTGTATCCGTTACTTACGGGGCAGGCGGGTCTACCCGCAAGCGCACCCACGATACGGTATCCTATATTGCGCGTGAAACAGATATCTCGCCCGCAGCCCATTTAACCTGCGTCGATGCAAGCCGCGAAGAGGTGGACGAGGTTATTCGCGAATACTGGGATGCCGGAGTTCGCCATTTTGTTGCATTGCGCGGCGACCCGACGGGCGGGGTTGGTACGCATTACAAGCCAAATCCGGATGGCTATCAAAATGCCGCCGAGCTTGTGGCCGGAATGAAGGCTTTTGCCGATTTTGAAATCACCGTTGCGGCCTATCCGGAAAAGCACCCGGAAAGCCCGGATTTTGCCACCGACATGGATATGCTGAAACGCAAGGTCGACAATGGCGCAACCCGGGCTATCACCCAGTTTTGCTTTGATAATGACGTGTTTGAGGCCTATGTGGAGCGGGTGCGCAAGGCTGGAATTTATATACCAATTGTGCCGGGCATTGCACCGATCCATAATTTCAAAAGCCTGTCAGCTTTTGCTGCTAAATGCGGCACTCATATTCCCACATGGCTGGAACAGCGATTTGAGGGCCTTGAAAATGAACCCGGTACAGAAGAGCTGGTAGCGGCCGCCGTTGGTGCAGAACAGGTGCTCGATCTGGTTGATCGCGGTTTTTCCGACTTTCATTTCTATACAATGAACCGGGCCGATCTAGTTTATGCGATTTGCCATATGCTGGGCGTGCGCGCAGGTGGCGACAATGGCGAACCGGTAAGCGCAGACAATAATAACGCCAAGGCAGCTTAGAGCGTGTCCGTCTTTGACGGAATTGCTCAAATATTCTTTCGCTCACAGCAATTTGGGGCTGCGCCCCAGCCTTCGCGGGAGCGATGCATTTGCATCGGGCTGCTCTTCGCAGCCTGACGCTTCAAATTAAACATTACGCAGTCTAATTCGATTTCGGTCGAACCAATTGATTTTGCAAAAAAGTGATCGCTCGCCCGTCAATGGCGGCCAGCCCAATGAAAATAAACCCAAGTCCGATAATATGACGGGTTAGCAATATCTCGCCCAGAAAGACCATCCCAAGTGCGATGGCGGAAACCGGCACAAGCAGAGTTACCAGCGAAATATTCACAGCACCCGCGCTGGCCAAAATCCTGAAATACAAAATATAGGCGTAGGCCGTGCAAACGGTTGCCAGCAAAATGATCGAACCCAAGGCATATGTTGAGGGCATTGGCAGAAGCCACGGCTTGTCGAGCAGCAATGCGATTGGCAACATGAATATGGTTGAGGTGGTCAATTGCCCGCGGGCTGTTTCAAGTGGCGGAACATCTGAAAATATGCGACCATATACACTGGCAAATCCATATGAAATGGTGGTGCCAATCACGGCCAGAAGAGCCAGCACGGCACCATGAAGTCCGGCAAATACCGCCCCGCCAATCATAATTCCAACACCGGCAAATCCTGCCATAACTCCGAACAGTTTTGATGCTGAAAGCCGCTCGTCCCGGGTTGCAACATGGGCGATGAGTAGCGACCAAATCGGGGTGAGGGCATTAATAATCGAGGCAAGGCCAGCGCCCAGTTCCTGTTGCCCGTAAAACAATAGCGAGAACGGAATGATATTGTTCAACATGCCCATAATGGCAAATTGCAACCAAAGTTTTGGTCTGTGCTGCATGCCCGTGGGGCGGGCGATTAAAAACAGGTTGAGAACAATGGCTGCAATCAATACCCGCGCCAAAACCAGCGTTAGCGGCGGAATTTCCAATACCGCAATGCGCACAAAGAAAAATGACCCGCCCCAGATAAAGGCTAACAGGGTTAAAAGTCCCCAGATATGCGGGGTCATGTGTTTTAAAGGTGCTGGCATGGAGGGGGTCCGCAAATTGATATTGCGCGACACTACAGAAATGGCAAATATCTGCCACCCGATTTATGTAATTGGGCGGCAATTATCCCGGATATAGGTGCAGGCCGTAGAAATTAGCAGGCAAACCTTGACCTGCATCAAAGGAGGCTTAGCATGATTGCAGTAACATATTGTGCCTGAAGTTTAAGAATATTTGCGAATAAATTTCAGACAAATTGGCATGCAAATTACAAAAGGGAGAATATATGGCTCGCACACCGAGATCCTCGTCGCCAAAAGGCAGTTCAAAGCCGGTTGTCAACAAAACCCCATCAGCGGATGTTGCGCCAGAGGCAACGCCAGAAGCCAGGAGCGACATGGCTGATCTGACCGTCAATCAAATAATTGGCGAATTGGATGACGTAAGTCAGCTTGATGTGGAAGCTGAAGAGCGTTTGGCGCAAATGCGTCAAGATCCGGAGGCGATCCGTCGGGCATTTGAAAATGGTGAATATCCCTATACCAAAAAGCTATCCAGCAAAGCCTATGAGAACGACAAGGCTAATTTGCAGGTCGAATTATTGAAGGCCCAGGAGTGGATTAAGGCATCTGGCCAAAAGATCGTGATGATTTTTGAGGGACGTGATGCAGCCGGCAAGGGCGGCACGATCAAACGGTTTACCGAACATCTAAATCCCCGTAGTGCAAGGGTGGTGGCCTTGGAAAAACCAAGCGAACGTGAACGCACTCAGTGGTTTTTTCAGCGCTACATTTCGCATTTGCCGTCTGCGGGTGAAATGGTCCTGTTTGATCGGTCCTGGTATAATCGCGCCGGCGTTGAGCGGGTGATGAATTTTTGTTCGCCAAACGAATATCTAGAATTTATGCGCTCATGTCCGGAGTTTGAGCGGATGATTACGCGCAGCGGCATCAGACTATACAAATATTGGTTTTCGGTGACCAGAGACGAACAATTCAAGCGGTTTAAGTCGCGGGAAATTGACCCGCTGAAGCAATGGAAACTCTCTCCGGTTGATCGAGCATCGCTGGATAAATGGGACGATTATACCGAAGCCAAAGAGGCGATGTTTTTCTATACCAACACCGCTGACGCGCCCTGGACAATTGTTAAATCAAACGACAAAAAGCGCGCGCGCCTCAATACGATGCGGCATTTTTTGTCGTCGCTTCCCTATCCGGATAAAAACATTGAAGTTGTTTCTGTGCCAGATCCGTTGATTGTCGGCTCCAGCGCCGATGTAATTGGCAACAGCAACCATATTTTGGGCAGCACGTTGCACCCGAAGCAAAGGCGAAAGAAATAATATCATCGCTCAGGGATTGCTATGAAGGGGCTGGGTTTTTAAATCCGCATCAGAATATTTGATGATAAAGTCAATTCTCTTTGCTTGTCGCCAGATGAAATTGCACTGTATTGTTGTTGTTGTTTCAACTGGTTAGGATTGACGAATTGAGCATAAAAAATTCTGACCCCGAAGTTTCCAATCGCAAATTAGGCCTGATATATGGCCTGATCGGTGTTATTATTTTCGGCGGAACCTTGCCGGCGACCCGCATTGCAGTGGGTATTTTCGATCCATGGTTCGTAACATTTGGCCGGGCGCTGCTTGCCTCGCTGGCGGCAATTTTGTTCCTGCTGGTATTAAAACGCCGATTTCCTCGCGAACACGCTATTATGCTGGCGATCGCCGGGTTTTTTGTGGTCGTTGGGTTTCCGGGTTTTATGGGCCTTGCAATGCTCACATTACCATCGGCTCATGGGGGCGTTGTGCTGGGCATTCTGCCATTGGCAACAGCAGTTTTTGCGAGCTTATTTGCCGGGGAGCGTCCGTCCCCGATGTTCTGGTTTTGGGGTATATTTGGAACAGTTCTGGTTAGCATATTTGCCCTTCGCGACAGCGGAGGCGCCAATGGCGCGCAAGGGCCAGGTGGGTTCGGCTTTGCGCTTGGGGATTTCTGGCTTTTATTGGCCGCACTCTGCGCTTCGTGTGGATATGTGATTTTAGCCAAACTAAGCCGCCATATGAGCGGTTGGGAAGCCATATCATGGGCGCTGGTCGTCACCATCCCAATTTCAATTCTGGGTTCGCTGCTAACCTGGAACGACATATATTTTGAAGCGTCAAACCTTGAGTTTTGGGCCTTTATGTATTTGGGGCTGTTTTCGATGTATCTGGGATTTTTCGCCTGGAATACCGGGTTGCGAATGGGAGGCGTGTCACGGGTCGGCCAGCTTCAATTGCTGCAAACATTTGTAACGCTGGCAATTGCATCATTGCTGTTGGGGGAAGAAATTTCATTGGAAACCATAGGGTTCGCGTTGATTGTTTTGGTGGTGATTATTTTAGGCCAGCGCGCCCGTGTAGAATGAGCCAAACTTTACTCTGAATTTTCAAATTCTATCTCGCCCTCACGAACCTTTTGGCAAAAGCTGCGATCGTCCGGGTTTTCCACAGCCTCAACAATTGCCTGAGTAAACTCCTCAAGCTCTTTTTCATCAATAACGTTCATTATCCGGTAGAGCAAATCCGGCCTGATATGCGCGTTTGATGCCTTGCCGGATTTCAAATTTACGATGATCGTGGCAATGCTGAAATTGCCTTTTCCCTGTGGGGTTTCGCCCGCCAGTAATTCGCGGCTTAAATCCAATAGCTCGTCATATCGACTTTCAATCTCATCGGCCAAAATGTCGTCGATATCCGCAGGAATGCAGGTTTCGAACACACCATCGCAATGGCTGGTTTTCGTCGGAATATTGATGGATTTTAAATACTCAGTGAACTTATCATGAGCGGTTTGATGAAATAACACATAGTCTAGGAGGTCATCATTCATCATTGAACTTCGGCCTTTAAGTTTGATTTCACTTATACAATTATGTCACCTGTCCGGCAAAATGTCACCCATGGAGTTGCATTCAATCTGTGGCCGCGCAACAATTATAAACCATGCGGCAATTCAGTCCGTGGAAGGATGTTGTATAGTGAAAGCTGTATATGTTAGACCCACTTATAAATTGCCTGACTTAAGAAACCCCGGGAGCATTTTCTTATGTCTTTGAGTTGTGTGTAATGGAGGGACTATGACGAAATCGCCGGATAGTAATAATGAAATGCCGCTGAATATTCCTTCGGTGGCGGCCGAGCGTTTTTTTAATAGGTTTGAAAAGAGTGCCCGCCGTTGGGAAATGATAATCTATCCTGGCATGATCCTTGTTGTGGTATTCATGGCGTATGGATTTTATCTAATTTACAATTTAACCAACGACATGCGCACCATGGTTGCCCGGTTTGACGACCCGCAAATTGTTTCAAATCTGAATTCAATGTCAAATGCCATGCATTCCCTGTCTAATAATATCAAGGTCATGACCAATCGGGTGGAGGCAATGTCCAACGATACACATTCAATGGCAATCAATACCAAAGAAATGACCGCATCGACCAAAGATATGGCAAAACTGATGCAGTCCGTTCGATATATGAGATCCATGGATATTGAACTGAAAAAGATGAACCAGATCATGAATGTCATGGGCGGCAATGTGAATTATATGCGTCAGGATATGGCCATAATGAATCGCAACATCTCGCGCCCATTGGGGATGATGAACAGCGTTATGCCGTTCTGATTTATGGCCAGCCCGGTCTCATTTTAGCGCGAACACCTCGTGCTCTCCCTTAATACCGTTGAGCCGGTGCTTGCCGATTGATCTGATCGCGGCTTTGTTAGATTGGCTGGCGCATAAAGCTTCAGCAAATTGGCTCGACATCAAAATTCGTTTGCCGCTCAATTTACACAGGCCCTCAATGCGGCTCGCGAGATTAACCGCCGGGCCAATCACCGTAAAATCCAGCCGGTTTTGTCCACCAACATTGCCATAGGTTACTTCGCCGATATGCAGGGATATCCCTAAATCAATTTTTGCCAGACTGTTGGCGTCTGAATTATTGCTAGTATTCAAAATTTCCCGCACGGCGGATTTGGCCGCCTTTAATGCAGAACCAGCCTGTTTTGAATGGTCAGACAATTCCTCTGAAACAGGAAAAATTGCCAATACAGCGTCGCCAATAAATTTCAAAACCTCGCCACCATTTTCCTGTACAGGTCCAAGCACTGCTTCAAAATAAGTATTGAGCAAATCCAAATATTCTCCGCGCGGCAAGGTTTCAGTCATCGCGGTTGAATTTCGCATGTCGCTGAACAGAACAACGGCTTGAATATCTTCGCCCTGGCCGCGGCGGATATCACCATTCAACACCTTTTCGCCGGTGCGTTTTCCCAAATAAGTATCCATAAGGGTGGTGGCATTTTTACGGAGGGTCAGCACTTCAAAAAAGCGGCTGATAACCCCTGAACATTCAAAAACCAGGCCAAGATTTTCGGTGGTAAAACCATTTGGATGATCGCAGGCCATGGTCATCGAATGAAATTGCCCATCGGAAAACCGCAAGGGCATCGCCACATAATCGGTAGCACCCTCAGCTTTTAAATCTTCCATTATGGGAAATTCAAACTCCGCTTCATCAACATCAAGCGGTTGGCGCACGCCGCCAAGTCCCTTGGTCACCAGATTAAGCGGGCTGTTTATAAAATCCGGATTGCTGAATATTTCGTGTCCCGGTTCATTTATTGTAACTTCGCCAGTATTGCGGTGCCAGCGGTAATTGATACCGGCAATTTCTGGGTGGAGCGACCAGATTGTTATGTTCAGCCGAGAGATTTCAATTCCGGCCTGAATAAATTTTTCAGCCAGCAATCGGACCAACTCCCTGCGGGAGGTGCAATATATGGCCTCACGCAAAATCCAGTCGGTAAGAGGGCTGGAGATATTTCCGTCATTTCTACCGTCGAATACAGGCGGGTTTTCAGCGTCATAACGATCGGCCACATTGGCTGAGAAGGACAACATTCCGCCAATCTCGATGGATTCCCTCAAGGGTGTTTCGTAGGACCATGCGCCATTTTCAACCCTACCCGAGGGCGTTTTTACATGCCAATAGGATGCGGTGCCCTTGAACGGGCAAAAAGTTCTGAAATCGGAGCGCGTTAATATATCCGGGTCAATTGCATCCTGTGGAAAGTAGTAATAGGACTGCAATCGGGTTTCGTGCATGATTTTTACCGCATTACTCGTGGCAATAACGTCATTGCCACTGAAAGCCGTTACATTCCCCGGTTGCGGCAAGATTTCAATTTGATAGCCCTGCAAATTGGTCAATTGCCGTCCGATCTGATTAGAATCTTCCATCGTTAATTTACGATATAGGTGCAATTGACAATTTGTCGAGCTGTTTGGTTAGGGCCTTGACCCAAATCTATTCACATATGCGGTAATTTCTGGTTCTACCATGAATGCCAAGGTCGAGGTGCAAATGGGTTGCGTGAGCGGCATTGCTACCCGGGCCAAGCACGGTGGTAAAATACCCGCAGGCGGTTTTGCGAAGGGCGGTAAAAAATCGGGCATAGGACGGTTCCATTGTGGCTGGGTCATCGACTAAAAACCGCTCGCCATTACTCAATGTCAGTCCAACAATATCTATAGCGTTTCCAAACGCATGTTCTGAAAGTTTTCCGGTTGGCAGATTGTTGCGTCGGCGGCAGGTAAAGCCAGTACCGGAATGTAGCCTTTTTATCGAACTGCCCAGATGCTGCTCGGCCAGGGGATTGGCTACGTCTGCCAACCACCGGGAAAATTCCAGCGCAAATTGGCAATCGTTGAGCATATCAGCGGGCAGGGCAATTTTTCCGTTTTGCAATCGAATTGAGAGTATTGAAACCGGGTTGGAAATTGTGCATTCCGCATCCTTTGGCGTTGGCTGGACAACGGGTTTTGCATTACTTACCCGCTTCAATTCGGCAAGGCAGGCATTGGCCGCGCTGGGTCGGTTCAATGGAGCCGTATTCGCATCAGGTTTAGCAGGTGTTTTTACCTCCGCGTTCGGCTTGGAAATCTCGGCAGGCCGATTGGTAGGCCGATTGGTAGGAATGGGTAGGTTGGGTGTATTTTGCGCCGCATTGACGCTTGGAATTGCCAAAAATAATGCCAGCGTAATCACCCATGTAATCACCCGTGTAATCAAATGTATCTGCATGAACAATTCAGGCTCCCGATGAGTTTCAGGTAAGTATAGGCGATAAATTTGCCCTCCCAAAGGCATATCAACAGTTTTATTCCTATCGAGCGGTTTCCAAGAGCGCAATTTGCAGATTGGAAAGATCGAAAAGGGTGAAGGAAGAATATGCATCTTCCTTCTTCAAAATAAAATCGATTAAACCGTGTAAAGGTCACAAAACCTTGCGCATTCCTTTGCAATTCTGCAAAATTTTTGTGAATAGTCCGACACGCAAGATATTCAGGAGCCATTATGCCAGAAAATGACAGTCCCGCAGTTGAGAGCATTCTCGATCGTATTTTCACCCTCGAGCTTGTAAGGGTGGCCGAAAGTGCAGCCGTTGCCGCCGCGCGCCTGCGTGGCAAGGGCGATGAAATGGCGGCCGATCAGGTTGCGGTGGATGCAATGCGCACCGAATTGAATAAACTCGACATCAAGGGCCGGGTGGTCATTGGCGAAGGCGAGCGCGACGAAGCGCCAATGCTCTATATTGGCGAGGAGGTTGGCACCCGCAACGGCCCGGAAGTCGACATCGCCCTCGACCCGCTGGAAGGCACCACAATTTGTGCCAAGAACCTGCCAAACTCGCTGGCGGTGATCGCCATCGCCGAGCGTGGAAACCTGCTCTACGCGCCGGATGTTTATATGGAAAAAATTGCAATTGGGCCGGGCTACCCTGCAGGCACAATTAATATTGAAGCAACCGTGAAAGAAAATCTCGAGGCAGTAGCCAAAGCCAAAGGCGTTGATATTTCCCAGGTGACCACCTGTATTCTGGATCGTCCACGCCATGCAAAGCTAATTGAAGAAGTGCGTAATACCGGTGCTGCAATCCGCCTAATTGGCGATGGCGATGTGGCCGGTATCATCCACACCACTGACCCGGTGGAGACTGGAATTGATATCTATCTGGGTTCGGGTGGTGCACCCGAAGGGGTGTTGGCCGCCGCTGCCCTTCGTTGTATTGGTGGGCAAATGCAGGGCAAATTGCTGCTTGATACGGCAGAAAAGCGGGCGCGTGCAGCCAAAATGGGCGTTGAAGATCCAGACCGGGTCTACACCGCCGAAGACATGGCCAAGGGTGATGTTTTGTTTGCTGCAACCGGCGTGACGGATGGCAATATGTTGGCGGGTGTCAAATTTGGCAAAAATGAAATTACCACAGAAACCATTGTCATGCGGTCATCTTCCAGAACCGTGCGGGAGATTAAAGCCCGGCATCAAAATATTGAAAAATTTGACTAAAGTGCTGAAAATGTAGGAAAAAATTGGTTGCTACCTTCTAATAGTGATCACCTATTGGGTGCCACATTGTGGGGGTGAGTTATTTTTAAGTTTATTCGCCATCCCGTTGTGTTTATCTTGCCGTCATGACCAGCAATAATAATTCACGTGCATTTTTGGAAGTTTCAGAATCGGTTACCGGCCAGCGATGGCAGGAACGGCTGGATCAACGCACCTCCAATGTGGCGCTGGCGATTTCGCAGCAATTGGAAATTCCTGATATTGTTGCAAGAGTTCTGGCCGGGCGCGGGATTAGTCTTGAGGAGGCAGAGGGTTTTTTAACCCCGTCAATTCGCGATCTAATGCCTGATCCATCCACGCTGACCGCCATGGATGATGCGGCTGAAAGAATTGCAGACGCTGTTGAAAACCGCGAACACATCGCGATATTTGGTGATTATGACGTCGATGGTGCCACATCATCTGCTGTCATGTATCGCTTTCTTGCCCATAATGGCTTGACGCCCGAGATATATATTCCAGACCGGATTTTTGAAGGTTATGGGCCCAACCCGGCGGCAATTCGAGAACTTGTATCACGCGGCGTGAAGCTAATTATTGCGGTTGATTGCGGTTCCACCAGTTTTGAAGCCTTTGAGGAAGCGGCAAAACTTGGCGTTGATGTGGTGGTGTTTGATCACCATCAGGTCGGCACCGATCTTCCTGTATCTGTGGCGCTGGTTAACCCAAACCGCGATGATGATCTTTCAGGGCAGGGACATTTATGTGCGGCGGGCGTGGTTTATCTCGGCGTGGTGGCGCTCAATCGGGTGCTTCGAAAACGTGGTTGGTACGGCACAAAATACAGCGAGCCTGATCTGCTGCAATGGCTTGATCTCGTTGCCACCGGCACCATCTGTGATGTGGTGCCGCTGAAGGGGCTTAACCGCGCTTTTGTTCGCCGTGGATTGTCTATCTATCATCAGCGCTCCAATGTTGGGTTGGCCGCCCTTGCCAGCGTATCCCGCATGAATGGCCCGGCAATTGCCAGCCATTTGGGATTTCTCATCGGGCCGCGCATTAATGCCGGCGGTCGTATTGGTGATGCCGCACTGGGGGCAAGACTGCTCACCTGCGAGGATGCCGCCGAGGCCCGCGACATTGCCGAGCAGTTGGATATGCTGAATACAGAACGTCAACGGATGGAAGTTGACATGTTGGCTCAAGCGGACGCCGAAGCACAGGCCGAAATCGGCGAAGGTGAGGGGCCAGCCGTGCTGGTGACCCAAAGCGAGAATTGGCACCCCGGCGTGGTGGGGCTTTTGGCATCACGGTTGAAAGACCGCTATCGCCGCCCGACATTTGCAATTGCCTTTGACGGCAATGGCAAGGGGGCAGGCTCCGGTCGCTCTATTCCAGGTGTTGATCTGGGGGCTGTTGTTCGCGCCGCTGTCGATGAGGGGATTTTGGAAAAAGGCGGTGGCCACGCCATGGCAGCGGGCATTACCGTGCAACGCAGCAACCTTGGGGCTTTGCGCTCCTATTTTGAAAACGCGCTCGCCAACGATGTCGCCAAACAGCGTGATGTAAGCGTGTTGAAAATTGATGGCGCGTTGAGCGCCCGCGGTGCAGACCTTAAATTGAGCGATCTGCTTGAAAGTGCAGGACCCTACGGGGCAGGGCACTCTCAGCCGGTATTTGCCTTTCCAGCCCATACAATCCGCTACGCCGATACGGTGGGTGCCAACCATGTGCGCTTTACAATTGGCTCTGTTGATGGCGCGCAGTTACCGGGAATATCGTTTCGAACCGCTGATCAGCCACTGGGGCAGGCTTTGTTAAACAGCCGTGGCAAAACCATGCATTTTGCGGGTCAGCTGGACATCAACCACTGGCAGGGCCAAAAAAAGGTTCAGCTTAGATTGCTCGATGCGGCCGAACTGTCTCCACGTATTTAACCACCTGACATTTTTACAAACTAAAAAGCACCCGACAATTATTGTCAGGTGCATTGTCATCCCAATCGGCATGAATTTCTTGACTTGGTAATTTCCTAGACTCTTACATGTTTACATGGAGGCAGGCTGGCCACGATTGGAGCCCGATGTGCAAATTGATGAAATCAATTTGAGGGCGTAACCGACCGGTGCCAGCACCGCACCCGCGTAGGCCGGGGCGCAGCTCAAGTTGCACGTTGAGCCCGGACCTGATCTAGGCGAAGCGCAATACTTGAGCCATTAGAAAAGCCCCGAATGGCCGTGAGCGAATGTAATCTGGAGCGATTCCATTTATGGATGATTCGCTCTAGCCGTCGAAACGTCCGGAAGCATGGGCAAGCATGGTATAAACCTTACCCGTATCTGAAGTCAGGTAATTCTGAGTTGCCTGAACATCATTGTTATTTCTCGATACATCAGTGATCAAACGCTCAAAATCTGCAATATACCGATCAACTGATTTTTTGAAATCCGGCTCTCTTGAATATTTGAATTTGATGTCTTCAAAGGTTTGCTGGCCCTTAATGGTATAAAGCCTGCGGGTAAACACATCACGCTCACCACGTTGATACCTGGACCAAAGGTCGACAGACGCTTCATGGTCAATGGCCTTGACGATATCAACTGACAATGAATTGAGTGATTCAACCATATGACCGGGTGTTCTTGCATCCGGCTGCGGTTGTCTGAATTCTGGCTCAGGCACAGTATTTTCTTCTTGAGAAGCACGGCGCAGCAGGTTGGAAACCCAGCCATCATCGCCACTGACGGCTGGCGTATTGCCAATGTCAAAATCGAGTGAACCGCGCAAAGAACCCGCGCCCTGTGCAACAGCTTGTGCGGCCGGTTGGGCAATTGGCTGTGATACCGGTTGGGCAATTTGTTGTGTTGCTACCGCAGACTGCTGAACCGCCGCTGCTGCCGCGGGGGCAACTGCAGCAACAGGGGCAACCGCTGCCACCGGAGCAACCGCAGCAATTGCTGCTGGCCGCGACCTAACTGCAGCAGGTGCAGCTTCCATTGATCTTCCAGATTTGGTAACCAGCTCTGTAAGCTCTTTCAAAGCGCTAATCTGCTCTGAAACAACCCGGCGCATCGCGGCCGTGCTTTCCTTGGTTTCTTCCGGTAATCCGACAACACCTTTTTGCAGTTCAAAGCGCGTCGAAGCGAGTTCATTTTTAACAGAATTTGCCGCATCACTCATTGCCTGGGTCGCTACAGTAAAGCGGTCGGTTGCCTCTTTAGCTGCTTCCGAGACGTTCTCTGCGAGCGTTGAACCCAAATCTCTGGCACGATCTTCAGCCATGGATACAGACTTGTTGACGACATCGGTAAATGATCCCATCAATTGTTCAATTTCGTTGGAACGGGCAACCAACCCACTGGTCATTTCTTCCATAACGACACGACGTTCATCAAGATTTCCAGCAAAGTTGGTTTGCGTAACATCTATCAGACGCGTGACATCAGACAGGGAGCGGGATTGGTCCTCGAACTTGTTGGCAATGGATGAAATTTCGCCCAGGATATTGGAGGAAACATCTTTTAGATTGACGTAATTATTTTCAATCAAACGATTTGACAATTGCAGATCTTCTGAGGCCTGTTCTACAGCACTTTTGAATGAGCTTGTTTGCTCGCCGAGCGCAACTTGAATACCGGACAGATTTTCTCCGGCACTCGAAATTAGAGAATTGAGCACATCGTTGGATTGGGAAAGCCGCGATAGCAGATCACCAACTTCGGCCCTTAACAGCTGATTGGTGCTGGTTAGAGATTTGATTGTCTCGCCGGTTCTTTCCGCAATCGCAGAAACCATTGCATCATTTTCAGTTCTCAGTTTTTCAGAAACTGCCTGGGTTGCCAAATCAATCTTGCTGGCAAGGGATTCGCCATTGGTAAGTATTTCGGCGGCCTTTTCATCAACAGTCTGGTTAATCGCACGTGATGCGTCAGCCAATCGTGTTGCAATCTTGATGCCGGTATTTTCCAATGAATGTTTTTGGTCGGCCAGCACTTCTTCGAGCCGGTCAGTTGTCTCACTCAACTTGTTATTTGTGATATTGTTTACATTTACAATCTTGCTAACCAGATCATTGCCAGCATTTTCCAGTGTATTGTTTTGTTCTGAAATTGCGGTTTCAAGTGTTGCAGTGGTTTCAGCCATTCTTAAATTGGTGGCTTCATTTAACCCCGCAATCTGATTTGCCAGTTGAGTGCCGGAATTTTCCAGCATGGATTGCTGTTGGGACAACACATTGTCCAGTTTGGCGGCCGTTTCTTCCATCGCGTTTGAAGTTTTGTCGCCCGCATTGGCAATCCGGCTGATCATGTCCTGACTGGTCTTTTCAAGAACGCCGTGGCGCTCCTGCAGCATCAGGCCTATATTTTCAGTAGCATTGCCCAGCGTGCCTTCAAGGTCCTGGGCGGCTTCGACAAAATTCACTTTAATTGAGTCAGTGGCCTCATCCAGTTTTTTGGCAATTGAATCTCCTGCATTGCTAAGCTCGGAAATCGTGGCATGGGATTTTTCCAGCAACCCACTTGTAATGGACTGCGTTGATTGAGCCAGCTGTTGCGCAACTTTTTCCCCGTGTTTGGCAAAGTTTTCGACCATTGGCTTTGCTTCATTGTTGAGCAGGTTGGTCAATTCCCGAGACCGTAAAGCCAACATCGTGTTCAGTTCGGCAGTCCGCTCCGCTAATGTGGTTGTGACACTTTCACCGCGCAAGACCAGCGCATTTTCTGCATTCTCGATTGTTGATTTAATCTGTTCTTCAAGCTTGGATACGGAAGAGGTCAATCTTCCCTGCGCAGTTTCGCTCTCCTCGGTCATGACTTTGGTAATGCCGGTCAAATTGGCTGACAGATTGGTCGAAATTTCTTTTGCACGCGCACCAAGCGTTTCATTGATGTATCCAACGCCTTTTTCCAGTGCGCCGCTGATGGCCGCAGTTCTGCCTTCCAGCGCTTCAACAACTGATGCAGATCGTTCAGAGAATGAGGAATTAATTGCGTCCACACGATTTTCAAGTGTTTGGTGCAACATATCAACACTGGTCCCAAATGTTGATTCAATCGCTTCCACTGTCCCGTGAAGTGTGGTGTTGATTTGCTTAACCTGGCTACCCAATGTTTCTTCAATTTGGTCAATGCGCCCGCCGATGGTTAAATCAATTGTCGCGGCCGTATCACTCAATGTTGAACTTAACTGGTCAACTTTGGAGCCAAGTGAACTTTCAACCTGTTCAATCTTGTCACCAATTGTCGAATCAATCGAGGCTGCCGTTTCTTGTAGACTTGCATTCAGTTGCTCGACTTTTGATCCAAGTGTATTTTCAACTTGCCCAACATTCGCACCGATTGTCGAATTAATATTATCAATATGACTGCCAAATGACGCCCCAATTTCACTGGCGCGCTGGTCGAACAATGTGCCAACATTATTCAATTTTTCATCGAGGGTCAGGTCCAGTTTTTTAACGGTACGACCAATAGTGCTATCGAGTGTTTCAAGGTGATGCTCATAGGTCGAGTCAAACATGCTTGTGCGGTCATCAAATACAGCATTAACGGCATTGAGTTTTTCATCCAGCGACTGGTTGATCTGCTCTACCGTTCCACCGAGCAAAGACTGAACCTGAATAGCTTTTTCGCCAAATGTCGAGTTGATCTCGTTAAGCCGACTGCCGATAACAGTATTGAGAAATTCAGAGCGATGGTCAAAAGTCTCGGTAAACTCATTAACTTTGGCGCTCAGGTTTTCGGTGATTTCGTCAACCCGCGTTCCGACAATCAGACCAAGCTCCTGTGCTTTGCCGTCAAGCGTGGCGGTTGTCGCATTGATTTGCTCACCAAGGCTGGAGAGAATGTTGTTTTGGCCCAGGCTAAATGCATCGGCAATCTCGCGGGTACGCTCAACCAGACTTTCATTGATCTGCCTTGTACGTCCTTCAAGGGCCGCATCAATAAGCCCTGCATTTTTTTCCAACGCGTCAGAACGTTCCTGAATCTGACCAACAACACCGTCGATTTTGGTGGAAACGGTCAGTCCGAATGTCGACAAATGCTCTCCCAAACTGTCGCTGATTGTTGAAATCTGCGAGGTCAGAACTTGATCAAGGTTTTCGGTTTTGGAACCTAAATCCTCAATCAGGGCATTACCGCGCATCGAAAGTTCTGTGCCAATATGCCGAAACTTGTCGTCGATTGTTGTTTGAAGGTTTTCCGATAACATTTCCAATCGGTCAGCAAGTTCACCGGTTTGAATAGCAAAATTATCACCAGTTGCAGTGCTGCTTTCACTGATTTTGGTAACCAGATCGGTGCCTGAAATGTTAAAACGGTCGACCAGGTCGTCCGATTTTGTGCCCAACATTGACAGCAGGTTTTCGCCTGCAAACCCAAGTGATGCTGAAATTTCATCACCGCGTTCACCAATGGCTGAAGTCAGTTGCTTTGATGCGCCGGCGACCGTAGTCGCAATTTGGTTCGCCGTTATATCGAGGTCTTCTTTCAGTGCCTCGTGTGCGCCGGAGATTGAAGAGCGCACTCTTTCCGAATGGGTAACAATCGCCTGTCGTTCGCCTGACAATTCCTCGACCAGAGCCCGCATCTTAGCTTCATTATCTGAATAGGAACGTTCCAGAGTGGCGACTTCGCTGTGGACAAGTGATTCGAGCTCACCCGCCCGTGCCATGGCTTTTTCAATGCCGTCCGTCATGGCAGATACTTCGCGGTGAACCGCCTGTCCAACAGTCGTCACAGACTCGCGCGCAGATGCTTCCGGCTCAATCAAACGATAAGCGGCCTCCGTCATGGATCGTGCCGCAATGCGCATTTCCTGAGCACGTCGCGCCATTACGGCAAATGCCCAAATCAGCAATACCGGAATAAAGATTGAACCGACAAAATAAATCAGGCTGGGATTTCTGACGATATTTTGCCAGGCAGATGCGGTGGCAACGTTGTCACCAAAATATTGGTATCCGGCAAACAGGCCGCCAGCAACCCAAATCGCACTCAACAGCGCAGCTACCCAATAAATTGTACGGGAAGGCTTTTTTTGAAGGCTGTAGATAAAGCGGGAAGAGCCGCTTGAACTGTCATCATTGGCAGCTCGATTTTTCGGCAAAGCGGCCGCTCTGGTTTTGGCGGGCGGTTTTCTTTGTTCAAGGTTTTTTGCAGAATTGATGGTCGATATCGGTGCATTCATAGGGGAGGTCAAGCTGCTCGGCGGTCTGGTTTTTAAATCCGTTGTGGCCGTGGCAAGTCTCTGTTCAAATTCGTCAGCAGAACTGCCGGAAACTGATTTGGCCGACGATTTGCTGCCATCGGAAATTCCAAAATCAACTTTTAAAGCTTCCTCAACCGCATTCAATGCTTCTTCGGCTGAATTTGTCTTCTTGGTGGCGCGTTTGGCCATAGTCGGAAACCCTCGTTACTTATCGCTCGCTGGTCAAAATTTCCGTCTCAGCCAATCAAAATAATCAGCGATTGGAGATTTGCAAATCCAGTTTACTCTTTTCCTTGTCAACAGGCAAAATTGGTAGTTTGCCCCATGATATATTCAAAATTCGTTTTTTACCGCACCGCATCGTAGCGGTTGTGGCACTATAAAGAAACCAATTTTAACCGCGCTCCTCAAAAATATTAAAATAAAGTTAACATAATAATTAAACTGTTCATATTTAAAATTGAAAGTTTAAACCTGTGTTCACCATGTCCCTGATTTCGATGCATCATTAACCTTATATCATGGAATTTGCACCAGTATTCAAGAACGACATTTAGTGGATAAGGAAAGATTATGAGTAGTCAGGGAAATCAGGCCGTATCAGCTCACGCGAATATTCTTGCCAATCCTGTGTATCCTGTTGATTTGGTTCATTTATCCAGGCAAACACTTGGTGATAGAGAGCTGGAACGGGAAGTTTTGGGCCTGTTTGTCAATCAATCCACATTGTATTTAAAGCGGTTAATGGCGGCAAAATCGGCCAAAGAACGTAAGAATGTCGCTCATACTATTTTGGGGTCCGCACGCGGTTTGGGCGCCTGGCGGGTAGCAGAAGAAGCTGCAAAAATTGAAGAACATTACAGCAAAGTTACCGATTGCAAGGGCCTTGCCAACGCGGTTGATGATGCCAATGCTTATATTCGCGAAATTATGAACTGATTCTCTAACATTTACAGATCTTATCGCAGAAACCGTAAATCCCTCCCGTTGATGCTCACCTTTGCTCACTGTTAGATGTGACCAAATTGCGTAAGCAATCGGTCAGGGCTTGACTCTCGATGCAAGAACACTAAACCCGTTTTGGTAATTGGCAGTAAGTGATTTGCTGATTATTTAGGGCACCACCCTAAACCATTCAAACCTCACGAATTTAGCATCGAGGCAATCTGCTTATGCCAAAGATTAGTTTTATCACGTTTGACGGTAAGAGTTTCGAAGTCGACGCGGAAGTCGGCTCCACCGTCATGGAAAATGCCGTAAAAAATTCAGTTCCAGGTATCGAAGCCGAGTGCGGCGGAGCCTGTGCCTGCGCAACATGCCATGTATATGTTGATGACGCATGGAAAGAAAAGACCGGCGAACCTGAAGTCATGGAAGAGGATATGCTCGACTTTGCATACGATGTGCAGCCAACGTCCAGACTTTCGTGCCAGATAAAGGTTTCGGAAGAATTGG
Source organism: Alphaproteobacteria bacterium (assembly GCA_024280375.1). Taxonomy (GTDB): domain Bacteria; phylum Pseudomonadota; class Alphaproteobacteria; order Rhizobiales; family Rhizobiaceae; genus SZUA-100. The sequence goes on along the minus strand of JAJRQF010000089.1, from coordinate 28,607 downwards.
ATGGGTTGATCGTGCGCGTCCCGGAACGTCAGGCATAGGTTTTTCAACCGGGTATTATATAGGCCGTATCGACTATCTTGGTGTTGCTTGAAACGGCTGAATTCAGGATATATTCTATGAATGCAAATGCACAAAATAGCGCAGTAGAAACCGATGTTGTAATTATCGGAGCAGGGCCGGTTGGCCTGTTCGCGGTGTTCGAATTGGGGTTGCTAGACCTCAAATGCCACCTGATTGATATTCTCGATCGACCGGGCGGCCAGTGTGCAGAGCTTTATCCTGAAAAGCCGATTTATGATATTCCCGCATGGCCGGTCATATCCGGCAACGATTTGACGGAAAGATTGCTGGAGCAAATTGCACCATTTGCGCCAGAGTTTCATTATAACCGGATGGTGACCAGCCTTGAAAAACAAGATGATGGTTCATTTATCGTCGAAACAGACGAAAATGAGCGGTTTCACTCCAAGGTCGTTGTAATTGCAGCAGGTGGCGGTTCTTTTCAGCCAAAACGACCGCCTGTCCCCGGTATTGAGGAATTTGAGGAAAACTCGGTATTTTATTCTGTTCGCCGAATGGAAGAGTTTCGCGATCTCGATCTACTGATTGTCGGCGGCGGCGATAGTGCGCTGGATTGGACATTAAACCTGCACCCTTTGGCAAAATCTATCACGCTGGTTCATCGGCGACCAGAGTTTCGCGCTGCACCCGATAGCGTAAAGAAAATGCATGCGCTGGTTGATGCGGGCAAAATGAAATTTTGCATTGGTCAAATTACCGAACTTGCAGGTGATAACGGTGTTTTGAACAATGTCACAATAAAATCGAAAGAGGGCGAACTGACAAATGTGAATGTCGACCGCCTGCTGCCATTCTTTGGATTGACCATGAAACTTGGCCCGGTTGCCGAATGGGGGCTCAATTTAAATGAGAACCTCATTTCTGTTGATACAGAAAAATTCGGAACCTCCGAGAAAGGCATTTACGCCATTGGCGACATCAATACCTATCCAGGCAAGCTGAAGCTCATACTTTCCGGCTTCCACGAGGCTGCTTTGATGGCCCAGGCGGCAAAGAAATATATTGCGCCGGACGAACGAATTATTTTTCAATATACAACATCATCGACCAAACTGCAAAAAAAGCTCGGCGTTTAATGCCATCGATAAATTCGGATACTCTAAACAATCACCCGCGCTCAATTCTTCGTTGCAGGCGGGTTAACCGGCGTCTTTCACCTGATTCAAGCCTGCGGTTTCGCCGAATATCCTGATTGTGCAGTTTGTCATCCAATCGTCTCGCCGATCGTTTTAAGGCAAAGCAATTGCGCTGTGGCTTCAGCCGCTGAAGATCGTGGGTGAGTTTTTTCGCCAGGAATTTATAATTTCGCCCATGCCTAAGCTCATGGCGGTGCAGAATATTGTAAACCTGTTTCCATTTCGACCGAAATCTATGGGAAACCTGGCGTTCATTTTCCAGTCTTGGCAATGTGTAGGTAATTTTCATGCGAACTTCCGCATGCTTGACCGCGCACTTTCCATTTGATCGCAAATAGGTCAGTTTCCAGTCATATTCCCGTTTGGCTTTTGCCCATACGCGGCGACCATTTCGCCCAAAACTGGGGCCATAGCGTAACATTTGTCTTGATACCTGGTGAAATTTTTTGGCGCGAAATGAATAGAATTTTGTACGGGTTTTAATCGAAAGGTCCATAGCATTTACAGGCACATTTGCATGCGCAATCAGAAATGTAATGGCAAGTGCCAAAATGGCGGGTAATCGGAATAGGCAATATTGTAACATATTCAAACTCGGCAGTTAGAAATTATAAAGCCAGTTTTATCAAGAGGGTTTTCTTCTTCTTGCAGCCTTTGCGAATCGTTTCTTTTCTGAACTGTCAAACCGCAATTGCTCTTTTTCATGTTTCCTCATGGCCTTTTCAATGGTGCGTCTTGCCAATTTACCGGCTTCCTCACACGAGCGGCCAATCCGTATAGCCCCAAGTTTCTGTTCGAGGCTTCGGGCATGTTTATCTGCAATAATAACATGGGTTGCCTCATGAAGGCGGGTGTAACGGTCGAGATTATCCCAGGTTTGCCCCAGTTTTTTGCTCGCCCGTCGACGGTTTTTCCATTTTGGCAACAATACGGTTGCCCGCACTTTGATCTGAGCGCGTTTCACAGCACATCCACCCTCAAATGGCTGGAATGATATATTTGGAATCATCTTTATTCTCGAGATCGCGACCGCATGAACCGATCCATTAATTGTCGGCCCTTTGTCTTTGATTTCTTTATCAATTTGAGCAAGAGTAGTGCCGCCAACCTGATAATAATCAAGTGTAACAACCGTTTTCGATGTTGCTGTACAACCAGCAGCACCCGAAAAAACAGCCAAGGCTAACAATGATTTTTTTAATATAAGGGTAGCAATATTTACTGACACAAAAGTTCCCTCCAATAGGGAATGATAACGAATTGTACCCCGTTCGCAAGCGCAGTTCGGTAACATTTAGCTTATTCGCTGTTCGGCCCAAATGTTTTCCACTGACGGTGCCGGGTTCCTGGGGATCAGTCTCGACAAGACAAGCGAGATAGCCGCCATTCCAGCGCCGGCAAAAAATACCGCCGAGGGGTTCACCAACCATAACAGGCCAAATGTAATCGGGATAATCACCGCCGCAATATGATTGATGGTGAAGGCAACGCCGGTAGTTGGCGCAATATCAGCAGGATCTGCAATCTTTTGAAAGTAAGTTTTCTGGGCAATGGCCATGGCAAAAAACCCATGATCGACAACGTAAAGGGCGGCAGCAATCCAGGGGTCTTGAACAATTGCATAGGCAGAAAATACAATTATCAAACCAGTATATTCGATGGTCAGGGTTTTCCGCTCACCAATTTTAGCAATCATTTCACCAATTTTTGGGGCAATCCACATGGAGATCAAACCGTTGATAATAAAAAGTGATGCAATCTCATGCACCGCATAGCCAAAGCGTTGCACCATCATAAAACTGGCAAAAACAATGAATATTTGGCGTCTGGCACCGCTCATAAAGGTAAGCGCATAATAGAGCCAATAGCGTTTGCGAAAAACCAGCTTCTTATGTTGAACGACTTTTTCAGGATAAACCGGAAACAATATCCACATTGCCAGAACGATTACCGCTGTGGCGGCACCGCAAAGCATGAATACGGATGTGAACGATAACTGCAAATATTTGGAGGTGAAGTAAACCATACCATAGGCCATTAATTGGGCAAAGGCCGCAACTTTCAATATTTTTCCCATGGTAATTGGAGCGGTCTTTTTCGGTAGCCATTGCAATGTCAAAGACTGATGCATCGTCTCATAATAATGAAACCCCACCGAGCCAATAAACGTCGTGATATAAAATCCCATCGCCGTTGGAAAATACCCTGTGGCCGCCACACCGGCCGCAAGCAGCAAAAGGGATATCATTGCCAATGTTTGCTCGCGCATGGCAAATAACAGGAATACGGCCGCGAAGGACAAAAAACCCGGTATTTCACGAATGGATTGTTGAATGCCGATTTCCTTGCCGGTGAAACTCAACACATTGACCGCGAAATTGTTCATCAGGCTGTTCCACGACGCAAATGCAAGCTGCATGGCAGCCGCCATAAGCATCAGCAGTAAGGCCGGCGTTCGCCAATCATCCGAGCCTGAATTATTACCGGTCTTCTGCGTTGATTTTGAGTGTGAGGAAGTGTCCATTATTCACCGCTAACAGTATTCCTGTAAATGAGCAATTGGGCCATTGATTATTAGTAGGAATGGCGAACCGGGCGTGATAAGGGCGGGTTGAATGTCATCACGACCTGGATTTAATTGAGATATGAAATGAGTGATCCCGCATCTGCTTCTTTTTCTGTCACACCGCACCAATGGTCGTTGGCCCATGGGCGCGTTCTTGAACTGGGCGCCAAGTCGGTTTTGATGGGCATTCTTAATGTGACCCCGGATTCATTTTCCGATGGCGGTATAAATTTCGACCCGAAATTGGCGGTTGCGGCCGCAAATAAAATGATCGCCGCGGGCGCGCAAGTCGTCGATATTGGCGGAGAATCAACCCGCCCGGGCGCTCAAAGCGTTGATGGCGAGACTGAAATCGGCCGGGTCTTGCCGGTTATTCAGGCGCTGGCCGCGCAAGGTGATGCGTTATTATCAATCGACACCTATCGGGCAGAAACTGCCGAAGCGGCTATTGATGCCGGTTGCCATATCATCAACGATGTCTGGGGTCTGCAAAAGGACGACGGCATGGCGGGTGTGGTGGCCCGCACCGGGGCAGGGGTCGTGATCATGCATTCGGGGCGTGAGCGCACAAAACTTGACGATGTTATTGATGATCAGAAATTTTATCTGGGGCAATCGCTTAAGATTGCCAATGAAGCCGGGGTTGAGCGTTCCGCCATTGTGCTTGATCCGGGCATTGGCTTTGCCAAAGGCATGGAAGAAAATATGCAATTGCTGGCAAGGTTTGAAGAATTGCACCAATTTGACTTGCCGCTTTTAGTTGGTACGTCGCGAAAAAGGTTTTTAGGGGCGATAACCGGCCACGAAAGCGCCAGCGATCGCGATATGGCAACCGCAGCAACCAGCGTGGTCGCACGATTGAAGGGAGCCTCGATATTCCGGGTTCATAATGTCGAGGCCAATGTGGATGCGCTGAAAGTGGCGGATGCGTTGCTGACAACACAAAGGGCCGATCAGGTCGAAAATAAAGGTGATTTGAATTGAGCAACTATCAAATTGTGCTGAAAAATTGCGCGTTTTTTGCCCGCCACGGTGTTCACTCCGAAGAGGCGGTATTAGGCCAGCGGTTTTTTGTTGATGCCATTTTGCAAGTCGCACCGGGCGATGCCTTGATCAATGATGAAATCGAGGGAACCGTTCACTATGGCGAGGTATTTGCGCTGATAGAGGAAATGGTCACCGGCACCAGACGTTACTTGATTGAAGCGCTGGCGTTGGAAGTCGCAAAAGCCGTCTGCAAAGATTTTCCTCTGGTCAAGAAAGCCGAAATCACCATCAGAAAACCCAATGCGGCTGTGCCAGGTATTTTTGACTATGTGGAAGTTACCGTTTGCTGGCCGCAGGGCCAACCGGATTGAGCGTGAATAAAGGCGAAACATACAGGGCCACCCTTGGGTTGGGTGGTAATATTGGCGATGTGGTGGATGCCATGCGCAAGGCACTTGACCAACTGCATGGGCGCCCAGCCCTGCAAATCACCAAAATATCCTCGCTGTATAAAACCCCGCCCTGGGGCATCAAAAATCAGGACTGGTTTGTCAATTCCTGTGTTGAGGTTTCAACCTCACTTTCACCGTTGCAATTGCTGGCAGAATGTCTGGAAACAGAAAAGCACCTCAAACGGGTGCGAACCATTCGCTGGGGCCCGCGCACCATTGATATTGATGTGCTGACGATCGACAATTACGAGAGCAACAACCCTAAACTCACCGTGCCGCATCCACGAATGCTGCAAAGAGCTTTTGTGCTAATTCCATTGGCCGAAATAGCGCCGGACCTTATGATTGAAGGTGAGAATGTTACGCATTGGCGCGATCTGGCAGACCGCAGTGGAATTGAAAAAATTGAACAGGATGGTGACTGGTGGAAGCCGGGTAAACTCTTAATTTAATCCAGAACGCTGGTTTTCACAATACCGGCTTTGCGGTTCAGGGTCAGGCCAATAACCGGAATGAGCCTTTTATCGACCCGCACCGAAATTGTAATATTCATCTGGTTTTTGCCATTTAATTTGGCGACCATAGCGCCATTCAGCTTTTTGCGGTTAATGCCAACAACTAGCTTGTTGCCGCGCAACCTGCCGGAAACAATATCGAGACCTTTGCCTTTTGCCCCATCTAAAAATTTGCCGCGATAGCTGCGACCTTTTTTGATAATTTCAAACGACATGGGTTGAGAAAAAACGCCAACCCGGCAGCTACCATCAATTTTCATACCGGTTACGGCTTTTGGTTTTTTGCCAGTAAAGTTACAGGTAAAACGGGTGCCTTTGTACTTGCCCGCAACAATATTGCCGGGGCCAGACCATTTACCCTCAATTGAATTAAAATAAATGCGTTCATTGGCAAGTGAAGGCAAGGTTAGTCCGCTGATCAGCAACAAGACAACACTGAAGGAGGCCAGTCTAAACCCGAACATAAATATTCCTATTCACAAATCTCAATTGTACAATTGAAGCCAATATCCGCTTTAATGGTTAACGCATTCCTTCATTACTGCATAGCCCTTGATTTATCACCATCACAATATGTTGCAAATTTTGCATATGTCGCATTGCAGAGCAGCTGCCAATAATTATCTGGATTTCTTTGAACCGGTGCCTGAAACCAGATCACCCATAAAGTCGCCAATGCCGGGCCGGGATTGAGTAATAAATGGCAAGGGTCGGCATAGGTCGATCGCGGAAATGCCCACGCGGGCAGTCAGCAATCCATTCACCACTCCTTCGCCCAAACGCGATGAGAGTTTTGCCGCAAGACCCTGGCCAACAAATTGCTGGATAATACTATCGCCAACAGCGATAGAACCGGTAACCGCCAAATGGGCAATGACATTTCGGGCCAGCTTCCAAATGCCCAACGTGCCTGGCCGGCCGCCATATAGTTCGGATAATTGGCGAATGAGCCGCATATTTTCATAGGCCACATAGGCCAGATCAACCAGGGCTCGTGGAGAAATCGCGGTCACCACGCTCACCCGCTTGGCCGCATTCATCACCAATTCACGCGCCTTTATGTCGAGCGGCCCAACAAGGTCACGCTCGGCAAGTTTGACCAGATCAACCGCGTCAATGATTTCACCGTGCAGGCTGTCCATTTTGGCCCGCCCGCGTGCCGTGTCCGGTCGCGATTGATAAAGATCCATCAACCCGTCTACCAGTTTTCCGGCAGATTGGCGCGATGCGGTTTCAAGAGTGTCGGCCGCCATATGGCGAAAATTCTCTATTTTTCTGGCCCGCATCAGCCCGCGAAATTCGCGCACTCCCAATCCGATTGCTGCCAAAATAACTATGATGGTCAATCCAAGCGAAACCCAGCCAAGCCACTCATTGCGGGCAAATAGATCGCGAACCAGCTGGTCAATCGCAAGAGCGGTTGCAAGCGACATCAGGGCCGCAAGACCGGCAAGCAGCATTTTGCCGAATGAAAAACCGCGTTTTGTTTTCGCAGCCGGTGCAGGCGTCAGCATGTCAGCAATCGCGTCCTGCTCATCGCCGGGCAGTGCCTGTGCCGCATCATCTGGAACGGCGACAAGTAGGCTCATATCTTTTTCGGCCCGTGGTTTGCGCGGGCTTGGTGGGGTTTTTTCTTTTGCGGATGAAGACGCTTGCGGCGAGTCATCCAGCCGGATGGCGCGAGGTTTTCTGGGCGGTTTTAAATCCTCGCTCATCGTAATTTGTCCCCCAGCAAAAATTCAAGCGCCCGGTCCAGCCGAATATGCGGCAGGGAGAGGGTAATTCCCTCGTTGGTTTCCTCAAGCCGCGGTGGCCGAAAGCGCACAAAGTTCAAATCGGTCCGCGCGGCCGCATCACCGGCAAGCGCATTTCTTGCGTTTTTTGGCAGATCGCCCGGAAAAATAGCCGTTTGGGTTGCACCATCAAAGGTCTCGCCGTCGATTTTTTCATTTTTCATCGGAGTGCCGACAATCAATGGCAACACCCCATTGCCTTCTTTCAGTTCCGCCTCGCTTGTGGCGCGAATTGCAGCCAAAGCCACCACATCGACCTTGGCCCCGGCAAATTTGGCCTTTTCAACTGCCCCATCAACCAGATGCGAAAGCAGGGCTTCCAGTCGGTCGTGGTTCTCGTGGTGCAGATGGTCTGCCTTGGTCGCGGCAAACAATATCCGGTCGGTGCGGGTGGAAAACAGCGTCGAAAGCCATGAGCCGCCACCGGGGCGAAAACACTGCAATATATCCTGCAAGGCATTTTCCAGATCAGACACCGCATCCGGGCCGGCATTGAGCGCCTGCAAAACATCGACCAGCACAATTTGCCGGTCAATGCGGGCAAAATGCTCGCGAAAGAAGGGTTTCACTACGATGGATTTATAGGATTCATACCGCCGTGCCATCATCGCGTGCAGCGACTGTTTTTCAGCCCCTTGCTCACCATCCAGATCAAGCGGTGTAAAGGTAAGGGCGGGTGATCCTTCCAGATCACCGGGCATGAGAAATCGCCCCGGCGGCAAAGTTGAAAGCGCCGTATTGTCCTTGCGGCATTCGCGCAGATAGTCGGTAAACAGGGATGCCAACTCGCGGGCGATGGCCTCGTCTTCGTCTGCACTCGGGTCGATTTGGCCAAGCCTTGTATGCCATTTTTTTGCCAGCGGCGCACGAACCGGCAGCCGCGAAAGGGCCAATGCCTCGCGCGACCATTGCTCATAGGTCTTTCCAAGCAAAGGCAGATCGAGCAGCCATTCACCCGGATAGTCGACAATATCCAGCGAGATTTTGCCGCGTCCAAATGTGCGGTTCCATGCACTGGCCGATTCATATTCAAGTGTCAGCCGCAATTCAGATATGGCGCGGGTGGATTGCGGCCAGATGCGATCTTCCAGTAATGAATTCAGATGATCCTCATATTGAAAGCGCGGCACGTTATCATCCGGCTGCGGTTCCAGATAGGCCCGCGCCAACCGTCCGGACGATTGCGCCGAAAACAGCGGCAGCTTGCCGCCATGAATGAGATTATGCACCAGCGAGGTAATAAATACCGTTTTGCCCGCACGCGAAAGGCCGGTCACCCCAAAGCGCAGGCTTGGCGATACCAGATTATAGGCCGCGTCCTGCAAGCCATCCAGCGCGATCAGCGCTTCATCGGTGAGGGAGGTAATTTTCGACAAGGGGTGCCTGTTTAAATGTTGGTTTTTGGTTATGTAGGGTCAAATTTAATTTATACCATAGATACCAAACCGCCGGGGTGCCGCTCAATCCGCCCGTCAAGATCAAGCTCCAGCAGAACCAATTGCACAATCGGGGCGGATATGCCGGTAAAGCGGATGATTTCATCAACATCGCAAGGGGTTGGTCCAAGCGCGGTCATTATCTGCTGGCGCTCGCTTTCATCGGTTGGCGGGATGATCTCGTCAGTCGTTTCCTGTTCTTCAAGGCTATAGGGAGCCTGTTCACCCAATGTGCGGGTGAGGGGCATCAGCGCATCCTGCACGTCCCTGGCACCGGTGGTTACAATCGCGCCGTCTTTCAACAGGTAGTTTGTGCCTGCGCATCGCGGGTCAAGCGGCGAGCCGGGGACAGCAAAAACCAGCCGCCCCATCTCATTGGCAATGCGCGCACTTATCAGCGAGCCGGAGCGGGTTGCCGCCTCAATCACCACAAGACCCAGCGAGAGGCCTGCGACAATGCGATTGCGGCGCGGAAAATCCTGCGCCCGTGGTTTCCAGCCAAACGGCATTTCGCTGATCGCCGCCCCGCCATTGGCAATGATTTCAGACAAAAGTTCGCCATTTTCAGGCGGATAGATAACATTCAGCCCACCGGCAAATACTGCAATTGTGCCGGTTTTGAGCGCAGCCCTGTGGGCGGCCGTATCAATACCGCGTGCAAGACCAGAGCTGATGACGAAATCACCTTTGCCCAAATCTTCTGAAATATGGTGGGCAATTTTTGCCCCAGATAGCGAGGAATTTCTGGAGCCGACAATGGAAACTGAATGCCGGGCAAGGCAGTCGGTCGAGCCCAAAACAGCAATCATTGGCGGTGGTGCGTCTGACATTTTAAGCGCTGCCGGATAATCAGGCTCACCAAGGCCGATAAACCGCGCACCACAACGTGTCGCCACATCCATTTCTTGTTCAACCGCATCAATGCTGGCGATCTGAATCTTTTTACGGGATTTCGCCCGTGCGGCTAATTCGGGCAGGGCATCTAGGGCGGCATCAGCCGTGCCAAAGCGGTTGATCAGATCGCGAAAGGTCATCGGTCCGATATTGTCGCTGCGGATCAGTCTTAGCCAAGAAAACCTTTGTTGATCAGAAAGTTCAACCCCGGTTTTTTGCGGAGGCTCCAGCATTACGCCTCATCCTTGGTGCCGATACGGCTTTCTGTGCCGGAAAACAGTCGCCTGATATTTGCGTGATGTTTGATAATCGAAATCAGCGACAACAGCCCCAACAATTCGCTTTCCTGCACCAGACCCAGCCAACGGGCAACAAGCGGGGTAACAATCAGGGCGATAATGGCAGCCAAAGATGAAATGCGGAAAATTGCAGCTGTTCCAAGCCATGCTACCGCAAAGGCTGCGAGCGGCCACGGGGTTTCCGCAAGCCAGCAAAATCCGATTAACACGCCGATATAAGTCGCAACACCCTTGCCGCCTTTGAACATCAGCCAAAAGGGAAACAGGTGCCCGATAAAGGCGCCAAAGCCCGCAAGAATAGCCTGATCCGGTCCCCATTCCGCCGCAACGACCACCGGCAGCGTGCCTTTTAAGAGATCGAACAAAAGTGTCAGAAAGGCAATTTTTTTATTTCCGGTTCGCAGCACATTGGTCGCGCCGATGCTTTGCGAACCAATGTCACGAATATCGCCGAGCCCGGCCATGCGGGTGAGCATCAGGCCAAACGGGGTGGAACCGATAAGGTAGCCAAAAACCCATGCGGCCAGAAAATAGGGCCATGCTAGCGACCAGACAATTGGATCAGGCATAAATTTCCTTCCACATTACCGGTAAAAATTGTTGACCCCGGCAGTGTTCAGCTCTCGTGAGCGTATATTGTGCGGCCTGCAACCAAAGTTTGCAAGACGCGACCCTGAAAACGTGCGCCTTCAAAGGGTGAGTTTTTTGAACGCGATTTTAAATCACCCTCATGCAAAACCCAAGGCTCATCAATATCGACTAGGATAAGATCAGCCGGCCTGCCAGGTTCCAGTGATCCGCCGGGCAGGCCAAACAGCCGGGCAGGGGCGCTGGTCATTGCCTCAATCAGGCGAAGCAGCGGCACATCGCCATTGTGATAAAGCCTGAGCGCTGCCGATAACATGGTTTCCAACCCGACGGCGCCATCTGCTGCTTCCGCAAAGGGGTGGCGTTTTGTGTCGACATCCTGCGGGTCATGGTTGGAAACGATAATATCAATCGTTCCATCCAAAAGCGCTTCAACCATGGCCAGTCGGTCATCCTCGGTGCGAAGTGGCGGCGAAAGTCTGAAGAATGTGCGATAACGGCCAATATCATTTTCGTTCAGCGCCAGATGGTTGATCGAAACGCCCGCCGTAACCGACAAGCCCTTTGATTTGGCTTCTTTGATAACATTGGCGCTTTCAGCGGTCGAGATGCTTGCCGCATGGTAGCGCCCGTCGGTCAAGCCCACCAGCCGAAGATCACGCTCCAGCGGAATAACTTCTGCCTCAACCGGAATGCCCGGCAAGCCAAGTCGGCTGGCATTCAGCCCTTCGTTCATAACGCCGCCCCGCGAGAGGCTTTCATCTTCTGTGTAATGCACGATCAGGCTGTCAAAATCGCCCGCATAGGTGAGCGCCCGGCGCATTAAAAGCGCATCGGAAATAGTTTTTCGGCCATCGGTAAAGGCAACGGCTCCAGCCTGCTTCATCAACCCGATTTCGGTCATTTCGCGACCATTTAGGCCACGGGTGAGAGCGGCGGTCGGATAAACATTCACTTGCGCCGTCTCATCTGCCGTGCGGCGAACAAATTCAACCAGCGCCACATCGTCAATAACCGGGTCGGTGTCTGGCATCATCACCATTGAGGTGACCCCACCTGCGGCAGCGGCCCTGCTGGCAGAAGCGATGGTTTCGCGATGTTCAGCACCGGGCTCTCCGATAAATACCCGCCCGTCAACCAATCCTGGAAAGATGCAATGACCCTTGCAATCAATGGTTTCAACTTTTTTCTTGAACTTAATTTTAGAGAAATCCGCCCCACAGGCCGCGATTTTTCCCTTCTCGACCAAAATCGAGCCGATCTCGTCCATATTTTGTGAGGGGTCAACGATACGGGCATTGGTAAACAGTCGGCTTTTGCCCCGGTTCTTGCTCATGCTGTGCCCCCGTTAGCGCTGGATGGATCGTCGGCATGATTGTCGATGATGGCCTCGATGACGGCCATTCTGACGGCGACACCCATCTCCACCTGCTCTTGTATCAGGCTGCGCGGCCCGTCAGCGATTTCCGATGAAATCTCCACACCGCGATTCATCGGGCCTGGATGCATGACCAGCGCATCGGGTTTGGCAATTTCTAACCGGGTTCGATCAAGGCCGAAAAATCTGAAATACTCGCGAATTGACGGCACAAAGGAGCCGGTCATCCGTTCGCGCTGCAAACGCAGCATCATCACAATGTCCACATCTTTTAAGCCCACCTCCATGCGGGTAAAGACCTCAACCCCGAGCTCTTCAATGCCGATTGGCAAAAGCGTTTTGGGGGCAATCACCCGCACCCGCGCACCAAGCGCATTGAGCAGAATAATGTTCGAACGTGCGACCCGCGAATGCAGAACATCGCCGCAAATGGCGACGGTCAAACGGGCAATCTTTCCCTTGGCGCGGCGAATGGTCAGCGCATCCAAAAGCGCTTGCGTGGGGTGTTCATGCGCCCCGTCACCGGCATTGATGACTGAACAATCGACCTTTTGTGCCAGCAATTCGGCTGCACCCGCCGCCTGATGGCGTACTACCAGAATATCCGGCTTCATGGCGTTCAACGTCATTGCGGTATCAATGAGTGTCTCGCCTTTTTTTACCGATGAGGAGCCGACCGACATATTCATCACATCGGCACCAAGGCGTTTTCCGGCCAATTCAAATGATGATTGGGTGCGGGTTGAGGATTCGAAAAACAGATTAATCTGCGTGCGCCCGCGCAACGTGTTCTTCTTCTTCTTGACCTGACGTGAAACAGCGACCGACTTGTCAGCCAGATCAAGCAGGGTTTCAATATCTGAAGGCGAAAGGGTCTCGATACCTAAAAGGTGACGATGCGGAAATACCAGCGAGGTGTTTTTGAAATTTGCCATTAAAAATTTGCTATAGGAGTAAATGCAGCAGTGGGCAAGCAAAGATATCAGTTCTTCACTATGTTATTTAAAAATTGATACCAATCTGTGGCCTTGTTACTTCCCCACTTTACATGGTTCTGTTATCCGGTACACCAGTGGTTAGAGGCAGCGAGGAGCCTAGGACCTGTTGACAAACTGGATTTGGAACGCGGTATGAAGAAAAATCATTCAGAACGAGGAGAAAAACAGCAGGCAGGGCAATCCCTTTCAATGTTTTTCGACGAAATTATGAGTGATTTTACTCATATCCTTTGGACGCAAGCAATATTAAGCCTGTATGCGTTGGAAAAAGCTTGTGGTGGGCGACACCGCGGCGCAGTTTCCGCCTGTTCAGGCTTAATATTGCACTCGCGCCGCGTCCGAAACCAGTTTGTCAACAGGTCCTAAGCGGGCAATATGAATGTGACTGGCAAAGATATTATTCCAGACACTGGTGGCGTTTCAAGCGAACCGTTCAACCAGTCGCCGGAATTTCATGGCTTTAATGCCTATGAATGCGACCCAGCCCTTGTGCGGTTGAGTGAGCACCTGCCGCATAATGTCATTTTGTCCTTTCATCATCTTGGCCAATGGATCGGTTCGCCCGAGGCCAATGAGCTTGCCCGGCTTGCCAATACAGAGCCGCCAAAACTAAAAACCCATGATGCAAAAGGCAATCGTCTCGATCAGGTAGAGTTTCACCCTGCCTGGCACGCGCTCATGCGGCGCAGTGTTTCCAATGGGCTTCATTGTTCTATCTGGGATGATAATGAGGAAGAAAAAGGCGAGCGAAATTTCATTCGTTCGGTTCGCTATATTTTAAGCGCCGAGTCTGAATGCGGTCATCTTTGCCCGGTCACCATGACAAATGCGTCGGTTGCAGCCCTGATGTCCAAGCCTGAAGTGCTGAACCAGTGGTTGCCGCAGATTAAATCGCGGCAATATGATTCCAGCCATCGCGCCCCACATTTGAAAACCGGCGTTACCATCGGCATGGGTATGACCGAAAAGCAGGGCGGCACCGATGTGCGCGCCAATATAACATCGGCACATGATGCAGGTGCAGGCCTTTGGCGGATTAATGGCCATAAATGGTTTATGTCGGCCCCCATGTGCGATGCTTTTCTGGTGCTGGCACAGGCTACACACGAAAACACCATGCCGGGCCAGCCGAGCTGTTTTCTCATCCCGCGCATTCTGCCCGACGGCACCCCCAACGGACTGGCGTTTCAGCGCTTGAAAGACAAGCTTGGCAATCGCTCCAATGCTTCTTCCGAAGTCGAGTTTAACAATTCCTTTGGCTATCTGATTGGTGATCTGGACAACGGCCTTCGGGTTATTCTTGAGATGGTCACCTTAACCCGGCTTGATTGCGCTACCTCGTCGGCTGGTTTGATGCGCGCCGCCCTGTCAGAGGCCGTGCACCATTGCCGAAATCGGCAGGTCTTTGGCAAACATTTGATCGACCAACCGATTATGACGCGGGTTTTAGCCGATATGGCGCTTGATGTTATTGCCGCTACCGCCCTGACATTACGACTTGCGCAGGCGTTCGATCGTGCGTCGTCGGATAAATCAGAAGCCGCCTATGCCAGGCTCATGACCCCGATTGTGAAATATTGGGTCTGCAAAATTGCATCCCCGCTGATTGGCGAGGCGATGGAATGTCTTGGCGGTAATGGCTATGTGGAAGAGGGAAATCTTGCACGCTTTTACCGCGAATCTCCCGTTAACGCCATCTGGGAAGGTTCCGGCAATGTGATGTGCCTGGATGTATTGCGGGTGATGAGGCGCGGGCCAAAATTGCTGGATTCGGTTTTGGAAGGGTTTGAGAAAGATATGGGTGGCGATACACGTGGGACACTAAACGTGCTGCGAGCCGCCGCTAAAGTTGCGATGAATGATGAAGGCTCCGCCAGATTGTTCACCGAGCAAATGGCGCTTTCGGCTGCATCGGCTGAACTGACCAAATCCTTCGGTGGAGAACTATCCGATGCATTTTCCGAATCCCGTCTGGGCGGCACATGGCGTGCGACCTACGGAATGCTGGATGGGCGCTATAATGCTAAAGGTATTCTGGACTACGCATTTCCTGAAATCCGGGCGTAAAGCTTGTTGTCAGCATGCCATATATTCGGCATTCCGCTTTATGGGGTAAACTCAAGTTGCACGTTGAGCTATGCGAAGCGCAAAACTTGAGTCATCAAAATAGCGCCAATGAACGCGATATACTTTAGGCCTGAGCGAAGCGAAGAATTGCCGTGAGCGAAATAATCGCAAAACACATCAAGAATTACAACAAGGATTTAATTTTGGCACCAGCGCGCACATAGCGGGCAGGGTTTTGTGGCTTGCCGCGATGGCGCACTTCATAATGCAGGTGCGGCCCGGTTGATCTACCCGTGCTGCCGACCTTGCCAACAATTGTTCCTGAAGTTACCCATTGACCAATTTTTACTTTGACCCGGCTCATATGGGCATAGCGGGTGATTAATCCGTTACCGTGTGAAATCTCCACCATTTTGCCATAGCCACCATTCCAACCGGCTTTGGTAACTTTGCCTGAACCGGTTGCATGAACTGGAAATCCCATTGGTGCTTTGATATCCATGCCTGAATGCAAGGCTGCCCGACGTAAAATAGGATCAATCCGACGTCCAAACCTGCTGGAGGTAGGGCGGCCAGGAGCAGGGCTGCCAATTGGCAGGCTCGATGCAATTTTGCGTGCTTTGGTTAAATCGCCAAGTGCCACATCAAGTGCTGTAACCCGATTGTTAAATCGTTGATCACCATCCAGCTCAACCAATGGTCCACCAATGTTTTTGGTTACAGAAGAGGGGATTGATACCCCGATCTTGCGCAGAATACCTGCGATTCTTTTGGTTTTATTGATTGCCTTGCTGCGCAGGTTTTTCAAGGTAGATAATTGTTGTAGCTCCACATCCTGAAGTGAATTTTCGACACTTGCAAAAACGCCGTTCGGGTCGCGCAGCGACACAAATGAAGAGGAATATCCAGATGAGGCAACCTGCGCAACTTTGATTTCCTGGATCGAGTTTGCAAACGGGTTGGCGGTACTAAGCAGAGAACCAAGCTTCAAGCTCTTTGGGTTTGCAGTAGCTGTAGTATTTGAATTAATGCCAATTGAATTTTTAGCGGTTTTGTCATTTGGACGCGTTTTTGGCGTGATAATTTTGGCCGGAGCAAGCCCATTGCTTGCAGCCTTTTTGAGTACCGAGCCGAATACATTGGTTCGGGTGCCCAGCTCATTTTGCCTGTTCACCAATTCTTGAACGCGAGTTTCAACGGCTTGCTGCTCTAAGAGCTGCTGGCTGGTTATCAGGTCAATTCTGGAACGCAGCGCCGCAATTCGGTCCTCATAACCGTGTTGAATTCGAGCCTGGCGAGCAAGGGAGGCGCCGATAAGGTCATCGCGCAATACCAGATAGGCCGTCGCACCCAGATAGCCAAGCATAAACAGGCTGACAACACCGCATATGCTGGCAAACATGACCGGTTGTACCGTGAATTTCCGGGTGCTCTTGCCTTTGGTAATCGTAATTGTGTGAGGCTCTGACCGCTTGCCAAAACTGGTATTCTTTTTTTGAACTGGTTGATAACTCATACTACTGGTTACTCACTTCGATTAAACACTTTGTCGGTAAGTTCGTGGGTAGAGTGTTACCGGTTATGGTTAACAAAGTTTTGCCAGAGCCAAAAAGTATTCAATTAATGTCAAATCCCAATGAGTAATCGGTGGCCGCAAATTAGTTCAGCATGATGCAGGCGGACGAAAGGTGGGAGGAATTCAGCCCATGATTTTAAATGCTTGCGGCTGCAAGCACCTCATCCACATGGCCCGGAACTTTGACTTTTCGCCATGCTTTTATGATCACTCCATCTTCGCCTATTAAAAATGTGGAGCGTTCGACGCCCATATATTTGCGTCCATACATGCTTTTTTCCACCCAAACGCCATAAGCCTCCAGCGTGGTTTTTTCCTCATCAGAAATTAGGGTCACATCAAGATCATGCTTGGATTTAAATTTGTCATGTTTTTTAACCGGGTCAGGGGACATGCCAAAAATTCGGACGCCAATATCGGCAAATTTTTGTTTGGCGGCTGTAAAGTCAATGGCCTCAGTAGTGCAGCCGGGTGTATCGTCTTTTGGGTAAAAGAATATTATTATTTTGCCGTCATTATTTACCGACAGTTCAAATTCGCCTTCGCTGTCCGTTGGTAATTTGAATTGAGGTGCTAAATCACCTATATCTGGTTTGTTCATGCGTTAGGGCTCCGGGTGAAATGTGACAAAATTTTGCCGAAATTATGCGATATCAGGTGCTAAATGCCAGCAGAAATATACTTCATCCACTGGACATGTCACCGTCCAGCATGCTCCCTAGGGTCAGGACTCACTAATTTAATACAATTCTGTTTGAAAAGAAGTATTCGAATGACAGAAATTAAAGCGCAAGGACAGGTTGGTACCTTTTCGAGCATTTATTGCTTTCAGACGTGTGCTTCCTTTCAAGCCCTGTGGGCGGGTAATTTAATCGCTGAATACGTCGTAATATCTTGAGAATATTGATATTGTCTGCGATATTACGACGTATTCAGCAATCAAGTTACCCAGCGCAGAATGGATGAAATTATTGGGTCCTGACCCGAGGTCATAGGCCCAAATTTTAGTCTATAACGAATGAATAAAGTGCAGTTTACCCCATCGATTCGCCCAAGAGTTAAACAACGGTGCAATGCCTCATACAAGTAAACCAAAGCCGTTAGCACATTTTCCATCGGCCATGGCACAGGAGACAAACCCTGTGAACATGCCGAGAGGAAATAGCATGATCAAGCGCCTGTTCAGGGTCCTGTTTATGCTCACGGTTCTGACTGTGATTTTGCAGCCGGCTTGATTTACTTCCTCTCACGCGGACCTGTTTCCAATGACCGGTTAAGGGTGGAGATCGCTTCCGCTTTGTCAACGATCCTTGGCCCCACATTATCAGCCGAGATAAATGAGGCGCGAATTTCCTTCGGCGAAAGTGGAATTTTGTCGGTCGTTGCCGACGATGTCAAAATTATTAAAAGTGGCGACAGTGGACAATATGGCGATGCAAAAGAGATCCATATTGGTGTAAAATTATTGCCGATGCTGCGTGGTGAATTCAAGGTAAAAAACATATTTATCGAAGAATCCCAGATCGACCTGCGCCAGATTGGACTAACCGACCGAAGTTGGGATGGTGATTGGCCGGATGCTTTGCAGCTGGAAAAGATTATGCGAATTCCAGCTGAACGCCTGTTTTATCTATCCCAATCAATGGGTTTTGCCGGGCTGGAGAAAGTTACCTGGAAAAATTTGCAGATTAAGGGACTTGGTGCATCTGGCGGGTTGTCGAAAAATATTCTCATTCGCGATATGACCGTCCGGGTTCAGGACAAAACTGGCAAACTAAGCATCAATGCCGTGGCTAATTTCGGATTGCGGGAAGTACGGTTGAATGGAAACTGGGAAAAATCCGATGGCAGTTTTGCCTTAAATCTCAACATAGACGGGCTGGATGCCAATGATTTTCTCGAAAATGCCGTCAGCAGCACCAAGGGCGCAATTGGTCTGAATGCACCACTCAAGCTGACCTATCACCATCCCTACGATCAGGATATGAACTCCGGCCAATCAACCATTAAAATTGATGTTTCGCGCGGGCTTGCGCGTTTTGGCCACGAGGATATTGTTGCTTTTTCCGGTGGGCAATTCAACCTTCGCCTATTGCCCGGTAAAAACCAAATTGAATTGGAAAAGTCGCCGGTCTATTTTTCCAAATCAGGCGCGGTGTTGACCGGTGGAATTCGTTTTCCATTGTCCAACAATCCCGCAATAGCCTCTACTGCCAGTGGCGACAGTATTGACGCCGCCAATTTGCGTAAGCCGATTTTTGAACTGATAGCCAATGACATCGTTGCAAAGCCGGGCGATGCGCCGGGACAATCGGTCGATGCGACATTTAAGGTTTCTGGAAATCTTGATCCGGTCAATAAAGTTATTGAGATGGAAGAAATCAGTCTTTGGAGCCCGAAAGGGAATATTCGTGGCGCTGGAAGCTTTGGCTTTGCCGGTGAAACACCATCCTTGGCAATGGCGCTTACAATTCCCAGAATGTCGGTGGAGGCGGTTAAACAAATCTGGCCGATATTCATCGCAACAAAAGCCAGACGCTGGATAATTGATCACGTGAGCAACGGTGAGATAACCAACGCCAGAATAGATGCAGCGGTGCCCGCCGGAATATTAGGCAAAGTGCGCGAAGGCAAAAAGTTTACCCCAGAGCAGTTAAGTATCCATCTGAACGTTAGTGGCGTGACTATCAAAACCATTGGCGACATGCCACCTATCTCGAAAGCAAGCGGAACCGTATTGTTCCAGGGCATGAAAACCCGCATTGATCTCACCGCCGGATTGATAGAGTTGGAAAACGGCCGTTCGGTCGATGCCACAAACGGTGTAATCAGCATTGGTGATTTTCAAGACAAACCCACGCGGGCATCGTTAAAACTCGATTTGAAAGGTAAAGCCGCTGATATATTGGAAATTGGATCTCAAAACCCCTTGAATCTGGTGGAAGTGATTAAAATTCGCCCGGAGGAGGTTTCTGGAGATGCAAAAATTGCGCTTGATTTGAGCTTTCCGTTGTTGAAAGAGCTGGATATTTCCAATGTGGATTGGTCCGCCAACATGAAGTTGAGTGGAGTAACATTGGCAAAACCTCTCCAGGGCCGCAAATTAAGCAATGCCAATGTTTCTATTTTTGCCAAATCTGGAATTGCAACAATCAAGGGCAAGGTCAGTATTGATGGTATTCCAAGCACAATTGATATGTCACAGCCATTTGGTGAAAATCAAAGCGGCGCTTCAAAACAGATTGTCAAACTTACACTGGACCGCAAAGCGAGAAGAAAGCTTGGTCTGGATCTTGATACAGTTCTGAAAGGCAAGGTTACGGTTCTATTGACCGCAACTGGAGAAGAAGGGGTAAGCAAGGTCTCTGTTGATCTGACCAAGTCGGTGCTGTCTTTTCCCTGGATTAGCTGGTCAAAAGGCAGTGGGATACGCGGGAAAGCAGAATTTACCATGAGGACCACTGGGAATAACACCAAGATCACAAATTTCAAGCTGTTTGGTGCCGGATTTTCCGTTGTTGGAAATATTGATCTGGACAAGCGCGGTGTGAAAAAAGCCAGCTTTTCAAAACTGGTGCTGAACAAAGGTGATAATTTCAAAGTCACCGTAAATCGCACCAAAGCGGGCTACAATATTGTTGCGAACGGCTCCGCCTTTGACGCTCGCGCAGTCATCAACCAGATTATAAATCAAGGTGCGCCAAAAACTAAGCTGGCCAAGTCAGGACGTATTGCCCTAACGGCCAAGATTTCACGGGTTCGCGGGTTCGGTGATGTGGTGTTCTCAGATGTGTCAATTAATTATGCACAAAGAAATGGTCAATTGTCTCGTGCTACGATGATTGGCAACACAAATGTAAATCTAAAAACAACCATGTCCATAATTCCTGAAAATGGTGTAACGACCACCAAGCTGGTGAGCTCCAATGCCGGGCAGGCGCTTCGGTTCCTGAATATTTACAGCCGAATGACCGGAGGACAACTCTCCGCAACATTTAAGCAAAAAGGCAATGGGCCACATAAGGGCAAGGTGAAGGTTGCGAAATTCCGTTTGAAGAACGAACCACGTCTTAAGCGCCTTTTGTCGCAAAAAGCCTCTAAAGCCAAAAAGCAAAACCGCGATCAACCCAATGAGGTGGTCAAACTGGGTATTGATCCAAATGACGTTAAAATAAATGTCGCCACAGCAGATATTATCAAAGACAAAAATTCACTGGTTATCAAGAATGGATTGCTGCGCGCCTCTGATGTCGGGTCAAATTTTGCCGGTACCGTTTATAATGCCGAAGGTGTTATGGACTTAAGAGGGACCTATTTACCCGGCTATGGGCTGAACAGGTTTGCATCGAAAATTCCGATTGTAAATCTGGCATTTGGTGATGGAACCAAGCGCGGGTTTTTAGGCATTACCTACCGCCTGCGCGGCAAGGCACGAAATCCGATTATTACAGTTAACCCGATTTCGGTTATTGCACCTGGAGTATTCCGGAAAATTTTCGAATTCCGCAAATAGACACAAATTCGGAAATTATCTAATCCGCTCGCACCAAAACATGGCGCTTTTTGCCGATTGAAAGCTTGATGGCACCGTCTTTCAATTGCTCTGAACTGACTATAGCGCGCTCGTCTCCGCAAGGTTCATCATTGATCCGCACTGCGCCGCCCTTGATATGACGGCGTGCTTCTCCGTTTGATGTGGCAAGCCCTGCTGCAACCAGCAACGACAGAATGCCTTGTCCATCATTTAATGCGGCCGCTTCGATATTAATGGTCGGCAGATCCCTTGAAACCGTACCCTCTTCAAAGGTTTTGCGTGCGGTTTCATTTGCCTGATCAGCCTTATCGCGACCGTGCACAAGGGCGGTAACCTCGGTCGCCAAAATCTTCTTGGCTTCGTTGATTTCAGCGCCATCAAGTGCGGCGAGTTTTGCAACCTCATCCATTGGCATGGTGGTGAACAGTTTTAGGAACCGCTCAACATCCGCATCTTCGCTATTGCGCCAATATTGCCAAAAGTCGTAGGGCGAAAGCATGTCCGGGTTAAGCCATACGGCGCCATCCGCAGTCTTTCCCATTTTGGCACCCGATGATGTGGCAAGCAGCGGTGTTGTCAGCGCAAAAAGCTCTTGTGCGCCGCTGCGTCGGCCCAAATCAACACCAGAAACAATATTGCCCCACTGGTCAGAGCCACCCATTTGCAACCGGCACCCATATTGGCGATTAAGCTCAACGAAATCATAGGCCTGCAAGATCATGTAGTTGAACTCAAGGAACGACAAGTGCTGCTGTCTCTCCAGCCTCAATTTTACCGAATCGCGTGCAAGCATTGCGTTGACCGAGAAATTTTTGCCGTAATCGCGCAGGAACTCAACATAGTTGATTTTCAACAGCCAATCAGCGTTGTCCGGCATAACCGCATCACTCGGGCCATCGCCAAATTCGAGGAAACTCTCAAATATCCTGCGAATTCCAGCCTTGTTTTCCTCAATTTTTTCAACCGTCAGCATCTGGCGGCTTTCATCCTTGCCCGACGGGTCGCCAATCATAGAGGTGCCGCCCCCCATCAATGGGACCGGGCGATGGCCGGTTTTTTGCAGCCAGTGCAACATCATGATTTGAACCATTGAACCCGCATGCAGGCTCGCAGCCGTGCAATCAAATCCTATATAGGCGGAAACAATTTCCTTCTGAAAAAGCGCATCAAGGCCGGCATCATCAGATGTCTGATGGATAAAGCCCCGTTCTTGCATTGTATGAAGGAAATCAGATTTGAAGCTGGTCATGGTTCTTTCCGCAAGTTATAAATTGTTCAATTGGCGCACCCTCTAACAGCTTCACTGTTAAAATTCACGTAAATTATGTATCCACCGCGCAAATAATAAGGAGTAACCCGTTTGACCATGATGACATCCATAGGGCTGATGAGCGGCACATCAATGGATGGCATTGATGTGGCTTTAGTTCGCTCCGATGGCGAGAACATTGTTGAACGCGGTCCATCGCTGGAAATCGAATACGATCCCGATACGCGCGGTAAGATCGAGCAAGGGCTGATCGATGCTCACCTGATTGGTGAGGAACGTGATGCAAGACCCGGTAAACTTGAAGAGTTAGAGGGTTTAATAACCAACTTGCATGCGGATGCCGTTGCCCGGTTTCTCACACTTAACGACTTGAATACTGCTGATATTGATCTCATTGGGTTTCACGGCCAAACCGTGCTGCACCGGCCACAAACTGGCTTAACAGTGCAATTGGGAAATGGCCAGGAATTGGCAGACGCAACGGGAATTTCCGTGGTCTACGATATGCGCGCAAATGATATGCGCACCGGCGGGCAGGGCGCCCCATTAGTGCCAATCTACCACCGGGCATTAAGCAAGTCATTGCCACTCGAATTGCAGATAGATTGGCCTATCGCATTCGTCAACATCGGCGGCATTTCAAATATAACCTATGTGCCATTCGTTGGTGAATTGGTGGCCTTTGATACCGGCCCCGGCAATGCATTAATTGATCAATGGGTGCAATCTGCAGCCGGCGTGCCCATGGATCAGGGAGGCAAAATTGCCAGCGAAGGTGGAATTAACAAAACGGTTCTTGAACGATATTTGGCATCGCCATATTTTGAGCAGGCATTGCCAAAATCCCTCGACCGAAATGACTTCAAACTACCAGACCTGGCAGAGATGGAGCTTTCGGATGGCGCCCGGACGCTTGCCAGACTTACCGCAAAATCAATTTTCCTTGCATGCGATCACTTGCCAGAAGCGCCACAGCAATGGATTATTTGCGGTGGCGGTCGAAAGAACGAGGTGATAATGGGGGACCTCAATCAATTGGCAAAAGCGCAAAATAGCCTAGTAATGAGCGCAGAAGAGGCGGGGTTTGACGGCGGGGCAATGGAGGCAGAGGCTTTCGCCTATCTGGCAATCCGGGCAAGCAAAAATATGCCCCTTACATTCCCTCGCACCACAGGTTGTCGGCAGCCTGTTTCCGGTGGAATTCTGGTCCGCCCCACATAAAAGAGTATTTATTTAAGTTTCAACCTATCTTAACCATATACGTGTATTTTCTCCTGATTGTTGGGAGAAGGTGGCGAAAATGAGTGAAACCGGTCTGAAACGTTGGCAATTTGCAACCTGGGCAATTCGCGTCGCTTATTTGACGGCATTATTGGTAATTGGGGTGATTTGCCAATTATTTTACGCTGAGCAAAGTGAACAAAATTCCAAGTTCAATTCTATCCGGGCGTTGGAGAGCCAGCTGTCTTCTACAGATCACGCGATGTTGGCGATTGCAGAACGCGCCGAAAAAATTAGCTTAACGATGCCCCGGTCCATCGACCAGTCAAGAATCGGAGCCGCAACAGCTGGAATGTCATTTAAAGAAAAAAAGGCATATTTGGCGTCCCTTCCGGTTGATCCCGATATAATTTCACTCAAAAAATCTCTAGTTTTTCTGCAAGAAACAGCCGCCAGTGAGCTGACAAAGCTGCAAATTGCGTGGGATGCCACGCCCGCATATATCAAAAGCAAGATCATCAAGTCTTCCAGGTTCATGAAAGCCGATATTCCGTTTAAAGATCACAATGAACTCGTTGACCTGACAAGAGTAACAAAAGCGCGCACCAAGTCTGATGTATATTGGCTGACCCGCGAAATGTTTGGCAAATACGATGGTATTGTTAAACATTCGAACCGTGATGCATTTCGGTTGCTGCAAAAAGATTTGTTTGTTTTGTCATCTGAACAGGGTGCACTACTCGAGAATTTTCTGTTGTTCACAATGGGTGCTCTGGTGCTTCTGGCGGTTGTTGTATTTGCACCGCTGGATATTTTTATTCACAAGATTATCGGTTCGCTTGCGACACAAACAAAATTATCGCGCAAAGCACTTGTTCATGCAAAAACTGCTGATCGGGCCAAATCAGAATTTCTGGCCAATATGTCCCACGAAATTCGCACTCCCATGAATGGCGTAATGGGTATGTCCGAATTATTGGCAAACACTGAGCTTGATGCAAAACAAAAAATGTTCACTGATGTGATCGTAAAATCAGGCGCCGCCCTGTTGACGATTATCAATGATATATTGGATTTCTCAAAAATTGATGCAGGTCAGATGGAATTAGACCCTGCACCCTTTTCATTGCGTGAGGCGATTGAAGATGTGGCGACGTTATTGTCCACAGCAATTGCCGAAAAGAACCTCGAATTGATTGTCCGTATAGATCCAAAATTGGCAGAACAGCATATTGGCGACGTTGGGCGTATTCGTCAAATTGTAACAAACCTGATGGGTAATGCGGTAAAATTCACAGAAATTGGTGAAGTTTATTTAGATGTATCCACTGAAATTTGTACGGATAGCGAAGGAAATGCCGCATCCAAATTACTGTTTAAAATCAGGGATACCGGCATCGGTATCCCTGAAGATCAACAGGCCAAAATATTTGAGAAATTCTCGCAAGTTGATGAGAGTGCAACACGCAAGCATGAAGGCACAGGTCTTGGACTTGCAATTGCCGGTTCACTTGCGCGCCTGATGGACGGCGAAATTGGAGTGGAAAGCGTCGTTGGAGAAGGTTCCACGTTCTGGTTTACAATTGTATTGCAAATTCACAAGGAAGCCAGGGCGCAAAAACCGTTACCGGTTGATGTGACCGGAGCGCGAATTCTTGTGGTGGATGATAATGCGATTAACCGTTCTATTCTTTTAGAGCAGTTGACCGCCTGGCGTTTCAGTCCGTTTACCTGTGCCAATGGTTTGGATGCCCTGACTGAAATGCGTAGTGCAAACGAAGAAGATCGCCAATGGGATGCGGTTATACTGGATTACCAAATGCCGGATATGGATGGCGGTGATGTGGCAAGGGTTATGCGCTCTGATCCGGTCATGGCGGAAATTCCATTGATTATGCTGACCTCCGTCGACCAGATGGGTGATGGATCGCTATTCTCTTCTTTGGGAATTCAAGCGCATTTAACCAAGCCAGCTCGATCTTCATTGCTTTTGGAAACCCTGATCGAAGTGTTGCATGAATCCCGTGCGAAATCTGGCAAAACAGTGATGTCGGATATGGTTTCAGACATTGCGGCACCAGCCACAGAGATCGAAATTGATAATAATCCTGTCAACCAACGTGATGATGTTATTATCGCCGAAATTCCACTAGTTAAAAGCGTCCCGGAAGAATCAATTGATGTGTTGATTGCCGAGGATAACGAGGTGAACCAAATTGTGTTTACCCAGATATTAAATGAAACTGGCTATACGTTCAAAATCGCCAAGAACGGCCAGGAAGCTGTAGAGTTTTACCAGCGTCATTGCCCAAAAGTTATCTGCATGGATGTATCCATGCCGATTATGAACGGCCATGATGCGACACGGGCAATTAGAGAGCTTGAGCAAAGTTCCGGTGTTCATGTTCCAATTATCGGCGTTACCGCGCATGTGATTAAAGGCGATATGGAAAAGTGTTTTGAGGCAGGCATGGATGATTATCTTTCCAAACCCGTATCCCCAAATGCACTGGATGAAAAAATCACCAAATGGATTGCTGATACTATAACCACGGCAAAAAAGGCGGGTTAGAATTAGCGCCCGAAATTGGGCGCTCCACATCCGCGCTTCCTTGTTCAAATCTGCTAACAAGCCAAATGGGGCTTGTTGAAACCCACTGTGATTACCTGAGAAGCTTGGTCTCTTCGATGCCGCCTTCAATCAACCCCATACGCTTGTCCAGATAAAGCTGGCACAAATCGACCAATTCATCCGTATGATTGGTGAAGAAGTGGTTGGCGCCGGGAATGATATTCTGCGTAATGGTGATGCCTTTTTGAGTGTGCAGCTTATCGACCAGCACTTGAACATCTTCAGGCGTGGAAACCCGGTCATCTTCGCCATGTATGATCAAGCCCGATGAGGGGCAGGGGGCAAGGAACGCAAAGTCATATATATTCGGCTGCGGCGCAATCGACATAAAGCCTTCAATTTCCGGACGGCGCATCAATAGTTGCATGCCAATCCAGGAACCAAAGGAAAATCCGGCAATCCAGCAACCAGTGGAATCCGGGTGAAGTGTCTGAACCCAGTCGAGCGCTGCTGCTGCATCAGAAAGTTCGCCGTGACCGTGGTCGAAATCGCCCTGCGAATTACCGACACCGCGAAAATTAAACCGCAGGGTTGTGAACCCGCTATTGACGAACATATAAAACAATTCGTGCACCAAAGGGTTGTTCATGGTGCCGCCAAATTTCGGATGCGGATGTGGATGCAAAACGATGGCGATTGGGGCATTTTTGTCGGCGGCCGGTTGATAACGGCCCTCAAGGCGACCAGCAGGTCCATTGAAGAGTACTTCGGGCATTCATGCGCTCCGGAAACAAATATCTATTTGACAGACCAGTTATCTATCAATTCAGCGGTCTTCATAGGCTATTTTGATTGCAAAATTCAAGAAAATTGCGCATCCGATTGAGATATAGGGTAAATGCGGGTGAAATTACTTCGATACTGGTAAATTGCCGGGCAAATTTATGAGGGAATGATCAACGAATGAGCGTTAAGCGAACCTATCTGGACTATAATGCCAGCGCACCCCTGTTACCAGAAGCGCATGAGGCGATGCTTGCGGCAATCGAGGCTGGTGGAAATGCTTCTTCCGTGCATGCCAATGGCCGCAAAGCCCGCGCTCTGATTGAAGCTGCCCGTACAAAGGTGGGTGATTTGGTTGGCGCATCTGCAGCACAGGTGGTCTTCACAAGCGGCGCAACGGAAGCTGCCCAATTGGGGCTTTCGCCCATTTTACAGGTGCGGGGCAAAGATGTGTTGCTTGACCATCTTTATATCAGCGCCATTGAACATCCCTGCGTATTGAGCAGCAGTCGGTTTGATGAAAGCATACGCACAATTCTGCCCGTAACCGATGACGGTGCACTCGATTTGCCTGAATTTCAGCGGATAATTGCGAATCGGGCTTCCGATGCACCATTTATGGTGGCGCTGATGTTGGCCAATAATGAAACCGGTATCATTCAACCCGTCAAAGAGGCGGCAAATATCATCCACAATGCGGGCGGTTATTTGTTGGTTGATGCGGTGCAGGCGGCCGGGCGCATTGCCGTTGATATGGGCGAGCTCGGAGCCGACTTTCTTATTCTTTCCAGCCACAAAATTGGCGGCCCGCAAGGGGCGGGGGCGTTGGTGCTGGGCAATAAGGAAATTAAACCGAGGCCAATAATACGCGGTGGCGGGCAGGAGTTTCAATTGCGTGCCGGTACGGAAAACGTGGCCGCGATTGCGGGCTTTGGTGTGGCCGCCAATCTTTGCACAGGCCAGCTTGATCATATGCAAAAAATAGTATATGTTCGTGACAGGTTTGAGGAAGAATTGAAAACCACCTGTAAACTAATTGGCAATAAGCGCGGCCCGCTGGTGATCATCGGCGAAAATTCTGAGCGACTTGCCAATACGACATGTTTTGCAGTCGCAGGAATAAATGCTGAAACGGCATTGATCTCGCTTGATCTGGATGGCATATCAGTCTCAAGCGGCTCCGCCTGTTCTTCGGGCAGGGTTGAAACATCGCATGTATTGATGGCGATGGGACTGGACAAAGACATTGCCAAGTCGGCAATTCGTGTGAGCATTGGCTGGAACACCAGCGAGGCTGACACAAAAAGATTTTTGGAAGCTTGGTCTTCCTATTTGAAGCGTCTGACCTAAATAAGGGGCAGACATTAACATAATCTCGACTGGCGGGCCTTGAACCCGCATAGGATGGAGAGCAGTATGGCTGCGGTACAAGAAACCATCGATCAGGTGCGCCAGATCGAT
>JAJRQF010000088.1 GCA_024280375.1 Alphaproteobacteria bacterium | reverse complement strand
GATAATCCAGGTGGTGAATTCCACAATCATTTGCAGCATCCAAACCTCACCCACCATAAAAGGCGCGCCACCGCTGCCGATATGGAAGGCGCACTCATTGCTTACGGTGCCAGTGAAAACCAGGATGAGAATGCACAGCTATACCATATGGCCAAGGCCAATGGCGTTTTGGCCAATGTGGCAGACGTTACCGAATATTGCGATTTCATCACCCCTTCGGTGATCGACCGTTCACCGCTGGTGGTGGCAATTTCATCCAGTGGCAACGCACCCATTCTTGCGCGTATTTTGCGAGCCCGTATCGAAAGCATGTTGCCTGCAACCTATGGCCGGTTGGCCAAATTCGCCGGCGGGTTTCGCGATACGGTTATGAAGCATCTGAAGAAGCCCGAAAGCCGCCGTAATTTCTGGGAGCAGGTTATTGATGGCTCTGTCGGCGATCTCTTTATGTCGGGCGATGAGGACAAGGCTGCCGAAAAATTACTGGCTGAACTCGATGACGCGGCCAATGAAAAAGAAATCGCCAAAAATGGCGCAGTATTTCTGGTCGGTGCCGGACCGGGCGACCCGGACCTCCTCACCTTCCGCGCACTCCGCTTGATGCAGCGCGCCGATGTGGTGGTCTATGACCGCTTGATTGGCGACGATATTATGAGTTTCGTGCGCCGCGATGCCGAGCGCATTTATGTGGGTAAAATGCCCAATCAACACACAATGTTGCAGGAAGACATTTCCCAATTGCTGGTTGATCTGGCCAAGCAGGGCAAAAATGTTTTGCGCCTCAAGGGTGGTGATCCGTTTATTTTCGGCCGTGGCGGCGAAGAAATGGACCTTCTGGCAGAAAACGGCATTCCATTTCAGGTGGTGCCGGGCATTACCGCCGCATCCGGTTGCTCCACCTATTCCGGCATTCCCCTCACCCACCGCGACCACGCCCAATCCTGCGTATTCGTTACCGCCCACGGCAAGAATGGCGTTTTGGAGCTTGACTGGGAATGTTTTATGAAGCCAACCCAAACGGTTGTGGTTTATATGGGGCTTTCCAGCCTCGGCATGTTGATGGAACAACTCGCAAAACGCGGCGCTGATCCTGACACTCCTGCCGCCGTGATCGACAAGGGCACAAGGCCGGACCAGCGCATTGTTTGCGGCACAATCTCTGATCTTGCTAAAAAAGTGCAGGAAGCTAAATTTGAAGGCCCGTCGATGATCATCATCGGTTCGGTCGTGACCCTGCGCGAAAAACTTCGCTGGTTTGGCGCAACAGATGATCAGGATCATTCGTTCAGCCTGACGGCGCGTGATAATTTGTGAGGTCAAAAGAACATTTCCACTGTGAAATCGCAATAATCGGCGGAGGCCTGTCAGGCCTGATTGCCTGTAATATCCTAATCGATGCGGGAATTGACGCCCATATATTTGAAGCCGCCGACCGGCTTGGTGGTCGCATAAAATCAACCCGTGATCAGCATACCGGTAAATATTTGGCAGATCTGGGGTCAACCTGGGTGTGGCCGGAATACCAGCCAATTGCTGCCCAGTGGTTGAAGAAGCTGAATATCAATACCTATCAGCAATATGATCAGGGCGATGCAATTATCGACATTGACGCGAGCCAGCCGCCAATGCGGCAGTTTTTGCCCGGCCAACACGGCATTGCCAGAATTATTGGAGGTCCACAAAGTCTGATTGATCAATTGGCGAAAAATATTGGGGCCGACAATATCCATTGCAATTATCAAATCAATCGTATCAGTCGCCCCGATGATCGAATGATTCTTCACAGCGCCGGCGACACCAACAAACCAGTCGATACCAGCAAAATCATAGTTGCAGCGCCACTGAGAGTTATGGAGCAAATGATCGATTGGGATGGCTTGCTTGATACTTCTGCCGTAAATATCATGCGAAGCGCACCAACGTGGATGGCGACCCAGGCGAAAGCGGCGATCATTTACAAAAGCCCGTTTTGGCGGGAACTTGGCCTTTCAGGGCGAATTGCAAGCCAGGTTGGTCCGCTGTTTGAAGCCCACGATCATTGTGGACCAGATGGTTCTCCAGCCGCCCTATTTGGTTTCCTCGGCCTATCTCAACAGGCAATTAAGCCCGACGAGATCAAATCGAAAATTATTCAACAAATGGTTCGATGTTTCGGTAGCAAGGCCGCTGATTTCGAGAGAATAGAAGTGATGAACTGGGAGAACGATGGTCTGATTTGTTCTGATCAGGATCGTCAAACACCACCGGCTCACCCGGAATTATTACCCCAACAAATCCGAAATGATTTCTGCGATGGCAGGCTTTTATTTGCGGTCGCCGAAACAGCAACCCAAAGCCCCGGCCTGATTGAAGGCGCGATAGAGGCCGGCGAGCGGGTGGCGAACAAGGTTTTGGGTGCGTTGACTTGATATTCGTGTGGGCGATCTTCGCTGGTTTGGCGCAAGTGGTGATCAAATCTATTCATTCAATTTGACTGCGCTTGATAATATTATGAAAGTTGCTCATCAACAATGAATAAGTTTGTTACAACCGCATTGAATGCTCATATATTCTTAACAGAAATAGAGTAGTTATTCCCCTATGGAAAGCGTGTCAAAAATTTTAACAATTTCGGTTTTCGGACTCTTTCCAATTATCTATTTTTTGGCCGCTATTACATTATTTTTAAAAAATGTTCAGACTAAGAGAAATGCTATTTCTGCTGTCTTAATAAGTCCATTTATCCTTGCTGTAATTTTGGCCCTATTTTCTTTATCATCAGGACAGAATGATACCAATGGCGTTAGCGTTGCTATAGTGTGGTTTTGTGCATTGCCATTTGCGCTTTTTGGAGCATTGTACTTCCACAAAGGGTTGCCGAAAGGTAAACCAATGTATCAAGTTTCTAAGGTGACGGGATATTTAGGAGTAGCCACCTTTTTTGCGAGCATAATTGCATATACATAGTTTAATTCAATTCAATTACTTTCACATTGCAAAACCAAAAATCCGACAACCCTTTTGCGATAAAAACCTTCCTTTGTGCAGCGACGACCTGCCCCTCATTCACCCGCCACGCCTCGCTACAAACCCATCAAACCTCGCCATGCACTTCGGGCACAAAGGTTTGGTCGTCCATTGGCGGGCGCACATATCCCTGTTGTGCCGGGCGCTCTTCCAGCACAATTTCCTCCGGCGTTGTATCTTCATAGGGAATTTGATCCAGCATGTGCGTAATACAATTAATCCGCGCGTGCTTTTTAACGTCCGAGCGCACAACATACCACGGCGCCTGCTTGATATCCGTATGGGCAAACATCGCATCCTTGGCTTTCGAATAGGCAACCCATTTGTTGCGTGATTCCAAATCCATCGGCGAAAGTTTCCAGCGTTTAGTTGGCGTTTTAAGGCGTTTTTGAAACCGCCGTTCCTGCTCTTCATCGCTAACCGAGAACCAATATTTGATCACCTTGATGCCGGAGCGAACCAACATACGTTCAAATTCCGGGCATGAGCGCAAAAAATCCTGATGTTCTTCCTCGGAACAAAACCCCATTACCCGCTCCACGCCACCACGGTTGTACCAGGAGCGATCGAGGATCACCATTTCACCTTTGGTCGGCAAATGCGCCACATAGCGCTGAAAATACCACTGCCCCTGCTCCCGTTCTGTTGGCGCAGGCAAAGCCACGACACGGCATATTCTAGGGCTCAGCGGTTCGGTAATTCGTTTGATTGTGCCACCCTTACCGGCAGCGTCGCGGCCTTCAAAAATCACTACAATTTTTTGATCGCTATCCTTCAGCCATTCTTGCATTTTGACCAGTTCAATCTGCAATCGGGCGAGCTCGGCCTCATATCGGGCCTTTGACATTTTCGGCTTCGGTTCACTGTTCCCTGCGTCATTTGTCATTCCATCCTCCCGAATATGCCTTTGATTAGGCAATTATTCAAAAGTCTAATCAATGAAATGCAAATTGTCGAGTTTCCTCCGGGCAAATTTCCCGCCAGAATTGAATAAATATTTTGCAAATAATCAGGGGAAAAGCTCGCCTCTCGCCAGATGGGCAGAGAAAAGCCAGTGAGGGGCGAACCAAATCGCCCCGCTCTTTTTCTGCATTAAGCAGATTTTGCGGCTTTATCGCGTTTCAGCCATTTATCAATTTTGCCGGTCAATGCCGATGGCGAAATTGGTTTTGGCAGATAATCATCCATACCAGCTTCCAGACAACCTTCCCGGTCACCGGTCAGTGCGTGGGCTGTAACACCGACGATAGGCACATGGCCGCCGCTTTTAGCCTCGATTTTGCGAATTTCCCGGGTTGCCTCATGTCCATTCATCACCGGCATGGAGACATCCATCAATATAAGTTTTGGTTTGAGCTTGCTAAAATACTCAACACCTTCCGCACCATTATTGGCGATGGAAAATTTGACGCCCGCATCCAGTAAAATTTGCTCAAACACCAATTGATTTACTTCATTGTCTTCGCAAACCAGCACATCACACTGCCCAGGTAAATCTGCAGGTAAAATATTGGTAGCAACAATGCCCGGCTGTGTAAGCTCTTCAATCACTCCACCTTCACCCGACACAGCATTAAGCGGCTGGTTTGCCCTGGATTTTGGCCGCGACTGCCTGTCGTCCTGCAATACCTGGATTAAGGTTTCCAACAATAATGAAGAGCGCGCCGGCTTAATCAAGTGACCCCGCACACCAAGTGACGTAAACGAAGCCCCATCTTCGGCCTGATCAACCGAAGTCAGCATAATGATAGGTATATCGCTAATCGACGGATCGGCTTTAATAGCGGCCACCACATCAGCACCGGTCATTTCCGGCATTTGCTGGTCAAGAATAATCGCATCATATTCAACACCCCGGATCACAGAATTGCGCAATGCTGACAATGCGGAAGCACCATTTGAAACAGGCGAATATTTAAACTTCCAGGAACCCATTTGTTCACTAAGAATAGAAAGATTGACCTCATTATCATCAACAATCAAAATATTTGAACCCGAAACATCCATCGGCACATTCTTTTTCTCGGCCGCATTACTTTCAATAGGAAGTTCAATTTTGAACCAGAAAGTGGAACCGCCAAAATTATTGCTATTCACACCAATCTGACCACCCATAAGTTCTACGAGCGATGAAGATATGGCTAGACCCAACCCTGTTCCCTCATGTTTTCTGGTGGCGCTTTCATCAACCTGACTGAATTTTTCAAATACCTTGTTCCGTAAATCTTCAGGGATACCAATTCCGGTATCTTCAATCCGAAATTCCAGTTCAATCACCTCTTGCCCTTCAGCAATATTGCGTCGCTTTCCGCGCACATCAATAAATACATGTCCGATTTCAGTAAATTTAACAGCATTACCCATGAGATTGGTTACAATCTGGCGAATTCTCCCGACATCACCAACAAGCAAATCAGGCAGATCGGGTTCAACACGAACGGCCAGCTCAAGGTTTTTCTCAAGAACTCTGGACGATACAAGTGTGGCAACATCTTCAATTGAATCTCGCAGTTTAAACGGCGCCGGGTCCAACGTCATTTGGCCCGCATCAATTTTCGAGAAGTCGAGAATATCATTGATAATAGTCAGCAGCGAAGCGCCGGATTTTACAATAACATCGGTAAACATTTGCTGCTTTTTATCCAGCTCGGTTTTGGACAATAATTCAGCCATACCCATTACGCCATTCATCGGCGTGCGTATTTCATGGGACATATTGGCGAGAAACTCTGATTTAGCTCGATCGGCAGACTCGGCATTTTTACGCGCTTCATCAAGTTCGTGACTGCGCGCAATCAGCGCATTTTGCCGAACCATTTCCCGCCCGTGACGGATAAACGCATATCCTGGTGTCGCAATCGCCACCAAAAACAGCCCAATCAATATTAGTACAGAATTGGCAAATTCTTTTCGAAATGCGGCCTGTTTGCTGCTGACATCCACATAGACCTCGACAATCGCAATTGGTTTTCCATCTACAACGACAGGAAGATAGGTTTCTGCATACAAAGGTGGGCGTTTCGGCGGAATTCCTTCGGCAACTTTTGTATAGGGCCGACCGGTTTCCAGCACATTTGACGCTTTGGTATTGTGATCACCCAACGATGGACCACCTGAAAATTCTTTTTCCAACTCATCAGAAATCAACCGCAGGCGACCGGTTGAATCAAACAGCTTAAACCGAAAGACATTGCCGATCTGGCGCGCCGCCTCAATTTGGTCCTTGCTTTCTTCTGTCAGTCGCAATCCGCTGGCAATTTGTTCCAGGTTGTCTATATTTTTTGCAAGATGTTGGGCCCACAACTCAGCCGCCGTTTCTGCATCCTGCCTGACAAGCTGATCTACAGTATTGCCCATTATCCAGTATATTCCACCGAATAAGATAAGCATCATCACGCCAATTGAAGCAACGAGCTCCAGCGTGGTCGATTTGGCTTTTACTAGCATAATTTCCCCCTCCAGGATTTTGAGCACCAATCCATCTCCAGTAAATATACGCCAATTTAATTAACATTTCGGAAAATTACACAAAAACTTGAATACAGTTCAAAATATACTTGGTGGCCTTAAGTAAATTACAGTAGCAAACATCAAATAAAACAAAAACCTCAATTTTCCCCCATTGATAACAACGCCTTACAATCGGCTCAAAGCAAACATTCCGATACGAATGAGGGACATATCATGTCCGTTTGGCGCCAATTAGGCCAAATTGCACCAAATTCACAGCATCAATATTGGGCGTTTTGCAAATATTATTTACTTAACTCTTCAGACAATAGATCGAACACAATACGCACCCGACGGCTGGTTTTTAGTTCGTGCCGGGCCACCAACCATATAGGAAACATGAGCGGTTCAAGCGTATCCATCACCCGACAAACCGATGGTTCGGCATCGCCAATATTTCCGTCCAATATCCCGATCCCAACCCCCTGTTTAACCAGTTCCCACATCACCAGATAATTCTCGGTGAATATTGGAAAGTTCTTTTCGGTCAAACTCAACCCCATCGAATTGAGGCCATTTATGAAAGCTCCTGTTCGATCAATACTGATAAAACTGGCGCTATTCAGATCAGCCGCAGTTCGCGGAGATCCAATCTTCTCCAGATATTCAGGTGTTGCATAAAGTCTGGCCGGAACATCCCTGATTTTCTTGGCAATCAGCTCCGGCTCAACTGGCCTGAAATTTCTGATGGCAATGTCTGCCTCTCTTCTGTTTAGATCGCTGGCAAAATTGGAGGCAACAATTTCAACCGTAATACCTGGCTCAATATGGCGAAGCCTGGCGATAATCGGCGGCAATAAATAGGCCGCATAAACCGGACTTGCGGCAATGCAGATATTCCCCTCAATTGCTTGCGACTGGCCGAAAGACGTGAGCGAAATTGCATTTGCCGCTTCCCCCATCGCACGCACGTGATCCAACAGCGCCAACCCGTCCGGCGTGAGCAGCAAGCCTTTCCCGGCGCGCTCAAACAACACCACACCAAGCTCCTGCTCAAGCGCCTTAACCTGTCGGCCAAGGGTCGGCTGAGCCATACCCAGCGCCCGGGCAGCTGCAGATAGCGAGCCCTCCTCGGCTGTCACCAAGAAAGCCCGGGCACGATTCCAGTCAAAATTTACCGAACGCCAATCCATGCATATATGCATATCAAACAAGCAAGATTAGTCAATATGAATAGGAAACAATGGGAACTATATGCCTGACATCGCAAACAGTCAGCCAGCAAAACATCAAAGGAATACGTCCATGAAAATTCTCGTCGCAGGTGCCACTGGCATGACAGGCCGCCATGTGGTTAATCAACTTCTGCAAAATGGGCATCAGGTTCGCGCCATTGTCCGCACACCCGATAAACTCGATAGTGAAATATTGAGCCATAGAAATCTAACCGTGATAAAGGCCGCCATTCTTGATCTAACTGACGAAGAATTGCAGGCACACGTGATGGATTGCGATGCAATTGTCTCCTGCCTCGGTCACGTTTTAAGTTTCAAGGGGATGTTTGGCGCGCCGAGAAATCTTTGTGCTGAAGCAACCCGCCGCCTGTGCAATGCAATTCAGATCAGGCCGCAATCACCGCCAACTAAATTCATTCTCATGAATACTGTTGGAGTCAAAAACCCTCACCTCAACGAGCCTAGGACCATTGTTGAGCGGCTGGTTCTTTCGCTGTTACACTACACAATTCCACCCCAGCGGGACAACGAGTTGGCGGCTGCTTACCTTATCGACGAGATCGGAAGCATCAACCCACAAATAGAATGGAGCATTGTTCGCCCGGATTCGCTTATTAATGCAGATATATCACAATATGAGACAGCGCAATCGCCATCGACCGGCCTGTTTTCCGGCCGCCCGACGGCACGGGCAAATGTTGCCCGCTTTATGGTTTCGCTCATTGAAGACGAGCCGGTTTGGCATCAATGGAAATTTAAAATGCCGGTGATCATGAACGCGGCAGCTTAGCTTGCCACGACCACGCACCGGCACCAATATTATCCCATGCGTTCCAGTGCTGCATTGATTTTTTCAAGCTTGGCTTCCGCACCTGAAAGCCGGTCGCGGTTTTCCTGCACCACTTCTGCAGGCGCATTGGCAACAAAGCGCTCATTGCCAAGTTTACCGGTCAATTGCTTGATTTCCTTTTCCAAAACACCCTGCTCTTTGGTCAGGCGCACAACCTCGGCCCCAAGATCAATAATGCCCTCAAGCGGCAGATATATGGTTGCCTCACCCTGCACCAGTTGGGCAGAAGCCTTCGGCACTTCACTGCCAAGCTCAATATTCTCCATCCGCGCAAGGGTTTTGATCGCCGCATCATGGGTGGCGAGCCGCGCGATTGTTTGCGCGCTTGCACCCAGCACCACCATCGGCAACCTCAATCCCGGCTTGATGTTCATTTCTGCCCGCACCGAGCGAATTTCACTAACCAGCGCAATCAGCCAGTTGATCTCGTCAGCCGCCGCATCGTCACCAAATTCAGCCTTTGGCCATTCCGCATGACAAAGCAAAGTCGGGCGCTCGCCCTCATCGGCGCCGCCGCTGGCGGTTTCGGTCCAAAGCTCCTCGGTCATGAAGGGCATAAACGGGTGCAGCAATTTATATATCTCATCCAGCACATAACCGGCACAGGCCTGCGCTTCTTTTTTCTCCGCCACATCTTCACCGGAGAAAATCGGCTTGAGCAATTCCAGATACCAATCGCAAGTCTGGTTCCACACGAAACGATAGGCGGAGGCCGCCGCATCATTAAAGCGGAACTTTTCAATCGCCTCGGTAATTTCCGCCGTGGTGCGTGAGAGCTCGGTTAATATCCAGCGATTAACCGTCAGTTTAGCGTCTTCCGGGGCAAAATCAGTGCCACGCACAACGCCATTCATTTCTGCAAAGCGGGTGGCGTTCCAAAGCTTGGTGCCAAAGTTGCGATAACCGGCAATACGCGCCGTATCGAGTTTTACATCCCGCCCTTGAGCCGCCATAATCGCCAGTGTAAAGCGCAGCGCATCGGTGCCATATTCGTCCATCAATTCCAGCGGGTCGATCACATTGCCCTTGGATTTAGACATTTTGGCACCGGTTTTATCACGCACCAGAGCGTGCACATAGACTGTGTGGAACGGCTCAATCGGCGTGTCTTCCGCATCTTTCATGAAATGCAGGCCCATCATCATCATCCGGGCAACCCAGAAAAAGATAATGTCGAGACCGGTTACCAGCACATCAGTCTGATAATAAGTATCAAGCGCTTTGGTCTGGTCTGGCCAGCCAAGGGTGGAAAACGGCCAAAGCGCTGAAGAAAACCACGTGTCGAGCACATCAGAGTCGCGCTCAAGCTCAACAGCCTTACCGTAATGCGCCTCGGCGGCAACTAGGGCCTCGTCTTCAGACTTCTCAACAAATACGGTCCCATCTGGCCCATACCAGGCCGGTATCCGATGGCCCCACCAAAGCTGGCGCGAGATGCACCAGGGCTGAATGTTTTCCATCCAGTGAAAATAGGTATTTTCCCAGGTTTTCGGCACAAAATTAGTGCGGCCCTCGCGCACTGAAGCAATGGCAGGCTGAGCCAGTGTTTCCGCATCGGCAAACCACTGGTCGGTCAGCATCGGCTCAATCACCACATGCGAACGATCACCAAACGGCTGCATGATTTTCTTGTTTTCAACGAAGGGAATTTCATTGCCCTCATCGTCGCTTATCATGACTGCAAGACCATCGGCAGTAATGTCGGCAATGATTTTCTTGCGCGCATCGAAGCGGTCGAGGCCACGATATTCATCCGGCACCAGATTGATCGCATCAACAGTATTCTCGTCCGGCAATTCTCCAGAATCCACGATTTCCTTCGCCTGCACAGCACACTCTGCATAGGGAGCACCGTCGTCGCGCATGGCGGCTTGAATATCCATCAGCCGGTAGCACGGAATATTATTGCGTTTTGCCACCATATAGTCGTTGAAATCATGCGCGCCGGTGATTTTCACCGCACCGGAGCCGAAATCAGGGTCCGGGTAATCATCAGTAATAATCGGGATTAGACGGCGATGTTCTTTCGGGCCAACCGGAATTTCACATAGTTTGCCGATGATTGAGGCATATCGCTCATCGGATGGGTGAACAGCAACCGCCCCATCCCCAAGCATGGTTTCAGGCCGTGTGGTGGCAATGGAAATATAATCGCGCGTCTCCTGCAGCGTGATATTGCCATCCTCGTCTTTTTCCACATATTCGTAAGTTTCGCCACCGGCCAGCGGATATTTGAAATGCCACATATGGCCGGCAACTTCAGTATTTTCCACCTCAAGGTCGGATATTGCCGTTTCAAATTGAGGGTCCCAGTTGACCAGCCGTTTGCCGCGATAAATCAGGCCTTCCTTATAAAGCGTAACGAAGACCTCCAGCACAGCCTTGGAAAGCCCCTCATCCATGGTGAAGCGCTCGCGTGACCAATCACAAGAAGCACCAAGTCGTTTCAACTGGTTGAAGATTATTCCACCGGATTCCTCTTTCCATTCCCAAATTTTCTCAACGAATTTTTCGCGACCCAAATCGCGCCGACCCGGTTGCTGACGCTCCGCCAATTGGCGCTCAACCACCATTTGCGTTGCAATGCCCGCATGGTCCATGCCCGGCTGCCAAAGCACATTCTTGCCCCGCATCCGCTCAAAGCGCACCATAATATCCTGCAATGTATTATTCAGCGCATGGCCCATATGCAATGAACCGGTCACATTGGGCGGTGGAATGACAATGGTAAACGGCTCGGCATCAGGTTTTGCGCCTGCCCCGGCCTTAAATGCGTCTGCCTCATCCCAGGCCTTGGCTACGCGCGGCTCGGCCTTGGTAAAATCATAGTTC
This sequence comes from Alphaproteobacteria bacterium, assembly GCA_024280375.1. Classification (GTDB taxonomy): domain Bacteria; phylum Pseudomonadota; class Alphaproteobacteria; order Rhizobiales; family Rhizobiaceae; genus SZUA-100. The sequence continues at coordinate 106,672 of JAJRQF010000088.1, read as the reverse complement.
TTTTCAAGCATTATCAATCCGAAAGACAAAAATCACTTCCGGTGGAATAGCAAAGGCCGTTGAGAAGTCAACAGCCTTGATGACAAGGCTTGATTGATTATTTGGAAAAGCGTTTCTTAGCACTTGCCTTGGCAAGGGTTTTGCCTTTCGCATCCACCGCCTTAACCGTAAATTTATAGATATGCGGTGATGGCGGACATGGCCCCTTATAGCGAAAAGCACCATATTTAAGTTTACCGGAACCTGTATATTTAACGGTTCCACCGCCGTGATAATAGCCCGGCGCATTCAGATCGACCATCTTGAATTTTAGTTTGGTGGTCCCCTTTGGAACCTTGGAAACCCGCATGGGCGGTGATTTCCCATCAAAACACTTCTTTGTTGGCCCCCATGAAAAGCTCAACCCCATAGCCGATGATGCAACAGGTGAGAATATCAAAGATGTTCCTAGAATAATTGCACTAATAATTGATTTTGACACGAAAAACCTCCCTTAAGTTGCTTTTCAAATATCATAATCAAACAAACAACAACACCCTATGCATTAATGCACGCCGCGCGAAACCCGCTCGATCTCTTCACGCACAATACGCTCGACCAGCGAGGAAAGGTTGTCTTCCAGCCATTCCTGCAACATTGGCCGCATCATGCCAGCCATCATGCCATCAATCTCCGTTTTGCGATCCTGAAACATTGATGTCGCAAGACGGTCAATTGAATTAATCACCGCCGTATTGATTTCCCGGGATGAAATCGGCGCGCCAGTAGAAGGTGTTGAAACAACGGGCGAGGCAGATGTCTTAGCACTCGGCGCAAGGCTCGGCTGCACTGGTGCCAAAACGGCTGCACTCACCGCATTGCCGGCTTTTGCAGCAGCAAGAGCTTGAGTGGGTTGCGCAAATGTGTTTTGCGGTTGAAGTGCCCGCTTGACGTCCTCATCAGGCTTCGTCACTGCCTTGCTCTTACGGGCCAGCAATCGATCAAGCGCAGATTTGTGAGAATTGGCCGCCACGGGTTCGTCGATCACGATAGCGGGTTGAGCGGCAGGCTTTGCAGTGAAATTGCCAGCGGAATTATCATCTGACATTTGCCCCATTGCATCTTTAATAACCTGAGGAACCTCAGATTTAGGTGAAATGGACGGATGTAACCGGCCCTTCAATTCAACAGCATCGCGACGGATTGCGGTTTCTTTTGGCAGAACAACCGCTGCTTTCTTGTTCAGTGATTTATCACCGCGGCGGAACACTTTGTACAATGAAATGGATGGGTGTTTTTCGCCATTATTTTCAGTTGTGGTTGGAGCGGCTTCAGCGGTAATTTTCCCGCTGACTTTGCCTTCAACAGAATGCACGCCTGTCCCTTGCGCTGTAATACCTGCCCCGGTCGCTAAATCAAGCGTGACCGCCTCCTTTGGAACACCGACGCTCTGGCTTTTTGCAGGACGCGGCGCGGTTGGAGCTGAACCAATTAACTGAATTAATTCTTCCAACTCCGTTAGGTGAGCAGAGTTTTTTATCCCATTGGCCTGAGTTTTTGGTTCAATTTGAGTTTTTGGTTCAACTTGGGCTTTTAGTTCAACCTCGACATTTGGCTCCACTTTGGTTGCTGGCGCAGTTTGGATATTGTCTGACACAACAATCTCAGGTGCTTTAAATTCACCAGCCTGCGGCGTTGGTGCAGAATTTGCTGTCATATCCCCTGCAGACATTGGCCCAATGATAGATTCAATCTTGTCAGGATTTTCTTGTTTATTGGCAACCTCAGCCGCCGCTTTGGCGGCAGCCTCATCGGCCTGACGGTTCTGCTCGGAAATCACCTGACGGATCGAGGCAAGTATCTCGTCTATCGACGGTTCGTTGCGCCCAGCATTAGCCGCTGGCTTTCCAACTGCGTCAACGCTATGAGGTGCGCCCGCCAAACTTGCCTTCACTCCCGACATAACAAATTCCCAAAGCCCGCATGATTCACCATCGTTTTTCATCAAAACGAATCAATTTTCACACTAAACTACTTCGAGGAATATTGGTAACCGCCAGAGCGAATTTTCAACATTCTTATTGAGTAAAAATCGCTTTTTTGAAGTTTGGATTCATCGCCGTCAGCCATACGCTGGATTTTGCAAATTTACATTTGGTGCAAATTTCTGAAACAAAGTTCGAACAATCCGCACGACCGCGTATTTGAGAGAATTATCTCCGCTTCAATCAGCGCCCATCAGGCGTGCGCCAACCATACCATTTGTCTTTTACCGCCCGATAATGATCTTTCGGCTTATAGGACGTTACTTTCAAACCCAGCCTTTTGTGGTTCAATCGACCAATGGCAGATAATATTGCAAAGCCCGCAACCATTTCTGTACGACGCGAATTTACCAGCGATTCCCGAGCAGTAAGAACATCTGACTGCGCATTTAATACGTCCAAAGTTGTGCGCTGCCCAACATTCCGCTCTTCAATAACCCCGGAAAGCGCCAGTTTTGCGGCTCTAACCTGCTGATTATTTGCAGCAGTCGATGCATTGGCAGCTTGCATTTGCGACCAGGCAGAAACAACCGCCGCCCGAACTTGATTGCGCGAAATATCAACTTCAATGCGGCGCTGCCCCAAGGTTTCCTTGTTTTGCCGGATAGCCGCAGTCGATGCGCCACCTTGATAAATCGGCACAACCAGCCTTGCGGTAATTGAAGCCGAATTGGAACGATCAACTGTTGAAGTTGGGTTGAACCGGCGATTGGCACTACCTTCCAGACTAAAAGTTGGAAGCAATGCACCTTCACTGACTTTGACATTAAACTCAGCCGCATCGACAAGATGTGCTGTTGCTTTCAATGCCGGATGTTCAGAAAACGCGACGGAAAATGCGCTGTTGAGGCTACGCGGATACAGCCGCGCAATCGAGCCAGGCATTTTTAAGTTCCCCGGCGCATGACCAACCACCTGCTGAAATACCGCAGAACTGGATTTAACCTGCGCCACAGCAGCACTTAATTGAGAACGGGCAAGCGCACGTCTGGCATTAGATTGCGCCACATCAGTTCTTGTGCCCTCTCCCACTTCCAATCTGGATTGGGAGGCTCTTGATTGTTCATTTAAAAAGGCAAGATTGCGTTTGCGAATGTCAACAATTTGGCGCGCAAGGATTACATCGAAATAAGCGCTCGCCGCATCAAATAAAACATTTTGCTCGGTGTTGCGCAGTGTCTCACGGCTAGCCCTGATGCCGGACTCTGCCGCTTTAACCGAATTCACGGTTCTAAAGCCACGAAACAGGTCTTGCGAAATTGTCACGCCAAATCCGCCTGGATGCAAGGTCGACTTGGATGTACCAAATGTCGGCCCGGAACTTACCGAGCGAGATGCGCCAATATCAGCCGTTGCATTGATTCTGGGCCGATACCCGGATTTTGCAAGCGGAAGGTTTTCATCAGCAACACGCGTTGCCGCCCGCTGTGCATTCAAAGTCGGATTTGACGAATAGGCAGACGCCATAGCGCCAAAGATAGTCTCTGCACTGGCGTCACTAACGGCCACACCCATTAAAACGCCCGCCGCAGCTACAGACAAAAGCACATTTCGACGCAGGAAACTCACTGAACCAGACACAACAAACTCCAATTTTTGTTCATTTAGCAGTAGCATTTTCTTCAGCATTTACAGTTAACGTAACAGGGACAATTTGAGCGAAAGCCAAACGTGGTTAAATTATCGCAAATATTTTCAAGGTGTTCAAACAACCAGTTTCACCCCATTTTCAACCGAGTTAAAGATATTTCAACATGCAATATCCCTTATAACCAGTTGAATATCCTCTTTGCACAGACTTTACAGTTTTTTACAATTGTCCTTTAGATGAACAATGTGAATTCAATTCAGGCAAATTAGTCGGGTTTCAGCAAACAAAAACTAGAACAAATTGCCGCACGAACAAGACGAGCCGAATCATCAATCCAAAAATTGCCAAGCACAAACAATTATAAAAGATTAATTACCGCAATAAAAGGCAAAACAATCAGGCTTAAAAAACAATCATTACGCGATGTAAATTTACAACAATTTCATTTTGCGGTAATTTTCAGGCCTAAAACACGAAGGTTTCGGCAAGCTCAAATCCTGGCAACGGCTTTACAGCGCAATTGAAAACACTACGGCTCCCAACAACCCCATTGGTATTTGTATAAATACAAGCAGATGCGCTGTTTCCACGCCCTTCTACAACCACCAGCCTGCCGCCATCTCTCAACTGGTCGAGCAATGGTTTTGAGACAGCATCAACCGCACCACCAACGAATATAACATCATAGGGGCCTTCACTTGGATAGCCCGCTTCCAGCGCACCTGTAACAACAACTGCATTATCGTAATTCAGCGATGTCAGATTTTCAGTTGCCTGTTCTGCCAGCGTCTCATCACATTCCACCGCAACGACAGAACTACAAAGCAGAGATAATATCGCGGTCGAATACCCGGTTCCACAACCCACATCAAGCACGATATCATCCTTATGGATATCCGCCAACTGCACCAGTCGCGCCATTGACATTGGTTCCATCAAATAGCGCTTATAGGCATCTACCGTATCCACATGAACCGCAATATCTTCATCGACATAGGCAAGATCGCGGTTTCGTGCGGGAACGAACTCTTCCCTCGGTACGGATCCAAAAACTTCCAATACCGAAAAGCTGGTAACATCGTTTGGGCGTATCTGGCAGTCAACCATAACGGTGCGTGCCTGTTCGTGATCGATCATAGCCACTCCATTGGTTCTGCCCCCTGTCAAAATCAAGACAATCTCGACATCGGGCCAACAATCGTTCTGTTTCACCTATAACAGATTGGAGGCCTCGCCCGGAATCGAACCGGGGTGCGAGGATTTGCAGTCCTCTGCGTCACCACTCCGCCACGAGGCCCTCGCTGCTGGTGTTAGCGGCATTCGCTTAACAGAGGGTTTGCTTATCGGCAAGCTGGTTTGTGAATTATTGAAAAATATTTTTGAAATTGCGGCCGGTTTGGCGGCACTCGATCATCAGAAAACCTCGATTAGCCAAATTTGGTCCGCCACCAGCGCAATATTCTTATTTCCATGTTGCGACGAAATCGGCGCACGGGCGCAAAATCTACAGATAAAACCATTAACCCCAAAGGCACCATCCAAAAGCCAAGAACCGGTAAGAAACCCAAAATACCGCCTATTATCAATAATATACCGAGCAGTATCCGTAAAAATGCAGACCCGGGCAATGGGAAAACCCGACCAGCGATCTTGATTTGCCGCGGTTTGCTATTTTTTGCCATCAAATTCGCCATTAGCCGGATGCAGGGACATTGAAATTAGAGCATCACAGTAAACGGGTCCGACACAATAAAAAAATTTTATCTTTTCGCTTGCGATTTCTGCCATTCTCTTGCTATGAGGCCTTTGGTGATTTGGCAAAGCCAATTTACCTAATGTTCCTCGGTAGCTCAGTGGTAGAGCAATCGGCTGTTAACCGATCGGTCGCAAGTTCGAATCTTGCCCGGGGAGCCATTTTCCTTTTCAATCTCCGATTATGTTTAAATTGCACGCGCGATTTACCTCGCATTTGATCGATATCAATACATGCGATTTTGATATTCCTCATACTTGAGTTGATTCTCCAGTATATTGAGTAATGGAAACATGGTTCTGATGAATAAACGCTGCTCCCCAAAAAACATATTAACCGCCGTTGGTTTAGCCCTGTTGATATCGACGGGCCTTGGAACCTCGGTCCTGACAAACCCTTCTCGCGCAGAGTTGGAGCTATCATTTTATAGTGGCGTAAACACCTCACCCCACTCGGTGGTTGATTACGATTTCAATCTTGGTGCCGGGCGTCAATCAACAACAGTTAAATGGGATGGCGAACCCTTCGTAATGCCGCCCTATTTTGGCCTGCGCGCCACCTGGTGGCTTGAATCCTATCCCGGCTGGGGCATCGCACTGGATAACTCACATTCAAAAGTCGCGGCAAATCCGCTACCTGCAGGTTTCGAAAAACTGGAATTTACTGATGGTATAAATATTTACACGCTCAATCTTCAATACCGCTTTAAAAATTCATCTCGCTTCACTCCCTATCTTGGCATCGGAGCAGGTTTCACCACCCCCCATGTGGAAGTTGCCAACACTGCAATAACATCCAAAACCTTTGAATATCAATTTGGTGGCCCGGCGATCCTGGGACTTGTTGGGGTTAGCACTGAAATAAACAAAAACTGGTCGGTGTTTACCGAATTCAAAAGCGCCTATGTGAAGATCAATGCAGATTTGCAAAATGGCGGTTGGCTAGAAACTGATATTATCAGCAATCAGTTTATTGTTGGCGTTTCCTATAAATTCTAAGGCTCCGATGATTCAGCCGGGAAACATCGCTAAAAGCGTTTTGCTTTTGACACCTGTTTTGCTCGCATTATCTGCCTGCGTTTCAGACACAACGCCCCAGGCGACGCCGGACACCAATTTTCCGTCAAATATAGACCTTGCCAACGGCCAGCAAGTATTTTGGGCTGGAGGCTGTTCATCCTGCCATGCGGCACCGGGTTCCGGTAAGGCTGGAAGATTGCGCTTGGGAGGTGGCTTAAAGCTAGAAACTCAATTTGGTATATTTACCGTACCGAATATTTCGCCCGATAAGGCAACCGGCATTGGCACATGGAGCAATTCTGACTTTTCCAACGCGCTACTTAAGGGGGTAGCGCCCGATGGCTCCCATTATTACCCCTCATTTCCATACACATCCTATGCCCGAATGACCCGCAATGATGTGAGCGATCTTTGGGCCTTCCTCAAATCCCTGCCTGTGGTCGCAAACAAGCCCGGCGATCACAAAATTTTCGGCCTGATAAAATCTCGCAAGGCAATCGGACTTTGGAACCGCTTATATTTAAAGCGCGGCAAAGTCGTCAGGTTCAACAGCCCCTCGCCCGAAGTCGACCGCGGTCAATATCTGGTCGAAGGCCCGGGCCATTGCGGAGAATGCCACACACCACGCAATAAAATTGGTGGCTTTAACTACAATAAGTGGCTCGGTGGCGGTGTGGATGAAAGTGGTGACAAGACCATTCCCAATATCACCCCAGGTGAGAGTGGCATTGGCGGCTGGTCAATCGAGGAAATTATTGCCTCTCTAAAACCGGCAACAGGCCATGCACCATCAGGCTCGCCCACGACAGCAATGGCTGAGGTTCGTCAAAACCTCGCCATGTTGAAAGTCTCAGATCGACAAGCCATTGCAGCCTATTTAAAGGCCATTCCAGCTGTTGAGAGTGACGACTAACGCCAAGCTATTTGCCTGCCTTATGATCGACGATTTCGCCACGGGCCGGATAGTCCTTTGAAAGGACAAACCCAACCGCCTTGGCAATATCTGAAAAATGTGGCCGCGCGAATGGCATGGTTTGAACGGTGCCAAAATAGAGCGTGCCATCCGGGCGAATGAGAAACAGCCCCGGCTCGCCGAACAAGGCAGGCTCTTCCACCCCGGTAGATGTAACCCCGTTACTGGACGAAATATAAAGCCCCAATGATCGTGCATCTTCCAGGCTAAAACCATGCGCCATTGTCACGGCTTCAAGTTTCCAGTCCTTCTGGGCTTGGCGGACCCGATCTTCACTATCGGTTGAGGTCACCATTACATCGACCCCGTAATCTGAAAATTCGCCAAGATGGCGCTGTAAATCTGCAAGATATGCCCGGCAGATTGGGCAATGCAGCCCCCGGTAGACAACAAGCATGGTAAAGTTTTCAGGGCTCTGGGCCGAGAGTTTCCACGCCTCGCCGTTGGTGGTGACAAGCGAGATATCGGGGACAGGCTGCCGGGGAATAAGCGGTGTAATTTTAGACATAATCGTTCCTGCGATTGAGACATATTAACGCGAGACTGACACGTTTCACCGCATCAGCCAAACCCGTTCTGGCTCCATCACGCAGGATTGAAGCCCCCGTTATTTGCCCCCGTAAATTACACAAGGATCACCCATCGGTCAGTGGAGAGATTTCAATCTCCACCCGGCGGTTAGCGGCTTTTCCGCCAGCTGAAGCATTGCTCGCAACCGGACGGGTTTCGCCAAACCCAACCACATAATAACGTCTGGAATCAGTGCCCTGATCAATCAGGAATTGAGCAACAGATACCGCCCGGCGCTCAGACAAGTCCTGATTATAGCCATCACCGCCGTCACTGTCCGTATGGCCAAACACATTGACGATGGTGCGGTTATATTCTTTCAGCACAAGCGATACTGAATTTAGCACATTGTAGAATTCAGCCTTAATGCCGCTTTGACCAGTGGCAAAAGTAATATTGCTCGGCATATTGAGCCTGATGATATCGCCATTTCGGGTAACGCTGACGCCGGAACCACGGAGCTGCTCGCGCAATCTCGATTCCTGCTTATCCATATAAACCCCGATACTGCCACCGGCCAACGCGCCGATGCCCGCACCGATTAAAATTGCATTTCGCTTGTTGGCATTGGTAGAATTACCAACAATCAGGCCACCAAGTGCGCCAAGTGCAGCACCAGCGCTGGCACCAATTACGGTTTTTGAAACCTGCCGCTCACCGGTATAAGGGTCAGTTGTGCAGGCTGTAACGGTAAATGATAGCGCAATGGCGCTGGCAGTCAGGGAGATTTTATTCATTTTATAAACTCTTTGCGACAGGGATTTTCGTCATTAAAGCGGTTTATGGCCAATAATTTGTTAATACTGTGACAACGCTATCAAGCCTTTGTTATTACCCTCGTTATTATTTGGGTAATTATCACGCGACACTATTCAGGATCGTTTCAAAATGAGCCATCAAAAACCCTATAAAGTTCAACCCTCAGCCTCGCATTATATCAACGGCGCTTATGTTGAAGATACAGCAGGAACACTGATTGAAAGCCGTTATGCGGCAACCAATGAGGTGATTGCCAAGGTTTATGGTGCAACGCCCAATATTATCGAGCACGCCGTAAAAGCCGCCCAGAATGCCCAAAAGGAATGGGCCGCCCGACCGGGTATCGAGCGTGGGCGCATTTTGCTGCGTGCAGCCGAACTGCTGCGCCAGCGCAATGACGAGATTGCCCGAATTGAAACGCTTGATACCGGCAAAGCGATGCAGGAAACGCTTTATGTGGATGCAGTTTCTGCCGCTGATAATTTTGAGTATTTTGGCCATATTGCAGCGACGCTTACCGGCGAACATATTCCGCTGGGCGAGAGTTTCGCCCTTACCAAGCACGAGCCGGTGGGCATATGCGCTGGAATAGGCGCCTGGAACTATCCCATTCAGGTCGCCTCGTGGAAGGCGGCCCCGGCACTTGCCTGCGGCAATGCCTTCATCTTCAAACCATCGGAAGTCACCCCACTTTCGGCACTTGTTTTGGCCGAAATTCTCACCGAGGCTGGCCTGCCCGACGGGTTGTTCAATGTTGTTCAAGGCTTGGGCGATGTGGGGGCAAGCCTCACCGCCCACCCGGAAATTGACAAAATATCGCTCACCGGATCAGTTCCCACCGGTGCCCGCGTCATGGCAGGAGCGGCCGAAAGCCTGAAGCTGGTAACACTGGAATTGGGCGGCAAGTCACCGCTGATCATATTCGATGATGCGGACTTGGAAAATGCCGTATCCGGCGCGCTTTTGGGCAACTTTTATTCAACCGGTCAGGTCTGTTCCAACGGCACGCGGGTTTTCGTGCAATCGGGCATCAAAGAGGCCTTCACTAAACGCCTGCTGGAGCGCACAGCCAAAATAAAACTCGGTGATCCGCTGGATGAGGAAACCCAGATGGGGCCAATGGTTTCCGCCAAACAACGCGACATCGCCCTTTCTTATATTGAAAAAGGCAAGGCGGAAGGCGCGGAACTGATCTTCGGCGGCAATGCGGTCACCATGCAGGGGCTGGAAAATGGCCACTTCATTGAGCCGACTATTTTTGCCAACGTGAAAGACCATATGAGCATCGCGCGGGAGGAAATATTTGGCCCTGTTCTCTCTATTCTCGATTTCGACGAAGAGAAAGATGTGATTGCCCGCGCCAATGATTGTGAGTTTGGTCTGGCCGCAGGCGTGTTCACCCGCGATATTGCCCGTGCCCACCGGGTGATCGGCGAATTGCAGGCCGGAACCTGCTGGATCAACAATTACAACATTACCCCGGTCGGTGTGCCGTTCGGCGGGGTCAAACGCTCGGGCATGGGTCGCGAAAACGCCAAGGCCGCGATCGAACATTACAGCCAGATCAAATCCATCTATGTGGAAATGGGCGATGTCGACGCGCCCTATTGAGGGGTGGTAAAAATAATTGCATCTATTGAATTACAAAATAGTTATCCAGCCCGGCACAATAAATATTCACTGAAAGTCACACCAACTCCACCCGTACCTCACCAAACGCGCCAAAGTCACCCACCACACTCTCGCCCTTAAATACCGGAACCGGCATCCCGCAAACGCCGGTGGTAACCAGTTGCCCCTGCCCCATCGGCAATCCTTGCTTGCTTAGTTCATTCACCAGCCATGTGAGAGCAATTTGCGGGTCGCCCAGCGCATCACGCCCCTGCCCCACAGTTTTTTCAACTCCATCAACCAGCATCCGCACCTCGTGGGCCGCCAGATCAGCATCGCGCCAGCCCTCAACCTTTGGCCCCAGCACATAGAGATTGGCGCTGGCATTATCGGCGATAATCTGTGCAATGCCAGCGGCAGCCGCATCAACAAAGCGCGATCCGGGCAATTCAATACCGATATACATTGCATTGATCTGCGCCATCACTTCGCCCACAGAATAAGGCTCGACGCGCGCGGGCATATCGCCACCAAAGCGAAAGGCAAATTCAAGTTCTGCCACCGACATCGGATGGTCAATCCACTTGGCCTTGTCACCGGATTTCAGCAACTGACTTTCCAGCAACCGACCGTAAACCGGATGGGTGATTTTTAAATGCGACTGCCCTGCCTTACTTGAGGCGGCAATTTTATAGCCCAAGGGCTTTTGCCCACACACCTCAACCAGTTTCCGCTGCACCCGGTATCCTGCGGCCAAATCATCCGGGCGGCAATGTTCCGGCAAGGCCTCGATACAAGTATCCGCCTGCCAAAGCCCCCACAAAATTTCAGCCGCCTGGCGCTCCAGATCTCCCATCGCCTCACTCCGGCAAAAGAATGGTCGAGCCGGTGGTCTTGCGCGCCTCGAGATCGCGATGCGCCTGGCCTGCCTCCGATAATGGATAGCGTTGATTGATGTTGATTTTAACCGCCCCGCTGGCCACCACATCGAACAGATCATTGGCCGAGGCCAACAGGTCTTCGCGCGTCGCCGTATAGGCCATCAATGTTGGGCGGGTGATATAAAGCGAACCCTTTTGCGACAATATCGCCGGTTCAAACGGCGGAACCGGGCCAGACGCATTACCAAATGTCACCATAAAGCCGCGTGGCGACAGGCAATCAAGCGAGCCTTCAAATGTGTCCTTGCCAATCGAATCATAAACCACCGGCACGCCCTTGCCATTGGTGATTTCGCGCACCCGTTCAGTGAAGTTTTCGTCATTATATAGGATCGTATGTTCCACCCCGTGGGCACGGGCAAGTGCGGCTTTTTCTTCGCTTCCAACCGTGCCGATGACGCTCACCCCGAGCGATTTCGCCCATTGGCTCAAAATCAACCCAACACCACCCGCCGCCGCGTGCAGCAAAATGGTCTCGCCCGCCTTGATACGGTAGGTGCTGCGAATGAGATATTGCGCCGTCATCCCCTGCAACATCATCGCGCCCGCCTGCTCATCGCCGATCGTGTCTGGCAGTTTCACCAACATCGCAGCCGGCATCACCCGGCTTGTCGCATAGGCACCAATCGGCATACCCGCATAGGCGACCCGGTCACCAACCGCCACATCGCTTACCCCATCACCAATAGCCTCAACTATGCCTGCCCCTTCCATGCCGATAACGGCAGGAAATTCGGATACCGGATAAAGCCCGGTGCGGTGATAAACATCGATAAAATTAAGCCCGATTGCCGAATGGCGCACCAGTGCCTCGCCAGCACCGGGAGCGGCAACATCTACATCGCCATAAATCAGCTTTTCCGGGCCACCATGTTCGTGAATGAGAATTGCTTTTGTCATTTTTTTGCTCCTGAGGATGGTTTAGCGTCTTTCGAAAACAGATAAATTGCAACAGCAATTCCCGTCAGTGCTGCATAAAACCAGAACAGGTTTTGAAATGCGGCTACGGGATTTCCCGGCGATTGTGAAAATTCAAACACATAACCGGATACAAACTGAATGCTTGCCGAACCGCCAATCGAGAAAAAGTTCATCAATGTTACGCCCCGTCCCAGCAAATGCGGCGGATAAAATGCCTTGGCATGGGCCATCATGGTCGCATAGCTAAGGCCCATCATACACACCAGTATGAACAAGATCGTTGACATCAACACCCCGCCCATTGGCATATAAGCCAGCAGGGAAATGGCAAGCAGCATGAGGAAATTGCCGGTAAATATCACCCATTTCCGCGTGTTGAATATCGTATCGAGCGGCCCATAAAGAAAGCTTGCAACAATCATTGCAATTGCAATCCAAAATGTAATCGCCCCTATGCCCAGCGTATCCATCCCGTAAACATCGGCAAAAAATGGTCCGGCCCACAACCCGCGCAAACCCACCGGCAGCGAATAGGCAACCATCATCATCGGAATAATGAACCAGAGATTGCGGATTTTCAGCAGATCCAGATAGCTGCCTTTCCGGCTCTCACCGCTTTCCGGGTTTATCGGATTGCGCACAAACACAAAAATTGAACCGGCAATGGCAATGGTAAAAATTGCCAGCCCAAACATGACAGTGCGCCAGTCATATATCTCAGCCAGCCAGGCAAGCGGGCTGGAGCCAACCAGATTGCCCGAACTGCCAATTGCGATAAACCACGAAGTCAAAACCGCAAATCTCGATGCGGAATATGTGCGGGCGAATATGAATACGCTGGCCATGAGCACCGGCGCACAGCCAATGCCGATAAACCCCATCGCAATTATGATCATCATTCCACTGTCCGCCACAGCAAACAGCAAGGCGCCTCCCCCGGCAAATACTCCAAACAATGCACCGGCGGTAAATTTTGGGCCCACCCGGTCGAGCATTGGCCCAACGACAAACTGCGCCAGCGCAAAGGTTAAAAACCATGCCCCCAACGCATTGCTCAATTGCCCCGGTGTCATTCCTAGTTCACTGGAAAGCGCCGGCGAAAGAACCGCCAGGAACGAGCGAAAAAACTGGCTCATTATATAAGAGAAGCCAAGCGCTATCAGACCAGCCATAGATCATTCCTGTATTTAGCTCGTGTTGAAAGGAAGGGGGTGAGTAGGAATGAATAAATAGACATTTTTTCTAAACAAAAACAAACGAATTCTGCAGCCGAAATAGTCAAATTGTTAAACATGCCAGTTGGCTACTATATTAACACCTGTTTGATAAATTCCCCTGTTCTGGGCTGTAACATTTTAAGGGGTTGATATGTTTGACAACGGAGTAAAATCCGCGCCGAATCCTGTTGGGTTTGCAAGCGCCGACATGGCAGGATCGTCCATGGAGGCACCATCCGCTGGTACGACCAGCATGATACCAATGGCCGCGCAACCGGCATCTGCGCAACCTGTTTCAATGCAACAGGCGCCGCAATCTGCACCATCACAAGTACAGCAATTAGCGCCCGTACCAAGCACCATTGAACCAGAACCGCAAGAAATTGCACCGGTTGATATTCCTGCACAATCGAATTCTCACGCCCAGGTTACGCCTTTCGCAAATGCCGCCTCTGTTACAAATTTGGCAGAAGCAAGGGCTGATGAAAAACGTGATGGCGAGCAAAATAAAAACCGGGCAATAGGCTACGTCATTTCCTGTGATGGCAGCCGGGCGGTCATTCAAACGGTCGCCGATCACGTGACAGAAGATGACACGACACAATGGGCGATTGGCCGGCTGATTTCTATTAACACAGGCAAAAGCCGTATCGTTGGCTTGATCTACAAAATTGAATCTTCACTAAAATCCTGGAATACAGAAGACGAGAATACCATTATTGTTCACACCGAACTGCAGGGCGAAGTATTTGACGCCAATGGCACCAATGATGCAATATTCAAAAAAGGCATTTCCAATTATCCGCATGCAGGCGCAATTGCCCACCGTATCCGGGTTGATGATTTAAAAACAATCTATGAAAAAACCGGGCGAAGCTGCGCCAGTGTTGGTCAGCTCTCACAGGACTCATCCGTTTCCGCAAACATCAATGTTGATGAACTGATTTCCAAACATTTTGCGATTCTTGGTTCAACCGGCAGCGGAAAATCCTCGGCAACGTCATTGATTTTGCACCGTATTCAAGAAAACAGTCCCGATCTGAGAATATTGATTCTCGACCCGCACAATGAATATTCGCGCGGCTTTCGTGATACATCTGTGACAATCGATATGAATACGCTGGACCTTCCACACTGGATGTTTCAGCTCGACGAATTTGCCGAAGTTCTGTTTCGCGGAAACCCGCCAGTCATTGCAGAACGCGATGCTTTGCGTGAGCTTATACCGGCCGCAAAGGCACTATATTCACAACACCAGGAAAGCATTAGCATTCGCAAGGCCGCCAAAACTGGCGCAACAACCGCAGATTCACCTGTACCCTATAAAATTTCGGATTTGTTGGCGGTGATGGAAGAACAAATCGGATTGCTGGATTCAACAATGGATCGTGCAACCTTGAAATCCTTGAAAAACCGGATTGAATCGCTCAGCAATGACCCACGTTTTCGTTTCATGTTTTCATCCCGCATGATCACCGATAACGCAATGGAAACTCTTGGGCGGATTTTCCGCATTCCAGCCGAAGGCAAACCCATCAGCATATTGCAAATGGCAGACATTCCTTCCGAAGTTGTTAGTTCGCTGGTATCAGTAATTTGCCGAATGGCTTTCGATCTAACCCTGTCATCGGCCGGAAGGCTAAAGGTCCTGGTTGTTTGCGAAGAAGCACATCGATATATCCCGGATGACAAAAGCCTTGGATTTGCACCAACCCGCCAATCTATTGCCCGCATTGCCAAAGAGGGCCGAAAATACGGCACCTACCTTTGTATTATTTCACAACGACCGGGTGAATTGGATGCAACCATTCTTTCCCAGTGCAGCACCGTTTTTTCACTACGACTATCAAATGAAATTGACCAGGACATTGTACGAAAAGCCATATCCGCCTCATCGGCCAGCACGATTTCATTTCTCTCTTCTATCGGCAACCGCGAAGCAATTGCATTTGGAGAGGGCCTGGCCACACCGATGCGCATGCGGTTTTCATCCCTGCCCGACGAATGGTTGCTTGGCCACGAACGCGAGGATGTGGCAGACAATCTGGGCGATGATGGTATGGTCAATGTATTGACCCAGTGGAAACGCACCTACCAGAATTAGGGCCTAGCCCCAGGGCTTACCGCAACCAGTTGCTTCCTATGTGCTTTTGAACACATTACAAAACTGAGTAATGTCCCATATGTTAGTCGAGAGCAGGCAAAATTGTTTGTGCCTGGCATTCAATAACAATGGAGATAATCTGATGAATGTTCCCAAAATTTTATTGGTCACCGCTGCATTTGCAACGTCAATCGCTGTTCCGATTGCGGAAGCCAGGAAAAACACCACCAGGCTTTCATGCGCTCAGGCCCAAAATCTGGTAGATAGCCGCGGCGCCATTGTGCTGAGCACCGGCAGAAACACCTATGATCGCTTTGTTGCAAATCGCAGTTTCTGCCCAATTGGCGATTACACCGAGCCTGCATATGTTCGTACTCGCAACCGCAATTCCTGCAATATTGGTTACACCTGCACGGTTGATAACCCTTGGGAAAAGTGGGGCAAATAGGGTTATTTTAATTCCCGCATAACACCGCACAATTTTTCGATACCCGGTCCAATACGTTCTGACGAAATTGACGAGAACCCCAGCCGAAAATAATTTTTTGGTCGAGGTTCTTCCGCATAATATACACTTCCAGGCTCAATGATAATACCATGCTCAAGCGCCTTCTTTGCCAGCAATTCGGCATCCAGGTCATCTGGACCCTTTACCCAAAAGGACGTACCGCCAAATCCTGGAACATTTGCCAGCATGGATGATTCATTTTCAAATGCCGCATACATTGCTTCCCAACGCTGCCGGTAAACCCGGTGCAACCGGCGCAAATGAACATCATAATAGCCAAGCGATAAAAAGAATGCGGTGATCCGCTGATTATTGGCAGGCGGGTGCCTCATCATCAGCCGACGAAGAGCCCGTGCTTCCGAGATAAGCTCCTTTGAAGCCACCATAAAACCCAACCTTAAGCCGGGAAAAAGCGTTTTGGAAAAGCTGCCCACATAGATAACCCGGCCATCCCGATCGAGGCTTTTCAAAGCTGGAATGTGTTTGCCCCGGTAATTGGTTTCCAGCTCATAATCATCTTCTATTATCAACGTATTGTTCTTGCTGGCCGAGGCCAATAGATCTTTTCTTCGCTGAAAAGGCATAGTAACAGTTGTTGGAAACTGATGGCTGGGGGTCGTATAAATAATATCCGCACTTCTAATGCGCTTATCGACCGGTAAACCCAATGCATCGACAGCAACGGGAACAATATTTTGCGTCCGCAGCCTGAAAATATTACGAACGTCAGAATATCCAGGATCCTCAATCGCCAACCGAGATGAACTATCCACCAACAGACTGGCGATAAGATAAAGCCCCATTTGGGCACCCATAGTCACCAATATCTGGTCTTCATCCACCAAAATACCGCGCCGTGGCAATATTCTGGTTCTAATCTGATCGACCAGCATATCATCATCATTGTCGGGCGTATCGGCACTCCAGGTATCAATCCACTTCTTCCCAACGACCTTGTAGGCACAATCACGCCAATCCGAGATCGGAAACAATGAGGGATCTGACTGGCCATAGACAAATGGAAATTCGCAGCTTTGCCAGTCGAGCGGCTTTTCAATATTGATCTGTGTCGTCGGGTTTTTCAAAATCCACCGATGCCAATCAACCTCGTTGTCGCCTTTGATAATTTCGCGATCGCGCCTGGTTGGCAAAGGCTCGAACATTGATTCAGCAACAAAATAACCCGAACGCTCGGTTGCCAAAAGATAACCATCATCCGTAAGGCTTTGATAGACCAATACAACTGTGTTTCGGGAAACACTTAATTGTTCAGACATCCGCCTTGTCGAGGGCATTTTTTCCCTTGCCTTCAAATGCCCTTCCAGCATGGCGGTCACAAGAAATTCTCTTATTTGTGCCTGGAGGCTTTTTTTCGCATAACGATCAAGAGTGAAAAGCATATCGCGCATGATTTTTATTCAATTCTGCAAGGGCCAGGGTTGCGTTAAAACTGGCTCCAAATCTGGATTTTTTCTGGTCCTATTGGTTTAGGATTCAGCGCGCCTATCGTCAACTATGGATTTGTGCTGATATCTTTCCAACACCATCCAATATCACCGCTCATGCAACTGGATAAAGCCATGTATAATGTAAACACCCTTGAACATCATTGGATGCCTTTTACCGCCAATCGTGAATTTAAGGAAAATCCGCGTATTGTGACCGCAGCATCCGGCGTTCGATTTACTGACCACAATGGAGGCACGGTACTCGATGGCTGCTCCGCATTGTTTTGCACCCCATTGGGCCATGCGCGGCCGGAAATTGCTGAGGCGGTAAAACAGCAATTAATGCAGACTGATTATGTGGCCCCGTTCGGGCTCGGACATCCGGGCGCTTTTGAGTTGGCTTCAAAGGTTGCGCGTATCGCACCGGAAGAAATCAATCATATTTTCTTCACAAATTCCGGTTCTGAATCAATCGACACGGCGTTGAAAATGGCGATGGCCTATCACCGCGCCCGTGGCGAGGGCCAGCGTACCCGAATGGTATCCAGGGAGCGTGCCTATCATGGCGTAAATATTGGCGGCACATCATTATCAGGAATGGTGCGAAATCGCGAAACTTTCACCAATTTGATGCCCAATGTCGTGTGCATGCGCCATACCTGGAGCAAGGACGAACTGTTTGTCAAAGGTCAACCTGAATCAGGCGCCGAACTTGCCGATGATTTGCTGCGCATGGTGGAAACCTATGGTGCTTCAACAATTGCAGCATGTTTTGTTGAGCCGGTTGCCGGTTCAACCGGTTGTCTGGTGCCACCGAAGGGCTATCTGCAGCGCTTGCGTGATATTTGCACCGAACATGGCATATTGCTGATTTTTGACGAAGTTATCACCGGGTTTGGCCGTCTTGGCAAAGCTTTTGCCTCGCAGGCCTTTGGGGTAACCCCCGATATGATGACCCTTGCCAAGGCGTTGACCAATGGCTGCCAGCCGATGGGTGCGGTTGCGGTGAGCGACAAAGTCTACGACACCATCATCAATGCAGCACCGGAAAATGCAGTGGAATTTTTCCATGGCTACACCTATTCGGGCCACCCTGCCGCGTGCGCTGCCGGCATTGCCACAATGGATATTTTCGAAAATGAAGGCTTGTTCGACAAAGCAGCCGAGCTTAGTGGAATGTTTCAAGATGCGGTGCACGAATTGAAGGATATTCCGATCGTCAAAGACATTCGCAGCCACGGCCTTTTGGCTGGTGTCGACATCAGCAAGGACGGCGTTAAACCCGGAGCCCTGGGCGGCGAAGCCCAGAAACGGATGTTCTGGAATGGCCTGCACATCAAATTTACCGGTGATGCAGGTATATTAGCCCCGGCATTTGTGATGAGCGAAACCGACATCGATGAAATGGTTGGAAAATTCCGCAAAACCCTTGAAGAGCTGGTATAGAGCGTGTCCGTCTTTGACGGAAGCACTCTATTTTCATGTCGCTCACGGCCAATTGGTGCAATTTTGATGCTCAAGTTTTGCGCTTCGCGTTGCTCAACGTGCAACGTGAGAATGCACCAGCCTTCCCCATCGACAAGCTCAGGAGGAGCGATGCATTCGCATCGGGCCGGTTCCGCCCTTAAATCGACTTCATCGATTTGCACATAGGGCTCCAATCGCAGCCTGACTGCCTCCATATAAACATGACACAATCTGGGCTCAATAAAATCCGGCCTGAATAACCGGCCGGATTTATCAGCTTAAATATTCAATCAGAATATTATCTGACGATTTTGATGCGGGCCCGATGTTTGCCGCTTCTTTTTACCATCGAAAATAGTTTTGCCGCATTGGCCGGATGCAAGCGAACGCATCCGTGCGAGGCGACCCGCCCCAGACGTTTGATCGCATCTGTTCCATGAATGGCATATCCACCTCTAAAAAAGATCGAATGCGGCATCGGTGAATTATAGTATTTTTTGGAGAAATACCGCTTATACATCCGAGTTGGCTTATAAGTGCCAAGCGGAGTGCGATAGCCGCGACGGGCGGTTGAAATCTTCCAAGTATATGTCAGCCGACCATTTTGATAAACTTGCATACGCTGCTCCGACAAGTCTATTGTTGCCAATACCCCTGATTGGCTAAACAGCCCCTCGGACATCGCCGATGTGGTTAGCATCGCAAAAACTGTAGCAAAAAGTACTAAAAACGTTCTCATTTCACCCTCCAGGATATTCATCTGTATCTTACGGTTTGAACTCTCAAGCTTTGCCCAACCTGTATTACAGAAGAACAACTTATTCGGCTAAGAGTTTCATTTTTTAAGCCCCTCCCCATATAGGCGCTTTTTCTCACACAAATGTAGTGTATTCGGTCACATTGCTGCAAATCGAGATAAATTCAGCGCGTGAGGAGTCTATTCAAATAACCAGCTTAATCCCATAGGCAACGATTGCCAGAGCAATTACACTAACAACCCAAAGTGCTGCGAACCAACCAAGCCTTTGCCACAGCGGTCGCATCAATGATACCCTTGATCCGGGTCGACTTTGCCGCGAAAAACCCAATAGGAATAGGCGGTATAAGTAAGGATCATAGGAAGCAGGAACAACGCGCCCCAGCCAACAAATGCAAGGCTGCTATCGGGTGCCGCAGCTTGCCAGATGGTCACGTTTGGTGGCACCATATAAGGATAAAAGCTGATCCCTATACCGGCAAATGAAAGTATAAAAATGCTCAGCGAGGCTAAAAATGGCTCCACATCATTCTTTTCCTTCAATCCCTTGTAAAGACGCCACGAAGTATACATCATCATTGCAGGCATAATCAGCGTGAACCCGGCCGTCGGCCAGGAAAACCATCGGGTCAGGTATTCAGGGTTGAGGAACGGCGTTATCAGGCTGACAACACCAATCAATCCAAGTGTCGCGATCGCAAGCCCCCACGAAAGGCGATAACAAAGGTCTCGCACATATCCTTCGGTCTTCATCACCAGCCAGGTGCTGCCCAAAAGCGCGTAACCAATCACCACCGATATGCCGGTCAGAACTGAAAACGGCGTCAACCAGTCCCAGTTGCCGCCTGAATAGGCCCTGCCGCTCACTTCAATGCCCTGCACCAATGCCCCAAGAGCGATGCCTTGAGCAAATGCCGCCATGATTGACCCGCCGGAAAATGCCCAGTCCCATAAGAACTTGCCCTTGACCGTCCGCCAGCGAAATTCAAACGCAACACCCCTGAATATAAGGCCAATGAGCATCGCAATTATGGGCGCATATAGCGCCGGTAACACAATCGCATAGACCAGCGGAAAAACAGCATAAAGCCCGCCTCCCCCAAGCACCAGCCAGGTCTCATTTCCATCCCAGACCGGCGCAACGGTGTTCATTGCAAGGTCCTTGTTTTTCTCACCTTTGATCAGCGGAAAGAGAATACCAATCCCCAAATCGAACCCGTCGAGCACCACATAGGTTAAAACCGCAAAGGCGATGACACCGGCCCAGATAAATGCAAGATCAAATATCATTTTTATGCTCCCCGCTTATCAGCGTTGCGGCAGGGCCTGGCACAATACCGGCTGTGCGGGTTGGTCCAAGGTCTCCAATATCGAGTTCCCTGTCAGGCGTTTGGTTCATCAACCTCATTATATAAAATGTACCTGAGCCAAACAGCGTAAAATACACCAGAACAAATGCAACAAGCGAACTACCAACCGCAGAGGCCTCCAAAGGCCCAACACTATCGACGGTGCGCAGCAGCCCGTAAACGGTCCACGGCTGGCGACCGACTTCGGTTGTAACCCAGCCCGCCAATACCGCCAAAAAACCCATCGGCCCCATAGCCATTGCAGCCATATGCAATAGGTTTGCGTTGTAAAGCTTGCCACGCCAGCGCAAATATACGGCCCACAGGCCCATACCAACCATCGCAAACCCGATTGCAACCATAATTCTAAAGCTCCAGAAAATGATCGCAGCAGGTGGCCGCTGGTCTTTTGGAAACTCCTTTAAACCCTTGATTTCACCGGTCAGCGAATGGGTCAAAATAAGGGAGCCCAAATAGGGAATTTCCACTGCATATCGGGTTTTTTCCGCCTCATCATCCGGCATTCCAAACAGGATCAACGGTGCCCCCCCCTTGTGGGTTTCATAATGCCCTTCCATTGCGGCAATTTTTGCCGGCTGATATTTAAGTGTATTGAGGCCATGCAGGTCGCCAGCAAAAATTTGCAATGGCGCAACGGTAATCAACATCCACATCGCCATCGAGAACATCAGCCGAGCGTTTTGGCTGGAACTGTTTCGCAGCAAATGCAGCCCGCCAACGCCACCAATTACCAGGGCGGTGGTTAAAAATGCCGCCAAAACCATATGGACCAGTCGGTAAGGGAAGGATGGATTAAACACGATCTCGAACCAGTTTTCCGGTACAAACTGCCCAACGTCATTGATCGAAAAACCCGCCGGTGTCTGCATCCAGCTGTTAACGCTCAATATCCAGGTTGCCGACATAAGTGTGCCAATGGCAACCATCGATGTGGCAAACAGGTGCAGCCCCGGGCCAACCCTCTCTCTGCCAAATAGCATAACCCCTAAAAAGCCCGCCTCAAGAAAAAATGCCGACATAACTTCATAGGCCAGCATCGGGCCTAATACCGGGCCTGTTTTATCTGAGAAAACCGGCCAGTTAGTGCCAAATTGATAGGACATCACAATGCCCGATACGACACCCATGCCGAAAACAACCGCAAATATGGTTTTCCAGTAATTGAAAACCTGAATATATTTCTCTTGCCCGGTAATGAAATGCAGCCCGTTTAGCACGGCAAGATAACTGGCAAGTCCGATGGAAAACGCCGGAAAGGTAATATGAGCCGATACCGTAAATGCAAATTGAATGCGCGCCAGTTCCAGCGCATCAAGTCCAAACATTTTAATACTCCAAAGCGCGCGCCACAACCACAGGGTGGCACGATCACAGTTATTCAATCAGAATCAAGTTTAACCCAATTGACCCGCAATAGCCAGAATTCACAACAATTGCGACCATTTGGACAATAGGCAAAGTCTGAATCTATTAAAGTTCAATTGCAGCGACATCCATTGCGGGTATGATATAGGTATTGAAAGCATCATTTAAAGAATGAGACTAGGTCCTAATATGTTGATTGAATATTTCCCAATAATTGAACACCCGCTCTTGCTGGCAACCTATGTTCTTGCTTGCATCGCCCTTACCATTGTTCCCGGACCCACCGTCACGGTGATTATTGCCAACTCTCTCAGACAGGGACCAAAGGCTGGTATGTTCAATGTTGCAGGCACCCAGTCCGGTTTGGTCCCGATGATCCTGATTGTCGCCTTTGGGCTGGAGACAATCGTCACCTCTCTGGCAGGTGCATTCTTCTGGCTCAAACTTGCTGGCGGCGCCTATTTGATCTGTCTCGGCATTAAACTTTTGCGTTCAAACGGCAAATTTGGCGTTGTAGAAGAAAAAGCAAAAAAATCCACCGGCAAAGAACTATTCTGGCAAGGGTTTGTGGTTATCTGGTCCAACCCCAAAGCCCTGTTTTTTCTTGGGGCCTTTATTCCGCAATTTGTTGATCCCGCCGGCAACGCCATTACCCAAACCATAATCTATGGGGCAATATTCATGGGCGTGACCACCATTCTCGATAGCGGCTATGCGTTCATTGCCGGAAAAGCTGGCAGCCTGCTCTCGCAAAAACGCGTGCGCGCCGCTGAAATTGCCAGCGGCCTGGCGCTGATGTTTGGTGGCACATGGCTGGCACTTTCAAAACAATAGCTCTTATTCTGACAGCATCTCCAGAAATTCAAACGAGAACCGATGCACATCGCCCGGCCAGCGGGCGGACAGATAGTTTTCATCTCTTACTGTAAAACCACGCGACATATGGTTTTTATCATCACGTAAAACTGGCATTGGCCCCGGAAAAAAATCCTCCGGGCTTTCCAGCGCAGCAACCACCTCATCTTCAACCGTTGTAGGATAGGTGCGATAATAGTCACCCAACCTCAATCGGGTTAGCTGATAGGCCAGCAATTCCTGCCTTTTAAGCAGCGCGGTGGTTTTTCGCCCGTGCAATATGGATTTACCGGTATCAGGATTAATGGCGCGACAAACCGGGATCACCCCATGGCAAATTGCGCCTACAGACTTACCCGCTGCAAAAAATGCAACAATCGCCTGCTGCAATTTTGGTGATTCCAGATAGGGGATAATACCTTTTGCATGTCCGCCCGGCAAAAACAGCGCCTCATAATCACTGACATTGATATCTTCATAAGCAATCGGATTTTGAAATGCCGCGGAGACCAACATCTCCTCATAGGCCAGTTGTCCAGATTTTTGGGCAATCAGCAGTGGCTTCAAAATACCAAAACCGTTTCCGTTGAGCATCCTTTGATCGCAGACCCCGGCATTACCACTGTCCGTGGCAAATCGAATATCACAGCCGGCATCGTTAAAAACTTTCCATGGCACACCAACTTCTGTGGGATCAAAATCAAATGTACTGGTGGCGATTAATATAGTCATTAGGCCTTTGTAATGGGTTCAATGGGTTTGGCAATGGCCAAAGCCAGGCTAATAGAGGCCTCAAATACTGGAAACAAACAACAAAGCGTGAAATGCAGTTTCTTGCTCATCACCTCCAACTAAGTTAGCCTTTTTCTACCAAAAAACAGTAATTCAGGAGGAAACTATGCGACTGACCGGAATTGCAATATTGAAGTCCGTCATTTACTTCGGCGTCCTGTTTTTCACGCTTTCCACCCCGGTCAATAGCGCCGACTTTTCTGAAATTCTCAATAAAATAAAGCTGAAGCCAGGATTTACAATCGCTGTTTATGCCGAAATGCCAACCCCCCGGCAAATGGAAATAAACTCCGCAACTGGTGTTGTTTATGTTGGTTCCAGGCATGGACACATCTATTCAATGCTGGATAGCAACAATGATGGAACCGCCGACAAAATAGCCGAGCGCGCCCGCGGTTTAAACGGCCCAAATGGCGTGGTGATCATTGGCTCCGATCTTTATATCGGCCTGCAAGACAGGATCGCACGCTGGCCCTTGCCAAAAGTTGATGACTTTTCTCTTCCAATTAAGCAGCTAACGACAATAAATTCCAACCTGCTCAATAACAATTGGCACGGATGGCGCTCACTTGGTTTTGGCCCGGACCGCAAGCTCTATGTGGCACTGGGCGCACCGTGCAACATCTGCGATCTTGAGCCGAACACGGGGAAAATTGTTCGCATGAACCCGGATGGCACCGGATGGGAAGTGGTTGCTGACGGGGTTAGAAACTCGGTCGGTTTTGACTGGCATCCTAAAACCGGCGAATTGTGGTTTACTGACAATGGGGCTGACGGTTTGGGCGACGATATTCCTGCAGACGAGCTAAACCGCGTCACTAAAGTCGGCCAGCATTTTGGCTTTCCCTATTTAGGTGGCAAATCAGTCAAACTTCCCGGTTATGAAAACAAGACCCCGGCGATAGAAATGACCCCGCCGGAAATTGAATTCCAGGCCCATACAGCCAATCTCGGCATCGAGTTTTATGAGGGCGATATGTTTCCCGCTGAGTATAAAAACGATGCATTCGTCGTTCAGCACGGATCGTGGAACCGCACGGAACCTGTTGGTTATCGCATAATGCGGATATTGTTCGATGACGATGGCAATCCGACAGGCAAGGAGGTCTTTGCCGATGGTTGGCTGTCCAATGGGTCTGCGGTTGGGCGCCCGGTTGATATTGAAGAACTGCCCGATGGCTCTATTCTGGTTTCTGATGATTTTGCCAATGTGATTTACCGGATTGCATATGCGAAATAGAAAATCACACGAGGGCCTTGCATTATTGGCCCTCGCCTCTTCTGCAATTTTACTGCTTTCATCAGCCTCAAATTCTCAGGATGCCATTGCAGGGCGGCTAAAGGCCAAACCCTGTTCAATTTGTCATGGTTCAGACGGCATTGCAGTTGCAGCCAACGCTCCAAATCTGGCTGGAGAAAATGCAACATATATTGAGGCTCAACTAAAAGCTTTTCGCAGTGGCAAGCGCAAACATCATCAAATGTCCATTATTGCAGCCAGCCTTTCTGATGCAGATATTATCAATCTTGCACGCTGGTATTCGCTGATTAAGGTGGTCGCTACCACACCTGATCTGGATTGAACTGTATCAGGCAGCTTATCGCTTTTTCAGGCCGTTTTGTCCCATGCATTTCTCCAGCGAAATATTTGATATAGAATATTAATTCAGGCCAATCCCTTTACCTTCCCGTGGGTGGAAGGAGTAGTTCAGACGAAATTCATTAATCAATATCCGATCTCCAAAGGACTAAAAATGAGCAAACTAACCAAAATCTCCTGGGTGGCCCTTGTACTATGGGTTTTCACAATTGCTGGAATCGGTTTGGTAATTTTCAAAGGTGGGGCGGAGCCGGGAGAAGATGGCCGCATTGAACTTGCCGTCAACAAAGATGAAAAGCGCTTCATCCTGG
The DNA here is from genome assembly GCA_024280375.1 of Alphaproteobacteria bacterium. Lineage (GTDB taxonomy): Bacteria > Pseudomonadota > Alphaproteobacteria > Rhizobiales > Rhizobiaceae > SZUA-100. The sequence goes on along the minus strand of JAJRQF010000088.1, from coordinate 80,716 downwards.
GTGAAATGCGACAAATGCTGGAAACGGTTCAGGAAATCGTTGTCGCACTCGAGACCGACAATATCAAAGCAGTGGGTGAAGCGGTCGAGGGCAAAGGCGTTGCCGACATGATGCGAAACACGCCGAAAATTCTGATTACAAAGGTGCCGCCAGAATTTATGGGGCTTGGCCGCGCCATGCATGCAAATTTTGACGCTATCGGCAGCGCTGCTGCTGATGGTGCCAATACCAAGAAAATTCTTGCCATGCTGGGAGATCAATTAGCCCAGTGCACCGCGTGCCATAGCACCTATAAACTTCCAGAACAGTTTTAGGCCCCTACCCCGTTTTTACACCCAGTTTTCGGGCCACAAAATCGAGCCGATCCTGGCCCCAAAAACTCTCGCCGTCGACAATATAAAACGGATAACCAAATACTCCTTTGGCGACCGCCAGTTCCGCGTTCGCCTTATAGCGTGCTGCATATTGCCCAAGTTCTCCCAACGAGCCTAAATCAATTCCAGCTCGCTCTGCAGCTGCGGCAACAATATCAGCCTGACTAATGTCCTCTTCCCGTTCCCATTGGGCCCGGCCAATCTCCTGCGCCAGCTTCAAGGCATTAAGTCCCTTTTCACCTGCAGCTATAACCGCATGGGATGCAAAACCATCATCAGCCGGAAAATATTTCGGTTCAAGTGTCAGTTTAATATCAAGAAATTCCCGCCAGCGTTCCAATTCCGCCAATCGGTATGTCTGTCGCTCAGGCGCGCGTTTTGCCAAAGGCAGCCCGCCAGTTCTGGAAAACACTTCCATGGATTGAACAGGTATAAGATTGACTGCCCTTTCGGCACCCTTTGCAATAGCTTCTAATCGACCTACTCCCAAATAACTCCAAGGAGAATTGAGCGAGAAACAATAATCAATTGGTGAGCCTGTCATAATATGAATCCATATCTATTGTTAAGTTCCTATTATAGCTTTGAACTATGCCACTACGGGATTAAACTGGTCAACCAAACCCGCTTCTATTGCTGCATGGTTAAAATTAATGATTAATTAACTATTTAAATTACTCCAACAAATTTTATTGTAAGTATAAAAATAGATATACACCAGATTTGTAGTATTTTAAAAAGCTGAGGTACAAATGCGTAAATCATTGAAGAAAACAAAAGCCTCCCAAGACGAAAAAAAGCCATCCGGCAAAACTGCCGAAAAAGCTATTTCCGAGGGTAAAAAACAATTAATTGCGGCAATCCAGGTGCAGCAAAAAAGTTCTGACATTGATGACAGCGAGCACAAAATTGATATGGCGACCCAAGCGCTAAATCAAGGCTTGCGCGAAGAATTGGACAAAGATTTGAAAGCCAACATTACAGACGATATTGCTTCCCATAATGTGGAAACAAACGTAACCGATACGGCTATTACCAGCCCCACCTTTGAGGATAATCTGTCTCAGGCAGAAAACTCGCCTCGTATTCAAGAGCTTCGCCGCCGACAGAAAAATCTGGCCGAACTTAGCCGGGGTCTGACGGAAAGCGAAAAGGCAATCCGCAACACCCACGACATGCTGAACAGTATAAACAAGTTCTTCGCAGCCTCTGAAGTGGAGATGGTCCAGTTTGAGCGCAACGAAGCCAGCAATTTGGTTTTGAAAGACAACACCAAAACACTCAAAAATCAGTTACAAGATACCCGTCAACGGCTTCTTACCCAGGCAACATTGATTGATACGCTGGAATCAAACAAAAGAAGCAACCAGGGACTATTGGAGCGGGCAAGAAAAGAGCTCATTCATTCCATTGAGGGCGCCAAACTGACAACGGCCAAACTGGATGCTAAATCCCGGTCGGTTGAAAAGTTGAACAGCCGCGTCGAGGAACTGGGTGAAGCGTTTGAAAACAAGAATAATGAAAACAATCAGTTGCGGGAAAAAATTGTCGTCCATGCTTCTGAAATCAGCCAGTTAACCGTTCAAATTGGCAAACTGCAAAAGCAAAATGAACAGCTTGAGCTGGCGAGATCCATTTTGGTCAAAGATCACGATCAGGACCTGTTGGAAATAATGGAGTTGCAAAACACCATTACGACCTTAACCGAGTCTAACACCAACCTCCAAAGCGAGATGGAAACAGCAGAGAGTGAATTGAAATCTAAAACCGAAGATTTTGATATCAAACTGGCCTATCAGGAAAATGAAAACCAGACCCTGAAGTCAACTGTTAGAGAGCTTGAGAAGCTGATCCAGAATGCCGACGAACAATCTGTAATACTGGTCAACGAAAACGCCGACCTTAAGGCCAAAAATGGCATTGAAACGGCTAAACGTATCGACTTTGAAAAACGCTGTATCGAAGAGACTGAAAAGGTTTCTCAGCTGGAGCAGACACTCGAGCAATACCAGTTGAAAAGCGAAACGCTTAAAAGTCAGTATTTGCTGATTAAATCAGAGCTTGAACAGGCAAAGGTTAGCAAACTGCGCCCGGCGCTGAAAGAAACACCGCCGATGCATCACAATAATGATATGCAATACAGCTAATGCTTTCTGCTCCAAGCCCTACGGCTTGAGAGTACCAATCGAAAAAGTAAATTCAATATGCCGGGCAAAAACTTGCTCGGCATTTTTTGCTTTTGAATGCGGAGGAATGTGCGGCCAAATCCACCCCCCACCCTTGACTCCCGCTCGCCTTTCCCCTTACGCTGAAATTCCATTTATACGTATAAATAGAATAATCGCCGATGCCGACTGAAAAAACCATATCTGCTAAAAGTTTGATTGCAAGCGATCAGCCGTCGCCGCTTGCGGACCTCTCGTCCCACCATCAAAAGCGCTCGGATGCGATTGCCGATGGTATCAAAACCTGGATATTGCATGAGGGCTTAAAGCCCGGTGACAAATTGCCGAAAGAGCGGGAACTCGCCGCCCATTTCAATTGTGCCAAGGGCACGCTTCGTGAAGCGCTGAAATCGCTTGAGGTTCAAGGGTTGATCACACTGAAAACCGGGCCTTCCGGTGGCCCGATGTTAATAGAGGTTTCCTTCAAACGCTCGTCCGATTTACTGCGCAATTTCCTGCAATTTCAAGATTTGAATGTCGAACAAATTTATCAAATGCGCAAAATCATCGAGGTCGAACTGGCGGTCAGCGTCGTTGGGAATTTAAGCGATCAGGCGCTTGACCTGCTTGAGCAAAACCTTGCTTCCTGCTGCACCTCATTGTCGAAGAGCCGACGAAGAAACCAAATGAGCCTGCGGGAAAAGGAGCTGGATTTCCACAACATTCTAGCCGATCACTGCCCCAACCCCTTGCTTGCCTTTCACGCACGCTTTCTGACTGATTTGTTGAGAGATTTCATTGAGTTTCAGGCAAATCATGTGCCTGAATATGAGAAATTTACCGAGGCAAATATTGCTCATCACCGCGATCTGGTTGCAGCCTACCGCGCGATGGATAAGGAAAGCGTGCGTGCGATAATGTCCAAACACATGATTGATGCGGAGGCCCACACCCTCGCGCTCAACGGCGTTTTGAGTGATGAATTAATGTTGGCTAAAAGATGACAATTTCGGTAATTATAAAGAACAATAATGTCTGACCTGCACGAACAAATTACCCGCCGGATTGATGCGGCAACAAACGAATTGGTGAGCCTCACCAGCGAACTGATCCGTTTTCCAACCATCAATCCGCCTGGCGAAGATTATACGCCTTGCGCGGAATATATCGGCAACCGGCTTAAAAAACGCGGCTTTCAGGTCAATTATTTTCGCGGGCGTGGCACTCCCGGCGATACGGATCGCTTTCCGAGAACCAACGTAATTGCCCGTTTTGAGGGCCGCGGCCCCGGCCCGACAGTGCATTTCAATTCCCATATTGACGTGGTCGAGGTTGGATCTGACTGGTCGATGGACCCGTTTGCCGGCATTGTTCGAGATGGCAAGGTCTATGGACGCGGCGCCTGCGATATGAAAGGCGGCCTCGCCTCCTCCATCATCGCGGTTGAGGCCTACATAGATGCAAACCCAGGCTTCATGGGGGCGATTGAAATTTCCGGCACGGTGGATGAAGAAACCGGCGGCTATGGCGGCGTTGCTTATCTGGCTGAAAAAGGCCTGTTTTCCAAACCCCGCGTCGACCATGTGATCATCCCCGAACCGCTAAACAAAGACCGGATTTGCCTTGGTCATCGCGGTGTGTGGTGGGCAGAAATCGAAACCCTCGGCGTTCAGGCCCACGGTTCCATGCCATTTTTGGGCGACTGCGCCGTGCGCCATATGGGGGCGGTATTATCGGCCTTTGAAGACGAGCTTTTCCCGCTTTTGGCCAGCAAACAAACCGACATGCCGGTGGTGCCTAAGGGTGCGAAAAAATCCACCATGAACATCAATTCAATTCACGGTGGCGATGGCGAGGACTATTCAGGCTTTCCCGCCGCCAATGTGCCAGACAGCTGCCGCATTGTTATCGACCGGCGGTTCTTGCTGGAAGAAGACCTGGCAACCGTAAAACGCGAAGTCACCAACATTCTGGAAGGATTGAAAGACAACCGCGAAGATTTTGATTACGCCATTCGCGATATGTGGGACGTTCTGCCCACTATGACTGAGCGCGATGCGCCGGTGGTTCAGGCGGTATCGCAAGCCATTGAAGAGGTGATGGATAAAAAGCCCGAATATGTAATTTCGCCCGGCACCTATGATCAAAAACACGTTGCCCGCATTGGCCATTTGCACGATTGCATCGCCTACGGACCGGGCATTCTCGATCTTGCCCACCGGGCGGATGAATATGTCATCATTGATGACATGGTGGAATCGGCGAAAGTTATGGCCTTTGCCACCCATCAACTGCTGACAGGCGGTAAATAACCTGTTTTAATGAAGCAAATACCAAGAAAAACACGGGAGAAATTGAAATGAAGATATTAACAAATCTGGCGAAAACCACCGCACTCGCGGCCGCACTAACCATGAGCGCGTCATTTGTCGCCATTAATGCATGGGCCGCAAAAACCGATGTGACGCTCGGCATGGTGCTTGAGCCACCCCATCTTGACCCGACAGCCGGTGCCGCCGCCGCCATCGACGAAGTTGTCTATGCCAATATTTTTGAAGGCTTAACCCGCATCGGCTCCAAAGGCGAAGTTTTACCGGCATTGGCCGAAAGCTGGACCGTTTCTGATGATGGCAAGGTCTATACATTCAAACTGCACACCGGCGTCAAATTCCACGATGGCAGTGATTTTGATGCCAGTGATGTGAAATTCTCGCTCGACCGCGCCCGTGGCGAAAAATCCACCAACGCACAAAAGGCCCTGTTTAAAGGCATTGAAAGCGTTGATGTGGTTGACCCCGCGACCGTGAAAATCACCCTAAGCGCTCCTGCAGGTAACTTTACCTTCAATCTGGGCTGGGGCGATGCAGTGATTGTGGCACCAGAAACCGCTGACAGCAATAAAACCAACCCGGTTGGCACCGGACCTTTCAAATTTTCCAAATGGGCCAAGGGCTCATCAATTGAAATGGTCAAGTCAGACAGCTACTGGGGCAAGCCTGTTGCACTTTCAAAAGCCACATTGCGCTTTATTCCAGACCCTGCAGCGGCCGTTTCTGCGATGTTGGCCGGCGATGTGGATGGATTTGCCAACTTCCCGGCACCGGAATCTATTCCGCAGCTAAAGGCAGACCCGCGCTTTAAGGTGGTTATCGGTTCAACCGAAGGTGAAACCATCCTTTCTACCAACAACAAAAAAGCTCCATGGACTGATATCAGGGTTCGCCAAGCAGTTGCCCACGCAATCAACCGGCAGGCGATTATTGACGGCGCAATGTTTGGATTGGGCACACCAATCGGCACCCATTTTGCGCCGCATCACCCGGCTTACAAAGCTGACTTGATCAATACCTATCCCTACGATCTGGATAAGGCAAAAGCACTGCTTGCAGAGGCCGGATTTCCAAACGGCTTTAAAGCTGTGATCAAACTGCCACCGCCATCCTATGCCCGTCGCGGCGGCGAAATTGTTGCAGCCCAACTGCGCAAAATCGGTATTGAGCTGGAAATTGTACCGGTCGAATGGGCCCAGTGGCTTGATCAGGTGTTCAAGAAAAAAGACTTTGATCTAACCATCGTTTCTCATACGGAACCGCAGGACATCAACATCTATGCGCGCAAAGATTACTACTTCCAGTATTCCAGCGACACGTTCAATAAGATCATGACCGACCTCAATCTGGCGACCGATCAAGCAGAACGCTACAAACTGATGGGCGATGCCCAAACCCTGATCACCAAAGAAGCGGTCAACGGCTATATGTTTGAATTGGCCAAGGCTGGTGTCTGGAATGCCAAACTCAAAGGCATGTGGGAAAATGCACCCGTTCAGGCAACGGATCTTACTGGCGTATCCTGGGCTGAGTAGATAAAACCAATTGTACGGGAGATCATATTTATGGTCTCCCGTACAAATCACCCTTGATCGGGTTAATTGACGAATACAAAATGCAATTTTTAAACCTCGTCATCCTCTTGCCGACACTTGGCTTTTAAACCTTCATCCCATGCTCCATTATCTCCTCAAAAAGCTGCTATTCACCGCGATCACCCTTTGGGTCGCCTCAATGGTTATTTTCGCGCTTTTAGAAATTGTACCCGGTGATCCGGCTCAACTGATGTTGGGCATCAATGCAAGCGCAGATGCGGTGGCGGCCCTTCGCGAGCAAATGGGGTTAGACCTTCCCCTTCCCGTTCGTTATGGCGCGTGGATTGGCGGGTTGCTGCAAGGCGACTTTGGCGTAAGCTACACCTATTCTGTTCCAGTGAGCGAACTGGTCGGCGAACGACTTTGGGTCTCACTACCGCTCGCAATAATGGCGCTGGTTCTTTCAACTGTCATCGCTATTCCCGTCGGGCTTTATTCAGCCTCACGCCGGGGCACACGAACAGATACCGGCATAATGGCTTTCACCCAATTGGGCATCGCCATTCCCAATTTCTGGTTTGCCCTGTTGATGGTTTATTTGTTTGCAATCTGGCTGCAATGGGTGCCGGCGGGCGGCTTTCCCGGCTGGGATCAAGGCCTGTTCAAAGGTTTAAAATCGCTCATTTTACCTGCTATTGCGCTAGCACTGCCGCAGGCTGCAATTCTTTCGCGCGTCACCCGTTCTGCCCTTTTGGATGTGATGGGCGAGGATTATATTCGCACCGCCCGTGCCAAGGGCCTCACCGCCAGAGCCGTATTGTGGCGACACGCCCTGCGCAATGCGCTCATTCCGGTATTGACCATTCTCGGCCTGCAATTTGCCTTTCTGCTGGCCGGAACTATCATCATTGAGAACGTGTTTTACCTGCCCGGACTTGGTCGCTTGATTTTTCAGGCCATTTCCCAGCGCGATCTGATCGTCGTGGAAAGCGTGGTTATTCTGCTGGTGGCAACGGTCATCTTCATCAATCTGCTGGTTGATCTAACCTATGCGCTGGTTGACCCGCGATTGCGGCAAGGAACCGGGAGGAATGCCTCATGAGCGCTCCCGTCATTGAACAGCTGGATGCGCCTGAAACCTGGCGCGATGTGGCAAAAAAAGCCCTGCATAACCGATCATTCCTGACCGGGCTGATAATCACCACCGTCATTCTGGCGCTGGCCATCATCTCGTTTTTCTGGACGCCATGGTCGATTACCGAACTTGATATTTTACTCAAACTGAAAAAACCCTCGCTGGAACACTGGTTTGGCACAGATCATTTCGGCCGTGATATATTTTCGATGATCATGATTGGCGCCCGAAATTCCATCGCTGTCGCACTGGTGGCGGTTGGCATTGGGGTATTATTCGGGGTTCCCATCGGCTGCTGGGCAGCGGCCAAGGGCGGCTATGCAGATGAAGTTTTAATGCGTACCAATGATGTAATTTTTGCTTTTCCTGCCCTATTATCAGCCGTGATGATCACCGCAATATTTGGCCCCGGTGCAATCAACGCTATTTTGGCCATCGGCATATTCAACATTCCAGTATTTGCCCGTATTTCCCGCGGGGCGGCACTTTCGATCTGGCCGCGCGAGTTCATCATGGCGGCAGAAGTTGCCGGTAAAGGCAAAATCCGCATCACCGCAGAACATATCCTGCCCAACATGATCAACCTGTTGCTGGTACAGGGCACCATTCAGTTTTCGCTTGGCATTCTGGCCGAAGCGGGGCTTTCCTATGTCGGCCTTGGCACCCAGCCACCCATGTCGTCCTGGGGGCGCATGTTAAACGAGGCGCAAACCATGATGAGCTTTGCCCCGCATATGGCCATATTTCCCGGTCTCGCCATTGTCGTCACCGTGCTTGGCTTAAACCTGTTGGGTGATGGCCTGCGCGATGTGCTTGACCCGCGCTTGCGGCGGGAGCGTTGAAAATGACCCTCCTCACCATTAGAAAACTCAATCTCACCATTGGCGACACGCCCATTCTTAATGACGTTTCCTTCTCAATTGATGCGGGTGAAACCCTTGGGCTGGTGGGCGAATCCGGTTCCGGCAAATCAATGACAGCGCTTGCCATCATGCAGCTTATGCCGCGCGCCAGCCAAACATCTGGCTCAATTCTGTTCAATGGCGAAGAACTGCTGGATTTTGATGAACGCAAAATGTGCGACCTGCGCGGCGACGATATCGGCATGGTATTTCAGGAGCCTATGACGGCGCTCAACCCGGTCAAATCCATCGGCGAGCAGGTATCCGAAGGCATACGGCTGCATACGGGCGCAAACCGTGCGGATGCAGAAATGAGAGCCGCCAAAATGCTCGATCGTGTAGGCTTGCCCCCTTCCCGGTTTCCGCTCAACCGCTATCCGCACGAACTTTCCGGTGGCCAGCGCCAACGCGTGGTGATTGCCATCGCCTGCGCGCTCAATCCCAAACTGCTGATTGCCGATGAACCGACAACCGCGCTCGATGTCACCCTACAAGCGCAAATTCTCGACCTGTTGAATGAACTGGTGGCAGAAAACAATATGGGGCTTTTGCTGATCAGCCATGACCTTGCCGTTGTCACCGAGATGGCCTCAAAAATCGTGGTTCTGCGCCACGGCGAAGTGAAAGAAGCCGGCGAAACGGCCAAGGTTTTGAAAGAACAAAACCACCCCTACACAAGACAACTAGCCGAAGCCTCGACCCATGTACCAACCCGCAAAACCACGCCTGTCACCGCCAAGAAAGCGATTGAGCAAGGCACAAAGCCCCTGCTTTCGGTAAAAGATCTCATTCGCGAATACCCGACACCGCGTCGTTCGCTGTTTCAAAAAGGCATTCCTTTTCGAGCTGTCGACCAATTGAGCCTGGATTTATATCCAGGCCACTCGCTTGGCCTTGTGGGTGAATCGGGCTGCGGAAAATCCACCCTGGCGCGAGCAATTTTGGGGCTTGAACGCCCCAATGGCGGCCATATTATTTTCAACGAGATTGACTTTGCCACCGCAAGTGATGCGGAAATCAAACGCGCCCGCCGCGATATTCAAGTGGTTTTTCAAGACCCCTACGGCTCCTTTAATCCACGCCACAAGGTTGCCCGGCTGGTGGCCGAACCTTTGCATTTGGTGGATGCCATGAGCGAACAAGAAAAGCGCGACCGGGTTGCTAAAGTGCTTGTGGAAACAGGGCTTGCGACCTCTGACATGGATAAATATGCGCATGAATTTTCCGGCGGCCAGCGCCAGCGCATCGCCATTGCACGCGCCCTGATTACCGAACCAAAACTGATTATTGCCGATGAACCGGTCTCGGCCCTTGATGTCTCGATCCGCGCCCAGGTGCTTGATTTACTGGTTGACCTTCAAGACCGGCTTGGCCTGGCCTATTTGTTCATCAGCCATGATCTTTCGGTTGTTCGCGCAATCACCGATGATGTGCTTGTAATGAATCAGGGAAAAATTGTAGAACGAGGCCCAACCGCAGAAGTATTCGATAATCCCGGCGACGAATACACCAGGAAGCTGGTCAACGCGGCACCAGACCTTGAACGCGCCATAATGAAACGTTTAGAAACAATATAGTATCTGATAAAGATGGTTTAGAATCAAAGTCAGCCAATCTATCAGAAGATACTAAATTGAGCGGAGGTATTATGATGAAAAATATGGAAGCGGAATATGACAATTCCGGCAGGGTAGAAAATTCATCAAAACTGCTCAGTGATTATATCGAGCATTCCGCAGAGTTTCGCAGTCGGTCGGCCAAATTTGCAGACTTTGACCAGTCCTATGGTCCCAATATCCGCAACAAGCTTGATCTGTTTTGGCCCGGTAACAGTGAACCTGATAAAACCGCCCCTATTATTATGTTTATCCATGGCGGCTACTGGCAGCGTCTTGATCGAGCCGCATTCAGCCATATGGCAAAGGGGCTCAATGCCAAGGGCATAGCAGTTGCCATACCTTCCTATACGCTCTGCCCGGATATAAATGTCAGCGGTATTATCGACGAAATTCGCCGCGCATGCATTGTTCTGTGGAAAACCTACGACCGCAATATAACCGTCTGCGGTCACTCGGCCGGCGGCCACCTTGCTGCTTGTATGCTGGCAACCAACTGGAACAGAATTCACAATTCGCTGCCAATAAACCTGGTCGAATCTGCGCTTTCCATATCTGGCGTTTTTGATTTGGCCCCGCTGCTTGAAACCAGCCATAACAATGCGTTGAAACTCACCAAGGAAGAAGCCAAAACAGCAAGCCCCTATAACTGGATTATTGAACACGATTTACGCTTTGATGCGTGGGTTGGTGAAAATGAAAGCTCCGAATTTATACGCCAATCCAGCTCACAGGCGCAAAGATGGCGAATGATGGGTGCGAATACCCGATATCACGAAATTCCAGGCGCCAATCATTTCACTGCAATTGCACCGTTGACAGACGCGAACAGTCTTCTGGTGAAGAGGCTTCTTGAGCTGATGCAACCTGTGCAGGCAACAACCCTGGACAATCTGAATATTCCGGCACACAACCCGCTGCCAGCAAATCCGCAAACAGCAAACAAAACAATGCCACCGGCCACCGCACAAAAAACTGAGACAAGAACCCGGCCTCCAGTTTCAAAATCCCCTGTTATGCTGTCGCCATCAACTTCACCGCCACCAATTTCACCGCCGCCAACTTCACCGCCACCAATTTCACGGCCTCCCTCGACACAATCAGAACAAAAACAGGAACCACCCAAGGTAATTATTCCTGAAGTACAGGCAAAGACCATGCCACCTGTTCAAGCACCTGTCCCGGCGCCTGCACCTGCACCCGCACCTGAGGTCAAATCTGAAGCTAAAGTTTCAGATTACAAACAAGCCTCTACCCCTGCCCCGCCTGCAGAAAAGCCCTCCATATCCAATCCTGCAGCGGGTATTCAAATAATAAAAGCGGGCATAGCGCCCAAAAAGGCCGAAGTGGTAAAGCCTGCACCTGAAAAAATTGCATCAAAACCCAAACCTGACACCGTGAATACACCGCAAAATAAAGCCGACGCGGAAATAAAAAAGCCAGATGCTGAAACCAAACCTGACACGACACAAAAAGTAGAACCAAAAGCAGCTCCGCCACGCGAGGCCAAGGCTGAACCGAGGACGGAACCTAAGTCAGATTTGAAAACAGAAACAAAGGCTGCCACCGCATCAAAAACACCACCTTTGCCTGAAAAAACAGCCAAGCCTACGACCGAGGTAAAGCCAAAATCATCACAAGAGAATGCTCCAAAAACTGAAACCAAAAAAGCGCCAAAGCCAGAGCCAGAGCCAAAAGCCGAAACTGCGCCAAAAACAGTAAGCGCACCGGAAGCACAGCCCGATACTAAAGACCAAAGCGCTAAAAACGAGGCCCCAAAGAAACCCGTTGACCAAAATATCAATTTTGACGGCCCGGCAAAAGACAGCGACAATTTCACCCTGATCAGCAATATCGATGGCAGAGTTCAAAACAGATTGAACGAACTTGGCTTTTCAACATTCATGCAAATTGCAGAATTAAGCCAAACTCAACAGGAGATGATTGAGGACATTTTGGGGTTTGATGGTCAAATCACGCAAGAACACTGGATAACCCAGGCACGCCATTTAATCGCTCGAAAACAACTGGCTTCTAAAAAACTATAGGCTCTACTCAGAACTGTACAGGTAAACCCGTTACCACACCTTCGCGAATAACATCGGGATCATAGGCCTTGCGGGCGAAGACTTCGCGCACCATAGGTTCAAAAAACGATAGATCACGGGTTGGATAATCTGGATCAAACGAAGCCTGATCCCAGCGCTCACAAAAATCAGCACAGGCATTGAAACTGGGATGATCTTTGAACCGGTCACGGGCATTTTTATCCCAGCCATAGTGATGGGCATAATAGATCATCTGAAAAATACCGTGATGTTCCACCACCCACGTCACTTCTTCGCGCACAAAGGGGCGAATTACTTCGGCTGAAAACCTGTCGTGGTTTTGCGGCGCCAGCCCATCGCCAATATCGTGCAACAGGGCACCGACGACCCAGTCAATATCGGCTTTGTCGTTATAGGCGCGTGTTGCAGATTGCAGTCCATGTTGAAGACGCGTGATCTTGTAGCCGGTGATAGTATCCTCACCCTGCTTTTGCATTTCTGCCAAAACCCGGTCTGCAGTGAGCTTCTGAAAATCTCTTTCATGCTCTGCAAGCAGTTGATATTCTTCCCTGTTGCCATCCTTCATCTGGGTAAAATCAACTGTTTTCATGAACATCCCCCACTCTGGTCATTCCGACGGTAACAATGAAAAATCACCGGTTTCAGGATTTAATACCCATAATTCGTCATTGGCAATGTCAAACCACGCCCCGTGAAGTCGCATTTTCTTACGCTCCTCCAAAATAGATACACACGGAAAGGTGCGCAGGTTCTCGATCGAATAGCGAATAGAAATACGCTCCAGCATTGTTTGCCGCTCCGCATTGGTCATCCACTGATTATCCGATATGGATTTTGCAGCAGGCCCCAAAAGTTCCATCCATTTGCCGATAAAGTCACCGGGAGAAAGCGGCTTTCCTTCCGGGTCGAGTGCCGCTTTGATACCACCGCAACGACCGTGTCCCAGAACCAGAATATCGCGGATCCGCAGGCTTTGCACCGCATATTCAAGCGCTGCCGAGGTCGAATGATATTCTCCATCCGGCTTATAGGGTGGCACAATATTGGCAACATTGCGCACCACAAACATCTCACCCGGTATTGAGTTAAATATAATTTCAGGCGCAGCACGAGAATCACAACAGGCAATCACCAGCGTTTGCGGTGTCTGCCCCTGTTCGGCCAGTTTGGTGTAGCGCTCGCTTTCGTGGGCAAATTTTTGCTGTTTGAAAGCCCGATAACCTTTAATCAGTTCTTTGGGAAAAGTATCCATGGAAATGCATGTATGATCAAGCGAGGAAAATAACAACACTCAAAATGTTTTTCACTCTGCCTAAACCTTTTTACGCGCTTTTTTCTTGCCCTTATTGCGCAGAACATGGGCATAGGTCTGATCATAGAGCGCCGAATCCCGAAATTCAGCCGACCCGGAAATCTGGGCAAAGACCGGGCCAACCATAATCAAAGCCGTTCGGGTGATTTTTTCAGCCCGGGCCGCATCTTTCATTTCCGCCAAAGTGGTCAAAATATATTTCTCATCCGGCCAGGTGGCGCGGTAAGCAATGACTACCGGGCAGTCATCACCATAATAAGGTTCAAGTGCCTTATGCACATAGGCAAGATTTCGAACCGAAAGGTGGATGGCAAGTGTGGCTCCAGATTTCCCCAATATTTCGAGCTGCTCACCATCCGGCATGGAAGAGGCCTTCATGCCGGTACGGGTGATGATAATGGTCTGGGCGATTTCAGGCAGGGTCAATTCGCATTTTAGCTGGGCCGCTACCGCTGCAAATGCCGGTACGCCGGGCACCACCTCATAGGGTATTTTCAGATCGTCAAGCCGCCGCATTTGTTCAGCCGTTGCGCCATAAATAGAAGGATCGCCCGAATGAACCCGCGCAATATCGTGTCCCGCCTTATGGGCTTTGACGATTTCCGCCAAAATTTCATCCAGATGCATCGGGGCCGTATCCATCACCAGCGCATCTTTTGGGGCTGAAGCGACAATTTCCTCCGGCACCAGCGATCCGGCATAGAGGTTAACCGGGCAATGCTCGATCAAGCGCAAACCGCGCACGGTAATAAGATCAGCCGCCCCCGGGCCTGCTCCAATAAAGTAAACTGTCATTCTTATGCATCTCCCAAAATAATCCAAATAGCGAGTAAACTACGAGCCGTCGCCAGTGCGGCGCACCCGCGTAGGCTTGGCGCGAAGCGTCAAAACGGCTGTGAGCGATAAATGAATCAAAGATCAACACCTTTGATCTTTGTTCCCTCCTTGGCCGCATAACCGCGCGGCGTATACATCCATCTTTTGCCATCACCGGTGCGGGTAACCCGGCTATCAGATGAGCCGACGATGACAACCGTCAGCATATCCACCTCATCAATTTCCAGATCAGCCAGCGGGATAATGCGCACATTTTCCCCTTCCCGCCCCAGATTAGTGGCAAGAATAACCGGCGTATCCTTTGGTCGATGTTCAAGCAAAACCTGCTTGGCATGGGCCAGTTGGGTGCGACGGCGTTTTGAAACCGGATTATAAAAGGCAATAACAAAGTCACCTTCGGCAGCCGCCCTCACTCGCGTTTTGATCATCTCCCACGGGGTTAAAAGATCAGAAAGCGAAATGGTGCAGAAATCATGGCCAAGTGGCGCACCGGCGCGTGCGGCGGCCGCCTGAAGGGCTGAAATCCCCGGCGACACCTGAATGGAAATCCGGTTTGCAGCATCCGACAATTGGCCGTTTTCCAGCAGTTCGAAAACCAGTGTCGCCATCGCATAAATGCCCGCATCGCCCGAACAGACCAGCGCCACATTGCGCCCCTCGCCTGCAAGTTCCATCGCGTGGCGAACCCTGTCCTCCTCGCGACCAAGATCAAAATCATGACGTTGTTTGCCCTTGGTCAACCCTTCCAGCAGATCGAGATAGAGCGAATAACCCACCAGATCGCCGGCTTTGCCTATAAGCTGGCTGACCTCCGGGCTGCGCCATACTTCACTGCCGGGACCGATACCAACAACCGATAAATGCCCGCGCGGCCTGCCAGTTTCAGCCAATTTAAGTGGCGCAGCAGCCCGTGCAATGGCGGCGGTTGCGCGTTTGGATTTCTGCTTGGCAACAATCAACGCGCCATCAGTGCCGCAGGCTGCAAGTGCGGCCCCTTCGGCGACCCCGTGGCAACCAACTTCGGCAAATACCACATCAGACGGCGTTGCAAGACGGCCCGCCTCGTCTTCCAACATTTCGGCTGAATAAAACCGCACTGGAACGTCAAAATGCGCGCCAACCGCGTGCAATGCGGCCTCATCGGCCTTCAAATCTATAGATACAATGGCACCAATGCTTTCCGCAGCAAGGCCCGCACCTGAAAGTGCCTGCTTGGCCAGATCAATAACCTCGTTCGCGGACGTTCCCCGCTCACAACCAAGCCCCAGCGCCAGGATTTTAGGATGATAGAGCAGCTCATTGGCAAGCGGCGTTTGGGTCTTATCGCTAACGGTCAATGTAATCTTGCCATCATCAGCGAAGGGCAATTTGCTGGCTATCAACCAATCCGCATGGCCATTCAACTGCGCGGTTTCGCCCTTTAATAGCTCGGCCATTACAGATTTGGCATTTTCGGGATTGGCCAGCACATAGCCCGCAGGCGGTTCATCCAGCGCCACACCAAAATGCACATCGCCACTTGTTGTAATTGCCGCATTGCCCCCCAATTCTTCCGCCAGATACCGCGCAATCTGATTGGCCCCGTGATGCCCGCCAAGCAAGGGCACAATATTGATCCCATCCTCTGAAACCGCGACCACTGGCGGCTCCACCGTCTTGTCGTTGAGCAAGGGCGCAATCAGGCGAATGACGGCACCGCTTGACATAATGGCAACAATCGTTTGCCCATCCGCAAACAGGCCCCGCAAATGCTCACCAACATTGTCAAAAAGCTGATCACATTCATCAATGCGTTTTGAAAACCCGTGGATTTCGCCGCCGGAAAGCTGTTTGATTTTCGCAGCGACGGCCATGCCGGAGCGCGAAAGCACAATAATGGCAATATTTTCTGGATTTGCGGAAATCATCGCGCTTCCCCTTTAATATTGAGAGAGGAAATCCAGTCCTCGCCACCCTTATAGACAAGGATCATCGAAAAATACGGCGCAGTATCAACCAATTGCGCCAGCGGAAAAATCCGCTGGTTTGGCAGACTGGCACGCTCCACATAGGCCGCCGATTGTAGCAAACCGAGCCTTTCCAGCAGGCTCTTTATCCGCTCGATATGCCGCCCGACCTTAATGAAGGCAATTGCATCACTCTGTGCAATCCGGGCTTCAATTTCATCATCAGAAAGCGGTGCCGGAATGACACTTAAAACATCGTTGCGCGCCGCAAGCGGCCTTTGCAACACTGAGGCCGACGCCATGAGCGAAGAAACGCCAGGCACAATCTCGCATGGATATTTGCCCTCAAGCCGCTCGTAAAGATACATGAAAGAGCCATAGAAAAACGGATCGCCCTCACACAAGACGGCCACATCTGATCCTGCATCAAGATGTGAAGCAATAAGCCTTGCCGCCTGATCATAAACATCTTTTGCCGGGTGACGCTCCACCTTCATTGGCACAATAATTGGAATTTCCAGCTGATCGGGTGTTATATATTGTTCAACGATAGAGCGGGCGAAACTGACACCATCATCAGGCGCAGGCCAGGCAATAATCTTCACCCGCTGCAATATCCGCAAGGCCTTAACGGTAATCAGTTCCGGATCGCCCGGCCCTACCCCAAGCCCGTATAATGTGGCCGTCATTTTGTATCATCCAATTTAACTACACGCCATTGGGTTACAGGTTTTGCCTGCTGCCAACCACGAAATTTACCCATTGGGGCAACCTGTTCCACAGATATACGCCGAAGCGTGCCGCCATATTTCTCGTGCAAGGCAAACAGGCAGGTATCACTCTCCAAAGTCACCCCGTTTGCAACCAGAATTCCCCCCACTGGTAGCGCCTGCCAGCAGGTTTCAAACATTTCATTTTGAGTAAGACCACCACCAATGAAAATTGCATCCGGCCTGGCTAATTCATGCAGACAGCCAGGCGCAGAAGCCGAAACAATCTGCAAGCCCGGCACTCCGAGATTTGCGGCATTTTTCTCAATCAACCTGCAACGGGTCGCATTTGGTTCAACTGCGATTGCGCGCGCATTTGGGGCGGCCCGCATCCATTCAATACCGATCGAACCGCAGCCCGCCCCCACATCCCAAAGCATTGCGCCAGAATAGGGCTTCAGTGCCGCAAGGGTTGCGGCCCGCACCACGCTCTTGGTCAACTGCCCATCATGGCAAAACGCCTCGTCCGGCAGACCGGGCGCTAGCGAGTGCCAGTTAGATTGCGCAGCGCCAATGCAGTCAATTGCAACAATGTTTAAATCAGCAATATCATCTAAATCAAATTCAGCGGCCGCATTTTGGCGGATACGTTCTTTTTCACCACCCAAATGCTCCATCACCCAGATTTTGCTCTGGCCAAAACCTTGTCTCAGCAAATAATCGACAATCATTTTTGGCGTTTCGCCATTATTGGAAAGCACCAGCAGACGGGCATTCGGCGCAACAAATCGCGCCAGATTAGCAAAAGGCCGCCCGTGCAGGGTTAGAGTTTGAACCTTGGCCAGCGACCAATTAAGCTTGGCCGCAGCCAACGAAAACGACGAACGGGCCGGAATGTTTTCCATAATTTCAGCAGAAAAATGCCGTGCGAGCGTCGAGCCCACCCCAAACCATTGCGGGTCGCCACTGGCCAGAACCACCACATTTTTTCCGGCATTTGCTTTAATTTCAATCATTGATTCTGAAAATGGCTGCGCCCATTCAATCTTGCGGACAGCCACATTATCCATCATCGCCAAATGGCGTTTTCCGCCAAAAATCACATCGGCCTGGTGAATTTTCTCAATCGCCAGGGATGAAAGTCCGGCAAAACCGTCTTCCTCGATGCCGATAATGGTCAGCCATTTTTCTGTCTCAACCATAATCAACCCAACCCCGCCGCGAGCGCATTAACGCAAGCTGCCGCCATTGCCGATCCGCCCCGCCTGCCGCGCACGATGATAAAGGGAACCTTTGCCGGGTGCACAATCAGCGCCTCTTTACTTTCAACCGCACCAACAAAACCGACCGGACAGCCGATAATCATTGCCGGTCGCACGGTAGAATTTTCAATCATCTCAAGCAGGTGAAACAGCGCCGTTGGCGCGTTGCCAATAACCACAATTGCCCCGGTTAAAGCACTTTTCTGGCTCTCAATACCACCGGCTGACCGGGTGGTTTGATGGTTTTTCGCAATGGCCACCGCCGCATCCGATTTCACCGCACAAAGAACCGGATTTTCCGCCGGTAAATTACGTTGAATAATCCCTTGGCTCACCATTGTGACATCGCAAATGACCGAACACCCTTTGCCAAGCGCCTTGCGCCCGGCCTCAATGGCGTGTTCCGAGATCATCACATCAGCCGCAAGGTCAACCATGCCGCAAGCGTGGATAAGCCGGATAACCACATCGCGTTCAGCCCCTTCAAAACGGCTTAAATCTGCTTCCCGCCGAATGGTATCGAACGACCGACGGTAAATCTCAGCACCATTTTTTTCATAAACATACACGCCGCAAGCCCAGCTATTTCTTCATCGTAACAGGCCCGTGCGGATGGTCCGCATGGGGGTAAGGATGATGCGTGTGCCCTTGGTCGTGGTCATGGTTGTGCCCATCGCTGTGGTCATGGTGATCATGCGTGTGAACCGGGGTCCAGGGGAGTCCGTGTTCTTTGCAAAAAGCCTCTTCGCGGCAGGAAGCATCGCAATCGCCCTTGCAGGGGCAATCCTCCAACCCACCACCAATCCCTTCCACATGATGGTGGTGACTTTCCTGTGCCAAACCAACCTGATCTTCAAAACCAAGCACCTGCTCGCGATATTTGCACATCTGGCAATTCATCAGGTTTTGCCCGTCGAGAATTTCATTCACCCGGTCGGCAAAGGTCTCAATCACCAAAGGATGATCGTTCAAATAGGGTGCTTTGACGAATTGAATATCCGCATGTCGCGCCGCCACATCGTCGGTATAGGAAAAAATTCGCTTAACCAGCACGCCGGTAAACAGAAAATAGGGAAACACCACAATGCGGCGATAGCCAAGCTTTGCCGCATGTTCCAGACCCGGTTCAACCAATGGAAAAGTCACGCCCGAATAGCAGGTTTCACCCCAGCCAAAGCCAAGCCCTTCCCAGATCATCCGCATAACCTTGGACACATTGGAGTTCGCATCCGGGTCAGACGCCCCGCGCCCGACAACCATCAACAGGGTTTCATGCGGTGGCACTTTTCCATGCTCTTTGTCGCCCGCAGCCATTGCCTCCATCACCCGTTCACCGGCAGCACGGATCATTTTCAAATCAATGCCAAGTTCGCGCCCATAAATGATTTCCATACCGGGATTTTGCGCCTGATAGGTATTAAGCACCGAGGGAATATCGTTTTTGGCGTGGCCAGCGGCAAACAACATGCCGGGCACCGCCAAAACCTTGGTCACCCCCTGCTCGCGCAATTGGTCCAACCCGTGCGAAATCACCGGATTACAAAATTCCAGATAGCCATATTCAACCGGCAGATGGGGAAATTTTTCTTTCAGCCCACCGGCAACCTTGGCAAATTCTTTCATCGCGTTCTGGTTTCGACTGCCATGGCCACAGACCATAATGCCAAGTTTTTCCACGATCTTATTCATATCTTTTCTCTCCGGCCAAATTTCAGGCAGCTTCCGCATCGCCGTTTGGCTCTTCAGAAGTTTCTTCCTCGGAAACCTCATCTTGTTTGTCTTTCAACCGGGCAATAGCCACCGCCAACAGCCCGGCACCAATCGCCAGACCCCAGCCAAGCAAATGGCCGTGACCAGCAAGCTCTCCCAGATGGCCGCTATGGGCAAAAGCTGGAAGGCTCAAAAATACAAATAAGAAAAAAGCAAATATTCGGCACATAGGCGTATTCCTCGATCAATCAATCCATTCAATCGAGACACCAGAAGCACTTCGCCCTTAATAAAAGAGCAAAGATATTCTACCGTGACAGCTTCAGACTTGGCCCCCTAATTGGGTCAGCCGCACCGAAATCGTTTTCAGCCTTTATTTAGACGCCGTCGATTAAAAGTGAACATATGGGGCAATGGACAAGCCGTCAAACACATTTGCGGCGTGCACCAATCAATACACGACTTTGCAGATAATATTTACGGCCCCGGCTCTACCGGTGGCTTTGCAAAGGCATCCATCATGGTAAGCCCAAGCGCATCGGCGGTTTTTTGGATCATCAGGGATTCGCGCGGGTCGAGTTCATCATCCGAATAGGCAATTCTGACCATACGGCGTAAAATCGCTTTTTTGCGATCGTCATCCATATCCGAAAACATACCGGCCGCATCTTCAGCCGATGTTTCATAGCCAAAATCAACCAGGTATTTCACCACCTCGGGAATATCTTTTTCAGGAATATCACATCGGGTGGCGCAGATTTCCTTAAACTTCTCAAGCTCATCGCCGGTCATTTCACCATCGGCAAACATCATCCGAACCAGCAAAATCAGCTCAGCAGTCAACTGTTCATCATCGGCCACACGGCGCACGGTTTTACCCTGTTCCAGCAATGTGCGAAATGAATCCAGAATCCCCATATTTTACTCCGCTGCCGACTTTTCGTTCTCGCCCGGTAATTTTAATAGTTCTTCCACATTGCGAATAAGCTGAGATTCTAGTGGATGACATTCTCCGTCAGATTGGGCAAGGCTTCTCATTTGCTCAACGATCTCCATTTTTTCCTCATAGGTGCATTCATGGTTGATAATGCTGGTAAAAGGAAACAATCCTGAAGATCGCAAATCCACTTCGGTGGCTTTTTCGGAAAACCGTGCAAGCCGCTCTGCGGTTAATCCAAAGTTCTTTTCCAGCAATGCATGAAATTGTATTTTTTCAATGGGTTTAACAACACCATCAACCGCAATCATATGATAAAACAGGGCCGCAACCGCCAAATTGCGGTCCTCCGCAGCAAAGCTGTCGACTTTGCCGGCCCCTAACGATTCCAGATATTGAATAACCCTGTCAAACATAACTGCCCAACCCCCAATGATGGGCAGTCTATGCGATTCGCTGTTAATTGCGATAGGGGTGTGAATTTACCTTAAAATTCGATGCCAACTTGCGCTTTCACACCGCCCCTGAACGGATGCTTAATCATGGTCATATCGGTCACCAGATCAGCAAAATCAATCAGCTCTTCCTTGGCATTGCGCCCGGTGATAATCACATGCTTCATCGGCGGTTTGTTTTCTAAAACCTCGATAATTTCCTCAATCGGCAGATAGTCATAGCGCAGCACGATGTTTAACTCGTCACACAAAACCATTTGATGCTCGTCATCCATAATCAGCTCTTTGGCCTTATCCCAGGCAATGCGGGCCGCATCAATGTCACGCTGGCGATCCTGAGTTTCCCAGGTAAAGCCCTCACCCATTGATGACATGGTGACCTGATCGCCCATCTTTTCTAGGATAACCCGCTCGCCGGTGCCCCATTTGCCTTTGACAAATTGAATAACCCCAACCTTCATACCATTGCCAAGTGCGCGAAAAACCATGCCGAATGCGGCTGTGGATTTACCCTTGCCCTTGCCGGTATGGACAATCGTCAGGCCTTTTTCGATGGTCTTGGTGGCAATAATTTTATCGCGCGCCACTTTTTTCTTTTTCATTTTGTCGGCGTGGCGTTCGTTCAACTGCTCTTCGCTCATGTTCTGAAGCGTTTTTGATTTCATTGCCATTTTTCAATTCTCCTGTTTTCTTTACCAATGGCATACGCCATTTCAATATCTCTCACGACCAATCCAATGCACCTCCAAGGGAGTGCATTGGGTCTGCGAGGTGCGCCGCTTTGAGCGGCGGCTCGTTGGTCAACTGGCTTTCACACCCGATAACTGCTCCAGCGCAAATCTGGCGGAATTTGATTTTGCTGTCCATAAATTACGGTTCTGCGCCTCTAAAAGCCGGTCGGCCATTTCTTTCAGCGCTTCGGGATTTTTATCCGCCATAAATTTCAAAACCGTCTCATCACCAATAAACGCCTGATAGACCGCATCAAAATGATGATCACGCACGGCCCCTGTCGTGGCTGAAAAGGCAAACAGATAATCCACCGTTGCGGCGATTTCAAAAGCCCCTTTATAACCGTGGCGCATCACGCCCTTTATCCATTTGGGGTTGGTCACCCGCCCCCGCACCACGCGGGCAACCTCTTCTTCGAGTGTACGAATGACCGGGCGTTCAGGCCGCGAATGATCATTGTGATAGACAATTGGTTTTTGCCCGGAAATATGTTCAACCGCAGCACTCATCCCGCCCTCAAACTGGTAATAATCATCGCTATCGAGCAGATCATGCTCGCGATTGTCCTGATTGTGAACGATGGCTTCAATGCCGCCCAACCTCCGTTCAAACTGGCTTTTTTCTTCGCTGCCTTCGACGTTCTGCCCATAGGCATAGGAGCCCCAAGCCAGATAGGCCTCGGCCAGATCGCTGCGCTCATTCCATCCTTTTTCATCCATCAAAGCCTGCAGGCCCGCCCCGTAGGCTCCGGGTTTGGAGCCAAAAATACGGTAGCCTGCCTTTTGCGCGGCAAGCGGTGCTTCCATGCCAGCGCTCACCAATTCCGCCTGCTCGGCTTTATAGCGCGCCGCCAGTGGATTATCCGCCTCATCTTCATCGAGCAACATCACCGCACGAATGGCCCGATCCAACAGATCAACCTGTGCCGGAAAGGCATCACGAAAGAAGCCTGATATGCGTAAAGTTACATCAATGCGCGGGCGCGTCAGCATCGCAAGCGGAGTAATCTCGAACCCGATTACCCGGCCAGAAGCTGGTTCCCATTGGGGTTTAACCCCGATAAGCGCCATCATCTGGGCAATATCATCGCCACCGGTGCGCATGTTGGATGTGCCCCAGGCGGAAAGGCCCAGTCGTTTTGGCCATTCGCCATTTTCCTGCCGGTGACGGGTAAGCAGAAGTTCCGCCGATTTCTGCCCCAATGCCCAAGCGGCAGGCGTTGGCAATACGCGGGAATCGACCGAATAAAAATTCCGCCCGGTTGGCAAAACATCAACCCGCCCACGGGTTGGTGCGCCCGATGGGCCGGGCAGAACAAAGCGCCCGTTTAGAGCGGTTAAAAAACCATCAATTTCCGCCGGGCCGCAAGCTTCAATTGAAGGCATAATTTGGTTGTTGATGCCCTCAAGAACTTCCACGGTTGCGCGCCATTCCGCTTTACAGGCCATGTCACCGGCAACCAATGCAGTCGCAAAAAGTTCAATCCGCTCGACCGTATCGCCAATGGTGCGCCAGGGGTCATCGGTTATTTTGGCGAGCATTTCAGGCTTTGCGCCCTCCCAGCTTTTGCCCATATCGCAATCGAGCGGGTCAAAACCGGAAAGCCCAAAATCGGCCGCAATCGCCCGCTGCAATGATTGATCGCCCGCCTCACCGGTTCCACGCGGCACCCGTGCAAGCGCCACCGCTAGGTCAATTTTCAAACGACCCTGCGGCGAAAGACCAAAAATATGCAAGCCATCGCGAATTTGCATTTCTTTCAAATCGCACAGATAGGCATCGAGCTTTTCCAGCGCCTCAAGATCATTATCGCTGCCATCAATGCCCGCATCCTGATCAAGCCCGATGTCACGAATAAGATCAAGAATTTGGGTTTTCAGATAGGCCAGCCTGCGCGGGTCGACACCGGCGGCCTCGTAATATTCATCAACCAGAATTTCCAGCTGCTTTAACGGTCCATAGGTTTCTGCCCGTGTGAGCGGCGGAGTTAGGTGGTCAATAATCACCGCCGCCGAACGGCGTTTAGCCTGCGTCCCCTCGCCCGGATCATTGACAATAAACGGATAAAGATGCGGCACTGGGCCAAGCACCGCTTCCGGGTAGCAATTCTCGCTCAAAGCCAGCGCCTTACCCGGCAACCATTCGAGATTGCCATGCTTACCCATGTGGGCAATTGCGTGAGCTGAAAACTGCTCTCGCAACCAGCAATAAAAAGCAAAATATCCATGCGGCGGCACCAGATCCGGCGAATGATAGGTTTCTTTCGGGTCAATATTATAGCCGCGCGCCGGTTGAATGCCGACAACCACATTGCCAAATTGCATCAGTGGCAGGGCAAAAGCCTGATCTTCTGCCAAAAAGAATGGATCACTTTCCGGTGCACCCCATCGAGCGGAAACCTCATCTTGAATCTGTTTGGGAAGTCTTTCAAAGAATGCATTGTAATGATTCAAGGAAAGCGTTTCGCGTATGACGCGCCCATCGGTAGCCGCATTGGTTGGGCCTTCCTGCAAGGCTTCAATCAGCGCATCACCATTTGCCGGAATTTCATCGAGCTGATAGCCGCTCACATTCATCGCCCGCAGGACTTCGATTGTCGCCGCAGGCGTATCCAGCCCCACCCCGTTGCCCAGACGACCATCACGATTGGGATAATTCGCCAATATCAGCGCAATTTTGCGGTTTTTGGGTTGGCATTGGCGTAAGCCCGCCCAATTGGCCGCAAGGTCAGCGATAAATTCCACCCGGTCAGCAATCGGCCTATGGCTAACGATATTCGCCTGACAGGCCGCATCGAAATCATCCGCCGATTTAAACGCAATGGCGCGAGAAAACACCCGGCCGTCGACCTCCGGCAAAGCGACATTCATCGCCAGATCGCGCGAGGAAAGCCCCTGCGGCGATGATTGCCAGGTCTCAAAATCACCACCCGCGAGCACCACCTGCAACACCATCGCACCGCCCGCTTCAAGCACCGTTGGTTTCCTCGTGCCATTGGGAGAAGATACAGCAAATCCGGTGGTGTTGAGCACCACATCCGGCGCAGAATCGCCAAACAGGCTCTCAATGGTGGCGCAGGATACCGCCTCTTTTAACGATGCCACATAAATCGGCAGCGGGTTCATACCCTTGGCCAGCAATGCTTTAACCAGCGCTTCGATCGGAGCCAGATTACCGCTTTGCACCAGCGCCCGGTAAAAAGTGATCGCAACCACCGAATTGCCCGAAACCCAGTGCTCGCGAATATCATCAATCGCCGGATTGACTGTTTCCGGCCACCAAAGCCCGGCTTTCAGCAAAGGCACAGCAGCAGCGGGCCTTTCACCGTCGCCCAAAATGGCCGCAACAGCTTTCAACAACCCGCGAGCATTATCCTCGCCGCCCTCGACCAGATATTGCCAAAGCGCCAATTGCTGATCTTCTGAAATCGTATTGAACCGTGCCAAAGACGGGTCAGGCTTGTCGTCCCCCGGCAGCACGGCCATTGGAATATTGTTTTGGCACGCCGCCTCATAGAGCTTTTCAAGCCCATAGGGCCAATAGCTTTCACCGCCCAGACAGCGCACAATGATAAACTTCGAACGCAAAACCGTGTTTTCCGCATAAACATCAATCGACATTGGATGCGACAGAGCCATCATATTGGCCAACCGCAATTCCGGTGCATCGCTGCCCAATTGTTTTCGTGCATTGGCGAGAGCCGCAAGTTCGGTATCGGCCGCTGAAATAAAGATCAGATCAGCCGGAGACTGGCCAAGATCAATCGCCTCATCGCCATCACTCACCGCACCTTTTTGAGCCAGCAGCAAATGCATTTAAAGCGCTTCCGAAACGGCTTTACTCACCGCATCCTTGTCAATTTCGTGCAGGCCGATCACCACAAGGCGCGAGCCGCGTGCCTCGTCCTTTTTCCAATCACGATCGAAATAGGTATCAATCCGCTTGCCCACCGCCTGCACCACCAGCCGCATAGGTTTACCGGTGACTTCAACAAAACCCTTGAGCCGCAAAATATCATGCTCTTCAATCAGCTTTGACAAGGATGCCGCAAGCGCCTTCACGTCGCTCACTGCACCACCTTCGACGACAAAACTCTCAAACTCATCATGGTCGTGCTCATGCCCATCCTCATGATGAATTTCGTGGTGCGAACGCCGCGCTTCCAGATCATGCTCACTGCCTACACCAAGGCCTAATAGCACATCGGCACCCGGAATATTGCTGGCCGATGAATGCACCATTTTTACCGCCCGCGAGGTGGCAGCGCGCACATCTTTTTGTATCGCGTCAATGGCAGCATCATCCACCAGATCAACCTTGGAAAGCACGATCATATCGGCGCAAGTGATTTGATCCTCAAACAATTCCTCCAGCGGGCTGTCATGGTCGAGCGCCTCATCTTCGGCCCGCTGGGCTGCCACCGCATCGACATCATGGGCAAAACGACCTTCGGCAACGGCGGCTGAATCCACCACCGTAATCACCCCGTCAACGGTGACCCTTTCGCGAATTTCCGGCCAGTTGAACGCATTGACCAGCGGTTGCGGCAGGGCAAGGCCAGAGGTTTCAATTACGATATGATCTGGCAACCGGTCGCGCTCCAAAAGTTTGATCATGGTCGGGATAAAATCATCCGCCACCGTGCAGCAGATGCAGCCATTGTTGAGTTCAACAATATCATCCTCGGTGCAGGTTTCATCACCGCATCCGGCCAACACTTCGCCGTCGACACCCAGATCACCAAACTCATTGATGATCAAGGCAATGCGTTTACCGTTGGCGGTGGCTAAAAGATTGCGCACCAGGGTGGTTTTGCCTGCGCCCAAAAAGCCGGTGATTACCGTTGCCGGAATTTTTTGTAAACTCATCAATTCATCCAATCAAATTCATTTAAGTTTTTGCGGCAAGCCCGCAGTTACAAACCAAACTTCGTCACAAGCGTTGGCCATCAACTGGTGCAACCGCCCGGCATGGTCGCGAAAATCACGCGCCATCTTGTTCTCCGGCACAATGCCCTGCCCGACCTCGTTTGAAACAAACACCACCGGCACCGGCAAATCGCGGGCGCAATCGGCAAGCGCTTTGGATTCAATCTCAATATCCGCATCAGCAATCATCAAATTGCTCAGCCAAAGGGTAAGACAATCGACCAATATGGCCCGCTCGCCAAGGGCTTCAGCACGCAAGGTATTGACCAGCGCCAAGGGTTCTTCAACTGTCAGCCAATCGGTGCCGCGTTGGCGTTGATGGGCCTCAATACGCGCGCGCATTTCCTCATCACCCGCCCGCGCGGTCGCCAGATAAACCGGCGAATTGGAAGCAGCCCGCACCAGACCTTCTGCATAGGTACTTTTGCCTGAACGCGCGCCCCCAAGAACCAGAACAGAGCCCATCAGGTATTTACCGGTTTTTCAGCCAATGCGCGCGGCAACATCCAGCCAAGCATACCGCCAAGAAACAGCCAGAATATCCCGGCTGTCACAATCGCTGCAATAACGAACTCTGCCGCCAGATTGGCCGGTGCGAGGCTTTCATGATGAACCGGCTGTGGTGCGCCATAAACATGCGGTGCAACAACCAGAACCAGCCCAAGCGCCAGCCAATACCACTGGGTTTTAAAAGCAAAAAGCCCAAGCCCGATTGCGGTGGCCGAAACGGTCACAATCCACCATGCCTGACGCTCAGGCACTGATGCGGCAACCGTGCCCGGTACTTCGGGCGGCAGGCCAAGCCCCGGAGCCAGCACGAATATAACAAATCCGGCCGCCCCCCATATCATGCCCAATTTGGGCGAAATTGGCAGTTTGGAAAGCAATATGGCCGCCACCATTAACAGCGAATAGGCAACGCCGACAATTGAATTGGAAATCAGCGAATAGAAAGTCCGCTCAAAACCGTTTTCCGGTGCCCATGCATTCGGATCGTGCTCATGCTCGGTTTTTGCTTCCGCCTCGGTCGCATGGGCGTGGTTCTCCAGCGTTTCCGCCCCGGCCTCGCCAGCGTTTTCATATGTCTCGGCTTCAAGGATAATCGGCACCACTTTGACCGCCTGTGCGCCGGTGTAAAACACCCCGGCAATCAGACCGGCCAGAATTGCCGCTAACAATACGCGTATCATCATTTCAGTTTCTCCAAACATGCAAAGAAACGCGCGTGCAGGACTCTCGCCGCGTCATCGCTACTTCTTTGATCATATGTACAATATGCCGAATGGATTTGCCGGGCTAAACCGTCAATTCCATTGTAAAATCTATCTCAACCCAAATGGGGCAGAAATTAATGGCAGGGAAAGCTCGCAGCGTGACGGCTGTCATGGGCCGCATTGTGCAATACGCTGGATTGGGCAAAACCCACGCCAAATAACAGCATTGCACCAAATGCAGCGGCAAACATGGCCGCAACTATGCGATTGGAATCTGAAACAGCCAGCGTAACCGGCTTGGTATTTAAATCTGTGAGCATATCAACCTCCGTGGTGCCCTATTTAAGTGTGCTGCATCATGCAGCCTGATTGGCAGGTCTCCTGGCTCACGGGTTATCAGGTTCAATCGGCCTTCCCAAATGCTTAAAACAAGCCTTCAGTGGCAATTTAATTAAACCCTAACCGCTACAGTCGCGGGGTCGGCTGCGTCTGATATCCCCTGTATGGGTCAATATCACCGCATTCCCTTTTCATCCCTCAAAGTGTTTACTCATCTGGGAACCATTCAGTAAGATGATCTAAGCCAGCAATTGAAAGATAAGTCAATCCAATAGACGACATTTCACAGTCGAATAAGTCCGTCGCTATTTGCGCTCAATGGCAAGTTTAAGCGCTAACCCGAAAAATATCGTGCCGGAAACCCATTGAAAGACATTCGCCAGCTTCCGGTTTGCCTTTAGAACCGCACCAATTGAACCGGAAAACCCACCCACCAGCGCGTTTACTAAAGTACCTGTGAAATTGAAAATAATGCCCAATGCAATAAATTGCCAAATCTCAGAGCCTTTGCTTGCGTCAATAAATTGTGGAATAAACGCCAGAATGAAAATTGCCACCTTGGGATTAAACAGGTTCACCACAACGCCGTCGCGCCAGGCCAAATACGCCCCGTTTTGCCTGTGAGCTTCATCCGCGCGGGCAGAAAATGGCAGGCGAAACGACTGGATTGCCAAATAAACAAGGTAGGCGACGCCGACCCAGCGCACGAATTCAAATGCCAGCGGATAGGCCGCCAATAATGCGGCAAGACCAAAGGCAGCAAGCAATGTGTGAATGAGGCCACCCGTCGCAATGCCAAAACTTGCAGCAATTCCGGCTTTTGGCCCGGAACGAAGCCCCTGCCCCAGACAATACATCATATCTACCCCCGGCGTGATGTTTAATGCCAAACCGGCGGTTATAAAAATCAGTAATTGAGCAGTATCAGGTAGCAAAAGCACTCTCCCGGAGGCACTACGTTTTTTCAGTGGCGACTTTCAAAAGCCCGTCCACATCAAGGTGATGTTCCAATGCATCGGCAAGATTATCAAGCGCCTTATCAATAATTGCACTATGGGCAAGCTCGCTGGTGGCGGCGTTGATGGATTGAAGCAGATCGCGGCGGAATTCATCGCTGGAAAACAACCCGTGCAAATAGCACCCCATGATTTTCCCGTCTTTCGATACTGCTCCGTCAAATCGACCATTGATTTTCAGCATCGGGTTTTGACAATCCGGCCCGCTGGTTTCTCCAAGGTGAATTTCATAGCCGTGAACAGCGATGTTTTCAGCCAAATAGGTGCCATTTGAATTTTGCACGGTCTTTTGCGGCGCAAGCTCGGTTTCAACATCCAGATGGCCCAGCCCCTCAACCTCGCCCAATTGCCCTTCAATGCCCTCAGGGTCGCGCACCACATTGCCCAACATTTGGTAACCGCCACATATTCCAATGACCTTGCCACCCTTGTTAATGTGGTTTGTAAGGTCTTTGTGCCAGCCGTTTTCACGAAAAGCCACCAAATCCGCAATGGTGGATTTTGACCCCGGCAGGATGATCAAAGCCGCATCTTCAGGCAATGGTTCGCCCGGTCGCACCATGATAATCTCAACGCCATCTTCGGCCATAAGCGGATCGAAATCATCGAAATTCGCAATATGATCAAACACCGGCACGGCGATTTTGATTTTTTTCGCCTCGCCCTCGTTGCCTGCTTGCATTTGGATAATCCGCCCCAAAGCCACGGAATCCTCCGCCGGTAATTTCCCCACTTCATCCAGCCACGGCACCACGCCA
Source organism: Alphaproteobacteria bacterium (assembly GCA_024280375.1). GTDB lineage: Bacteria > Pseudomonadota > Alphaproteobacteria > Rhizobiales > Rhizobiaceae > SZUA-100. The sequence goes on along the minus strand of JAJRQF010000088.1, from coordinate 50,434 downwards.
AACGAGCGCCAACCCGTATGCTTCTTGATCGCTTTCAAGCCATCATCGAACAGCGAAATATCGCCGCGAAACTTGTTGATAAGAAAACCGGCGATCATCGCGCAATCCTCATCCGGCAAGATCGCCTTTGTGCCAACCAGCGAGGCGATTACTCCGCCGCGATCAATATCACCCACCAACACCACCGGCACCCCGGCTTTTGTGGCAAAGCCCATATTGGCAATATCACCGGCGCGCAAATTGATTTCAGCCGGAGAACCCGCCCCCTCCACCAGCACAAGATCAGCCTGAGCGCGCATATACTCAAAAGAATGCATCACCGCATCCAGCAGTTTTGGCTTGAATTTTTGATAATCGCGGCCCTTCGCATGGCCCCAAACCTTGCCATGCACTATGATCTGACTACCGGTTTCAGACTGCGGTTTCAGTAGCACCGGGTTCATATGCACATTGGGTTTTATTCCGCAGGCCAAAGCCTGCAAATATTGCGCCCGGCCAATTTCCCCCTCACCGCCACCATCATTTGCGGGAATTTCGGCAACCGCTGCATTATTCGACATATTTTGCGGCTTGAACGGTGCAACTTTAAGCCCGCGATTGCGCGCCGCACGGCAAAGTCCGGCCACCAATACGGTTTTACCCACATCGGAACCGGTGCCCTGAAACATGATCGAATTTGTTTGGCGCGTGTTCATAATTGCCGGTTTATCGCATCATCAGCGAATCCGATAGCAGAATATATATCATGGAAAAATCTCGACTCAATGCAAAGCATTGAACAGCCGTGAGAGATAGAAGTGATTGCACGTGGCGCGCAGCACCTCGCAAGAGAACGGCAAAATAAAAGTGATCGCACGTGGCGCACAGCGCCTCGCAAGAGAACGCCTATAAAAATGCAAAAGCCGCGCATTTGATACAAACTTATGTTGCATCAAAAGCACGGCCTTACACAGCACTCAACTCACCGGGCATACTCCCCGGCTAAATTTTCATCCCGGTACGCAAAACCTGATCCGGGGGGCAGACGTTTTTAACATCGTCTTGCCCCTTGGTTTTACGATGACTTTCCTAACAGTCGGCTAATGAGACGTTAAGCAAAGCCTAATCCGGGGGGAAAGTTTTGCCACTTTGTGTTTTTTTTCAAAAAAAATTGATCAGGCACCATAGTGTAAAAAATTAATGTTCTTTCTTACCGCGCATAAACTCAATAATTCCGGAAAAATCCATGCCGCCATTGCCCATCGCCGAAAAAAGTGAATAAAGCTGGGTGGCCTGCGCGCCCAACGGAGTGATTGCACCATTGGATTGGGCAGCCTCCTGCGAGAGCTTTAAATCCTTCAGCATCAAATCAACAGCAAAGCCCGGTTTAAAATCATTATTGGCAGGTGACGTGGGCACCGGCCCCGGCACCGGGCAGTAGGTATTGATCGACCAGCACTGGCCGGATGACGTAGAGGCCACATCAAACAGCGCCTGATGCGAAAGGCCGAGCTTTTCCGCCAGCGCAAAGGCTTCCCCCACCCCGATCATCGAGATGCCAAGGATCATATTGTTGCAGATTTTGGCGGACTGGCCAGCACCGTCTTCTCCACAATGGACAATGCGCCCGGCCATCGGCTCAAGAATATCCTTCGCTTTTTCAAAGGCTTCTTCAGAGCCTCCGGCCATAAAGGTCAAAGTCCCGGCTGATGCGCCGCCAACTCCGCCAGATACGGGTGCGTCGATTGAGTACATGCCTGCCAATTTGGCATTTTCGTGCGCCGTGCGGGCAGAATCCACATCAATGGTCGAACAGTCGATGAATAATGTGCCGCGATCAGCCTCGTCCAGCACGTCCTTATAGACCGATAAGACATGCTGCCCGGCGGGTAACATGGTGATCACCACATCCTTGCCCACTGCCGCATCGGCTAGGCTTACGGCGATTTCAAGCCCGTTTTCTTTGGCCAGATCAAGGCTTGCCTGTGCCAAATCAAAGCCCGTCACCACATGGCCGGCCTTGACCAGATTGGCCGCCATTGGATTGCCCATATTGCCCAGACCGATAAAGCCGATTGTTGCCATTACATTTCTCCCATTGAATTTTATTCTCTAAATCAGGTTACGCGCGATAATCATCCGCATGATTTCATTGGTGCCTTCAAGAATTTGGTGAACCCGCAAATCGCGAACAATTTTTTCCACCCCATATTCCGCCAGATAGCCATAGCCGCCATGCAATTGCAGAGCATCATTGGCAACGTCAAAGCCTGTATCGGTGGCAAAACGCTTGGCCATTGCGCAAAATTTGCCAGCATCCGGTGATTTCGCATCAAGCTTGGCCGCCGCCGAATATAAGAGCACACGGGCAGCTTCCAGCTCGGTTGCCATATCGGCAAGCTTGAACTGGAGCGCCTGAAACTGCGAAAGCGATTTCCCAAAGGCCTTGCGCTCATTCATATATTGTTGGGCTTTTTCAAGCGCGGACTGCGCCCCGCCCAACGAGCAGGCACCGATATTCAGCCGCCCGCCATCAAGCCCCGCCATAGCAATGCGAAAGCCCTGCCCCTCATCATTAATGAGATTTTTGGCAGGCACCCGGCAATCCTCAAAGATCACCTGCGCTGTGGGCTGCATGTTCCAACCCATCTTTTTCTCCGGCGGGCCAAAAGAAAGCCCCGGCGTGCCCTTTTCAACCAGCAGGGTGGATATGCCCTTTGGCCCATCCTCGCCGGTGCGCACCATAACCACATAGACTTCATTCACCCCGGCACCGGAAATGAACTGCTTGGTGCCATTGATGATATAATCATCACCATCTCTCACCGCTTTGGTTTTAAGCGCCGCCGCATCTGAACCGGAACCAGGCTCGGTTAAGCAATAGCTGGCGATCCATTCCATTGAGGTAAGTTTGGGCAACCATGCCTGGCGCTGTTCTTCACTGGCAAATTGGTCGACCATCCATGCGGCCATATTATGAATGGAAATATAGGCCGAAAATGCCGGGCAGCCGGTTGCCAGCGCTTCAAAAATCAGCGCCGCATCTAACCTCGAAAGATTAGAACCGCCGACATCTTCGCGCACATAGATGCCGCCCATGCCAAGCGGTGCGGTCTCGCGGATGACATCCAAAGGCAAATGCTCGCGTGCGTCCCAATCCAGCGCGAAGGGCGCAATCCGGTCATCGGCAAATGTGCGTGACATTTCCTGAATGGCTAACTGGTCTTCATTCAATGAAAACGGCGGATTGGCCTGATCAATCATCTGATCCACGCTACTTTCCCTTCGAAAATTACCCGATTTGATTTTTCCGGCAAAACATACCGCAAATTCATGCCAATGACAGATGAAATCTGCCTACGCCCAATAAAATTCAATCAGGCGAGCAGAGTTTTTGTCGCCTCATCAAACGATGAAACAATCCGTTCCACCGCAAGATCGATAGTCTCTCTCGTCCAGATCAGCGGTGGCGACAAGATCATTGAGCTGCCAACCGCCCGCATGATCAAACCGTTACGTGTGGAAATTTCACGAATGGTCAGCGCCGCATTTTGATCATCCGCAAAGCGCTCGCGCGTATCGCGATCTTTAACGATCTCAATCGCGCCCATAAGCCCGAAAGTTCGAACCTCGCCGACAATTGGATGATCATCCAATGCGGCATGAAGCTGTTCGGCAAAATAAGGACCGGTATCACCGCGCACCCGTTCAACCAACCCTTCCTGCTCGATAAGCTCGAGATTTTTCAGCGCCACCGCGCAGGCAACCGGATGGCCGGAATAGGTATAGCCATGGTAAAATTCGCCGCCCTTGTCGACCAGGGTTGAGGCAACGCGATCGCCGACAATTACCGCAGAAAGCGGCTGATAGCCGGAGGTTATCGCCTTGGCGACTGTCATCGTATCCGGTTTGATGTTCATCGATTCTGCTGCAAACCAACAGCCGGTACGGCCAAATCCGGTAATCACCTCATCCAGCATCAGTAAAATATCGTATTTTTGGCAAATACGCTGCACTTCACCCCAATAATTGGCCGGTGGAATTTTCACCCCGCCAGCACCCTGTATCGGCTCGCCAACAAAGGCCGCAACATTTTCAGGCCCGACTTTCAATATTTCTTCTTCGATGGCGGCGGCCGCCCGAAGGCCAAAAGCCTCATCGCTTTCATCCAGCCAGGCATTTTCAAAAGCATAAGGACACATCACATGGCGAAAACCTTCCAGTAACGCCCCGCCCTGCGCCTGCATGCCGCTCATTCCACCCATCGACACGGCTGCAATGGTAGAACCGTGATAGGCATCATGGCGCGAAATAATGATGCTCTTTTCAGGCTTTCCCTCCAAAGCCCAATATTGGCGCACCATGCGAATGGCCGTATCATTGGCGTCAGACCCGGATGAACCATAGAACACCTCGTTCATATGGTCGGGTGCCAGCTCGGCAATTTTGGCCGCCAACAATATCGGCGATGGCGTGGTGCACATGAAGAACGAATTATAATAGGGCAATTCCAGCATTTGATCATAGGCAGCTTTTGCCAGTTCCTCGCGCCCATAACCCAAATTCACGCACCACAGACCTGCCATCCCATCAAGCATTTCATGGCCATCGCTGTCATATATATAGGGCCCATCTGCTCGGGTGATAATTCGCGCATTTTTCTCGCGAATTTCCTTATGGTCGGTATCGGGGTGAAGATAGTGCGCATTGTCCAGCGCCTGCATCTGCGCGGTTGAATAGTTTTTATATGTCATGGAATTAGCTCGATTACTGCAATTGGAATTGTATGGTTTTAAACAAATTCACAATCAGCAATGCGGCGAATATCCAATCCGCGCGCAAAGCAGCAACAATTCATAATGGCGTGATAAAGTAGACAAAGCTCCCCGCCTCATTTTCCAAATACGGATCAAAGAGCCAGTTTAATCAAGATCCGCCTTGTGTCAAAGATAATTGCAGACGGATAAAACCTCTCACCGGGCGGTAGGGTATTAGGCTTCGTGGCTACGCAGCCATCTCCAGCCTGGCTTCCCCGGCGATACAATCACGGCCATTTTGTTTGGCAATATAGAGCTGCCGATCCGCCTCACTTAAAAGCTGGTCCAAATCATCTTTTTGGGCCGAAACCGCAACCCCAATGCTCACCGTACATCCAACATTATTGCCATCAACAATACGAGCTTGTTGCCTGAAGTCATCAACCAGATTCTGTGCCTTTGCAAGCGCAATTTCCAACGTGCAATTGGGCATGAATATACCAAATTCTTCACCGCCAAGACGACCAGCAATACAGTTAGGGCAAAGTTGCTCCTCAACAGCCTTCCCCAACACCCGCAGAACCTCATCACCTGTTGCATGACCGAACCGGTCATTAATCCGTTTGAAATGATCGAGATCCAAATATGCCATCGCATTGGATTGGGTCGACCCTTTTTGACCAATCAGGATTTGCTCCACATCGCCCAAAAAAGTGCGGCGCGACAAGAGTTCGGTCAACGGGTCAAAACGTATTGCATGCAACAATTTATCATAGGCGATTGCCAATTGACTCCGCTGCCGCAAAAAAGCAAGAGAGATCGGCGGTGTAATGCTTATGGTCACCAATGTTGCCATTTTCAATACATACGGCAAACGCACCCAGAATTCCTCTGGAGCCGTGGTTGTTACTGCAAAAATAATAGTCGTCACAACCAAAGACGCAACTATACTCAGTACAGTAATCTTGGTCGCACTTAATACCATTTTCTTGCCAGTAATATAAGCAGAATTTTTTTTCATGGCTCTCCCCAAAATTGCAATCTAATATAGATACCCAAATTTGAGGTGTAAGTTTGCAGTACAGATTTATTGATTCTGGAAAACCATTATTAACCATGGCCAAAGTTTGGCGGGGGTTCCGGGGAAGGGTCCGCAGGGCCCGACATGCGCTCACTTTCTTTGGTCGTTTGCTTGCGAGGGGCTTTGCCCAAAGTGCACGAAACTGGATGGTTGAGCGAAAAAATAACTGAACCGATAGGTGAAGCGCAACGCGCGCCCGCGCAGGCAGTGCGAAGCACAATTGCCGTGAGCGAATTAAAGTGCGCATCACTTTCTTTAATGGCTTAAATCTTGCGCTTCCCCCGGATCAAGCCCGGGGTCAACGTGCGATTTAAGCTGAACTCATTTTCTTTAGTCGTTCGCTTGCGCGGCTTCGCCACGTGCGCTCACTTTAGCCGCGCAGTACTTAAATTCAGGGATTTTGCCGAACGGATCAAGTTTCGGATTGGTCAACCGGTTGGCCGGTGATTCGTTAAAACAGAACGGAATAAAGATCATATTGTCTGCAACCTCGCGGTCAGCCCGCAACAGTGCGGAAATAGTCCCGCGCCGGGTTTCAACCTCAATCATTTGCCCAGCCTCAAACCCGAGACGAGCAATTTCACGCGGGTTCATCGCCGCAATGCCCTCGGGCTCAATTTCGTTCAATACAGATGCACGCCGGGTCATCGAGCCAGTATGCCAATGTTCCAGCAAACGCCCGGTTGTTAGCACCATTGGATAATCCGCATCCGGCACCTCGTCTGGCGGGCGAAGATCGGTAGGCACCAATTTGCCCCGACGATCTGCGGTCGGAAAACCATCGGTAAAGATCACCTCATTGCCAAATCCGCCCGGTTCATCCACCGGATAAGTAATGCAATCTTCCTTGTTCAGCCGCTCCCATGTCAGATGATCGAGCGAACCCATAACAGAAGCCATTTCGCGATAAACATCGCCGACCCCGTCATAGTGCCAATCGCAACCAATCCGATTAGCGAGATCAACAATCAGCTGCCAGTCCTGTCGTGCGTCGCCGGGCAGATCAAGCGCCGGGCGGCCAATTTGCACCTGCCGGTTGGTATTCGTGTAGGTGCCAAGTTTTTCCGCTTGCGCTGATGCAGGCAAAATAACATCCGCATGCCAGCAGGTCTCGGTAAAGAAAATATCCTGCACCACCAGATGATCGAGCTTGGCCAGGGCCGCACGTGCGTGCAGCTGATCAGGATCGGACATTGCCGGATTTTCGCCCATAATATACATGCCCGAAATCTCATCCGCGTGGATCGCATCAATGATTTCCACCACTGTCAATCCGCGTTTGGGATCAAGCGTTTCACCCCAGAAATTTTCCATTTCGCCACGAATATTTTCCGCCTCAACCGAGCGATAATCAGGGAAAAACATCGGAATAAGCCCCGCGTCGGATGCGCCTTGCACATTGTTTTGCCCGCGCAACGGGTGCAGGCCAGTGCCTTCACGCCCCACCTGCCCGGTAATCAGCGCCAGCGCGATCAAACATCGGGCATTGTCGGTGCCGTGGGTATGTTGGGAAATTCCCATGCCCCAAAAAATTATTGATCGCTCGGAAGTCGCATAGGTGCGCGCCACATCGCGCAAAAGTGCGGCTTCAACACCGCAAATCTCGCTCATCGCCTCGGGGGAAAAATCCTTCACCTTGTCGCGCAAAGCTTGAAAACCTGAGACATTGGCCTGAATATATTGCGCATCATAAAGCTCTTCTTCGATGATCACATGCAAAAGCGCGTTCAACATCGCCACGTCAGAACCCGGGGTAAATTGCAGTGAATGGCTGGCAAAGCGCATCAAATCCTGCTTGCGCGGGTCCATGACGATGATCTTCTTGCCGCGCTTCGCCGCCTGTTTAAAGTAAGTCGCAGCGACCGGGTGATTGGTGGTTGGGCGACAGCCGATAACCACAATACAATCGGCCTTTTCCGCATCATTAAACGGCGCAGATACCGCCCCCGAACCAACGCCTTCAAGCAACGCCACCACCGAGGATGCATGGCAAAGCCTTGTGCAATGGTCGACATTATTGGTGCCAAATCCCTGCCGCACCAGTTTTTGAAACAGATAAGCTTCTTCATTCGAGCCCTTGGCCGAACCAAAGCCCGCCAAGGCCCCTCCGCCACGTTCATCGCGAATATTTTTCAGGCCACCGGCGGCAAGCGCAAGCGCTTCATCCCATGTGGCCTCGCGAAATATGTCCATCATATCGCGCCCGCGCATATCAACGCCCGCATCTTTTGGCGCATCATCGCGGCGGATAAGCGGCTTGGTCAATCGCTCAGATGACATTGCATAATCATAACCAAAGCGGCCTTTTACGCAGAGACGGCTTTCGTTCGCCGGACCATCGCGGCCATCAACCTGCACGATTCTGTTGTCTTTCACCCGAACCGTGGTCTGACAACCAACCCCGCAAAACGGGCAGACGGAGGCCACTTCCCGGTCAAATTCCTGCACCGCACGGGTTTTGGCGTCCGCATCCATCAAGGTTTTTTCAAACAAAGCCCCGGTCGGGCAGGCTTGCACACACTCTCCGCAAGTGACGCAGGTGGATTGGCCCATCGGGTCAGATAGATCGAATACCGGGCGACTTTCGCCCCCGCGCCCGCCCATGCCGAGCACATCATTGACCTGCACTTCACGGCAGGCGCGCACGCACAACCCGCAGGCAATGCAAGCATCCAGATTTACCGCAATGGCAGGGTTGGAGATGTCGTGGTTGGCCGCAGTATCGCGCGCTTTAGCACCCAATCGCTCACTGCCGGAAATGCCAAATTGCTCGGCCCATTGCCAGAATGATGACTGATTATCTGGCCCATCTTGCTGCGTGGGCATGTCGCTTGCCAAAAGTTCAAACACCATGCGGCGCGATTTATCGGCCCGCTCGCTGTCAGTTCGAACCACCATGCCTTCGGCAACTTTACGCTGGCAGGATGCGGCCAAAACCCGCTCGCCTTCAACCTCCACCATGCAGGCCCGGCAATTACCGTCAGAACGGTAGCCCGGCTGATCCAAATGGCAAAGATGCGGAATGCGGTTGCCCTCGCGCTTCGCCACCTGCCAGATGGTTTCATCTAGCGTGGCCGAAACTTCGGCCCCATCAAGGGTAAAGGTAACTTTGTCGCTCACTTGAATTCCACCTCAACAAAAGCATATTCAAAATCATTGGCGTTTATGACATTATGATGCACGCCTTTTTCGCGAAAATAGCTTTGCCCAGCCTTCATTTCCGCCAGAGTTTCCGTGCCGTCGGGTGCAACAATTTTCAAAAACCCATCCAGCATCGGCACCACCACATAATCATATTCATGGATATGCACCCCGGTCTCGGCACCGGGGCGAAACCGCCATTCGGTAACGCGGGTGCGTTCATTATCAATTTGAGTGGTTGGGGTGGCTTCTGTCATGATAACTCCTCGCGAAAATATGTCAGCAGATGGTTGACTGGGTTCGGTGCCGCCTGCCCCAGCCCGCAGATTGAAGCATCGCGCATAACCTGTTCCAGATCGCGGATGGCCTCTTCGTCCAGCGGGCCTTTGCCTTGCAAAAGCGTCAGCATTTTTTCGGTGCCGCCCCGGCACGGCGTACACTGGCCGCAACTTTCGTGCTTGAAAAAGTTAAGCGTATTCAAAACCGCATCTTTGATACCATCCTGATCAGAAAGAATGACAATTGCATGGCTCCCGACAAATGAGCCAAGCTCTGCCAGTTTCCCGCCAAAATCGAGAGGAACATCATCCATTGAGGCTGGCAATACCCCGCCCGACGCTCCGCCCGGATAATAAGCTTTGAGCCTGTGGCCATCCGCCATGCCGCCGCAATGCTCATCAATGAGTTCGCGAACCGTAATGCCGGCGGGTGCAAGTTTAACACCTGGATTTTTCACCCGCCCGGAAACGGACCATGAGCGTGGTCCGGGATGGCCTTCCTTACCCTTGGAAGCGAACCATTCCGGCCCGTTGTCGATAATATCGCGCAGCCAGTGCAGGGTTTCAACATTGTGATTAAGCGTTGGCCTGCCAAACAATCCGACCTCAGCAATATAAGGCGGTCGATGGCGCGGAAGCCCACGCTTGCCCTCAATACTTTCCAGCATGGCGCTCTCTTCGCCGCAAATATAGGCGCCTGCCCCGCGCCGTAATTCAATAAAACCTTTTTCGCAAAGGCCCGCCTGTTCAAGCGCGGCAATCTCGCGTCGCAAAATCTCTAAAACTGCAGGATATTCGTCGCGCATATAGAAATAGATACGTTCCGCATCCACCGCATGGGCGGCAATTAAAGCACCCTCAAGTGTTCGATGCGGATCACGTTCGAGATAATAGCGGTCCTTGAAAGTGCCGGGCTCGCCCTCATCGCCATTGATGGTCATCAATCGTGGGGCATCATAGCCACGCACAAATTTCCATTTGGTGCCAGCAGGAAAACCAGCCCCGCCCAGCCCGCGCAATCCGGCACTTGAGAGCGTGTCTATCAGGGCCTCAAAACTGATCTCATCTTTATATATGCGCGAAGCAAGTCGATATCCGCCATCGGCGCGATAATCATCAAGGCCTTTATAATTGGGAATTACAACATCAGTCTTACCTCTTGCCGCCATTTCCAGCAGCATTTCCGCGTTGGCATGGCCAACCTCCTGGTCGCCAATGCGCGCTGCAGGCGCCACATCACACCCACCCATGCATGGCGCGCGAACCACGCGAACCTTTGCCGGGTCGACGCCCGCATCAAGTTTGGCAATTAGCGCCTCTGCACCCGCCATCATGCAGGAAAGCGAATCGCAAATACGAATGGTCAAAGGTGGTGGTGGCGCCTCACCTTCTTTGACGATGTCAAAATGGTCATAGAACGAGGCAACTTCATATATTTCCACCTGCGAAAGCCGCATTTCCTCGGCCAGCGCGCACATGTGGCGGGCATGCAGACAACCAAAATGATCTTGCAACAGGTGCAAATGCTCGATCAGGAGGTCCGGACGGCGCGCTCTTTTGCCCAGTAGCGCCTGCACTTCAACAAGTGCCTGGTCATTCAGTTGGCGCCCTTTGGGTTTTGCACTGCGCTTGGCCATATCTGCAACAATCTTGAACATTTCAATTGGGTAGAATCCACCGGAAATATTCTATGCTGAATGGGGTGAATTCCGGCACATATTAGGGTCAGGACCCATTAATTTCATCCATTCTGCGTTAGGTAATTTGATTGTTGAACAGAAGGAATATCGCAGATAATATCAATATTTTCAAGATATTACGACGTATTCAGCAATCAAATTACCCGCGCCCAAAGGGTTTGAAAAGAAGCACATGCCTGAAAGCAAGAAATGCTCGAAAAGGCACCAACCTGTCCTTGCGCTTTAATTTCTTTCATTCAAATACTTCTTTTCAAACAGAATCGTATTAAATTAATGAGTCCTGACCCTAGTGTTAGTGCGCAACAAATAGATCCAATAGTCAAGATGCGACCGTCGCCTCACCATCACGCGCCACAATAATGTTCGCTCGTCAACTTCCGCAAATTTTGATTAAGCAGATAATTTGGGTCTGCCTCCAATGAACTGCAACTATTATTCGGTCCATCAGGCAATAATATCAAGTAAAAGTCGAGTTAACGAATATTACACTTCTCACCGCTAGCATCGCGATAAAAATTGGAAAAGAAAAAATAGGTAATAAAGGAGTATTCTTATGAACAATACAGATAAACGGTCTGGAGATGATCGACGTTCAGGTGACGACCGCCGCTCCGGTGAGGACAACCGCCCTTCAGATATGCGCACGCAAGACGGCGAACGCCGCTCGGGCAATGATAATCGCGCACAGCCAGAACGACGTAAATAAACAATAAGTTCAGTTTCGTAGCAGAATTAAAATTTATCTGTCGAGGACAGGCGATTCCTGCACTTTTTTGGTGCGGATGCTTGATATTTTGCGATTATTTGCGCCAGGTGTTGAAGCAAAACTTCTTTCGACCAATTTCAGCGCTTTAGACCGTTCCGATCGACTGGCTTTTTTAAAGGCCGCTTCACGCCATTCATCAATCCAGCCCAGTTGTCCACTCGTCCTGCCACGTGCAGAATATTCTACCGCCATGGTCATCAACATCAACCCTTGAACCCGGTTTCTGCGCACACCATTGCCTTCAAACAACATACGTCCAAGAACGGCCTGCGCTGCGGGATGTCTTTTCTTACCGGCAGCCCGAAGCCACCGCGCGGCCTGAACCGGCTGAGACTTACCCATTAGGCCTTCCAGATAAATACGGCCCAATTGGTATTGCGCATGGCCATTGCCATAAAGCGCACCAGCTCGGATGTAGTATTCCACTGCACGGCCAATATTTTGTTTAATATTTGTACCGGCGATTCCAGACCGGTAATAATCAGCAACCGCGACAATTGCATTTGAGACAAAAATCCGATCCCGCCTTCTGGGGCGAATATCAGCATATTGATCAGCGATTTCACGGTACAGTTTGAAAGCGGCAACATCGTCACGCTTGACCCCATCGCCAATGGCATACATGCGCCCAAGTTTCCACTTGGCAGCAAGTTGATTTTTGCCCGCAGCATAGCGAAACGCACCGAGCGCTTCATCCTTGCGGCCATTCTTGTATGCATCAAAGCCATATTTCATAATGGCCAATGGGTTTTCATCTGATTTGAACACCTTAAGCGGGTCAAAAGCCTCAGCGGGGGAACCGGTCGACAATACAAATGCCCCGGTCATTACAACCAGGCCAACTTTGGCAGAATTCAAGACTTTGATCATTGCATTTTCAGCAAATCTAAATGTCCACATAACTCGTCTTTTCCTTAGCACCACCAAGATACGTCTCCGCACCAGTAACAGCAGGCCCCACTGTTTGCGTAATATTCCGGATTGCTCCAGATCTAAAATTATTTTTAAGCGGCTCCCATTTGGCAAACCGCACAAAATTCCCTAATTTCTCAAGTCTACTGAAATCACACCTTCACTCGCATCAATTCCAGTATCCTCATTATCATTCTGCAAACCAGATGGCCTGCATTTAACCGCACCCAACCCTAAAGGGCCAATATGGCGGAAATAATCCGGCGTTTTGGACATGTTGAGGCGAAAAATCGCCAACCCCACGCCCGACAAGCTTTTGTCGAATTTTTCAAATCCAAACTGCAATGGCTCAACCTGATCATTCAGCAAGCGCATTGCATGCAAATCTGGAAGAAACTTTGTAGGGCAACCTGCTAAGCTAAAAGCGCAGTCCATTGCCCATCGATTCGAAATACCAATCTTGTCAAACTCAAATGTTTTGGCGCCCATAATATCTTTCTATCCAACTGCATCAGCACCAAACAATAACTGTGCCACATAACCACTAGCCCCAACGTAGCGGTCAAAATGCAATCAGAATGCAAATTCCGTATTCCCCACGCCTGATCGTTGTTTGTGGTCGAAACGTGGCATTTTATTCTCAAACCGTTATAGCAAATATTTTTTAAAATACTGTTACAAAAATAACACAATTGTTAGGAACCTTTTATCGTCGACCTTAACCCTCAATTTCCGAATAAATATTAATACCTTGCAGCTTAACTGACATTGACCTACCTGATGATGGTACACGTAAAGAATTATTGTCTATCCATTTGATTACTTTGTTAAAACCGCACAAGATCATATAGCTTATGGCCAAATCAGAAATATCCAAATCAGCAACAACATTCATTTTTATTACTGTTGTCATTGATATGCTGGGTATCGGGTTAGTTTGGCCAATTATGCCAAAACTCATCGAAGAAATGTCGGGCGGCACTGTTTCCAACGCGGCAACCATTTATGGCCTGCTGGTCTCGGGCTACGCGTTAATGCAGTTCCTGTTTGCGCCAATCATGGGCATTTTATCAGACCGATTCGGCCGGCGCCCGGTAATTTTGGTATCACTGGCGGGACTGGGGTTAGATTACATTATACTGGCGCTCGCCCCAAACCTCGTCTGGGTAGTCGTTGGCCGTCTGATGGCGGGCATATTGGGGGCAACCGTCTCAACCGCCAACGCCTTCATTGCTGACGTAACGCCCAAAGAAAAGCGCGCCGCAGCATTTGGTATGATCGGGGCCGCATTTGGCGTCGGATTCATATTCGGACCGTTGATTGGCGGCGTATTGGGGAATATCGACCTTCGGTATCCCTTTTACCTTGCAGCGGCAATTTCCCTGGTGAATGTCACATTCGGCTATTTTGTATTGCCCGAATCACACCCGAAAGAAAAGCGCCGGGCGATTCGCTGGAAAGAGGCAAATCCACTGAACGCATTGTTGCAAATTCGGCAATATCGATCTGTGGCGGCATTTATTGTCGCCCTGTTCCTTGCGGGACTGGCCCAGGCAGGCTTGCAGGCAATCTGGGTTTTGTGGAGCGGCGTTCAACTTGGATGGGACATTGCCGATGCGGGCTACTCTCTGGCGATTGTTGGGGTGGCAACAGTAATTGTTCAGGGCGGGCTTGTCCGGATCATTGTTCCAATCCTGGGTGAGCGTCGAATAGTCTTCATTGGCTACCTGATAAGCGCCTGTGCATTTTTTGCCCTGCCCTTGGTTGCTGTGGGCTGGGTCGTCTATGCAGGCATTATCGTACATATAATTGGCTGGGGCAGTGCCTCGCCTGCCTTGCAATCGCTGATGTCGAGGGCAGTTCCCGAGGACCAGCAGGGCCTGCTGCAGGGCACTATTTCGAGCGTCAATAGCGTCGGCATGATTATCGGGCCAATTATGGCCACCCAGATTTTCGCTCTCTTCACCGGAGATCTGGCCTATTTGGGATATCCAGGCGCCTGGTATTTTGTTGGATCATTGTTCTTTGTACTGGCATTGGCGGTTATTTGGCTTGATGCCCTTCGATATCGAAGGCGCAAGGCCGCTGAACGAAGTCAATAGCCATCTGGAAATTTTGTAATCTATCCCCGCTTTCCCCAAGCAGGTATGGACGACTCAGCAATATTTCCTGTCAACAAAAACTATTTTTTTTATTTTTTTAATCACTGATTTTATTGCATTTCGCTGTCACAAATTTGACTTCCCGTTGAATTCTCTCGTTTTTAAAAAAATCAAACACGCCAAAAAGTGGATTTTGACCCAACACTACATCTGGTACGGGCGAAATTTCAAAACACTACGCCTTGACGATAAAATCCGAGTCAGGGTAGATTGGATTTCAATGTGCAGGGGCCGACATCCAGACGTATTTTGTTTTCGGTTTGTCGAGTTAAATCTCAGTTAGTAAGCGTAAAATTTGAGGCAACCTTTAAAATGAGATTCATTTTAAAGTTCACTTTTTACGGGCTGATTTTGAATTATTGTACAATGTTAATTTTGTTAGTAAGGTTTTGTTAACACAATATCTAGTAGCGTACCTCTAGCAAAATACCATATATCGGCATTTGCCGGTTTTTTGATCAGGGGCGACCTATCAAAACTATTTTACCGGGCTGCCGAGAATTGATCGGTAATTTCGGGATTTTTGTGGCGTATTGTGTTATGATGAAAACATTCATGCAAACGCAAGTGCCACGCATTTTTTTGGGCATTTTACGCCCGAACGACACGGCATTTTTGCCAATTGTAAAAGAGTGAACAAATAAACGCGGAATACAGGACCCTAAGGACACCGGGCATGAAAATAGACAGACTTTACACTGAGGCAGGCCAATCACCATATGCGGATATCAAATTCCGCAAGACGACCAGCGAGATTAAAAACCCCGATGGTTCCATTGTGTTTCGCTTGGAGAACATCGAAGTACCTGAAAGCTATTCTCAGGTTGCCAGCGATATTCTTGCCCAGAAATATTTTCGTAAAGCCGGTGTTCCCGTTAAGCTGAAAAAGGTTGAGGAGAATTCTGTACCCTCATGGCTTTGGCGCTCAGAAGAAGACAAGCCAGCCTTGGCGAAACTCCCCAAGGGTGAACGCTATATTTCTGAAATGTCCAGCACCCAGGTCTTCTCCCGCCTTGCAGGCACCTGGACCTATTGGGGCTGGAAGGGCGGATATTTCGATGCGGAAGAAGACGCGCTGGCATTTTACGACGAACTTTGCCACATGCTCTGCACCCAAAAAGTTGCCCCCAATTCTCCCCAGTGGTTCAATACCGGCCTGCATTGGGCCTATGGCATTGATGGCCCGGCTCAAGGGCACCATTATGTGGATTTCAAATCCGGCAAACTGACCCGCTCTAAATCGTCCTACGAACACCCGCAACCGCACGCCTGTTTCATTCAGTCAGTTGACGATGATCTGGTCAACGAAGGCGGTATCATGGACCTTTGGGTACGTGAGGCACGGTTGTTTAAATATGGCTCCGGCACCGGTTCCAACTTCTCTTATATTCGCGGTGCCAACGAGCCGCTTTCCGGCGGTGGCAAATCATCCGGCCTGATGTCGTTTTTGAAAATCGGCGACCGGGCAGCTGGCGCAATCAAATCCGGCGGCACCACCAGACGGGCAGCCAAAATGGTGGTGGTTGATATCGACCACCCGGATATTGAAGATTACATCAACTGGAAAGTTAAAGAAGAGCAGAAGGTGGCCGCCATTGTCACTGGCTCCAAGGTTGTTTCCAAACACATGACCGCCATCATGAAGGCCTGCGTAAATTGCGACGGCCCGGGCGATGACTGTTTCAA
Source organism: Alphaproteobacteria bacterium (assembly GCA_024280375.1). Lineage (GTDB taxonomy): Bacteria > Pseudomonadota > Alphaproteobacteria > Rhizobiales > Rhizobiaceae > SZUA-100. The sequence goes on along the minus strand of JAJRQF010000088.1, from coordinate 33,972 downwards.
CCCATCCAAAAACCCGGCCCTAAAACGCGAAATCCGCGCCGCCAAAAAATCTCTGGTTCTGGAAAACTATATCCAGCGGGTTATTCAACTGGCCAAGCAGGGTTACACCGACATTAAGTTCCCGGTTTACAACGCAGACTGGGATTCAGAAGCCTATCTCACGGTTTCGGGTCAAAATTCCAACAACTCGGTTTCAATCACTGATGATTTCCTTAAATCCGTTGAGGACGACAAGGACTGGAACCTCACCGCCCGCAAGGATGGCTCGATCACCAAAACCCTGAAAGCCCGCGAATTGTGGGACCAGATCGGCAATGCCGCATGGGCATCGGCTGACCCAGGATTGCATTTCAACACCACCATGAACGACTGGCACACCTGCCCGGCAGCAGGCCCAATCCGCGCATCCAATCCTTGCTCGGAATATATGTTCCTCGATGATACGGCCTGTAACCTTGCATCAATGAACCTTTTGCAATTCCGCAAAAAAGATACAGCCGCCGGTGATCTGGGCTTTGACATTGATGCCTTTGAACACGCCACACGGCTGTGGATGGTGGTTCTCGAAATTTCCGTGCTGATGGCACAATTTCCTTCCAAGCAGATCGCCAAATTATCCTACGAATACCGCACAACCGGCCTCGGCTTCGCCAATATTGGCGGCCTGCTGATGACCAGCGGCATCCCTTATGATTCCGATGAGGGCCGGGCAATTTGTGGTGCGATTACCGCCATCATGACCGGCACCTGCTATGCAACATCGGCCGAAATGGCTTGCGAACATGGTGCATTCACCGGCTACCTGCCAAATGCAGGCCATATGGCACGCGTAATACGCAACCATCGTCGCGCTGCCCACGGCGAAGCAGACGGCTATGAAGAACTAAGCGTGTTGCCTGTGCCGCTCGACCACGCGTCCTTAAAAGATCAGGACCTGGTTGAACGCGCCAAGGCAGCATGGGACAGTGCGGTCGATCTGGGCGAAAAATACGGCTATCGCAATGCCCAATCCACCGTGATTGCGCCCACCGGCACCATTGGTCTTGTTATGGACTGTGACACAACCGGTATTGAGCCTGATTTTGCGCTGGTAAAATTCAAAAAGCTCGCTGGCGGTGGATATTTTAAAATCATCAACCGTGCCGTACCCGAAGCGTTGAAAAACCTTGGCTACGACAAGAGCGAAGTTACCGAAATCATCGAATATGCAGTTGGCCACGGTACATTGAAAGATGCCGATGGCATCAACCACGAAGCTTTGAAAGAAAAAGGCTTCACCGATGAGAAAATCGAAATCATCGAAGCTGGCCTTGAAACCGCCTTTGACATCAAATTTGTCTTTAACAAGTTCACCCTTGGCGAAGAGTTCTGCACCAAAACCCTGGGGCTGGAAGACGCAGACCTTGATGATTTCTCTTTCGATCTTTTGGCGGCAATCGGCTTTTCCAAATCAGACATTGAGGCCGCAAATCTCTTTTGCAGTGGTGCCATGACCCTTGAGGGCGCACCGCATCTGAAAGATGAACATTTGCCAGTCTTTGATTGCGCCACCCCTTGTGGGCGCATCGGCAAACGCTCGCTTTCAGCTGAAAGCCATATCCGCATGATGGCAGCGGCCCAGCCGTTCATTTCCGGCGCGATTTCCAAAACCATCAACATGCCAAATGATGCATCAGTCGAAGATTGCACCGATGCCTATATGATGTCTTGGAAACTTGGGGTTAAGGCCAACGCGCTCTATCGCGATGGCTCCAAATTGTCCCAGCCGCTCAATTCATCACTGATTGAAGACGAAGACAATGAGGACGCGGTTGAAGATCTTATCGCAGCCCCGGCGGCCGCGCGCATACCGCAGATTACTGAGAAAATCATCGAAAAATTCATTGAGCGCACTATGGGCGAACGGGAAAAACTTTCTCCCCGCCGCAAGGGCTATACCCAAAAAGCCCAGGTCGGTGGCCACAAGGTTTATCTTCGCACCGGTGAATATGATGATGGCCGTTTGGGCGAAATCTTCATCGACATGCACAAGGAAGGTGCCGCCTTTGGCGCCATGATGAACAATTTTGCCATCGCAATTTCCATTGGCCTGCAATATGGCGTGCCGCTGGAAGAATATGTCGATGCATTCATCTTCACCAAGTTTGAGCCTGCCGGCATGGTGCAGGGCAATGATGCGATTAAAAACGCCACTTCCATTCTGGATTATACCTTCCGTGAATTGGCCGTTTCCTATCTTGGCCGCAATGATCTGGCCCATGTGGACACATCCGATTTCACCACCACGGCACTCGGTAAGGGCGTTAAGGAAGGCAAAATGCAGGTGCATTCAACCGGTCTCTTGCGTGGTCACAAACCGCAACTGGTTTCCTCTGATGAGCCCGCAGGTTCGGCCAATTCGCCCGCACCAAAAGGCACAAGCTCGTCAACCGTATCAGCGATTTCAACCAGTAGTGCTGCTGTTGCAACGGCAATTGCCACCAATTCCAATGTTGTAACCGCTACAGCCGCATCACCGGCAATTGCCTATAAGCGTGATTTGAATGTGGAAGAAGCGCAGGAAGCGGTTGAGGAATTTGCCGAAGAACAAGCAAGCCCTTCAAGCTCCAAGGTTTCCCAGCAGCGCCGGGTAAAGTCGATTATGCAGGGCTATACGGGCGATGCCTGTGGCGAATGCTCCAACTTCACCATGGTGAGAAACGGCACGTGCCTGAAATGCGATACCTGCGGTTCAACAAGCGGGTGTAGTTAGTCTTCAATCTCAAGTTCCCCCCTTCCTTCTCCCCTTGAGGGAGAGTGCGAAGCACGGGGAGCGGCGCGTGACGCGAACCCAAGGCATTGTGAAACAATGGTCGGATGAGGGGTGTGAGCAAAGCGAGCAATTGCAATGCAGCAGATTAGAATTTATATAGTTTGAACCCCTCATCCGTCAGCGTTGCTGCCACCTTCTCCCGCAAGGGGAGAAGGAAGAGAAAGAAGCTAACTATTTATTCAGACCGGCCGCAGCAATAATGGTATCGCAAACGCTGTTGATTTCTCGCAAAACATCGTCATTCCAGAAACGTAAAATTACAAAATTCTGTGCTCTCAACTTTGCATCCCGCAATTGATCGTAATCACAACCAGCGTGTTGTGAGCCATCCACCTCAACAATCAGCCTGTGTTCAGCGCAGACGAAATCAGCAATGTAATTGGCAATTGGTACTTGCCGGCGAAATTTCATTCCCATCAATTGCCTGTTGCGCAATTCATTCCACAGCACTGCTTCTGCGTCAGTTTGATTTGAACGCATAGATTTGGCGTATTTCTTTAAAACAGGTTTTACCGGACGATGAGGCATAACTTGATAACGGTATAAGTTGCAATTATTTGATGCAACCCCTCATCCGTCAGCGTTGCTGCCACCTTCTCCCACAAGGGGAGAAGGAAGATAGATCGAATTCCCCCAAAAATTCCCCATTGCCCGCGATCCACAAATCGCATAGTGCAGATGCATGAACACACCCAAAAAAAACCTCCCTATTGGTGAATTTATTGCATTGCTGGCGCTGATGACCTCCATCATCGCGCTATCGACCGATATGATGCTGCCCGCTCTCGAAATCATCGGCAAGGATCTAAACGTCGCGAATGCAAACGATCCGCAATTGATCATCTCATCGCTGTTTTTAGGGCTTGCGGTTGGCAACATTCTGGCCGGGCCGTTGTCTGACAGCTATGGCCGCAAGCCGGTGATCTATTTCGGTTATCTGGTCTTTGTGCTGGGCTGTGTGCTCTCTCTGATTGCCACAGATTTAACCCTCATGCTGGTTGGCCGGGTGCTGCAGGGGTTTGGTGCCGCCTTCCCGCGTATTGTAACACTGGCATTGGTGCGAGACTTGTATGAAGGCCGTGCGATGGCCCGTATCATGTCGATTGTTATGGCGGTGTTTATCATCGTACCAGCCATTTCGCCGGCAATCGGACAGGGTATTTTGCTCATATCCCATTGGCGTCATATGTTTACGTTTTTAATGATTATGGCCATTCTCACCTTCATCTGGTTTGCCCTGCGCCAAAGGGAAACACTCAGCCTTAAAGCGCGTCGAAAACTATCACTCACCGGCATTTTATCCGGCATCAAAGAATGCATCAGCATTCGCGCCGCATTGGGATACACCATCAGCGCCGGGTTGATTTTTGGCGCTTTTCTTGGTTATTTAAGCTCCGCCCAGCAAATATTTCAGGTGGCATTTGGGGTTGGGGAACTGTTTCCGATATATTTTGGTTCGGCCGCCCTCTCCATTGGGCTGGCCTCGGTGATCAATTCCAAACTGGTGATAAAACACGGCATGCGATCACTCACCACCAAAGCTCTGATCGTCACCATTTCCGCTTCCACCCTGTTTCTCATTCCATCAATCATGATGAACGGCGTGCCGCCCCTCTGGATGTTCATGCTGTGGCTGCTGATCGTGTTTTTCGCCATGGGCATAATATTTGGCAATTTTAACGCAATGGCGATGGAGCCGCTTGGCCATATGGCCGGACTTGGCGCAGCATTCGTTGGCGCGCTATCCACCTTCATATCGCTGCCATTGGGCTGGGCGGTTGGTCATTTTTTCGATGGCGGTGTGTTGCCACTGGTAACCGGCTTTGCCCTTTGCGGTATCGCCTCCTATGCCATGCTGCGCTGGGCCGATGCCCCGCAGGAAATTCGGGCCTGATTGAATGCTAGGGTCAGGACCCATTAATTTAATCCATTCTGCGTTAGAAAATTTGATTGCTGAACAGAAGGAATATCGCCGGCAATATCAATATTTTCAAGATATTACGACGTATTCAGCAATCAAATTGTCCACGCCCAAAGGGTTTGAAAGAAAGCACACGTCTGAAAACAATAAATGTTCGAAAAGGTACCAACCTGTCCTTGCGCTTTAATTCCTTTCATTCGAATACTTCTTTTCAAACAGAATTGTACTAAATTAGTGAGTCCTGACCCTAGATATCCGGCGTGTGCCAGGGCTTTGGCGGGCGTTTTTTGTTACGCAACCTGATCGCCAATCCAAGCGCCACCCCAACCCCAATGGCAACCGATAAATCAACCACAACCGTCAAAACCAGCGTTATCAGCAATAACGCCTTGTCGGACGGCGACTGACGCATATAGCCACCCCATTTTTCCGGCTCGCTCATATTCCATGCGGTCAATATCAAAAGAGCGGCCAAGGCAGGCATGGCAAGAAAGCCCGCAAGTGGTGCTGCCACAATCATCACAAGCAGGATTGTGATGGCGTGCACAATACCGGCAATCGGTGTTTTTCCACCGGCTTTAATATTGGTGGCCGTGCGCGCGATGGCACCGGTTACTGGCATTCCGCCAAACAGGGAAGAGGCAATATTGGCAAACCCTTGCGCCGTCACTTCCGCATTCGGCCGATGGTGGCCGGCAATCATTTTATCCGCTACCATGGCCGATAAAAGCGATTCAACGCCCGCCAAAAACGCAATCACGATGGCAGAGGGAACAAGCTCGATTATCCGGTCAACCGTAATTTGGGGCAGTGATGGAACAGGCAGATGGCTTGGCAAGGCACCAAATCTCGAAGCTATCGTGTCAATCGATGCCCCGGCAAAAAACGCAATCAAAGAGCCCACACCGACCGCAACGATAAGTCCCGGAAATTTGGGCGCCAAGCGCCGTAATCCGATTATTAAAACCAAGGTTACAACAGCCACCATTACGGCTAAAAGATTAGGGCTTTCCCGAACGTGCCAAAGGGCCGGAATTTTCTCCAGAAAATCAGCCGGTAAATGTTCAACCGGCAGTCCAAAGAAATCCTTCAACTGACTGGTGGCAATGATAATGCCGATACCAATTGTAAAACCACTCACCACCGGCTCCGGCACATAGGCAATCAGATTTCCGGCGCGAAAATAACCAGCAACCAGCAAAATGATACCCGCCATCAGAGTTGCCAGCACCAGCCCGTCATAGCCATGCTCGGCAATAACCGAGAATACCACAACAATAAACGCGCCGGTTGGCCCGCCAATTTGAACCCGGCTCCCCCCAAGCAACGAAATAAAGAAGCCGCCAACAATGGCCGTCACCAACCCTCGGGCCGGGTCCGCACCCGATGCAATGGCAATCGCAAGGCTAAGGGGCAACGCCACCATAGCCACAGTTATCCCCGCCAGAATGTCGGCAATAAATAATTCTTTCGAATAGGATTGAATTGTGGTGATTATTTTTGGTTGTCGCATTTTATGCCCGCATCTGCCAATCATGCAACAATGCACTCGCTTTTTCTGACCCTAGATGCTCGACCTGATGGGCAAATAAAGCACCGGTGCAGGCAAGACCGGGAATTAGCAACAAAGGAGGTTTTGTATCAATTGACATGCGCGAGTATATTCCAGATTACGGGCAATTTGCCAGTGTGAACAATTTTGTAAACCATATTCAGAAACCATGCGATCAACAATATATGCGACAAAGGGTAATTATCCCGCAGATTTGTTGACTTTTGCATCGCAATTGCTTATCGCAGGGCGCATTAGAACGTGCCGCCGCCATAATCTGGCGATATCATGAGGCGGGCAGATTCGCCCGCAACGGTACCAACACTGAAAAAGAACCAATTCCTATATGAAATTTACTGATCTGGGCTTGAGCCCGAAAGTACTGGCAGCCGTCGATGCTGCAGGATATACAGAACCTACCCCCATTCAGGCGGAGGCAATTCCCCATGTTTTGGCCCGCCGCGATGTGCTTGGCATCGCGCAAACTGGCACCGGTAAAACCGCCAGCTTTGTGCTTCCGATGCTAACGCTGACCGAAAAAGGCCGCGCCCGCGCCCGTATGCCGCGCACCCTGATTTTGGAACCAACCCGTGAACTCGCCGCGCAAGTTGAAGAAAACTTCAACAAATACGGCATCAATCACAAGCTCAATGTGGCCTTGCTGATTGGCGGTGTTTCATTTGAAGATCAAATGCGCAAACTCGATCGCGGTGCCGATGTGTTGATTGCAACACCCGGCCGGTTGCTTGATTTGTTTGAACGCGGCCGCATTTTGATGAACGGCGTTGAAATTCTGGTCATCGACGAGGCCGACCGTATGCTCGATATGGGCTTTATTCCTGATATTGAGCGGATTGTGAAAATGATCCCGTTTACCCGTCAAACTTTGTTTTTCTCGGCCACCATGCCGACCGAAATCAAAGGCCTGGCCGATAAATTCTTGCAAAACCCGGTTAAAGTTGCAGTTGATGCAAAAATCTCTACCGCTGAAACGGTTACACAAAAGCTGATTTCCGCACCAAAGAAAGATTATGAGAAACGCGAAGTTTTGCGCGGTCTGATAGATGGTGCCAAGGACATGAAAAACGCCATTGTTTTTTGCAACCGCAAAAAAGATGTGGCGACCACATTTAAATCACTTGAAAAACGCGAATATTCTGTCGGTGCGCTGCATGGCGACATGGACCAACGCTCGCGCACCACCATGCTGGCAAAATTCCGCGATGGCGAAATTGCCATTCTGGTGGCCAGTGATGTGGCGGCACGTGGGCTGGATATTCCAAATGTCAGCCATGTGTTCAACTTCGATGTGCCGATCCATGCGGAAGATTATATTCACCGGGTTGGCCGCACCGGGCGCGCCGGGCGTGAAGGTGATGCGGTTACAATCGTCACCTCTGCTGACAAACGTTATGTGGATGCGATTGAAAAACTAATTGGCAATCAAATCGAATGGGTTGGTAAATCTTCAATATCCAAAAGCGACGAAGAAAAGCCAAAACGCTCACGCACCCGCAAAAAAGCAACCAGCACCGCCAAGACCGAAGAAGTTGTCGAGGCCGTATTGGAAGATGATGCAAAATCAACCCGTCGCACTTCGCGACCCGGTCGCCGCAAGTCCGTTGAAACTGCCGCAGAGACTAGCGAAACGGTTATTGAGAATACGGTGGCCGTAAAAGCACAGCCAGAAACTGGCGAATTTTCTGCTGATGACACGTCAAGCAGCAACGAAAATTCCAGACCATCGCGCAATTCCCGTTCAGAACCGCGCAAATCTGGCCGTTCAAAAGGCAAAGGCAACGCCAAGCCTGAAGGTATGGGCGATCATGTGCCTGCTTTCATTCTGCGCTCTGTGCGGATTGAAAAACCTGCCGAAAATACCGAAGAAGTGGCCTAAAGCTTGCCCGTTTTGACGGACACGCTCTAGAGATCTTTCATGTTTACATGGAAGCATGTCAGGCCACCTAAAGCATATCGCGTTCATTAGTATTCACTCAATATGCTTTATCTATCTGTTTTCGCATGTCTTTTTTCCTAAAACCGGTGCCCACTTTTAGGAGACAAGCTTTTGAGTGGCCCGGTGCTAGCTCCGCACCCGCGTAGGCCTGAGTAAAGCGAAGAATAGCCGTGAGCGAGAAAACATTCAGAGCTCTTTCAAAAATTCTTCCATCGCATCATTCACTGCATTGGGCGCTTCAATTGTTGAAAGGTGCCCGGCGCGAGGGATAGTCACCAGTTTCGACCCCTTAATTTTCCCGTGCATAAATTCGGATTTTGCTGGCACCGTGGCCGTATCTTCCTCGCCAACAATAATCAGCGTTGGCCGCTCGATTTTGTCGATCTGATCCGCGAAACCCTGCCGGTCAATCACACCACTCACCGCCCGGGTAGCTCCAATCCGGTCATTGGCGCATATCAGATCAGCCCAATATTTGCGCTCATCTTCCCGCCCCGGATCACTCATGAAAGTGGTGCTGAACATGATCGGCATGACTTTATTGATAACAAGTTTGAAGCCAAACCATCGGCCAATGAAATTCAAAATCCGGTAGCTGGACTTGTTCTCGTCCGGCTCCGCCCCAGCCGATGTATCCATGAGAATTACCGAGCGGATCAAATCTGGTCGGCGAACAGCAATGCGCATTGCCACAAATCCGCCCATGGAAAGGCCCGCGAAATGGCACGGGCCAACACCAAGTTTCTCAATTAATTCAATGGCATCCTCAGCCAACGTGTCCATATCATAACCATCTTTTGTAATCGGGCTTTTCCCCTGCCCGCGATGGTCAAATGCAATACAGCGATAACGGTCCTTGAAATATTCGACCTGTTTGGCAAAGATTTCGTTGTCAAAAAGCAATCCGTGAGAAAACACAATCGTTTCCTCACCGCTTCCCGTATCAATATAATGCATGTTCTTCTCCCGTTTTCTTATTGAAATTTCATTGCAAAAGTCTTGAAATGGTCTGAAACAATGTTCGTTTACTGGTGTACTACCCCTTGAATTTACGCTGTGAGGGTGATTTTTTCTGGTCTGCCCGCAACGCCACCTCAAAGGCCTTCATCGACCATTCAAGCAGCTCTTCCGGCTCATCAGTCAATCGCTCCGGCATATACCAATAGCCCATCCGGGTAATTTTCCCATCCTTTCGGGCATGGGTCCATTCTTCGCAATCCTCATCAATAAAGGCTTGTGAGGTTTGATTATCCGCCTTCAGCGCAATACGCCCGTCGGATAGCGCCAGCGCATACATCAGCCCTTGGCGAAACAGGCCAACACCACCAAACATCTTGCGCGCCGATGTATCCTGCACGATGGAAAACACATCCTCCAGCCAGATCACAAATTCCTTGTCCATGGGTCATGCCCTTCTACCAAAATCAACGATTATTATCGAGATAGTTTCTTATTTTTTCAAGTTGTGGCATCGTTTTTGCAAAATCTTCAACCCCCAAATCAACATTAAGTTTAATCAGCAATGGCGCAAGCTTAGAAATACATTCTTGCTGAGCTTGCCTTCCTGCATCAGTAATTTCAATCAATTTTGCCCGACCGTCATCCGGGTCAGGCTTGATCACGACAAAGCCCTGCTTTTGCAAGCGCCCCAATGTGTTGGTCATTGCACCTTTGGTTACCTGAAAGGCTTTCGCCAGTCGCGCTGGACTTTCAATACGGCCCAACCGCACAAAGTGATTAAGCACGGAAAATTGCGCCAGCGACATGCCCGCAGGCATGACACTTTCAAACTTGCTTTGCGATAGCTGATTGATAATACCCACTTCGTTGAAGAAACGGAATATCGCAATCACATCAGGTTCAATGACCGGCTTAATGGCTTCACGCCTTTCGAATGCGGTTGGCCAGCGGCCAACGGGGACTTTGTTTGACAGTACTTCCATAGCCCATTCGAACAAACATTTGCACCCTTTGCGGCTGCGAAATACCAAGTTCCGCGTGAACAGAGTTAAACTGTGGCTTCATTTCCTCATATTCCTGCAAGGCTTGTGAATTCGGGTGAATTGAAATACCCAATTCGGTCGCCTTGAGGTTAAAGCGCGCATAGTCCCGCCCCGCGATGATTTGATCTAAACGGTTATTTCCCTCACTCACCAGCCAGCCATAGGCAGTTCCGGTTTTTAACGGCGAAAGCGTGTTATCAAGCCCGGTTTTCCAGGCAAAACTGGAAGGATCCCGCATAGCATCCCGGTTCAACTGGCCAAGCAACGCCAGCGTTTCAAAAAACGGACCGCCAAGTGAAATTCCATCGGGGTTGGCGATAATCTCTGATTTCCCAATACGCATGAGATCAATAGACTCACCCAAAGTGCGCGGCGTAACATATTCAATACGCATGGCTTCGACACCGATTTCACGAAGCCGCGCAACCTTTTGAACTTCCTTGGTTATTCCAATATTCGCGCCATGAATTGCAGAGTTGGAAAGGGCAGCAATAGCCGTATCCGGCAATTGTCTATCAAGGCTATAGGCGTCTCGGTTGGAACGCCGATGCGCAATTTGCGCTAATAAAGGATCAGCTTTAATCGAGGCATCTTTTACCAAACGGATATTGGCAACCGGACGATCATCCAGCAAGGGCATAGCATCCCCTTCAGGAAAAGCTTGCACATCAACCCGAAAACCATCCTGCGACGCGGCAATTACAAGTGTTTCAATAAAAGCACCAAGGCCAATGGTTATCTGCCTGTCAAACGGATCCGTATGCGGAATATGCCGGTCCGCATCACAATACAGGATAATTTCACCTTCACCCCTTAGCTCAATTACCCAGGGCTGACGATTATGAGGGTTGGGCGCAAGAATGGCATAGGAAAGTGCCCTGCGGCGCGGGTCCACCTCGTCTTGCCCCGCATTTAGCCAGGGCTGGCGGGCAGTACTTGGGTCGCGGGTGACAAGATACCCGCCTGCCCCGGCTGCGGCAAAAATGACTCCGCCGCCAATGACTTTAAGCATTCCACGTCTTGTCGGTTTATTTGAATCTGTCTGATTTGTGGTCACTGCGCTGCTCCATTTAGTTTATCATTAAACTAATATAGTTCGCCAATAAACCAAATTCAAGAGCGCAACGCCTCACCACCTGACCAGCAGCCGTTCCAACCCGTGAAAATGATAGCGGTTCGAATATTTTGGTGCTTCCGCTAACTGCAATGAGGGCAACCGCTCAAACAACACCTGCATCGCCACCTGCAGTTCCAGCCGGGCCAGTGGAGCACCAACACAAAAATGTATACCGCCGCCAAATGTGGTCAATCCACCATCTGTGCGTTCCGGCCAAAATCTGTTCGCTTGCTCAAACTTGGCCGGGTCGCGGTTGGCCGCTCCCAGTAATAGCCCAACCACATCGCCTTTTTTCAGGCGCGCACCACCAAACTCACAATCTTCCAGCGCATAGCGGGTGAACATGTGCAGCGGCGCGTCAAAGCGCAAAAACTCTTCAACCACCTGCGCAGTCGATTTGTGATCCTTAAACAGACCGGGCGCAGAAACCCCCGTGCTTTCAGTATATTCCAACAGGCTTTTAACCCCATTGCCAAGCGCGTGCACAGTCGCCTCGTGGCCCGCATTTAACAATAGCATGCAAGTGGTTACCAGCTCATCCATTGATAAATGCTCGCCATCCTCTTCGGCTGCAATAAGCGTCGAAATCAGATCATCGCGCGGTTCAAGCCGCCGCTTTTCCACATAGGTTTCAATGAATGCAGCAAATTCTTCCGTCGCCTTTACCGCCGCATCCTCAATCGCCCGGTCGCGGTTATGTTGATACATGGCAACCATTTTATGCGACCAATCGAGCAATTGATCGCTCATCTCCACCGGCACCCCAAGCAGTTCCGCAATGATAATCACCGGTATCGGTGTGGCAAATTCAGCCAGCAGATCAACCTCACCCTTGTCAGCAAAATCATCAATCAACTGATGCGCCAAGGCCTCGATACGCGGGCGCAACTGCTCCACCTGACGCGATACAAAGGCCCGATTAACCAGCCGCCGCAACCGCGTATGCGCCGGTGGCTCGCGCTCCAGCAGCGAGTGCGCCTCAAATGCATAGAACCGCTCCAGATGTTCGGGAATTTCAGCCAGGCCCAATTCCTCACGAGTGGCCACATGCAGAATTTCGCGGCCAAAGCGGCGATCACGAAACAATGCCTGCACATCATCATAACCGGCAAAGCACCAATGCCCATATTCCTGCCACCAGAATGTCGGATGATCACGATACCAGGTCTCGTAAACAGCGTAAGGATTTTGCACAAATGCCGGATTGGAAGGCGAAAGACGCACCGATACCTGCGATTTTTCCAGCATTTTGTTCTTCGCCTTCGTCATTATTTCAATCGCCTTTATCTGCCTGCATCTGGCCATAGTATCCGCAGCTTACATGTGGTTAAATAGAACAAAGACAGAATCAGCAAATTAAATCCCTAAGAAAACCAGTATGAGCGATCCGAAATCTCAACCCTTGCCAGCGCATGAAAGCGAGCCTGCCTTTGACCCGGCATCGCCGCCACCATTGGAGCACCCTGAAGGCAGCCCGGAGGCTGATTTTAACCCGGCACCCGCACCCGGTGGCAGCATTGCCCAGCGTGCGCTTGGGCAAATGGCCAAAGCCACAATGGCACCACAAGATTATCTCGATGGCCTGAATGAGGAACAACGCGAAGCGGTTGAAACCCTCGACGGCCCACTTTTGGTACTTGCAGGCGCTGGCACCGGCAAGACCCGGGTGCTCACCACCCGTATCGGCCATATTCTCAATCTCAAGAAAGCTTTTCCAAGCCAGATTTTAGCGGTCACCTTCACCAATAAAGCCGCGCGCGAAATGAAAATCCGTATTGGCGATATGGTCGGCGATGCTGTTGAGGGCATGCCTTGGCTTGGCACATTCCATTCGATCTGCGTAAAGATTCTGCGCCGTCATGCGGAGCTGGTGGGTCTGAAACGCGACTTCACCATTCTGGATACCGACGACCAGATAAGGCTGATGAAACAGCTTATCCGCGCCGAAGGCATCGACGATAAGCGCTGGCCGGCGCGCCAGTTTGCCTCTCTTGTTGATGGCTGGAAAAACCGTGCGCTTTCGCCTGATCAAATTTCTGAAGGCGAAGCTCGCACCTTTGCCGATGGCCGTGGGCGCAAGCTTTATGCGGCTTATCAGGACCGGTTAAAAGTGCTCAATGCCGCCGATTTTGGCGATCTGCTGACAGAAACCATTCGCCTGTTTCGCGAAAATGCCGATGTGCTGGCGGATTTCCAGTCGCGCTTTCATTATATTCTGGTCGACGAGTATCAAGACACCAATGTGGCGCAATATTTATGGCTGCGCCTGCTGGCCCAGCGCACCGGCAAGGAAGGCGCAAAAAATGTCTGCTGCGTCGGCGATGATGATCAATCAATCTATGGCTGGCGCGGGGCTGAGGTGGATAATATTCTGCGCTTTGACAAGGATTTCCCCGGCGCAAAAGTGATAAAACTAGAGCGTAATTATCGCTCGACCAGCCATATTCTGGCCGCAGCATCCCACCTGATCACCCATAATGAGGGACGATTGGGCAAAACCCTTTTCACCGAACAAAATGACCCTGACGAGGAAAAAGTACAAGTCGCCGCCGCCTGGGATTCAGAAGAAGAAGCCCGTGCCATCGGCGAGGAAATTGAACAATTACAGCGCAAGGGTGCCAATCTCAACGATATGGCAATTCTGGTGCGCGCCTCATTTCAAATGCGCGAATTTGAAGACCGCTTTATCTCACTTGGGCTTAATTACCGGGTGGTCGGTGGCCCGCGCTTTTATGAACGGTTGGAAATTCGCGATGCGCTGGCCTATTTCCGCGTCACCTGCCAACCCGCCGATGATCTGGCCTTTGAGCGTATCGTCAACACCCCGCGCCGCGGCTTGGGCGATGCCACGCTAAAAATTGTACGAGATCATGCGCGGGCAAGAAATATCCCGATGATGCAGGCGGTTTCCGAACTGGTGGAAACCGAAGAGCTGAAACCCAAACCGCGCAATACGCTAAAAACCCTCTACCTCAACTTTACCCGTTGGGCTGACCTTCTGGACAACACGCCACAGACTGATCTGGCGGAAATGATATTGGAAGAATCAGGCTATACCGAATTTTGGCAAAATGACCGTTCTGCCGATGCGCCGGGGCGGCTTGAAAACCTCAAAGAACTTATCCGCTCAATGGAAGAATTTGAAAATATGCGCGGTTTTCTCGAGCATATTTCGCTCGTTATGGACGTCGATAAAAAGGAAAATCTTGACGCGGTCAATTTGATGACGCTGCATTCCGCCAAGGGGCTGGAGTTTGACACGGTCTTTTTGCCCGGCTGGGAAGAAGGCCTGTTTCCGCATCAAAGATCACTCGATGAAGGCGGCCGCTCCGGGCTGGAAGAAGAACGCCGCCTCGCCTATGTGGGTATTACGCGGGCCAAACAACGTGCCATGATCTGGTTCGTTTCCAACCGCCGCATCCACGGGCTTTGGCAGACATCCATCCCCTCGCGCTTTTTAGATGAATTGCCGGCGGACCATGTTGAGGTGGTGGAAGCCACCGGCTCCTATGGCGGCTATGGTGCTGGCGGAGCCGGTCAGTATGGAAAGTCACAGTTTGATACATCCGACCCGTTTGAAACCTCCAGCTATTCCTCACCGGGGTGGAAACGGGCCCAGGCCAATACCTCCAATGCGACTAAAAACAACTGGGGCACACGGTCTGGCCATCAGGCTGGCGGGCGCGATGTGCGCAACAATGCCTCCAGCCGCACCATTGATGGTCAACTGGTGGCAAAATCTGTTGTCGGGGCAGACAAAAGCGACTTTGAACTCGAAGAGCGGGTATTTCATCAAAAATTTGGCTATGGCCACATCGCCTCGATTGACGGCAACAAGCTAACCATCAATTTCGATAAGGCCGGGCAAAAACGCGTGCTGGATTCGTTTATTGAGCGACATTAAGCTGCAGGAGATTTTGCAATTTCCGTTCGTTATGCTAAAGATAGATCATGAGTGAATTAAAAGAAAAACACGCAATCATCGACGAATTGATGTCAGCCCTGCCTGATTCATCAGACCCAGCCTATCAAGCATGGACTAAAGAAAAAATTGAGAAGTCTCTGGCTGAGGCCAAAGCCCACCCTGAACAACGAATTCCACAACGACGAATCTGGGAAAAATTTGGCCTTGAATATTAATTTCACACCACGGGCTGAGGCTGACCTTGTCTCAATTCACAACCACATTGCAGAAACAAGCAAATCAACCGCCGATAGCATTATAATACGGATATTACAGGCCATGGCAATTTTGGAAAATTTCCCGTTGCTTGGAAGGCCTGGCAGGGTATCAGACACAAGGGAACTGACAATAAATGGCCTCCCTTTCTTCGCCGTATACCACATCGCAAATGAAATCGAAATTGATGTTATCGCCGTTATTCATACCAGAATGAATTATCCACCAATTAATTAAATCGGGAAAACACAACCCTGCTTCTAATACCGACCTTCAAACGACCATCGTACTGATTCACACTTTCGTAGTGCACAAATCATTATGGAAATGGCGCAGTCAACAAGTTCATCATTTCGGTCTGAATCAGGTTGATCGGACTTTCCCCCATGAAAAAGGTTATTTCTTACCCGTCGCACTGCACCAAAAAGGGATTGGACATCTGCAGGCAGTTTTGCTTTGTCCCAACCAACACCATCTTCGTTTACTATCTGCTTTCCTAGCGGAACATCAAAGATAATCGAAAAGTCACCTGATACTTTTAATTGGTTATAGAAATCTACACCTAAACACTTATTAGCAAAGCTGTCCCAGTCAGCTTCTACTGCATTCTTACTACCCGTTTTGAAATAGCCAGCATCTTTAAGCGCAAATTCAAACCTTGCAAAAACTCGAAACAATTCGTTTCCTCGCACAGGAATCTCATTTACTTTGGACATACAAACTTTATCGTTCATGCTATCCTCAATTCACTCACTGAATATTCGATCGATTATTGCGAATAGGTGTGAGCTCAGTCCCCGCCCCCTACCCTCAAATCACCCGTGGGCCACAAGCAGATAAATTGCCAGCACGAATACGGCAATCATGCTGGTGGTTTCAAGCCAGTTCACCTTGCCATCATCCTGCACCGCTTTCCAAAGTATCAACATTGAAGGAAAACCCAAAAATATGGCGCTGGTGGTATGAAGATCAATCGGAATAACCCCGCTCGTTCCGCCCAGCACCGGAATAATTCCACTTTGGGTGAAAATCGCCAGCATAATCATCGCCACCGGCAGCACCAAAAATGGAACTTGCGTAATTGCGCCTGAGGCATTGGCCATCGCGATGTTATATTTACCCTGAAAATGCGCCGTACCAATCATCACGAATGCACCGGCGGCCGCAAACACGCTCAAGATGACCGCACCAAACATTTCAGAATATCCGGCAGTTTCAAGTTTGTGCACCAATATGCCGGCAAATTCACCCACCGAATGACCGCCTATTACCGACATGAAAAGGCCGGCTGCACCAAATGCAAGAATTGTTTTGATTGGCATCAGGCTTTCGCTAACGTCAACTTCTACCGGTATATCATCATCAGATTCTGGCTTGTGGTCGCTGGAAAAGCGTTTCACCAACCGCCAGGTGGCGACCACCTGCACGGTCAGCAATATCGCGCCGAATACATAGAGATCGCGGGTATCCAGATAGGTCTCAGCACCGCCACGCACTTCAAATGCCTTCATCAGCAACATGATAACCCCAAGGCTGAAAAACACCCCGGCTGCGGCCGCATAGAGGTCCGTGCTAAGCTTCACCAATGGCTGCGGCAGGCTTGCATTGCCCTCCACATCGCGCGGCAATGTTCCGCAGTAAAGGCCAAAGGCCGCCGCCCCCACATGCAATGTGAGCACAGTTACAATAAAACCAACCCGGGGTGTTGCGGCCAAAACAAAGCCCAGCATCACGAGTTCCGGCACATTGGAAGAAAGGCCTGCCATTGTGCCCGCCACAAAAGAATTCATTTTCTTGCGCTTGGCATAGCCGTCAACCGCCATGATCATCATTTCTGATGAGGCAAAAACCACCAGCAACCCACCGACCCCCAGGCCAATGCCGGTAAGCCAGCCATGCCCCTCGACCAAAAATGTAATGGCGGCAATTATTACCAGCCCGGCAATAAGCAGCCAAAGCCATTGTTTGGAATGATGATTACTTTCAGACATTGCTTCTGCTCACCGCTTGCTTGAGAATCTTTAGTTAAAGTCCGCCACATTACCTTTGGTGAGGGTGCGACCGCAAGGCGTTCAGTGCAATATCAAGAGATTTTCACTCGGAATAAGGTGTTCCAAAGACAAGCTTATTTCCAGAAGGGTCAGTAATGCTCATATCGTCATACCCCCAGGACTGCTTTTGAACCTGCGGGCGGGCATATTTAAACTTTTTCTGATTCAACATAGCACAATAAGCATTGACATCATTTACATCTATCCGGACAGCAGAGCCAGGTGTTGCGTCGCCATAATGCTCAGATAAATGAATATGACATTTTCCTAAGTTTACGCCCATATACAGAGGAGTATCGGGTTCAAATCGATGTTCAAATTCAACAACAAACCCAAGAAAGTCCACATAAAACTCTCGGGTTGCCACTTCATCAAAGCTTCGCAAAATTGGAATTCCTGGCTGAAATTCAAGCATTATACCTCCCTTCACCGACCAAGCACCCGGTGCTGCCAAATGCCTTCTTTCTGGGTAATCTGCAGTGGTAAAGCGTTGGCAGACTTAAGCATTGGCGGCTCAACCCCGACAAATTGATGTGCAGCAAGCCAAAGTCCACCATGGGCAACAATCAATGTGTTGGGACCAAGAGCAATAGCCCGCTGCATGGCGGCCCAAACGCGGTCGCAAAATTGCTGGAAGGTTTCACCATTGGGCGGATCATAATTGCCAACCCAGAAATCTCTCGCCCAATCCCCAATCGGCTCGCCCTGATGATCGCCCAAATTTACTTCCATCAAATCATCATCAAACTGAATTTCAAGATCATGAAATTTCGCAACCGCTTCTGCCGTATTGCGGGTGCGCGATAGCGGGCTGCAAATAATGCGTTCAATCGGCTCATTTTTTAGCGCCAAAGCAGCTTTTTCCGCCTGCGCCCTGCCCGTATCATTCAATTGAGAATCCATCTGCCCCTGGCAGATTTTATCCTTGTTCCATTGGGTTTCGCCGTGGCGTAAAAAATAAAACGGATGGTTCATAGAACAGGACACCTTTTAGTATTTATGAAAGAAAGAGCGTTATCTCATGCATCGGGTACGGCGGCAACAATGCAAAAGCGCTTTCCACCATCTACTCAATTTCCGCCAAAGTACGCGCTGTCAGGCCTTCCTTCTCCAGCAATGCTGCAAACTTGATGGTCGTGTGATCGTGATATGATGCCCCAATAATTTGCACCCCAACCGGCAGGCCGGTATCGGTAAAATCTATCGGTGCTGCGGTTGCAGGCAGGCCTGGAAAAGTCGCAACACCCGGCCATGCAACCTGGGTGCCATAGGGCGCTAAATCGCCATTGATAATCAACCGGCGCGCTGCCCAATCAGGATTATCATCATGATGGAATGCAGGCACTCCAAATGGTGGTGTCAAAATAACATCAACATGCTCAAACACCTTGTTCCATTGCCTGGTACAACGCATTTGTTTGTCTTTTAAGTCCATCCACCCATGGGCATCAACTGGCGTTCCGCTCGGCATATCACGTGTAATTATAGCTAAAAGCATTTGGCGATAATCCGCATGCTCCACGGCAAGATCAGGCATACATTCCAAATGGCGAACAACACTAACGCCAATGCCCTCCAATTTTTCCACCAGTTTGTTCAACGGCTTAGAAACAGAGCCATCGGTCTCAATCGTCGGATGGCTGTCCAGCACCAATACCCGGTAATCCTGCAGCAAACCGGATTTGGCTTTTGGTAAATAAAGCGAATAGGGAGAATTTTCAACCGGGCCGGCCAACACATCAAGCGCCAACGCAAGATCTCCAGCCGTGCGCGCCATAGGGCCAAGAACTGCAAGTTCGGGTGGCAAACAATCGCTACCGGGAAAATCATGCCCCGCCATCGGAATAATGCCATAGGTGGATTTATGGCCAAACACCCCGCACATATGCGATGGCACCCGGACTGAGCCGCCAATATCGCTCCCAAGTTCCAAAGGCACCATGCCTGATGCAATGGCCGCAGCAGCGCCTCCGGAAGAACCGCCGGGCGTTCGGCTAGTATCATGTGGGTTGACCGTTCGCCCATAGACAGGACTATCCGATTGCCAATCTGCCAGGGCCATTGGAATATTTGACTTGCCCAAAATTATTGCACCGGCTGCCTTTAATCGTTGAATGGCAACCGAATCTGTCTCGACATCGGAAGCGGCAAATTCAGGAAAGCCCCAACTTGATGGCAAACCGGAGACGCCAATGGATTCTTTGACCGTCATCGCAACACCGAGTAAGGGGCGCAGATCATCTTGAACGTGAGAATCGTCTAGAGCAATGGCAGCAAGTCTTGCCCGCTCGAAATCCCGCACCACAATGGCGTTTAGTGGCTCATTACGCTGTTCAATTCGCGAAATTGCAGCCTCACATACTTCAAGAGCAGATACCTCCCCTTGCTGTACAGCCATAGCGGTTTGCGCAGCTGTCGCATTATCGAGATTAATTTTCATTTGCGACATAGATGTTCCTGTATCCAGTTTTAGTGTAAAAGCCGATCAACAAGATTATAGGCAAACGGAAAAATCGCAACCTCGTTGGAGCAAGGATTTGAACTTAATTTGAAAATTGTCAGCGCCGCATAACAATTGTAACTTCTAACGGCGGAAATGATTGATTTGGGCGGCGCCAAAATGCCTTCGTGGTGTAGCAGTCGACAATCGGTGACGATACTTTATGCAGCTAATACGGCGCTGCTTAACCTGCCATCTTCCATTTCAAACAATGTCAGAACATCTGCACCAGACATTGGCTTGGCAAACAAATAACCCTGCCCCTGCGTGCAGCCCATCTGTTTTAACACGTCGAAGTTAATGCCGACTTCAATTCCCTCGGCAATAACAGCCAACCCGAGGCTCTGACCAAGCGCAATAACGCTTCTGACAATTGCTTGGCTGTCCAGGTTGGTTGAAAGGTCCTTGATGAAGGACTGGTCAATTTTGATTTTATCAAATGGTATCGTGCGCAATTGGTGTAAACTGGAATATCCGGTTCCAAAGTCATCAATTGAAATTGAAATTCCCTGCTCTTTCAGCAGGCTTACGGCATGATTGACACTATCTGCATCTGCCACAAATGCATGTTCAGTAATCTCAATTTCCAGCCTGTTCGGATCAATTCCATAATCATTCATTATGTCAATCAGGGCCAACACCATATCTTCATTTCGCAAATCTGTCGGAGAGATATTAATTGCCATGGTTATGTGTTCTGGCCAATGTTGGGCAATATCACACGACAACTTCATCAAATTAACCGTCATTGTACCCAGCAAACCCTGTTCTTCAGCAACAGGTACAAACTCTTCCGGTGAAATGTCTCCTTCAACCGGATGGTGCCACCGTGCCAACACTTCAAAGCCTACAACCTGACTTGAATTAATATCGATAATCGGTTGAAAATTGGGAATAATCTGTTTTGATTTTATCGCTTCAGACAAAGTGGCTTCGATGAGCAACTGGCGTTGCATTGCAATTTCCATTGTATCATCAAAACATACGAGCATTTTGCTACTGGCTCGTTGCCGCAAAGCAAATCCCAAACGTTTCGCCAACCCATCCATTTCAGGGCGGACATTTCTACGATCTATTGAATTCGATTTCACGGCGGCAAATGAAAGCCGAATGTTATGCAACTTGCCGTCAGTTTCTATACCATTTTCAGCAATTTCCGACATCTTGTCGACGATCTGATCTGCACGAAAATCTACTTCGTCCTCCGCATCAGATGTACAGATCATATAAAACACCGACCCCTCATCCAGGGCAATAAATTCGCTTTCGGTAGAAAATCCGGTAAGATTTTTTGCAAATTCGCGTTCCACCGCCCTACCGACGTCAATTCCATGGGCATTCTTCAGCGATTTTGCATTGCTGATTTCTATGCCCAATACAATCCAATAAGGATTGTCCAGTAATAGAGATGTGTCGTTTACTATACGTTCAAAGCCATTTCGATTGGGTAATCCTGTATTCAGATCAATCAGCTTTTGCCCGTCCAGTTCAGCTTTGACATGCTTTTTGGCGAGAACTGCGGACAGTGTTTGTTTTCGTCTGAAATAACTATACACCAACAGCCCTGCCCACATGCTTCCAACGATTGTAATCAGATAGCCGTTTAGGTTTGGGGCAAGATGCAAAATAAACTCGGATGCATTTATCAAAATACCAAGCTTTACATCGAGATAGAAGAATATTGCCATTATACTTGTAATGCTCAATATTTCATTGAATATTCTATTCTTAAACAATGTAATATTCATAATCACCCCTCCGATGAGCCGCAAGCTGAATAGTTTTGACGTATCAAGATCCACTTGCCCGCGACAGACTGTAGCATTCCCCTATTGATTGGTGGTTAACCTCGCAATGCAACCAGCACCTATCCCTTTAGATGGTTAATCGAATATCTGGGATTTCCGAATAATATTAATGAAAAAAAGGCACCCAAAATTCAAATGGTTCATAAATTGGCAATCAAAAGAGACTAAACTCATAACCCGGGCCCTCAATTAGTTCAGGTCTGACATAGTATTGGACATCTCTTTTATCACTTGGCCACTTGATGTTGAAAATCGAAAGAAAACATCTCCAGAATGAAATAACGCCGGATGCCACCGGGCATTTGGCATTGCAAAGAGCGTCGAAATTTTCAATTGCAGAACAACGAACGAAGGCCAATGATCAGGATCATTGCTCGTTCAAAAATAATGTTCAAAATCGAGATGACATCTACCATGCAAATTTCGGGCCCTTTAAGCTACAAAGTGCTTTCCAGCCAATTTACATGGTAACCCCTGACAATCTTTCTCTCTTTGCATTTGAAGCGCTGGTAAGGCCTGAAAAATCAGGAACTATGGTGGTACCATCGGTGCTGTTTGACCCAAGTGCCAATTACAATCTTGCCGAATTGGACCGGCTTTGCAGAACTATTCATATCCGCAATTACCAGCTTCTGCAAAATGACAATGCAACGTTGTTTTTAAACATTAACCCGGCACATTTTGACAATGCCGGATCGATTGAAACAGAACTGAAATACCTGATCTCGGATCTCGCTGAACATAAAATTCCGGCCTCCAGGCTTGTTTGCGAAATTATCGAAACCAAGGCCGTCAACGATGAAATAATCACCCGCCTGTGCAATGGGTTGCGAGAAATAGGTGCAAAAATTGCCGTCGACGATTATGGCAGTGACCATTCCAACTGGCGGCGGTTCGAGCTGGTTCGCCCGGACGTATTGAAACTTGACGGTCTTGTTTTTCGCAATCTTTGCAAAACGCCCGCAGCTGTTCCCGCCTTAAAAAACCTTACAGAAAGCCTGCATGAAATAGGCTGTATTCTGCTGGTTGAAGGCGTTGAATCCCGAAATCAGTTTGATATCGCAATTGCGGCCGGTGTTTCGCTGATACAGGGATATTTTTTAGCCAGGCCAAAAAAAACCGCTCAACAATTCCCGATGATCCCAACAGCTCCTTTTTTGCCCGGACAAAACAAAATCCATCACAGTCAGGTTTTCCGCCCGACAATTTCATTCAATGAATTAAGCGGCCCGATCCAATGATACTAAGAAAATCAACGCCACAATATTTAAAAAACATCACGCCTTTGCAACGCGTTCAAGCACGCATAGCCCATCACAACGCTTTGCAATTATGCATTTTAGATGCGACTGATGATGATGGCGTTCTTGTTGTTCTTTGCAACGAAGTGGCTATGGAGAAATTTGTAAAAATTTCTTTGCAACGACACTGGCCTGGAAAGATCGAAACCTATTGTCCAACCGCCCTAATGACCGGATCAAAAACCTCACAAAACTTTGAGTTGGAGGAATTGGAAAGCTCAGTTCGAAAATCCAGCTATTTAAATTGAGTTCCGGGACCTTAAACCGCCCCAATATCTTATTCGAAACCTCCCGATCATTACCTTTGCCTGAGCTGAAAAATCAGATAACCTCGACTTAATAATTTGCGGTAATTACCGGAGAGCCAGGGTCAGAACGTAATGACAAAATCAATATTGATAGTAGGTGCCGGCCCAACAGGCCTTGCAACGGCACTGGAACTTGCACGCCGCGGTATTTTTGCCAGAATTATTGACAAGGGTGCCGGGCCAACGCCGGTGGAGGAAAGCCGGGCGTTGGCTGTAAACCTTCGCACGCTCGATATATTTGAAGGCTGTGGCGTTTCAAAAATTTTGCGAGAATTGGGCAACTCCATCACCGGAATGGAGATGTTTCACACCGGCAAACGAATTACCGGGCTCAAATTCAGTGAACACCCAAGGACCGGCACCGAAATATTGGTCGTTCCTCAAGGAACCACCGAGCGAGTGCTGATTGCCAAACTAGACGAATTTGGTATTCAACCGGAATGGAATGTCGCCCTTAATGCGTTGGAAAAAATAGACACGCACCCACTGGCAACCCTTGCCCACCCGGACGGGCAACAGGAACAGGCGGCTTTTGACATTGTTATCGGCTGCGACGGCGCCCATTCAATCACCCGCAAACACGCAGGCATTGGATTTGACGGAGAGCAGCTTGAAAGTGTTTGGGGGCTTGCAGATGTTCATTACAAATCACCAATTAAAGCAGATCAGGTGATCATAAATTTCATCTCAACCGGTGCATTCGGCATGATCCCGATTGACCTGCATACCTATCGCTATGTTTCAAATCAACAGGATGTGACCTCATTGATCCGTAATAAAGAAGATGTTGATCATGTGGGCTGGCAATCAACTTTTAAAATCTCATTCAGGCTGGTTGAGCGCTTTTCAACCGGCAACATATATCTTGCAGGCGATGCGGCTCATATCCACTCCCCTGCCGGAGGTCGTGGCATGAATCTCGGCATTGAAGACGGGGCCTGGCTTGCCTGGCTGATCGAGACCAATGAGACTGAACGATACAGCGATGAACGGTTAAAAATAGCCCGTCAGGTGCTCAAAGAAACCCATATGCAAACCCGGCAGATCACCAAAAGTGGCACAATGGTGCAAATATTACGTCGGATAATTCCACCGTTATTGTTCAAATTTTCATTCATCCGCCGCAAGGCAATTCATGTTCTTACGGCACAAGATACTCCCACGCCCCCATGGCTAAATTAGCAAATTAGGGCTACAGACCCAAATATCAATAAATTCATTTTACCGAGCAGGGTTCTCCGTGCAACAGATCCGACTATTCCTTCAGGCAAGAAAGCCAGAAGCCAACCATATTTATTCTATCCTTGATACCGCACTCGAAGAAGAAGGCATGCCGATTTCTCTGTTTGAACTGGAAGATCAGCCAGGTGACTGGTGTGTTTCTCTGTATATTAACGAGGATGAAACTGCCCAGTATGAGAAAAAAATTCATCAACTATTGGGCAGCGATGCATTCGGCCTCAAAATTGAGCGCGAAAAACTGGGCAATATCGACTGGGTAAGCGAAACCCTGCGTGAATTGGCCCCTGTAAAGGCCGGGCGTTTTATCATTCATGGTTCACACGATCGCGATGTGCCCAAAGCACACGAATTAGCCATTGAAATTGATGCGGGGCTAGCCTTTGGCACTGGCCACCATGGCACCACCGCCGGATGCCTCGACATGCTGGAAGCCTGCCTGCAAATGCGTGATTATCACAATGCGCTCGATATAGGCACCGGTTCAGGCGTCCTGGCAGTTGCACTCGCACGCGCCACCAATGCAGCCATTCTGGCCAGTGATATTGATCCGATTGCGGTGAAAGTCGCCAACCAAAACTTCCGCCTAAACCATTGCGCTGAAAGAATTAGCAGCGTTGTTTCGCGAGGGGTGGAAAATCGCGCCTTTCGCGAACAAGGCCCGTTTGATCTGATCATCGCCAATATTCTGGCCGGCCCTTTACAAAAAATGTCAGCTTCCGTTTGTCAAAATTTGGCACTTGGTGGCACACTCATTTTGTCTGGACTATTGCCGCACCAAAAATCACGTATCGTTGCCACCTATCGAATGCAGGGGTTGACGCTCAACCATTATCATATCCGCGACGGTTGGCTGACGCTGGTGCTGAATGGGTAGAAAGCCTTCATCAACGGCACAAAATCGACTTATGAAAAATCTGGTGATCCATGTTTCAAAATTATGACAATCCATCCAATCCATCGCTCGCAGCATCACGTGTTGCCAAATTACGCAAGGCGATGGAAAAGGCCAATATAGATGGTTTTGTCATTCCCCATGCGGATGAACATCAGGGCGAATACCTGCCCAAGCGCGCCGAACGCCTTGCCTGGCTGACAGGATTTACCGGTTCGGCTGGTAGCGCCATTGTGATGACCAATCGTGCCGCCATCTTTACCGATGGCCGCTACACACTTCAGGTCAAAAATCAGGTGGATGAGGCGATATTCAAACTGGAAAGCCTGATCACCAATCCACCGTCAAAATGGCTTGAGGCTGAACTGGGTAATTCCAGCCGCATTGGCTTTGACCCGTGGCTGCACACAATTTCCGATTTTGAAAAACTCAACAAAGCTGTCAAAAATGCTAGCGGAGAACTGATAGCGCTTGAACAAAACCTGATTGATGAGATCTGGGACGACCAACCACCGGCACCCTTAGAACCAGCCCATATTCACCCGATCAAATTTGCCGGTGTGGAGGCACGCGACAAGATTGCTAACCTTGCGAAATCCATTGCAGAAAAGGGCGCCAATGCCTGCATTCTTACCGACCCCTCGTCTATTTGCTGGACCTTCAATATTCGCGGCGCCGATGTGCCCCATACACCGCTGGCGCTTTCTTTTGCAATATTGCATGAAACCGGGCGTCCGCAATTATTCATCGACAAGAAGAAACTCAACATAGAAACCCACGCCTATCTGGTTCAGCTGGCAGACCTTCATGCACCGGAAGAGCTGGAGAATGCCGTTGCAGAAATCGCCCGCAAGGGTGAAGTGATCATGCTCGACCCCGAGCTTGCCGCCCACAGGTTTGCGCAAATTATCAAACAAAATGATGGTAAAATCGTTGAGGCAAAAGACCCGGCCCGCCTGCCCCGTGCCATCAAAAATGAGGCAGAAATTTCAGGTTCCCGCACCGCCCATTTGCGCGATGGTGCAGCCATTGCTGAGTTTTTATATTGGTTAGACCAGCAACAGCCGGGCACTCAGGACGAAATCTCCGTTGCCAAAAAACTGGAAGCTTGCCGCTCAAATTATGGCAAACAGCACCAAATGCCCCTGCGCGATATTTCATTCGACACGATTTCCGGCTCCGGCCCCAATGGGGCGATTGTGCATTACCGGGTCAATGTCGATAGCAACAGAACGCTTGGCGATGGCGAACTCTATTTGCTCGATTCCGGCGGCCAATATGAAGATGGCACCACCGATATTACCCGCACCATCGCCATTGGCCAGCCAAGCGACAAAATGCGCTTGAACAATACGCTGGTACTCAAGGGTCATATCGCCATTGCGATGGCGCGTTTCCCCAAAGGCACCCGTGGTATCGACCTCGATGTGCTGGCCCGCAACGCGCTTTGGCAACGGGGCAAGGATTATGCCCACGGCACCGGCCATGGGGTTGGTGCTTTCCTCGCCGTGCATGAGGGGCCGCAAGGCATTCACCGCCGCGCCATGCAGGAGTTTCACGCGGGCATGATTGTTTCTAATGAGCCCGGCTATTATAAAGAGGGCGAATATGGCATTCGTATTGAAAATCTGGTGCTGGTGCGCGGCCCGGCTGAAATCGCCGATGGCGATACCGCAATGCTGGGTTTTGAAACGCTCACCCTTGCCCCGATCGACCAGCGCCTTATTGACCCATTGAAACTCACCGATCAGGAATTGCATTGGCTAAACGCCTATCATGGGCATGTAATGCGCCAACTTTCGCCACTGGTAAATGATGAAGTGCGCCAATGGTTGGAGCGCGCCTGCGAACCCATGATGCGGGTTTTACCACCGGCTTCAGCGTAGATTTTTTGCGCTCACGATAACGGCTTCGCCATATCTCCGCGAAGGCGCTCTGCGCTTCACCTATCGGTTCAGTTGGAATGGTACGGTAAGATCAGTTCAATTCACACGTTGACCCCGGACTTGATCCGGGGGATGCGCAAGACTTGAACCATTAAAAGAGCATTCTTAATCCTACAATCATCAAAGTGCCAAAAATTAGCACGCTGATAATGCCAAAACGCAAGCCCACAAGGGCAGAGACGAGAATGGTCAGCGCCTCTTTCCAACCGCTGGTCATGGCAACGGGTACAACGATTGTGGTGAGAACAGCGGCCGGCACCGCATCAAGGGCAGCCTCCACCCGGGGGTGTATGGTTTTGAACATTTTAATCATCACATAACCACCGGCACGGGTGGCAAATGTCACCAGCCCGAGCGCTGCCAGCAATAGAAAAACATCCGCGCTCATTTTGCTAACCTTTCCCGTTCGCCCGCCCGTAATCACGGACGATTTGAATCGAATAACACCGAAGAGGTGTCCGGCCGGTCAGGCCGCCCTCGCGGAGGCAGTGCGCAGCACGAACAGCCGTGAGCGAATTAAAAATATATTCATTCGCTTGCGCGTAAACACGTGCGCGCTCTTCATATTCATTCGCTTGCGCGTAAACACGTGCGCTCATTTTATATCCAACTCAGATTTTGGTTTGCCGATTGCGGCAGCAACGCCAATGCCCGCCAACCCGCCAAGCGAAATATGCCAGGGGGAACCAAGTGTCAGATAAACCAAAACCGAAGCAATGGCGCTGGCAATCACCACCGGTAACCAGTTGTCGCGCTTGCGAAACCCCATGGTAAGACCGAGGAAATATATCGGCAAAATCAGATCAAAACCAAGTGCTTCCGGGTTGGAAATAAGTGAGCCGAAAATGCCGCCCATCCAGGTATTGAAAATCCACCAGAAGTATAGCGGTACGGCGAGCGCAAAATAAAACGCCGGGCGCAAACCACCCTTGTCTTTTTGTTCCTCCGCC
Organism: Alphaproteobacteria bacterium; assembly: GCA_024280375.1. Lineage (GTDB taxonomy): Bacteria > Pseudomonadota > Alphaproteobacteria > Rhizobiales > Rhizobiaceae > SZUA-100. Next base: position 5,432 of record JAJRQF010000088.1, on the reverse strand, counting down.
CGCACTTCAGCCGCCGCCCATTGCGGATCAACCATCAACGCAAAGGCCAACGCCTTTTGCCATCCGCTGAAATTATGCATTTTCCGCCCCAGCGATGCGCTGTAAAGTACGTGGCGAAAATTCACCGCAACTACCGACAGAATGATCGAACCATAGGCCATCGGATAGCCCCACAAATCCATCGAAACAAACTGGCTGGCACCGGCAAAGATAAAGGCGCTCATCGTCACCAGCTCGGCGGTTGAAAGCCCCTTTTCCGCCGCAACCGCCCCAAACAACAGGCCAAAAGGCGCCGTTGCCACCATTAAGGGCAGAAACAGCCTGAGACCGGCTCGGATTTCAGACTTCTGATCAATCAATGAAAATATACCAATAAGATATGCTTGGGAGGCAGTAAACGCGGGGTATTTTCAAATAACCTATCCGATAAATTTCATTCTGTCTCACCAATTGCAATGATAGGATGGATCAAGGAAATTGATAAACACAATTCACCCGGCCAAAAGCCGTTTCTTATAAGCTTGCGCATTCATATCGCGAATATCAACGCTGATGCTGGTCACATCCATCAAGTAAACCTGTAGGTTTTCGCGCAAAATAACCGCCACATGTTCTTTTTGTGCGGCGGTGCGGCCTTCCAGTAAAAACACGCTCACATGCAAAAAACTGTCGCCATCATTCAATATCCTGTAAAAATCATATGGTCGGGCGCGCACTTTTATATCTTCCGCCTGCATGACACCGCTTTCAACGCCGCTATCATAGGCAATTTTCATAACCTTATTGAGATCGTAGGTTTTTTCGATTTCACGCGAATATTCAATAACAAAATGCGGCATTCTGTTTTCCTATTTCTTCAACGCCAGAATTTGCGCAATCATCTTCTCATCATCCCATTCGCGCCCGCCAATCGCCTGAAGAGCAATCCGCCCCTCTGGGTCAATGACGAAAGAAACCGGCAGCCCCATCATCGGCCAGGCGCGTGAGACTTTCGAACTTGCATCCAGCAACACCGGAAACTCGACGCCAAAATCGGTTAAAAACGTCCACACCCGATCCTCATTACCACCCACATGGATAGCCAAAAGCATCACGTCTTTGTCCTTCAAAATATTCCAGGCGCGCTGCATGGAGGGAATTTCGGCCCGGCATGGCGGGCACCATGTGGCCCAGAAATTCACCAGCACCACCTTGCCCTTAAAATCGGATAATTTGACCTTGTTGCCATCAAGGTCCGGCAATTCAAAATCCTTGGCGAGAGGCTTGCCATCCATTTTGTGCAAAAATTGCGCCTGCGCATACGAGACTTGCGGCAGCAAAAACAATCCGGCCATAAGCGCAATTGCAGTTATCAAAAAGGCGTATTGCAGGCGGCCACCAATAAAATTCATTTTCCGCATTCGAGACCCTTCAACGTATGTTTTTGTTCAATACCATCCAGCAACCAGGTAAGCTGCAAATCAAATTTCGTACCCGCAGGCAACGCAAAACTGATCAACCCCCAATTATAATCACTCGGGCTATAATTTTGTAAGGTCGGAAACAATGACCAATGAAAGGCAATTTTTGGGCTTTCTTCCACTTTGCGTTTGACCCAAATTTCAGCCCACTTTTCGCGGGTCAAAACCCCGCGTATCTTGTCGCCGCTTGTCACCTGCCACTTGCCCAGTTGAACGGTTACTTTCGGATCATCCGCATTTTTTCCCGCATTGCCAATGGCGCTTCTAAATATACAGCCGGTTTCTGCAATAAATCGCGCATCACTGGCGGAAAAGTCACGCCCGATGAAAAAGGCCTGCACTTGATCCTGCCCCAGAGGAGCAATTTCCAACCGTAAGCCATTACCCGAATACTTGCGGAAATCAGGCTCTTCCTGCCCAGTGGCACTGGAAATCACCCAGGCAAAACTCAGTAAAAAAACCAACAGGCTTTTCAATATCATTGGCAACAGTCCTCCCGTCCGCACTTTGGACTATTCACCAATCAAGTCAAACCAGCCATCTTCATCTGTTGTTTCAACGCCCAAATCCTTGGCCTTTTTCAACTTTGAGCCCGCCCCCGGCCCGGCGACCAGAAGATCAGTTTTCTTCGAAACGGAGCCCGCAACCTTGGCACCTAGTCGCTCGGCCATTGCCTTGGCCTCATCGCGGGTCATGCGCTCCAGCGCCCCGGTAAAAACCACCGTCTTGCCCGCCACTGGCGTATCATTGGCCACCTGTTCGGCAGGCTGCACTTCGATTTCATCAAGCAGTACATTCACGACGTTCATATTGTGCGGCTCGGAAAAAAACTCTGCCAGCGCATGGGCTGCGGTCTCACCAATGCCGTCCACATTGACAAGTTCGGCAAAAACTTCCGAATTCCCACCGCCCAACTGTGTCATTGCATTGATGAATGTATCTACATTCTGATAGGTACGGGCAAGAATTTTGGCATTTCCCTCCCCCACATGGCGAATGCCCAGCGCAAAGATAAATCGTTGCAGATCAATTGTGCGCCGCGCGTCAATTGCATCAAGCAGGTTTTTGGCACTCAGCGTGCCCATACCCTCACGGTCCTTCAGTTTTTTCAGTGACTGCTCATCGCGCGCCCGCATTAAAAAAATATCTGCGGGCGTTTTGATCAAACCATCATTGTAGAAAGTCTCCGCCTGTTTTTCACCAAACCCATCAATATCAAACGCATTGCGGGCAACAAAATGTTTCAATTTTTCAACCGCTTGCGCCGGACAAATCAAACCACCGGTACACCGTCTGGAGGAATCTTCGCGGCCCGTTTTTACGTTGATTTCACGCACCGCATGGCTTCCACAAGCGGGGCATTTGGTTGGAAACTCAAAAGGTTGGGAACCCGCAGGTCGTTTGGAAATATCCACATCCAGAATTTTTGGAATAACATCACCGGCCCGATAGATGGTAACCGTATCATTGGGGCGCAAATCGCGGCCCTCGCGAATGGGTTCACCAGATGAACCAATCCCCTTGATATAGTCCTCATTATGCAAAGTAGCGTTAGAAACGACAACGCCGCCCACGGTAATTGGTTCCAGCCGGGCAACCGGCGAAAGCGCCCCCGTGCGCCCAACCTGAATATCAATATCGAGCAGTTTAGTAATCGCTGTTTCAGCCGGAAATTTATGCGCAATGGCCCAGCGCGGGCTGCGCGAGACAAAGCCAAGCCGGTGTTGCAGCACCAGATCATCCACCTTGTAGACGACGCCATCAATATCATAACCAAGATCAGCCCGCTGTTCTTCAATTTTTCGATAATGCGCCACCAGATCGGCCACATTATCAAACAGCCCCATAAGCGGGTTGATTTGAAACCCCCATCTGCCAAAGATCTCCACCATGCCCATTTGGCTATTGCTTGGCATGGTGCTCATTTCACCCCAGGCATAGGCAAAAAATTTGAGCGGCCGCGATGCGGTAATTTTACTGTCCAATTGACGAAGTGATCCAGCCGCCGTGTTGCGCGGGTTCACGTATGTGGGTTTTCCTTCCACCTCCATACGGGCGTTCAACTCAGCAAAATCCTTATGGCCGAGATAAACTTCGCCGCGTACTTCAACAATTTCAGGAATATCGTTGCCAACGAGAATTTCGGGAATATCCTTTATCGTCCGCGCATTGAGGGTTACATTTTCACCCACCGCCCCGTCACCACGGGTGGCAGCAGAAACCAAAGTTCCATTTTCATAGCGCAGGGAGAGTGACAGCCCGTCGATTTTAGGTTCAGCCGTAAAGGCGACCTTCTCAGCTTCAGGAATTTTCAGGAACCGCTTAATGCGGGCGACAAAATCCGCCACATCCTCATCATTAAAGGCATTGTCGAGCGATAACATCGGCACAGCATGGGTAATTTTTTCAAATTTTTCCTGCGGTGCACTACCGATAAGGTTGCTGGGGCTATCATCGCGTTTTAGCGCCGGAAAACGCGCCTCAATCGCCAGATTACGTTGCCAGAGTGTGTCATATTCCGCATCACTCAATGTTGGCGCATCATCGCCATAATAAGCCTTGCTGGCCGCATTCAGCTTTTCCGCCAGCATTTTAAGTTCTGCACGCGCCTCTCCCTCAGCTAAGTCATCAACGGGTGTCTGGGAAAGTGTCATACGGGCGGCCTTTTTACGGGATCAAGCAGAGAAAACAGCAAATATCGATAGCATAGAAGTGCCGGAAATATAATTCTAGAGCGTGTCCGCCTGTGACGGTCACACTCTATTTTCTTTCGCTCACGGCCATTTGGTGCTACGCACCAGCCTTCGCAGGAGCGATGCATTCGCATCGGGCCGCTCTTCGCAGCCTGACTGCTTCCATGTAAACATGACACAGTCTAACCGTCCTGCATCAACAGTTTTTGCGCAGCCGCGCGCGCTTCGCTGGTAACTTCTGCACCGGCCAGCATACGGGCAATTTCTTCCATGCGGGCATCATTCTCGATGGGGGTCAGCGATGTTGCCACACTGTCAGCGCCTGAATACGCTTGGCCCTTGGCGATCAATAAATGATGATTGGCCCGCGCCGCCACCTGCGGTGCATGGGTAACTGAAAGCACCTGAACCTGATCGCTCAACCGGCCAAGCCTGCGCCCGATAGCATCTGCCACCGCACCACCTACGCCCGTATCAATTTCATCAAATACCAAGGTTGGGGTAGAACCGCGATCTGCCAACACGACCTTAAGCGCCAAAAGAAAACGTGAAAGCTCACCACCCGAGGCAATTTTCATCATCGGCCCGGCGCGACTGCCCGGGTTGGTACGCACCCAAAATTCAATAATATCAATACCTTCAGCGGTGACACTTTCCGGCTCAACACGAATATCAACGATAAATTCAGCCTGCTCCAATTTGAGCGCCGGTAACTCCGCCATTACACTTTGGCAAAGATTATCAGCCACAGCGCCGCGTTTTGCAGACAGATCAAGCGCCAGCTTGTCCAGAATATCCCGGCAATCCTTTGCCCTTGCGGTCAATTCTGCCAGTTTTTCTTCGCCCGCATCAAGATCGTTGAGATCGTTCAACATCTTGCTGGCAAAGCTTTCCAGGTTTTCAACCGGCACACCATATTTCCGCGATGCAGCACGCAGCGCAAACAACCGCTCCTCAACCTCTTCCTGCACCCGCGGGTCAAATTCCATTTCGCGCATGGCGGTTTCAACCGCAACCTGCCCATCGGAGAGATTATCCAGCGCCTTGCCCAATAATTCGATTGTTTCATCCAGCAGACCGGGCGCTTGTTCGGCCTTGCGTTCCAAACGTTTCATTGTGTTGGCGATCATCGGAATGGGCGAAGCCGAACCTGAAAGAAATTCCCGCGCATCGTCCACATCGCTGGCAATTTGCTCCGACTTCATCATCAAAGCACGTTGCTCGGCCAGCTCATTTTCTTCACCCTCACGCGGTGATAATATCTCCAGCTCCTCTACAG
>JAJRQF010000087.1 GCA_024280375.1 Alphaproteobacteria bacterium | reverse complement strand
GCAAGGCCTGCACATAGGTTCGCTTGCCCTTGGTGCTGGAAAATTCCTTTAGCGCAATTCCCCACGCGATGCCTTCAAAAACAAAGGCCAGACTAAGCACGATGTAATTGATTGTCGGGTCGGTAATCGGGTGAGGGCGGAGCACCTTTTGAACGCCCTCATACATCGAAACACCGGCACCAACGGCAAATATCAATATTGCCACCACAAACGCCCAAAAATATATTTCAGAACTATAGCCAAACGGATGCTTTTCATCAGCGGGTCGCTTGGAACGGTGCATACCATAGAGCAGCAGGCTCTGATTTCCCGTATCGACCAACGAGTGAATGCCTTCGGAAAGCATGGCAGCTGACCCCGTAAGCCCGGCCGCGATAAATTTCATGATCGCAATCAAGCCATTTCCGACCAATGCCGCATATATTACTTTTTTTGAACCAGAAGCCATTCTATTATCATTCAATTATCTTGAGTCTGTGACCTAGGTCCTGAATTCAGAAACCAATCAATCGGAGTCGCTATGATACGCCAATTTGCATTAGTTATAAGTTTTTCTTTCTTAGTTTCCACATCTGCGGCAACTTTTGCAACAGCCGGAGAGGCCGATGTCGTCAAAGTCGGCATCGCTGCCGAAAGCGGTGGGGCATACAGGTTCCGTGTTACCGTTCGCCATAATGATGAAGGTTGGGAACATTATGCCGATGCATGGGAAGTAATTGGCAAGGATGGAACCATTTACGCAACCCGTGTTTTGGCCCATCCGCATGAAAATGAGCAACCCTTTACCCGCAATAAATCCGGCATTCAAATTCCCGATGGGATAAACACAGTGATTGTCCGCGCTCACGACAAGGTGCATGCCTATGGCGGGAAAACCATGGAAGTAAAAGTGCCCGGCAGGTAAAACGGTAAAATTCCAGGGTCAGGACCCTAGCTGGCAGCCAGATTTCGAACGCCGTCGGCAATATATTGAACCGACAATGCCGCAAGCAATATACCCAATAGGCGGGTAGCAACTATCCGCCCCGTATCGCCGATCAGATGATCAACCTTGTCAGCTAGCGCCAGTGCCAGGTACAAAATGATCGCGATGGAAAGTAATATTCCAATCAGGGTAATCCGCTCTATTGGCGCGGAAAATTGCGCCGCCAACAAAATGGAAGCGGAAATCGAACCGGGTCCGGCGATTAACGGAATAGCTAAGGGAAATACCGCCACATTGTGAATGTCGTCGCGGGTAATTGCTCGTTCTGTGCTTTTCTCATGGCGCTCTTGTCGTTTCTCAAAAACCATCTCGAAGGCTATGTAAAATAACAATAATCCACCTGCAACGCGAAAGGCTTCCATGGTAATTCCCAGCGTATTGAGCAATGCTGCACCAATCATCATAAATGCAATCAGCACACTTACACCAATAAGCACGCCGCGCAGGGCAACCTGACGCCGTTGGGCAGTATTCATACCAACCGTTAGGCCAAGCGAAATGGCTGCAAGTCCCGGCGGGTCAATTGTCACAAACAGAGTAACAAATGCGTTTATGAGCAAATCAGAATTCATGGTTCAGTTCCCAAATGGCGCGTTTATGGCTCCCTGCCACGGCTAATAATTTTATTCAATCTATCATTACTGTATTTTCAAGAATTGCCCATTGGGCACACAAGAATATTCGCAGTTGAAAACCTTGTAATTAATCGTGAATTATTGGTAATAGCGAAAGGAATCAGCTAATTTAAACCAACGTCCACAATCAGGTAAAAACTTACATTGTCTGACAATTCAAATACACCAGATCCAAACTCTGGTCGCGGCGATAGCCCATCGGATATTGAGCCCGTTTCCATCGTCGATGAAATGAGCAAATCCTATCTGGAATATGCCATGAGTGTCATCGTGAGCCGGGCGCTTCCCGACGTTCGCGATGGTTTGAAACCGGTGCATCGCCGCATTCTATATGCCATGCACGAAATGGGTCTTGAATATAACAAGGGCTACCGGAAGTCTGCCGGTGTCGTCGGTGAGGTGATGGGTAAATTCCATCCGCACGGCGACGCATCAATTTATGATGCTTTGGTGAGGCTAGCACAAGATTTTTCCTTGCGGGAGCCTTTGATCGACGGCCAGGGCAACTACGGTTCAATTGACGGCGATAGAGCCGCCGCTATGCGTTATACCGAATGTCGCCTGGAAAAGCTTTCCAACGAGCTTCTGGCCGACATCGACAAGGATACTGTCAGGTTTCAGGAAAACTATGATGGTCGTGAACTGGAACCTACGGTTCTGCCGGCCCGTTTTCCCAACCTGCTGGTCAACGGGGCAGGCGGCATTGCCGTTGGCATGGCGACCAATATCCCGCCGCATAATCTGGGCGAGGTTATTGATGGCTGTTTGGCCATGATTGATAACCCGGAAATTACGCTCGACGAATTGATCGAAATTATTCCCGGTCCTGATTTCCCGACAGGCGGGCAAATCCTTGGCCGTTCCGGCATTCGCTCGGCCTATGAAACCGGGCGTGGCTCGGTGCTGATGCGCGGCAAGGTTTCAACCGAAACAATCCGTGGCGAGCGTGAAGCGTTGATCGTAACCGAGGTTCCCTATCAGGTGAACAAGGCAACGATGGTTGAAAAAATCGCTGAACTTGTACGCGACAAGCGGGTTGAAGGCATCAGCGATATTCGCGATGAGTCCGATCGTAATGGCTACCGTGTGGTGGTCGAGATTAAGCGCGATGCGGTTGCAGATGTGGTTCTCAACCAGCTTTATCGCTTCACACCGCTGCAAACCTCATTTGGTTGTAACATTGTAGCATTAAACGGCGGACGGCCTGAACAGCTGAATTTGACCGACCTTATTCGGGCATTCACCGCATTCCGCGAAGAAGTGGTCACCAAGCGCACCAAATATCTACTCAACAAGGCCCGTGATCGCGCCCATTTGTTGGTTGGCCTGGCAATTGCCGTTGCCAATATTGATGAAGTCATCAAACTTATTCGTAGCGCGCCAGATCCGGCAACCGCCCGCCGTGAATTGATGGAACGCCGCTGGCCCGCCAAAGATGTGGCGCCTCTTGTGGCCCTGATAGATGACCCGCGCCACCGGCTTAACGATGATGATACCTATTTCCTTTCAGAGGAACAGGCACGTGCCATTCTTGAATTGCGCCTGCAAAGGCTAACCGCTCTTGGTCGCGATGAAATCGACGAAGAGCTGAATAAAATTGGCATTCAAATTCGCGAATACCTGGAAATCCTTGGGTCACGCCAACGGGTGTTGGATATCGTAAAATCCGAACTTGTCGATGTGCGCGATGAATTTGCAACCCCACGCCGCACCGAAATTCTTGAAGGCGGCTTCGATGTTGACGACGAAGACCTGATCGCACGAGAAGATATGGTTGTGACGGTAAGCCATGGCGGATACGTCAAGCGCGTTCCGCTGGCGACATATCGCGCCCAGCGCCGTGGTGGCAAGGGCCGTTCCGGCATGTCGACCAAGGACGAGGATTTTGTAACCCGGTTATTTGTGGTCAACACCCATACGCCGGTTCTGTTTTTCTCATCGCGCGGCATTGTTTACAAACTCAAGGTTTGGAAATTGCCGCTGGCCGCCCCTCAAGCGCGAGGCAAGGCGCTGATCAACCTGCTGCCGCTGGAAAAGGACGAACGCATAAATACCATTATGCCGCTGCCAGAGGATGAGGACAGCTGGGAAACTCTCGACGTAATGTTTGCGACCACCAAAGGTACGGTGCGCCGCAACAAGCTATCTGATTTTGTCCAGGTCAACCGAAATGGCAAGATCGCCATGAAGCTGGACGAAGGTGATGGCATTGCTGGCGTTGAAACCTGCTCGATGGATGATGACGTATTGCTCACAACGCGGGCAGGGCAGGCCATTCGCTTCCCGGTCGACGATGTGCGCGTATTCACCGGCAGAAATTCTGTTGGGGTTAGAGGCATCAGGCTTGGCAAAGATGACAGCATTATCTCCATGTGCATCTTGCGCCATTTTGAGGCTGATCCGGCTGAAAGAATAGCCTATCTGAAACAGTCATCGGCAATCCGTCGCGCCTCATTAGGCGAAGATGCTGGCGAAGAAGAAATTGTAGTTGATGATGAAGAAGAAGAAATTGTTGAAGGCAATGTCGATCCGGAACGCTACGCAATTATGGGTGCAGCCGAACAGTTCATTCTGACATTGACCGAATATGGCTACGGAAAACGCTCATCGAGCTTCGATTTCCGCGTGTCCGGCCGTGGCGGCAAGGGCATCAAGGCGATGGATCAATCGAAAAAGGACGATATTGGCGAACTTGTTGGCGCATTCCCGGTGGAAGACAGCGATCAGATTATGCTGGTTTCAGATGGCGGCCAACTTATCCGTGTTCCTGTTGATGGCATACGCTTTGCCAGCCGTGCCACAAAAGGGGTAACTGTATTCAAAACCGCTAAAGGTGAAAAAGTAGTCTCCGTCGAGCGCATCAGTGAAGTTGATGAAAATCAGGAAGATGATACTGACGAGGCTAACGAAGGTGAAGAAAACAATGAAAGCGGTGATACAGAGGAATAGGTTCTAAATTTACAGATTAAGTTTTTGAGTTTTCATCGGGGCAGGAAAGGGGCTATTGGCCTTATTTCCTGCCTTTCGACAATTTGGCACCGCGCTTTACGCTTTCATACGACAAAGTGACCGCAAGGACTTGATATCCCGAATTTTTGATTCGTCCTCAAGGTCATAAGCAGTTGCGATTGCAAGGCTGGTACCGACAATTGTAAATATGCCCACAAAAATCATTGGTTTATTCCTTTCAATTGTAACTTATTTAGGAATAAATTTTCAATTTTAAAGGTCAATTTACCATCTGGCGCTCAAGTTTTTGTGTGCGGATTTTTCGTTGCGAATTGCCACAGCGGTTGCTGCCAGCATAATAACAGCCATGGTCAGCGAATAAAGTATGATCAGCATTTCAAATTCCCTTGAGTGGTTTGTAATTCTCAAAGCAGAATAGAAAAACTCAACTGAACCGCTGCTTGATACTCTGTTCATTTTAAATTCAGGAACCTAGGGTCTGGACTCAATTAGGAATACGGCTGTGCAGCATAACAATTTTGTTTCCACAAGGCGAAAATGATCGATTTGGTCGGCCACCAATGAGGAATTTTCAACGCTGTGAGGCGAAATTGTCGTGCTGCCCTCATGGGTTGGAAGTAAATGGCCCACTTCAGCGTCGAAAAGCCTTGCCGATGGGCGGTATCGCCTTTCATTTTTCTCCTGGAATTGAACCATTTTATCTCCAACACAGCTCGTAGTCATAATTGGGTTCAGACCCTAGACCCTACCCATTTTGTTTGGCTGCAAGCGCCTCATCCCAATAGGTTGCTTCGATTTTGTGACCATCGAGATCGCGAACAAAACAACCATAATAGGGTTCACCATAGTGAGGCCGAGGGCCGGGCTCGCCATCACCGGAGGCGCCAGCCGCAATTGCTGCATCAAAAAAAGCATGAACCGCATCTTTGCTATCGGCAACAAACCCAAAGTGAACACCGTTAGCCGTTTCAGCTTTGCCGCCATCAGCCGGTTCCTGCAGCCAGAATTCTGGATATTCTTTCCCGTAGGCGATTGCGCCCGGAAATTCAAAAACCCGCTTGGCACCAATGGTCGCCAATACAGTATCGTAAAATTTACTGGCCTCATTAAATTTGTTTGTTCCGATAGATACATGAGACATGATACTAGGATTATTCATGGCAGCGCCCTTTTGTTTATGTTATGTTCTTTTATATGCCTATTGCCAAATGCCTGTCTAGTCGATAATTGCTAAATATAGAGAAAACATATACGGCTTCAAAAATGAGCAAACGTGTCGGCCTTTATCCAGGCTCCTTTGACCCAATTACCAATGGTCACCTTGATATACTCCACCAATCCCTTGCGATTGCAGACAAGGTCATTATTGCGATCGGCGTACATCCGAGCAAACCCCCTCTTTTCACCTTTGAAGAGCGGGAGGATATGATCACCTGGATAATCAAGGATTGGGATGATCAGGCAAGTGAGCGGGTTGAGGTAATTTCATTTGATGATCTGGTCATTGATGCTGCAAGAAGAAATGGGGCAGGCTTTATGATACGCGGACTTCGCGATGGCACTGATCTCGATTATGAAATGCAGCTGGCCGGCATGAACGGCGCTATGGCGCCAGAAATTGGAACCATATATTTTCCGGCATCACCGAAAGTGCGGCCAATAACAGCTACATTGGTGCGGCAAATTGCCAAATTAAATGGCGACATCTCCCATTTTACGCCCAATTTTGTAGTTCAAAAGATAGCAGAGAAATTAAACAAGTAGTAGAAATTTGGAGTTTTGAATGAAACATCTACAAACAACCATCCTCGCAATTGTATTTTCGATTTTTGCCCTGACAACATCAGCGTTATCAGCAGATTTGGAAAACACTCTCTATATGGATGTGAAGGCAGGTCGCGTAACTATTAAACTAAGACCTGATCTTGCACCCAACCATGTGGCCCAAATCAAGAAGCTTGCCAGAGAAGGCTTCTATGACGGCATCGTGTTTCATCGGGTTATACCGGGCTTCATGGCTCAAACAGGCGATCCAACAGGCACGGGCACAGGTGGTTCAAAATATCCTGACTTGAAAGCAGAGTTCACCGACACCAACTTTGGTCGCGGCGTATTGGGCATGGCCCGTTCACAAAGCCCGGACAGCGCCAATTCACAGTTTTTCATTATGTTTGATGAAGGGGCTTTCTTGAACGGCAAGTATACTGTATTTGGCGAAGTTACAGACGGCATGGAACATATTGATGCGGTCAAAAAGGGATCGAAAGCCAACAACGGGCAAGTAGATAACCCGGACAAAATGATTAAGCTGCAAGTCGCAGCCGATGCACAATAGTAAAGGAATATACTGTGGCAAATTATGATAATCCTGAAAACATTCTCCTGATGGAGACCAGCCAGGGCGATGTGGTCATCGAACTGTTGCCTGATCTTGCACCGCAACACGTAGCACGCGTTAAAGAGCTGGCACGTGAGGGCTTTTACGATGGAGTTGTATTCCACCGGGTAATTGAGGGCTTTATGGCGCAGGGCGGCGACCCAACAGGCACCGGCATGGGCGGTTCTGAAAAGCCTGATCTTCCAGCTGAATTTAATGCAGAGCCTCACGTTCGTGGAATTTGCTCCATGGCCCGTTCGCAAAATCCAAACAGCGCAAACTCACAATTCTTTATTGTGTTCGGTGATTCAGGCTTTTTGGATAATCAATATACTGTTTGGGGGCGTGTTATCGAAGGCATGGACAATGTCGATAAGTTCAAACGCGGCGAACCTGCACAGGGCCCGGACAAAATGATCTCGGTCAAAGTTGCAGCCGACGGCTCTGGTGATAAACCTGCAGCTGATGCCGCCGAAGGCGATGCCTAAGCAAAACAATTGCCAAACCGGCAATGATGACAGATTGCGGGTTCTGATAATTTCAGAGCCCGCATTTTTATGCGGAACCAACTATGCGCGTCGATGAGTTTGATTTCCACCTACCCAATGAACGGATAGCCCTGCGGCCCGCAGTGCCTCGCGATGCTTCCCGCATGTTGGTTGTCGGCAAGGACTGTAAAGGCGAATTGGAAGATGCAACATTCAGCCAGCTGGATCAGTTTCTGCGGCCCGGCGATGCCTTGGTATTCAACGACACCAAGGTCATTCCAGCCCAGCTGGAAGGCTATCGACTGCGCGATATAAATGGCATCGAACACCGTGCAAAAGCTTCGATCACGCTGCACATGAAAGTAGATGAATGCACCTGGCTGGGTTTCGCCAAGGGCTCAAAAAAGCTTACCGCCGGTGATCGATTATATTTTGAACAAGCGGAGAGCGAAAATTCGCCGCTCAAAGGCTCAATCATTTCCAAAGGTGAGGGGGGTGAAGTAAAAATTGAGTTTGATCGCGCGGGAGCAGAGCTTGATGCAGCCTTTGCGATGGTCGGTCACATTCCCTTGCCGCCCTATATCTCTGCACAGCGCCCGGAAGACGCCCGCGATCATGCAGATTATCAAACTATTTATGCCGATAAAAAGGGCGCGGTTGCGGCCCCGACCGCCGGTCTGCATTTTACACCTGCAATAATGGCGTGGCTGCAAGAACGCGGCATATCCAGTCATTACGTGACACTGCATGTGGGGGCAGGCACCTTTTTGCCGGTCAAGGTCGATGATACCGATGATCACCAAATGCATTTTGAACGCGGCTATGTGAGCCATGAGACGGCCAAGGCATTAAACAAGGTTCGCGCCAATGGTGGCCGCATTGTTAGCGTCGGCACAACATCTCTGCGGCTGCTGGAAAGCGCGGCCGACGATGACCACCAGATCAATGCCTGGGAAGGGGCGACTGACATTTTCATCACGCCCGGATATCGCTTTAAGGCGATTGATGCACTGCTGACGAACTTTCACCTGCCACGATCGACATTGTTTATGCTGGTCAGCGCTTTTGCCGGTTCAAAAACCATGCGCAAAGCCTATGAGCATGCTATTCAGCAAAAATACAGATTTTATTCCTATGGCGACACATCCCTGCTTTTCCCGGAAAACAAATGACCAGCGAAAATTTTGAATTCAAACTTCATGCCCGCGATGGCAAGGCGCGCCGCGGCACCATCTCTATGCCGCGCGGCAATGTGGAAACGCCTGCCTTTATGCCAGTTGGTACGGCCGGCACGGTCAAGGCCATGTATATGGACCAGGTACGCGAACTTGGTGCTGATATTATATTGGGAAACACCTATCATCTAATGTTGCGCCCCGGTGCTGAACGGGTGGCTAAAATGGGAGGATTGCATGAATTTGCCCGCTGGCCATATCCGATTTTAACTGATTCTGGTGGCTTTCAGGTGATGTCACTGGCGGCTCTGCGCAAGATGAGCGAGCAGGGGGTTACCTTTAAATCACACATTGATGGCACGTCCTATGAGCTGTCACCGGAACGCTCGATTGAAATTCAGGCCTTGCTGGATTCTGATATTCAAATGCAGCTGGATGAATGCATCGCCTTACCGGCAGAAGAAAAAGAAATTCAGCGGGCAATGGAATTGTCACTTCGATGGGCAGAACGCTCAGCCAAAGCATTTGAGAAACAACCGGATAATGCCCGCCGCGCAATGTTTGGTATCGTGCAGGGCGGCGACAACCCATCTTTACGCATTAAATCAGCAGAATCATTGAAGCAATTGAATTTAAAAGGTTATTCTATTGGTGGTTTGGCCGTTGGCGAGCCGCAAGAGGTAATGCTTTCCATGTTGGATATCACATGCCCGGTGCTGCCAGAAGAAAAACCACGCTATCTGATGGGCGTTGGCACACCGGATGATTTGCTGCAATCTGTGGCGCGCGGCGTTGATATGTTTGACTGTGTTATGCCAACACGGGCAGGGCGTCACGGCACCGCCTATACGCGCTTTGGCAAAATCAACTTAAAGAACGCCCGTCACGCCGAAGACCACCGGCCCCTGGATGAAATGTCCGATTGTCCAGCATCACGAGATTACTCTCGCGCTTATTTACATCATCTTGTCCGCGCCAATGAAGCCCTAGGCGGCATGTTGCTAACCTGGAACAATCTATCCTATTATCAAGACCTTATGCGTGGCATGAGGCTTGCAATTGAGGCAGGCTCGTTCAATGACTTTAAAGCCGAAACAACCGAGCAATGGGCGAGGGGCGATATAACGGCGCTCTAAATGAAAATGCTATTCAACTGATTTGAAAAATTCGACGGCCATATCAACAGAACCAAACTGTTGCAAATTGTTATGTCCCGCCCCGGTAATTATTACAAATCTGGTGTTGGATGGGGCTTTTTCAGCCAGATTTTTGCCATGTCCAATTGGAATTACGCGATCATCAGAACCATGCATCATCAACATTGGCGCATCAATTTTGCCAACTAGCAGGTCTGATTGAAACTTGTGCTTTAGCAACAAACTTACAGGCACCCAGGGAAACCGCCTTTTGATAACGGCCATTAGTGAATCAAAAGGAGACTCCAGCACTAAAGCAAATATCTTGCGTTTGGTTGCCAACTGGACAGCAACTCCGCTGCCCAATGAATGCGCATATAATCCAATTGGTTGGCTGGTTTGTTGGCGCACAAAATCATAGGCAGCCATCCCATCAATATACAAACCGGATTCTGAGGGAACACCGCTGCTACCACCGTACCCACGATATTCGACCAGTAAAACGCCAAACCCACTATTGGCCAATTGATTTGCCTTGGACTGCTGATAGGCGGCGGCATCACCATTGCCGTGAAAGACCAGAATAGTTGGCTGAATTGTTTCGGGAGGATGATAAAATGAAGCAAGGCTTTCACCATCCGGCGTATGGATTGAAACCGGCCTGAACCCGTTTTCCTGATAGACCGCGCCACGGGTGGCTGGAGACGGAAATATCATACTATCCTGCAATACATATAGAGCTGCGATTGTAGTGAGGAAAAAAATCGTTATGGAGATAAGCGTAACTCTCAAAAAATGCCTCATAGCGAATAGTTGTCATCCCAAATTACATTTCAATAATGAAAGAATACATGAACCAGCAATTGAAACAAAAGATAATTGAAGTGTGTGACGCCAAGGTCGCAACAAAAGGCTCCAATGTCGGATTATCATTCTATGCATTCTTTAAAAATCGCAATGACGATCCTGAACTATTGATGGCGGCGGCTGTGTGGTGGATCAAAACCCACAAGCTGGATCATTTTGAAAAGGCCGTGAAAATAAAGGGAATGGTTCTAAAAGAGGGCTGATTGTGTTGGTTTACCAATGCAAACCTTGTGCATATACCTATATGAATAAGTTGCATAAGATATATTATGGAACTAAATTGCATCAGAAACCCCACAATCCCGTGGTTTACCAAGCATCTATGAGATAGATACAATTTTATCATATCAAGCTGCACTGTAGACTAAGCAACTTCTCCTTTCGTTTTCAATCTCGCTAAATTGATGTCCAATGCTGAATGGTTACCCAGATTATCAAAATTGCTGTTAGGCTTGTATTCAATTAATTTGACCCCGATTGGATACATTATGAATAATCAAAAATTCGCAATAATTGGATTTGGTTTGGTAATTGGACTTATGGCCGACATCAACCCAATATTGGCCCAAAGTACATCCGACAAGCTGGATGACAGCCAACTGGTGGTCGAAAATCAGATTAAGGCGTTCCATCAAGGTGCGCACGAAAAAGCATTCTCTTACGCTTCGCCATCCATGCAGGTTTTCTTCCGCGACGTTGAGAATTTCATCCGCATGGTCAAACGAGGATACAATCCTATCTATGCCGCTAAAAACTGGGCCTTTGGCCGAAGCCGTACAGACGGAGAAAAAATTCACCACGAAGTACTGATTGCAGGCCCGAAAGGCAAAGAATGGGTGGCGCTCTATTCATTGCAAAAACAGGATAATGGTGATTGGAAAATCATCTCCGTGCAGCTTTTGAAGAGCCAGGCAAAATCCACCTAGAGCGCGTCCGTCTTTGACGGATACACTCTATTTTCATGTCGCTCACGGCCAAATGGTGCTACGCACCAGCCTTCGATAGAGCGATGCATTCGCATAGGGCTGCTCTTCGCAGCCTGACTGTTTCCATGAAAACATGACACAGTCTAAAAGCACGCCATACACCACCGGGACATATCTGGATATATATTGACGAATCATATCGACCAGCGTTACTCATGCCTAAGCTGCCGCTTTAGCTCAGTTGGTAGAGCATCGCATTCGTAATGCGGAGGTCAGGTGTTCAAATCACCTAAGCGGCACCACACACTTCGTGTATCTTTAATGATAACCACCTATCGCACATCCAAAGCCGTGTCGCCATAGTAGAGCGATACCGCATGTTTTGCCGTAGCAAAGAACAACCAGCGCTCGACCAGCATACCAATCATATGGGCAAAAACGGCAACAACAGAAAGCAATATTGCCGTGGTCGACCCTTGCAATCCAAATGCAATTGCCAGCATGACGGCTGGCACCAACAGGCCCATAAGCACCGCAATATTCCACAACTTTGCCGCATGTTTACGCGCCACGCGGAAACCCATTTCACGGGTCAAATAGTTTTCCATCGCATGTGGGCGTTCCAGCAATTTAACTTTTCCCAGATGTCCAAGCCCGGTGGCGCTCGCCATTGTCGATCCACCATAGCCTTCGCTTTGACGCTTGTTCCAAAACCATTTGGCAACCCATGCGACAACCAGTGCAATGATCGCAATTTTGGGCATATCACCAGAACCGCCTTCAAACAGCGCCAGCAATGCGGTTAAAATAACAGCACCTCCAGCAACTGAAAACAACAGATAGCTGGCCGAAGTCAACCAGGTATTCCAAAGGTTTATGGTTCTAATAGATGCATAAATCATCGAAGTACTGTAGACGGTCATCATGCACAATATGGCCGATACCCAGCCAAGCCAGCCAATATGCAATCCCATGAAAATGTTTGTAAATGCCAAAACAGTTACAGGCACGAAGGTAACAATTGCCAACACCCCTTCCCTCGACAGCCAGCTTGAACGCCATTGTGAAAATGCCCAAATTGCGTTCTTCGGGTTCCCCAGATGTAAGGTCGAGGATAACAATCCAATGGTAATTAGACCGAGAGCCAAAAAGTAGCCGAGTTTCGCCGATAACATTGCCGGATCAGCAAGACCAAATCCGAGCAAGGCTGCCAACCCGTATCCGGCACCGGTTAATGTTGTAAAAAAGATCACAGAATAAGCGGGATGCATTACTTTTCTCCCACTTTGGAATTGCTGGAACCCTTGGAAAGTGTCTTGTCAATCCAGCCAAAAAAGCCGGTCGCATCACCCACATTATCGGCATTTGCGGTTTCAAACCCGGCATTTACCGCATCAGATAAAGGCTTGCGCTCTCTCGGTGGTAAATATTTATTGGTTGGCTTGTTGCCCTGCTCCGGCATCAGATCAAACCCGCCGCGTTCCGCCACAAGTATCGACACATCAGATTGTGGATCACCAAGATCACCAAAATGTCTGGCACCCGCCGGGCAAGTTCGCACGCAGGAAGGAATGCGGTCAACTTCCGGGATCGTCTCATTATATATACGGTCCACACAAAGCGTACATTTTTTCATGACACCGGCTGAAATATCCATTTCACGCGCACCGTAAGCACAAGACCATGCACACAACCCGCAGCCCATGCATTTGTCCTCATCGACCAGAACAATACCGTCTTCAGCCCGTTTGTAAGAAGCTCCCGTTGGGCAAACCGTAACGCAAGGCGCGTCTTCACAATGCAGGCAGGATTTGGGAAAATGCACCACGCGGGAATCCGCCGATTGGTCGATCACCTCGCCGCCTTCCGGCACAATTTCAAATGTGTGAATACGGTTTAAAAACGACCCTTCGGGTTCAGCACCATAGGGTTGCTGGTCTGACAAGGCGTTGCCATAACCGCCGGTGTTCCATTCCTTGCAGGCGATGACGCAGGCATGACAGCCAACACAAGTATCAAGATCGATGACAAGGCCTAGCTTTTTATTTGTGGCTAGCGGGAGTGTTGTCATTTGGTCCACTCCTGTCCAAATCTCAGTACGATCGGCGTTTTCTCATTATTGCCGGGGCGTTTTTGCGGCTCAAAATGCGGTTCGCTGACCGTACCGCCCTCCTCCGCTTTTTCGATTTTAATGCGAAGATCAAACCAGGATGCCTGACCGGTAATCGGATCGGAGTTAGACCACCTGCGGCCATCACCCTTTGGTGGTAGCAATTCGCTGATCAAATGATTGAGCAAAAAGCCCTTGGTAGCCTCCGGTGCTTTGGCATCAAGCGCCCATGCGCCGCCGCGCTTGCCGATCGCATTCCATGTCCAAAGCGTTTTGTTATTAACCGCCTCCATACGGGCAATCTCGACTTTTATTTTACCGTGCCATGACGAAACCCAGGCCCAATCGCCATCTTTCAAATCATGCTCATCACATACCGCACCCGGCACATAGAGCGGGTTTTTGGTATGGATTTGCCGCAGCCACGCATTTTGCGAACCCCAAGAATGGTACATCGCCATGGGTCGCTGGGTCAGCGCATGAAGCGGGTATTCTGAATTATCAACGCCTGCTTCTTCAAATGGCTCATACCAGCTTGGAAGCGGTGTAAAGCAATCGGTTACCTGTTGGCGCAAATGTTCCGGCGGCTGCGGTTCACGCAACCCCATTCCGGCAAGCCGAAATTTCTGTAATTCTTCTGAATAAAGCTGAAATACCACCGGAGATGGCTCATCAAAAAAGCCCATTTCAACCGCAAAATCCTGATATGCTTTATTTGCATGTTTGAAGAATTGCGCTTCCATTGGAATTTTCTTTTTCCAAAATGAGCCGTTCTTTTTATAGGCTTCAATCTGATCCGGATTAGGGTCTCCCCGCCCCTCACTTTTACCGTCTTTACCACGGAAACCAGCCAAAGGCCCAACGCCCGGGCGGCGCAAATGGTTGGTCATATAATCTGCATAGTCTTTATAAATCGCCTTGCCATCAAGATCGACAAACTCTTCCAGTTTAAGCCGCACGCCAAGATCCAAAAGCACCGACTGGAACCCGCGAACTCCCTCATGGCCTTCGCGCTCAGGCTCAACTACGGGCCAGCGGATTGAATCACAAACCGCATCAGGTTCAGAAATTGGACGATCGAGCAAAGAGATACAATCATATCTTTCAAGGTAGGTCGTATCCGGCAATATCAAATCGGCATAGGCCACCATTTCACTGGAATAGGCGTCAGAATAGATGATGTGCGGAATTTTATATTCGCCGGTTTCCGGGTCCTTGTCCTCAAGCATTTCGATTGTGCCACGGGTATTCATCGAGGAGTTCCAGGCCATATTGGCCATGTAGAGGAACAGCGTGTCAATTTTATAGGGATCACCCGCATGGGCATTGGCAATCACCATATGCATTTGCCCGTGCACCGCCATCGGCGCTTCCCAGGTAAAAGCTTTGTCGATACGGCAGGCAACACCATCAACATCCTGCAACAAATCTTCAGGCCCGGTCGGATAACCCAAATGCGGACCGGCCAAAGGTTGACCGGGCAAGAAAGGATGCATCAAGGTATGGGGGCGCGGATGGGCTGAAACCGGTTTTGGATATGGCGGCTTGTTTCTAAATCCGCCCGGCACATCAACGGAGCCAATCAGCACCTGCAAAACATGCAGGGCGCGGCAGGTTTGAAAACCATTCGAATGGGCGGAAATTCCACGCATGGCATGGAAAGAAACCGGGCGACCGATAAAGCGATCATGCTTCTCACCCTTCATATCCGTCCACGGCTGCTCAATGACAATTTCTTCTTCAAAGGCAACGCGGGCAATTTCAGCAGCCAAACCCTTAATGGTTTTGGCATCAATTCCTGTTGTTTCCGCAATCGCGTCTGGCGAATGCTCTTCTTTCAGATATTCCTCTGCCATCAATTCAAGCGTAGGCCGTGCCGTTGCACCATCCTTCAGCTTAATTTTGCCGGTTAAAGCAGCGGTGACACCTTTTTTATGCCGCGAAACGGTTTTGCCGGTTTTAGAATCAATAACAAGTTCATTGCCGTCTTTATCACGGGCAAACAACCCATGATTTTCGGTATCCGGAGCATCGATTACCAACCAGGGTGCGTTTGAATAACGGATTAGATAATCAAGATCAATTTTACGGTTCTTGAACAGTTCGTGGATCAACGCCATGATCAACAAACCATCCGTGCCAGGACGAATGCCCAGCCAGTCATCGGCAATGGCTGAATAGCCGGTGCGGATCGGGTTTACCGATACAAACCGCGCGCCATTTTTCTTGATCTTGCCAAGACCTGCTTTAATCGGATTGCTGTCATGGTCTTCAGCCACGCCAAACATAACAAACAGTTTTGTGCGGTCCCAATCAGGTGACCCAAATTCCCAAAATGCACCACCAATGGTGTAAATACCGGCAGCCGCCATATTGACCGAACAAAAGCCACCATGAGCTGCATAATTTGGCGTACCAAACTGTTTGGCCCAAAGGCTGGTGAATGATTGCGACTGATCACGCCCGGTAAAGAACGCAAGCTTTTTTGGACTTTCGCGTAGAGGTTTCAGCCAGCTAACGGCTTTCTCCATCGCCTCTTCCCAGGTGATTTCCTTATACTCACCAGAACCACGTGGCCCGGTGCGTAACATCGGTGCTTTTAGCCGGGCGGGAGAATAATGCTGCATGATTCCAGCAGAACCTTTGGCGCACAAAATACCCTTGTTAATGGGGTGATCGCGGTTGCCCTCAATATATCGAACCTTGCCATCACGCATGTGAACATTAATTCCACAGCGACAGGCGCACATGTAACAGGTGGTCTGACGTACCTCGTCCCCGACAGGTTCATCAAGATTGAGAATTGGTTCCGCGCTCATACATTATCCTATTCATTTATTCGCATATTTACAGGATAACGCGTAAAAGTCCAGTTGTTGCGAGAAATATCAACAGGCCGAGAAAATATATTGGGCCGATTTTCTCATGATATTTGAACAAAACTGAACCCCCAACAAGAGCACTTTATAGTTGTTGGAACGCTTAATTTTGCACCACGCAAGTCTATTGGTTCGCACATCAGATCAAAGAAAAGGTAATAGAACAGCGATGTTATCAAAGACAGGAACAGATACATCACCAGGCGTGCACGGATTATAATCGCAGTCCGGCCAAGGCTGAATATACAAATTCAAACCACCTTGCCATCAACACCGGCGATGCCGGAAATAAAGCCAGAAAGCAGCCCGGCCCCGTATAATATTGTCGCATTATCGCGGTTTTTTGGCCGTGCATTGGCAAAAAGCAGAATCGCCAAAAACAGGATTGTTGCCAATGCAAACAACCCCGCCCAAACAAAGTTTGAGCGAGACTGGCGATTTCAAATTACAAGACGCAATTCACAGCGAACAGGAACGCTTATACTTTCTGTGGTCGCATATCGGCAGGATCAATACCGGCAACTTCAACCGGCGCGGTCATCGCATCACGGCGGAACGGCTCTCCCAGTTCCTGATTGAGAATGACCTCGATGAAGGTAGTAACACCATTGGCCTGATCTTCGCAGGCTTGCACCAATGTGCTCGTCAATTCAGCTTGTGTATTGACGGTGACACCTTTTAGACCACAGCCTTCGGCAACCTTTGCGTAGCTCAAGTGAGGGTCAAGCTCAGTGCCGATGAAGTTATTGCTGTACCACAATGTGGTATTGCGCTTTTCAGCTCCCCATTGGTAATTGCGGAAAATAACCATTGTGACGGCGGGCCATTCCTCGCGGCCAATCGAAGTCATTTCATTCATCGAAATACCAAATGCACCATCACCGGCAAAGCCGACAACCGGAATATCAGGACAGCCTATTTTTGCGCCAATGATTGCCGGAAATCCATATCCACATGGGCCAAACAGACCGGGTGCCAGATACTTACGCCCCTCATCAAAACTTGGATAGGCATTGCCGATCGCACAATTATTGCCAATATCGCTGGAAATAATCGCCTCCTTCGGCAATCCATCCTGAATTGCACGCCATGCCATGCGCGGCGACATACGATCAGGATCGCGCTCGCGAGAACTTTCATTCCAACGTGTTCCGGGATCATCATCCTCGTGGTCCATGCTGGCAAGCGTTTGCAGCCATGCAGATTTTGTCTGGTGAATAAGCGCCTTGCGGTCTTCGCGACCGGCATCACCTGCGTTAGGTGCCAGTTGCGCCAAAATGCTTTTTGCCACCAGCTTCGCATCGCCACAAATACCAACGGTTACTTTTTTGGTCAGTCCAATACGGTCTGAATTCATATCAACCTGTATGATTTTTGCATCCTTTGGCCAGTAATCCATGCCATAGCCCGGCAAGGTCGAAAACGGATTGAGCCTTGTGCCAAGTGCCAGAACCACATCGGCCTGCGCAATCAACTCCATCGCGGCTTTTGAACCATTATAGCCCAATGGCCCGGCCGCAAGCGGATGGGAACCGGGGAACGAATCATTATGCTGATAGCCACTGCAAACCGGCGCATCCAGCCGTTCAGCCAGTGCTACACATTCTAAAATCGCTTCGCCAATAACAACGCCGGCACCGGAGAGTATGACCGGCGATTTAGCCTCAGATAACAAACGAGCCGCCTCGGTAACGGCCTCAGCCCCACCCGCAGGGCGCTCCAGCCGAACGATCTGCGGCAATTCAATATCAATCACTTGCGTCCACATATCGCGCGGCACATTAATTTGCGCCGGGGCAGAACCACGAATGGCTTTTTCAATAACCCGGTTAAGCACCTCGCCCATGCGGGAAGGATCGCGCACCTCTTCCTGATAACAAACCATATCGCGGAAAAGCGCCATCTGCTCCACCTCCTGAAAACCACCCTGCCCGATGGTTTTATTGGCCGCCTGCGGCGTTACCAGCAGCATCGGCGTATGGTTCCAATAGGCGGTTTTAATCGGGGTCACAAAGCCTGTAACACCCGGCCCGTTTTGCGCAATCGCCATCGCCATTTTACCGGTTGAGCGGGTATAGCCATCACAGATCAGTCCGCCATTGGTTTCATGAGCCACATCCCAAAAGGTAATTCCAGCCTTATTGAAAAGATCGGAAATAGGCATAAACGCCGAACCAATAATACCAAAAGCATGTTCGATACCATGCATTTGCAATACTTTTACAAAGGCTTCTTCAGTGGTCATTTTCATGGGAAAACCATCCTAAACTTAGAGGTAGAATTGAAGTGCAATTCATGCTATTTTAGATTTGCACATGAATCCATACATACCTAGTTCAGGCTTGATATTAGTACCAGATTAGCCGCAGGTATGGTGCCAGAATTTCCGCGCCGCAATCGCGATATTCATTGGACAATCTGCGCCACAACCAATCAGTGTTTGACTAGCCGGTGCTCCAGGTTCTTGGTTGTCGCATTCCCGCTATCCGGCAAGTCTGTGTCACGTAGCCATAGGGAAACAATTCATAAAAGTGCTGTCGGGACTCGTTTCTGCCTAACCCGGATGTTTTGGCAACAAACCTATAGGCAAGTCTGGCATCAGGCGTAATCGCATCGCGTTCAAAACTGTCACGAACAAATTTAATAATGGCCCAATGCTCACTGTTCAGTTCAATATTTTCTTCAGCTGCAATAACTCTTGCAACGTCCTTATCCCAATCAACTGGCTCCATCAAAAAACCTGCCTCATCGCGTGGAATTTCACGGCCACCAACCTCAAGCATTGAAATTTTTTCGGATAAAGTTCTCATGATACCGGGTCCTTTATATTCAGGCCCAAATTATATTGCTCAATTGTGAGATTGTAACTGTTACCATTTGACCCGCCAATCTGGTGGCCGACTACGTCACCAGGTCTTGGCGTAGCCCTGATAAATACCGTAAGCCCAACAATTGCGTGATACGTCAGAAAACTTGGGCACTATGGTCTTTGCCAATTGGCAGTCAGGCGGTCTACGGTTCATCATTTTGAACACTTTACCGTTGGACTTATACAAATATTGGTAGTCAACACTTTTGGAATTACGCCAATCAACAGGCAATGCATCAATATAATCAGGGACCAGATCCTTGATCCAGACCTTGGTACGTTCACCCCATTTGGAACGCGGTCCATCCCAACCCTTGCCATCATCACTCGACTTTGGATAGGCCCCATGATCGCGGTAATAGGCCTCAAGCCCACCTTTCACGACACTCAACTCACGCAGCGCCACCTCAAAAGGTGCCAACATTTTGGTACGGCTGCTGCGAATGGACAGTTGATTTTCCACTGAATGCTGGTCAACCGAGTTAGCTACCTGAAATGCACTGCCTTCAATACGTTTTAAACATTGGGTAAGATTGATAGATCGCACAATCGCCCCCCAGGAATTTACGTGATATACCGTATCACTGAAATATTTCGCCGGAATAAACTGCTTTGCCGGATTGCAAATCATATCCAGGTCTGAACTTTTCAATGCGGTCTGAAAACGTCTGTAACTTCTCACCAGTTTTTTATCATAGCGGGAGTGAGATTTTAGCTCTGCCATAGCCGGCCAGGTCAGATAAAACGTCGCGCCTTGCGCTTCAACAGATGCTTTTAATGCCTGTAGTTTGGCAATTGCATCGGTGCCAGATGCTGCACTCACCGGCAGCGCCGTATAGGGGCGCTTTTTCTTGGCAAAGGTTTTTAAGACAGACTTGTTCGGTGCAAGTGGAATGTTGAAAAACCCGTCTTTGTCCGCAAGGCTCACATGCAAGGGTTTGCGTTTTGGCATTATTCGCGGTGCTGTTATTCCATCGTTTCCAAGCTCGGCAAGACCGGCAAGGTTGCGCGTTTTCCCCATAATTTTCTGATAGGCGAGTTCAAAATAAATCTCAGATGGTGTTTCGAGATTATAGGTAAGTTTCTCAACCCACGAATCATAATCAAAGAACCGCTGCATCCACAACAGGTTTTGCTTTTGGTGGAAATCAGTTGTCTCTTTGCGGCGATAAAGACCATGCTCGAGAGGCGCAATAACCACATCGCCACGCTTCAGTTTTCCGGCCAATCGGTTTTTATACAGGCTTAAATCAAACCCGATATGAACCGCCATATTGACCACATCAAAGTTTGTGTATTTTTCCAGATAGTTGCCATCAAATCCATAAATGCCATTGGAACCGGAAATAATCACCAGTTTTGGACGATTATCGCGTTTGGCCAGCAATTGATCCTGATAGGTAAAGACCTTAGGTATCCAATAGGATGCCTTGGCCGCATTGTCTTTCAACAAATAGGGGCTGGCGACAAACAGCATTAGGGCTGCGAAAACACCGGTAATAAAAGCAAAAAGCCGCATGATATCCTCTCCCTAAAACTGAAAATAAATGAATTCACTGGGGGCGGATGCTTCCATCATTCGTTTGACCGAAAACATGAAAAACAATCCGAACGAAAAATACCCGATAGCCTGACGAGCAACGCTGCGATTTTCCTGATACCAGGCATCCACCTGCCACGAATTTGGCATAGCTGTCACGATGATAACCAGAGCACCAAGGGCAAGCCAGAGATTGGGTTGGAAAATCTGATGCGCCCAGCTTTGCGGGTTAAGCAATGTGGCGACATCCCACATCTGAGTATAAACCTGAGCAGCAAGGCCAAAATTTTCCGCCCGAAACACGACCCAAAGATTGACCACAAACAAGAATGTCAACATCCAGCCAATTACCATCGGCAGTTTAAAACCGGCTTTTGACCACATACGATTGATTGCAAGCGCCACACCGTGTGCCGCCCCCCAAACAACAAATGTCCACCCTGCCCCGTGCCACAGCCCGCCAAGAAACATTGTCGCCAGCAGCGCCATATAGGTGCGCAGCTCGCCATTTCGCGAACCACCCAGCGGAATATACAAATAATCGCGCAACCAGCGAGACAAAGTCATATGCCAGCGTTGCCAGAATTCCTGAATGCTGGCGGATTTGTACGGCGAATGAAAGTTTTGCGGCATTTGCAGGCCAAACATCAACGCCAAACCAATTGCCATATCGCTATAGCCTGAAAAATCAAAATAAAGCTGGAATGTATAGAGCAGCGACAGCATCCATGCATCTGGTGTGCTAAGCAAAGTCGGGTCTGCATATCCAAGTTTAACATAGGCAGAAAGCGTGTCGGCAATCATTACCTTCTTCGCCAAACCAATCGAGAAAAACAACAACCCACGAACAAAATTGGCCTTGAGATTAAGTTTTTCGTTGAGCTGATAAAGAAACTCATCATGGCGAACAATTGGCCCGGCAATCAACTGCGGAAAAAACGATACATAGGCAAAATAATTGAGCAGGCTTACCCGCTCCTGCTTTTCGCGATAGCTATCAACCAGAAATGAAACCTGCTGGAAGGTAAAAAAGCTAATGCCCAGTGGTAGAATGATATTTTCAACATATTGCTGCCAGGGCTCATATTGCGCCACATCAGACACGAAGAAATTTGCATATTTATAAACAGCAATCAGCAACAGATTAGCAATGATGCCAGCTTTTAGAACTGCTACTTTGCCGGAGGCTTCAATCCAGCGATAGCATAAATAGTTGATCAGGATAGAGCCTGCAAAAAGCAGCGTATATTCCCATTTCCAATAGGCATAAAATGCCATTGAGGAAACGCAGAGCACCAGTATCGACAATTTCTTCGAATACAGGTTCGCAAGCCAAAAGGTCGTAAATACCACTGGCAGAAAATATATAATGAAATCTAGCGAGCTGAATATCATAGTGTTTTTGACCGGTCCCCTTCGGTTTGAAGGCCAATCAAAACACCAAATTGCAAAATTCAGATTAATATTCGGCTTGTCGTATGTCTAAATTTGGGCCTTTGGAGCAGAAAATCCAAATTGCGGTTAAAAAACCGTTGAAATATAAAACAGCCGAGCAATTTGGCCGCAACCACTCCAATCAAATGAAGCGTTTTGGCCAGTTATTTCAGTCAATACATATCTAAAAACCGAGAGTTCACCCATCCATATTGGCCCCGCCATGATATTTTGCACCAATCGGTGGCGCGAGGTTTAACAATACAGCGTTCAACCCAAACACGGGCTCCAGGTTGGGCTGCCCCAACAATTCTGGAGCGGGTTGCGGGCCATTTGCGAATGTTCAGCACATCCCAGGATGGAACACCAACAACATATGTATTCTGATTGATTGGATAACCATCCGCATTGGCAGCCTGGCTCAAAAGCCCAATAATACCAGCGGCAATTGCCAACACAGAAAAAATCATCTTAAAGGAATTACCAGAACATATGAACATCTAAAATTATCCTTCCCATCATCAAATCTGAACTGACCACCAGATCAAACCGTTTGTTGGGCGATCTGTGGAATGACTTTTATCTGGGTATGAATGAGAAAACATCACTTGCATTTAAGCACATGACAAGTTTCATTCGTAATTTTCAGCGTAGCGGATGCGCCAGAGCAGTCAAATCAACTTAACTGCTTTTTTCAAACAATTCGCGGCCAATTAACATGCGCCTGATTTCGCTTGTGCCTGCGCCGATCTCGTAAAGTTTCGCATCACGCAGCAATCGGCCGGTTGGATAATCATTGATATATCCATTGCCACCAAGCAATTGGATGGCATCCAGCGCGGTTTGGGTGGCCTTTTCAGCAGCGTAAAGTATAGCACCGGCAGAATCCTGGCGGGTGGTCTCCCCACGGTCACAGGCAGACGCAACAGAATATACATAGGCCTTACAGGCATTCATCGTCACATACATATCAGCGACCTTGCCCTGCACCAGCTGAAAAGTGCCGATGGGTTTTCCAAACTGTTTGCGGTCATGAATATAGGGCAGCACAATATCCATACAGGCCTGCATAATACCAAGCGGCCCGGCGGCAAGCACCGTGCGCTCATAATCGAGGCCAGACATCAGTACTTTGACGCCCTCATTCAAGGTGCCGAGAATATTCTCCTCTGGCACCTGGCAATTTTCAAAAACAAGTTCACCGGTTTCAGAGCCACGCATGCCCAATTTATCGAGTTTTTGTGCAATCGAAAAACCGGCAAAACCCTTTTCAACCAAAAATGCGGTAATGCCTCGTGATCCGGCATCCATATCGGTTTTTGCGTAAACAATCAGCGTATTGGCCTGCGGCGCATTGGTGATCCAGAATTTTGAACCATTAAGCACATAATGATCGCCTTTTTTGTCGGCGCGCAGCTTCATCGAGACCACATCAGAACCGGCATCAGGTTCGCTCATCGCCAAAGCACCAAGGTGTTCACCGGTGATCAGCTTTTCCAGATAGCGCGATTTTTGATCATCATTGCCCCAGCGACTGAGCTGATTGATGCACAGGTTTGAATGCGCACCATATGACAGACCGACGGAAGCAGAGGCGCGAGAAACCTCCTCCATTGCAATACAATGTTCGAGATAGCCCATTCCGGCGCCACCCCATTCCTCATCGACTGTAATGCCGTGCAGGCCCAATGCGCCCATTTCCGGCCAAAGTTCGATTGGAAACCAGTCTTCCTTGTCAATTTTTTCCGCCAGTGGCGCGATACGGTCCTGAGAGAATGATCGCACACTATCCCGCAGCATATCGGCATCGTCGCCCAGATTGAAATTGAGTTGCGGCAGATCGTTGGGAATCATAAGATTGGTCCAGGTTGGGTGTGACTGAAAATTGGTGCTATTTAACGCGCATATTTAATGAAAGGCGTTCTTTTTGCAACCTTGTCATAAAGCATATGAGCGGTGGTATTATAGTCTTCGGTGAGCCAGTAAACCTGATCCGCGCCATGCTTGTCGGCGGCCTGGTAAACCGCATTAATCATCGCTCTGCCAACGCCTTTTCCGCGCGCATCAGTGGAAGTGAACAGATCTTCAAGATAACAACGTGAGGCTTTCGACCATGTGACAGGATGATAAAGGAAATGGACAAAGCCCAACAATTTTCCGGTCTCATCAACCGCGCAATGCCCATAGATGTTAAAGTTTTTGTCCAAAATCCGTTGCCAGGTAACTTCGCTCACATCATCTGAAATTTCTGTTTTATAATAGGCAAGATAACCTTTCCACAGCGCCAGCCATTGGTCTTTATCATTTGGTTCCAATGGTCTAATTTTCAGGCTCATCTGCTCATCCAATCGTTATTTGACATCAAATACTTATTGCAGGCAATGTATCTGTAGATTTTGAAATTACCAGCAAAAAGCAGATTGAAATTGGCAGATTACAGCAAAAAACCAAACACTATTCCCTGGCCCCCAATCATAACACTTGCGGCAATTGTCATAGGTTGGATTGCACAAAAAATTGAACCGCTTGATTGGATTGCAAGCTTCAGCGCCGCTTATTGGCCTTTGGGAATTTTAATGATTGTTATTGCCCTGGCCATTGTCGCCTGGGCATTTTTTACATTCCAAAGCATCAACACAACCATCCTGCCAAACAAAGCGGCCAGCCACCTTGCAACCAATGGACCGTTTAAATGGTCTAGAAACCCAATTTATGTTGCCGATATAATCATCATCAGCGGCGTTGGTTTAGCCACAGGTAATCCCTGGCAGATAATCACGGCTGCGATTACTATATTCGTGATTGAAGAGTTTGCCATCAAGCGTGAGGAAATACACCTGAAAGCAAAATTTGGGCAGGATTGGAATGAATATTCAAAGAAAGTTCGTCGCTGGGTTTAGTGTGCGACTTGATCCTTGCTACTGCGCAACACCAAGCTCAGCCATACGGGCAAGGCAGGCTTCTTCAGCATTGTCCAGCTCTGCAAGCGTTTCTTCAATATCAAGACGTTTTTGATAAAGCTCTTCACGACGCTCATTGACCTTTTTAATCAACAACCGCATTTGACCAGCTTCCCCAGGTGGAGCCTTATACATATCAATAATTTCGCGAATTTCAGCAATGGAAAAACCCAAGCGTTTGCCGCGTAAAATCAGTTTAAGCAGCCCACGATCAACCGGACGAAACAATCGCGTCCGCCCGCGACGTACCGGATTTATCAGACCCTCGTCCTCATAGAAACGAATGGTCCGGGTTGAAATACCAAATTCCTTGGTAAGTTCGGTAATAGTATAAAATTCACTCATCAGTAATCCCGTTGGATATTAATCAGGAACCCCCTGCAATCCAAAAATGCAATTCTGCGTCCCTCTTGAAATTAATTTACGTAAAAGTCAATCAATTCACTTTTGAATTGTAAATCAAGATTAAGATTTCGCAGAAAAACCTGAATATCAGGACAGCAGCCAGAACGACGCCAGACCCAAAAAGGCAAAAAAACCAACAACATCTGTAACTGTCGTCACGAAAACGCTGGATGCAATTGCCGGATCAATTTCCAACCTGTGCAGACCAAGCGGAATCAGAATACCTGCCAGTGCAGCAAATATCATATTTATGGTCATTGCGATTGCAATGACGATGCCCAACTGAATATTGGAAAACCAAATGGTCGCGATTACCCCAACCAGCAGGGCAAATACCACACCATTTATCCCACCAACAAAAACTTCACGTCGAATAATCCGCTTGGCATTGTAAGTATCAATATCACGGGTCGACAGCGCCCTTACAGCTACCGTCATGGTTTGCGTGCCGGCATTGCCCCCCATTGAGGCAACTATCGGCATCAACACAGCAAGTGCCACCATTTGTTCAATCGTTGCATCAAACAATCCAATAATGAGGGAAGCGGCAATGGCAGTAATCAAATTTGCAAACAACCAGATAAATCGGGATTTTGCAGTTTCAAGAACACTATCGGAAAGTTCCTCATCACCCACACCAGCAAGCAGTTTAATATCTTCCTCGGCCTCTTCGTGGATAACATCCACAACATCATCAATGGTCAAAACACCAACCAGGCGTTCGTTTTCATCAATCACTGGCGCTGATAATAGGTCATAGCGTTCAAACACCATTGCGGCCTCTTCCTGATCCAGGATCGCAGGGATAGGATGAAGGTTTTCACTCAAAATCGCTTCAATTCGGGTATCGCGTTTAGAACGCAGCAGTTTATCCAGTTCAACGGTGCCAGCCAGTTTGAATGTCGGTTCAATTGCAAAAATTTCGCTGAAACGGTCAGGCAAATCATCGGCCTCACGCATATGATCAATGGTCTGGCCAACAGACCAGAATGGCGGCACAGCGATAAACTCGGTCTGCATACGCCGTCCTGCAGTATCTTCCGGGTAATCCAGCGCCCGTTGCAGGCCGACACGTTCCTGTATCGGAATTTTTGAAAGAATTTCCTTTTGATCCGAGGCCTCCATATCTTCCAGAATGAAGACGGCATCATCGGAATCCAGATCGCGAAATGCTTCTGCGATCTGCTCATTCGGCATTGCATCTACGATTTCGAGACGAATAGCCTCGTCGACCTCTGTAAGCGAGGTTAAATCAAAGCTCTTGCCGGATAGTTCCACCAACCCCTGACGCTGCTCAGGATCAAGCGCTTCGAGCAAATCACCAAGTTCAGACTCGTGTAAATGCGCAATTTCTGCCGCAATAAAATCAGCATTTCTTGCATCAATTGCCGCAAGAATTTCAGTTAAAAACGCCGCATTAATCGCACCATCATCTTCGTAAATTGGCTCTTGATCAGCGGATATCAACTCATCTGGCTGCTGTTCCAATTTAATCCCCTGAGTAATAATGCGATAGTCACTGCCGCTTTATAGCAATGCAAGAATAAGAACTCCACCATGAAGAATGGCGAAACTCATCCCAAAAAAAGAACCTTAATGATATAAAATCAAGAAGATATTCGAATTAGCTCATCTTTTAAACGAGTACTAACTCTTACCTTAAGCTCGACCAACCCGGTATCATTGTCGACACGGTCGATCACATGGGTATTTTGATATATCCACGGAAGAGCACTCATTTTAGCGGCATCAATTATTAAATCAACGACTTGGCTATTGCTGGACAGGCGCAATTCAATTTCATTTAATAACAATGAAAGCCCCTCACCTGTCAGCGCCGACACCTTTACCGGCATAGGGCTGTTAGGATCAGAGATCAAATCTGAAGGCTTCACCTGATCATCGCCTGCCGCATCATCCGGCTCATGTTTAATCAGATCAATCTTGTTCCAAACCTCAATAATCTTGTCGCCGCCACCAATCTCGATACCCAATTGGGTAAGAATATCTTCGACATCTTTGGCCTGCGCCGCACTGTCTGCCTGGGCAATATCTCGCACATGCAAAATCAGATCAGCCTCAACCACCTCTTCGAGCGTCGCCCTGAATGCGGCAATCAAATGAGTGGGAAGATCGGAAATAAATCCAACCGTGTCTGAAAATATGGCGCGCGTGCCCTCTGGCAGGTTTATCTTTCTTAAAGTGGGGTCAAGTGTCGCAAATAACTGGTCTTCGGCCAGCACGTTGGCCTTGGTTATCTTGTTAAACAGGGTGGATTTACCGGCATTGGTATAGCCGACAAGTGCAACAACCGGATGCGGCACCTTTTGCCGCCGGCTCCGATGTAGCTGCCGGGTTTTACGCACCTTTGCCAGTTCGTTCTCAAGCCGCCCAATACGCTCCTGCAACTGCCGCCTGTCAGATTCTAACTGTGTTTCACCCGGACCACCAATAAAGCTTAAACCACCACGTTGCCGTTCAAGGTGGGTCCAAGTTCTTACCAACCGGCCTTTTTGATAGTTCAAATGTGCCAGCTCAACCTGCAATCGGCCTTCCTTGGTTTGAGCCCGCGCACCAAAGATTTCCAATATAAGACCAGTGCGATCAAGCACCTTGGTTTGAAAGGCCTCCTCAAGATTCTGTTGCTGAACAGGCGTCAATGGGTGGTCCACAATAGCAAGCCCGGCTTCTTGAGCAGCAATTATTCCGGCAAGTTCTTCAACCTTGCCTGAACCCATCAATGTCGATGGCTTTGGTTTTTTGAGAAACAACAAATCTGCATGAACAATTTCAAGATTAATCGCCTCGGCTAGGCCAATAGCCTCCTCAAGCCGGGCTTCATTGGTTCTGGAAGCAGCCGAAATAGGGGATTGGGCAGTTTTTCTATTATTCGATGCGATTACAGGAACAATTACGACCGCTTTTTCACGTCGCTTGAGTTCTTCTTCAATCAAATGAAATTTTGCAGGACCTTTTTCATTGGATTTCCTCGAGGTTAATTCGCCCAATCAGTCTTCCTTAGCTGGCGTCTCTCCGCCTTCAAACATATTCATAGGCTCATTAGGCATAATTGTGGAAATTGCGTGTTTATAAACCAGTTGCGAATGGCCATCACGGCGCAACAATACGCAAAAATTATCAAACCAGGTAACGACTCCGGTTAGTTTTACCCCATTTACCAAAAAGATAGTCAGTGAAATTTTATTTTTTCTAACGTGATTTAAAAATGCATCTTGTAAATTTTGTGTACGCTCAACCATTGTTTTTGCCCTCGTTCTTCCGCGCGCTTATTATTGTTTTTTGCAACCAACAATCGAAATAAATATCAAAATACGCCCTTCAACTATGTCGAAAAGATTGCCCAGAAATAAAGCATAGGAATGTTCTGCACCTTATGGCAAGCAAGATTCGAAGAAGAATTGAACATTTGCACCAAAAACCGGATTAATTAGCGTCGCAGCCAGTACTTAATATTCAAAACAGCCAGCACCGCCAAAATTTCAATCCGACCCAAAACCATCAGCACCATTATCGTAATTTTTGACAAATTTGAAAAATCCGCAAACACCGGCCACTCCCCGCCCGCCTGCGATGACCACGCGGAATTATACAATGGTCCGATGTTGGAAAACGCCGAAAGGGCTGCAATTAGAGCGGCATTAAAATTGATTCCATTCAAATTCAAAACAACAGTGAAGAGACACAGCGCGAGAATTGTGACTGTAAAATAGGACCAGATTGCCTGCAATAAATTGCTGTCATAGGCCTGGCTGCCAAATTTCGCAGAGCCAATTGCGTTGGGATAAATCAAACGTCGGATTTCCCGCAGGGACAAAACCAGCATTCCGCCAATTCTATAATGCTTTAACCCGCCAGCTGTGGAAAAGGTTCCGCCGCCAATAATTACAATAAAAATAACCAATGTGACCGGCAGAAGTGCAAACACGCCCTCACGCGTTTCAATTCCGTTTGTAGAGACTAAGGATGCGGCATTGAAAAAACCTTCAATCAACGCTTCTTTGGCCGAAAGCACGTCGGAAGAACCAGCCGCATTATACAACAACGCGGCGATAACCAACGACAAAGCCACCACCAAAATAATGATGCTGTAGCTTTCCCT
Organism: Alphaproteobacteria bacterium; assembly: GCA_024280375.1. Classification (GTDB taxonomy): domain Bacteria; phylum Pseudomonadota; class Alphaproteobacteria; order Rhizobiales; family Rhizobiaceae; genus SZUA-100. The sequence continues at coordinate 2,564 of JAJRQF010000087.1, read as the reverse complement.
GTGCCTTCTCAGTCCCTTTATATGCCAGTTTAAGACCATGCCTTGCCAAAAAATACTGGTGGCACCAACGATCAGGAAAAAAGACAAAATCAAAATCGCCGGCTGGCCAACAATAGTTTGAATTGATCCAGATTGCGGCAACATTCCACCGGTAGAAAGCGCCATCATCGCAAGTGTCATCGCATTTAACGGGTCTTCGCCGGCAAGAACCAGCGCGATAAAACATGCCGATGTGGTTGCCAGATAAACCCGCGTGATCGTGATAACCGAAACAAATGTTTTGCCACGATCGTTCCACGCCGCCGCTCTTGAAATACTGGAAGAGTGAATTGTCGGCAGACCACCAACACCGGATGGGGCAAGAAACAGCAATATCGTCAACAAGGTAAGCAGCCCGCCAATCCATTGCACCTGAGAGCGCCAAAAAACCACCGCTCTGGGAAGGCCGTCAATATCTCGTACCACCGTGGCACCAGTTGTGGTCAGGCTGGAAACCGTCTCAAATACAGCATCCAGATAACCAAGCCCACTTATATCGGCCATCGGAAATGCCACGTAAAACGGCGTAACAACCCAAATAAGAACGGCCAGAACATAGGAGCCAATTTTGCCCGCACCACGCTTTCGCCCGGTCAAGGAAAACAATACAGATATGCAAAAGAATGAACCCAGCACCAAATATTGACCAAGCCGAACGACCACATCAAACTCGCCGGCAAACAAACCGACCAGCATCGGGGCAATCAGCGACAGGGCCAGAAACAGGCCAAGAGCTGCAAGATAATAAACGCCGTTCAACATAACGGTTCCGCCCCTGCTAGAAAAATTCCAGGCTGACGCGGAACATGGTTTCAACCTGTTTCACCATCTCGGCGACCGAGAAAATAACCACCCTGTCATTTGATTTAATGACTGTATTTCCATCCGGCTGGATAACCTCACCTTTGCGAAAGATCGCACCAATGCGAACGCCATCCGGCAAATCAAGATCACGAAGCGGCATGCCTACCAATGGCGATGTTTGCAGGGCTTCGGCCTCAATCATCTCGGCCGCACCATTCTGCACCGTATGAACGCTTCTAATCCGCCCCCGTCGCACATACTGCAGCACTTTGGATATGGTAACAGACCGCGGATTGATATGGGTATCAATACCCATAGCGCGGGTGAAATCGTAGTAACTGGTATTGTTTAACAACGCCATATTTGACTTGCAACCAAGCTTCTTGGCCATGACGCTTGAAAGAATGTTGATTTGGTCATCATTGGTAAGTGCTACAGTTAAATCGGCACTTGCAATGCCAGCTTCCCGCATGATGTTTTGATCCAACCCACCGCCATGCAACACAAGCGTTTTATCGAGCTTATCAGCAATAGCGACCGCCCGTTCGCGGGATTGTTCAATGATTTTCACACGCGCATTAGGTTGGCGCTTTTCAATATTTGAAGCAACATAAAATCCGATATTACCGCCGCCAATTATGACGATGCGGCTGGCATCAGGTTCCTCATGGCCAAAGATCCCGAGCGTTCGTTTCACCTGATCACGGCTGGCCACCACATAGGCCAAATCTCCTGCCAATAACGAATCCGACGATCGTGGTACAAACAGATTGCCCGCGCGCCAAATACCGGTGACCACGGCCTTAAGGTCAGGAAACAGCTCGGTTAACTGCGAAAGCGGTGTATCAACAATCGGGCAATTCTCATCGCACTCAATTGCAATCATCGCCACATTATCGTCGGCAAATCGCACAACTTCCGTAGCCCCTGGAAGCGCAATACGCCTTAGAACCATTTCACCAACTTCAACTTCTGGCGAAATAATCACATCAATTGGCATATGTTCGCGTGAAAACAGATCCTGCCAATGGGGCAACAGGTAATTCTGCAATCTGATACGCGCAACTTTTGTCGGCACATTAAAAAGCGAATGTGCAACCTGGCAGGCCACCATATTGACCTCGTCATACAAGGTCACCGCGATAATCATATCGGCCTGGTCGGCATCAGCCGCCGCCAACACTTCCGGGTCAGCTCCATGGCCCACATATCCGCGCACATCCAGCGTGTCGCGGATCGCCTGAATAAGCTCGGGTGATTTATCAATTACGGTTACGTCATTGTCTTCAGCAGACAGCCGTTCAGCAATACCGTATCCAACCTGTCCCGCACCGCAGATTATAACTTTCATGAAAAACTTCCCTGTGGTGGATGCACAATGAACATTGTTTACACCACATTAGCGAAATAAACCCTTAAACACCAAGGGATTTCAGTTTCCGGTGCAATGCGGAGCGTTCCATACCAACGAATTCGGCCGTACGCGAGACATTTCCGCCAAAACGATTAATTTGAGCAATCAAATAACCTTTTTCAAACACCTCACGCGCTTCTCTTAAAGGCAGAGACAGCATGTTTTGATCGCCCTCACCCGGTGTTTTGGGCAGCATTTCACCAATTTCTCCAGGCAGCATATCAGCCGTGATTATATCACTCTCATTATCACGCGCCAAAATCATCAATCGCTCAATATTATTGCGCAACTGCCGGATATTGCCCGG
>JAJRQF010000086.1 GCA_024280375.1 Alphaproteobacteria bacterium | reverse complement strand
GCAACGCCTGCTTCTTCCAGCATTTTATTCTGCAATTCCTTTGCCCCCATGCCAGTGCCTTCGATATTGGGAAAGGCATAAAACGCTCCCCCGGGCATGATGCATCTGAACCCGGGCAGTTGATTGAGCCACGGAACAATTGCTTTGCGGCGCTCATCAAAAGCTGCAACCATGGCTTCCACTTCATCCGTGGGGCCTTCAAGGGCGGCAATGCCGGCAAATTGTGCTGGCGCGTTGACGCAAGAATGGCAATTGATTGCCAGCCGGTTGACCTTTTCAATCAGACTGTCGGGCCAGATCGAAAAGCCCAGACGCCAGCCGGTCATGGCATAGGTTTTCGACCAGCCATCAAGCACAATCAACTGATCGCGGATTTCTGGAAAGCTCAACAGGCTCACATGTTTGCGCCCGTCATAGAGCATCTGGCTGTAAATCTCATCCGACATCAGCGCCACATTGGGGTGTTTTGCGAGGCCTTTCACCAGAATTTTGATTTCTGCTTCAGGAACAGCACCGCCGGTGGGATTGCCCGGCGTATTGATAATGATCAACCGGGTCCGTTCGGTAATTTGCGCCAGAACTTCTTCAGCACTGAATGAAAATTCGTTTTCTTCGCGCAAGGAAATGGGGATGGGCTTGGCCCCGCTATATTCAATCATCGAGCGATAGATCGGAAATCCGGGATCGGGATACATAATTTCAGTGCCCGGCTCGCCAAACATCAAGATGGCAAAGAACATCGTCGGTTTGCCGCCCGGCATGATCATCACATTGCCGGGATTAACATCAACCCCATGACGCTTGTGCAAATCCGCACACACAGCTTCGCGCAACGGCAATATACCTTGCGAAGGCGTATAGCCATGGTGACCGTCATGCAGCGCCTTGACGGCGGCTTCAACAATATGCTGCGGGGTTTTGAAATCCGGCTGGCCAATACCAAGATTGATAATGTCGCGCCCCTGACGCTCCAGTTCTCCGGCACGCGCCAGAATATCAAATGCGGTTTCGGTTCCCAGTGCGCCCATGGATTTGGCAATTTGCAACATATAATGTTCCCCCGTTAAGTGTTATCTACCTGAGCTTTTAGTTATTTTTTGAGGTCGACGAATTATAAATCCCGACCGATCAACGCGCTAAAACGGCAATTTCAATCTAAAGCGGGTTTCCCCGCTGGGGCCACGTGGATCAGGCCTTGAAAAATCATAGGCACCATCATCAAGCGTAACAGAAAAATAACCGTCGTTGCCAAACTTGCCTACATAAAGCTCTTTTTCAAAAACGGTGGCTGATTTTTCTTTTTTCCGTTTATGGGTCTCGTATTTTTCAGAAAACTGATAAGATTCTTCATAACTGAATGCCGGTGATGTTGACTGGGCATGGGCTATGTTTTGCGGCCACACAAAACAGGTAATGCCAACCACGAACGATGTAAGTACCGTTAGATAGTATGCTTTCATATTGATACCATTCATTCCCAAGCCTGAAGCGGTTGCAATCTATCTCGGATCAGATGGCGAAAACAACAGATTAATTATCAACAATTCAGCATGTTGACGAGAAATCAATCAATATCGATCGCCATTTTAAAGTTTCGGAAAAGGAATTTTTGACTCTAATTAAACCAGTCAGCGGGCCATGAATATTGTTCCTGATCTCGTATTGGCATTGTGTAGAACCCTTGATCCGATTTATCAACATCGGTATTGTCACAGCTTCTATATAGTGAATATATTTTCCAACAATGTGTGAGATGAAATGAGACCTTGGTTTGCTTTGATATTTCTGTTTTGGATTTTCCTAACACTTCCATCAAATGCAGCTGACGTTTGTGTCTTGCCACTAGAAAATGGCCGCCCCCTTTTGAATATTGAAAAGGAGCAGCCCTATCGAATGGCAAGGTCGCCCACGGTAATTCCAGGTTGGAAGAATTTGGTAGTTAAAGCGCTTAATCGTGGGGAGCTATATGAGATTTCAGGTCAACAGTATCGCAAAATCACAGCCGAGTTTCCTCATCTTTGGGGATTTGCATTCGATAACGGTATCCATCAACTAGCCGATGGAGACACCGTCGGAATTGGTTGGAAACCGCGTAAAATATATCACCTCAAGGCCGGAGATAACGAATTTCAAGAAGTGCCTTCGAGTGAGAAGTATTACAGTGCTTTTTTTGATAAAAACTCTAAGACGCTATTCATCAGAAAGAAGATAACCGATCAGGTGTTCTCCACGTTGATGGGCGGTAGGCTAGAGCCATCGATGATCCCCACAATTGATTTAAAATGGTCGAAGCCTTTGTCTGTCAATCCTATTTTTATTCCGAAGCTTGATGGTTATATGGCCTCCACCGGTGCGGAGTTGTGGTTTTGGAAGGCAGGTTATTCAGTTTGGCGGTTGGTACAAGGCAGTGGTGAACGAAGATTTGGGCCAGGGCAATATGGTAACTACCAACTCAAAAACGCAAAAATATATGTCGATATTTATAGCCAGACTATGAAGATTGTTGAACCTTCTGATCGTGGCGTTTCGTATTTTGAAATTCGAGATGGTCTTCCTGTGTATATCGGTATTGGGTCTCCAGGAAATTGGGAATTTCAACCTCCATCGGAGGCTCTATTAGGGTGGGTCGGAAAGGAAACCCAATCTTTAAAATGGTCAATTTTGGGATTATTGGATCTACCTCGTGAACCGGTTGTGCCAAAACTCTTTGTCTTGGACAAAGGCTCAATCGTTCCTCGGCATCTCCCGGGTATTGAACCTCAATCGAGTATCGTAGGCGATTCTCTATGGTATTGGACACAATTTTATTCGGTGCCTGAATTTAATGTCACTCTTTTAAGGCTTAAAACCGGCTTAGGGGCCTTTGACGGTACAATCGTTAAACTGTTACCACAGTTGAGCTACGATATTATCGGAAAGGTTGTGTCTTTTACATATGGAAAAGGTTTGACCTTTATCAAAACCGAAAAAGCTATCTTTCAATTGTTACCCGACCTCTCTGTAAGAAGGGTGGAAGATTTACCTTCTTCACCGCCATGGAACTACAATTTCTCCATGAATTATGTTGAGAAAATGGGATTTTTTCTGTTGGTTCACCGGCAATCAGGACAAATTTTCTCGTCAACCGATATGCTTAGTTTTGCCAAGGTCAATAGCAAGGTTAAAATTTCAAGTTTTGTGGCTGAACTACCAGATCGACCTGCTGCACTGCTGGTAGGCGAAGATGGTCTCTATACAGTTGAACAGAAATGCCACTGAGTGTGGTTGATGCAAAGCAGATACACTTGAGAATGGACCTCATAAGCGGTAGTTTATCGGAACGGTCGCAACGAGCATCTCAATGACAGATTTCGCTGCTATGGCAGCTAATATTGCGAAACCGTGCCACCCTTCATCAACTCAAACCAAACAGGGGTCTGGCTTTGATGCCCGCATAACTACCGATAAACCCGGCGACGAGCCATAGCCAGCCGTGCAGGCTGCCGGAAGCGATGCCGCTGAAAAACGCACCGACGTTGCAGCCAAAGGCGAGGCGGGCGCCATAGCCCATGAGTATGCCGCCTATGGCGGCGGCGAGGAATGAACGTAAAGGGATCTTTCTGGCAGCACCAAACTTGCCGGATAATCCCGCCGCGATTGCCGCGCCGACGATGATGCCGAAGTTCATGATTGAAGTATCCTCGGCAAACAGCGATCCGGCCAGCGCGCGGGCGGGATAGGGCCAGGTCCAGAATTCTACGGTGGTCATATCAAACCCAACCGCGCTCATTGCCTTGGCACCCCACAGG
>JAJRQF010000085.1 GCA_024280375.1 Alphaproteobacteria bacterium | reverse complement strand
GCTTAGTTTGTTATTCGCTTTTCCTCCGGCAAAGCGCCCGTTCGCGAGCTTGCACGCCATTCTGGCGCTTGCTCTGCCACGGAGGGAGCTCGACTTGTTTGTTATTCGCTTTTCCTCCGGCAAAGCGCCCGTTCGCGAGCTTGCACGCCATTCTGGCGCTTGCTCTGCCACGGAGGGAGCTCGACTTGTTTGTTATTCGCTTTTCCTTCGGCAAAGCGCCCGTTCGCTTTGTTTGATTGTCCAAATCTTGCGCTTCCCCCGGATAAAGTCCGGGGTCAACGTGCGATTTGAACGGTTTTGCTTTCCCTATCGTCTCAGTTGGCGCGTTACGATGAATTCCTCCGTGGCAGCGCAAGCACCGGCAAAGCCGGAGTGCCAGCGCGCAAACGGGCGCGAAACCGGATGGTTGAGCGAAAAAGAACAAATTGCGATTACTTTGTCTGATTGTCCAAATCTTGCGCATCGCTTCACTCTACGTGCGCTTACGTTGTCTGATTGTCCAAATCTTGCGCATCGCTTCACTCTACGTGCGATTTGAACTAAACCTTGACAAATCACCCCTCAACGCCTACTTGCCAAACATGCCAATTGGTTGCCGCGTGAGCAACCCCGCGCAAAGCCGTTGAAAATCCGGCACTTTTACTGCGCAAGGCAATTCACCGCTGAAACAGAATTCAGCACTTCCAAAAGTTCCCATTTCACGCGGGGTTCTGCCGATCAGATGTTTGATTATGCTTACAAAGGGCAAATTGAACATATTTTGATCGCAACCACAGCGTATTCATTGCATCCGCTTTCCCGGCGGCTTGCATGATTATTCATATTCACAAGCCTATTGTTGCGACGCGTTCCGCAATGGGCCAATCGCGACGATCTTTGCGGCAATAATTGCTTCGCAAGGCTCTGCATTTTGCAGTCGCACGATGAAAGTTATAAATTGACCAAATTTGACGAGCTCGGGCTCTCTCCCGTTATTTTGAAATCCATCAATGAACTGGGTTTTGATACCCCTACCCCCATTCAGGAACAGGCCATACCGCTGGTTCTGGAAGGCCACGATATTATGGGCCTGGCCAAAACCGGCACCGGCAAAACCGCCGCCTTCGGCCTGCCGCTAGTGCACAAGCTATTAAGCGAAGACACAAAGCGCGCGCCAAAATCTGTGCGGGCGCTCATTCTTGCACCAACCCGCGAGCTGGTGAACCAGATTGCCGACAACATTCGCAGTTATGTGCGTCATACCCATCTGCGGATAAATTCTGTAGTTGGCGGCAAGGCAATCAGCACACAAATCAATAATCTTAGCCGTGGCACCGATATTCTGGTGGCAACGCCGGGTCGCTTGCTGGATTTGGCAGACCGTCGCGCGCTACACCTCAACACGGCGAAATTTCTGGTGCTGGATGAGGCCGATCAAATGCTTGATCTTGGCTTTATCCATGATTTGAAGAAAATTTCTCGACTGCTGGGCACACCGCGTCAGACTTTGCTGTTTTCGGCTACCATGCCGAAACAGGTTGAAGATCTTTCGCAAGCCTATTTGAATGATCCGGTAAAGGTGGTTACCAGCCCGCCCGGAAAGGCTGCTGACAAGGTCAACCAAAAGGTTCACTTTGTTATTCAAAGCGCCAAAACTGAATTGTTGAAAGACTGTTTGATTGAACGACGTGACGACCTTTCGCTGGTATTTGCCCGCACCAAACACGGGGCGGAAAAACTGATGAAACATCTGGTTGCCTGCGGGTTTTCTGCAAGCTCCATTCACGGCAATAAAAGCCAGGGTCAACGCGACCGGGCCATTAAGGCCTTTCGCGCCGGAGAGATTAGAATTCTGGTGGCAACTGATGTGGCGGCTCGCGGTATTGATATTCCAGATGTTAGCCACGTTTACAATTACGACCTGCCGGAAGTGGCGGAAGCCTATGTGCACCGCATCGGGCGCACAGCGCGGGCGGGTAAAGGTGGCGAGGCTGTTGCCTTTTGCAAGCCCGAGGATATTCACCTGTTGCGCGCCATTGAACATTTGCTGGGTGAGACAATCGAAATTGCCAGCGGCGAACCGCCTGCAGATGAAAATGCAATTCCACGCAAAAGACCGGCCAGAGGCGGAAATCGCGCCCGTGGCGGCGGTGGTGGTGGTGGAAAACGCCAATCAAACAAGGGGAAACGCCGGCAACCAAGCGGCAATTCAGGTGCGCAGCCGGCCGGTGACAATAAGCCGGGCGGTCAAAACAAAAAACGCCGCAATAATGCAAAACGCAGCGGTAACAACCCGGCAAATGCAAATAATAATAACGCAGGCCGCTCAAACAATTCATCGCGTCGGCGCAAGCCAAAAAATAAGTCTGTAGCCGCTTAGAGCGTATTCGTCTTCGACGGAATCGCTCTATTTTTTTTCGCTCACGGCTAATTGGTGTTTTTCTAACAGCTCAAGTTTTGCGCTTCCCCCGGATCAAGTCCGGGGTTAACGTGCAACTTGAGCGACACCCAGCCTTCGCGAGAGCGATGCTTGTGCATCGGGCTGGTTCCGCCCTCAAATCGATTTTATCGATTTGTAAGTCGGGCTCCAATCGCAGCCTAATTATTTCTACCGGAGCTCTAAAAATGGATGCGGCAACTCAAATTCTGGTTGATGCGGATGCCTGCCCGGTGAAAGACGAAATTTACCGGGTAGCCGAGCGCTATGGCATAAAAGTGCTGATCGTTGCCAATTCCTATATGCGTATTCCGCGTGATCAGGACATTGAGCTGGTTGTGGTGAGTGCTGATTTTGATGCAGCCGACGACTACATCGCTGAACGCGCCAATGAAAACTCTATTGTTGTCACGGCTGATATTCTGCTTGCCGACCGCTGCATAAAATCAGGCGCGACCGTGATCGGCAATTCAGGCAAACTGTTTACCGACAATTCAATTGGCGGGGCCATTGCCACCCGCGCCATCATGGCCGACCTTCGGGCCGGTGGTGATGCGGTGGGTGGCCCGCCACCATTTTCCAAGGCCGACCGTTCGCGCTTTTTGCAGGCGCTCGATCAGGCAATTGTTAGAATGAAGAATTAATATCAGCAAACAAATATCTGTCCCAATTACTTTTACTTGAACATCTCTGTTTCAAACTGGTTGTGGGCAGTTTTTAACTTATTCCGCACTGACGAATTATTGTGCTAGCCTGAAATAGAACGCAATCAGGAGGATAAGCTTGATCGAAAACCTGCATATGTGGATTACATTTGCAATTATATTAGCAACCATCGTCGCTTTTGCGATTGAGCGATGGTCGATCGAGCTGGTTTCGCTTGCGGCCATTGTCGCCTTCATCGTGTTGTTTTCGCTTATCCCGCTTCAAAACGGTGCCAATGGCGCGGTTGAATTATTACCCGGCGACCTGCTGGCTGGGTTTGCCAATCCAGCACTTGCAACTGTGCTTGCACTTTTGATTATCGGACAGGCGCTGTTCAACACCGATGCGCTGGAAAAGCCAACCAAATGGATTTCCCGGCTTGGCGGTTCAAGCGGACGCCGGACGATTATCATCCTGCTGATATTGGCCGCGCTCACCAGCGCATTTCTCAACAATACGCCAGTTGTGGTGATGTTTATTCCAATTCTGACCGCCATTGCCCGGCAACGCGACTTTGCCGCCTCAAAAGCGCTGATGCCGCTTTCATTCATTGGGATTCTGGGCGGTATGACCACCATGATTGGCTCTTCCACCAACTTGCTTGTTGCGGGTGTCGCGGCAAAAGAAGGAATGAATATAGGCTTTTTTGATTTCACAATTCCCGGCATCATGCTCGCCTCAATTGGCGGGTTGTATGTGATATTTGTCATGCCGCTTATTCTTGGCCGGGGCGATAATAATGACATTGCCGCAAGTCCGATGAGCGGCAAACAATTTGTAGCGCAGATCGAAATTACCGAAGACCACGCCCTGCGCGGTGAACAGTCGCGGGCCGGCATGTTTCCCAATCTTACCGACATGACAGTGCGTTCTGTATTGCGAAATGGTCAGCCCATATTGCCGCCGTTTGATGATATTGAACTTAAACTCGGCGATATTATTATTGTGGCCGCTACCCGAACAGCGCTCACCAGAGCACTTGCCATGGGCGAAGCATCGCTGCCGGTTATGCCAAAACATGACCGTAACTGGCAGCGCGATAGTGACGAGTTGACCGAAGTTGGGCGAAACTTCACGCTTGCTGAAGCAATCGTTGCACCCGGCTCGCGCTATGGCGGCCGCACGATTGAAAACTCACGAATTCGCGCCACCTATGGCACCATGGTCATCGGTTTACAGCGACGTATCTCTATGGCGCGAACCTTGATGCGCGAAACAAGGTTGGAGCCGGGCGACACATTATTGATTGGCGGCATGCCGGAAGATCTGGAGCGATTGCGCCAAAGCCATGATCTGATTTTGCTGGAATGGTCGGCAACTGAAGTGCCGATCAAAGCTTTTGCCCCGCGCGCCATTGCAATATTTGCAAGCGTTGTTGCAAGTGCCGCCTTTGGCATAGTGCCAATTGTTGTTGCATCGCTTGCGGGCGCATTTGCCATGATCGCCAGCGGATGCATCGACATTCGCCAAAGTGCGCGGGCGTTTGACCGGCAAATTTTCATGCTGGTTGGCGCGTCCCTTGCAGCCGCCACCGCGCTGGAGGCGACCGGCGGCGCGGTATTCATTGCCAATGGGGCTGCAAGCGCACTTGCCGGACAAGCACCGGCGCTGGTTTTATCCCTGCTGTTTTTGTTTACCGCAATTCTCACCAATATATTGTCGAACAACGCAACGGCGGTACTGTTTACCCCGATTGCCATCGGCCTGGCTGATGCAATTGGTGCACCAAGAGAAGCCTTTGTGGTTTGTATAATATTTGCCGCCAATTGTTCCTTTGCCACACCGGTGGGTTACCAGACCAATCTGTTGGTTATGGGCCCCGGCCAATACCGGTTTTCCGATTTTTTGAAGTCCGGCATTCCGCTGGTATTAATTCTATGGCTCAGCTTCAGTTTTATCGGCCCGTGGTATTATCAACTATAATGACAAAATGTCTGCGCCGATTGCATGGAAAATATTGTCATTCAAAACAGAATAGCTTATCCAGAATAGATCATGAGTTACCATCCGCACGATACACCACAATTTTACCTCACCGCTCCGGCCGCCTGCCCCTATATTGACGGGCAAATCGAGCGCAAGGTTTTTACCCATCTGGTGGGAGATCTGGCACCGCAACTCAATGATGTTTTAAGCGAAGGCGGATTTCGCCGCAGCCAGAACATTGCATACCGGCCAGCTTGCGATGGGTGCCGGGCCTGTGTTTCGGTTCGGGTGTTGGTCGGCGAGTTTCGCCCCGGCAAGTCCATGCTGCGCATTGAAAAACGCAACCGGGACCTGATTGGCAAAACGGTTGAACCTGTTCCTTCTTCCGATCAATATTCGCTGTTTCGCAAATATATCGACTTTCGCCATGCTGACGGTGGCATGGCCGATATGAGCGTGCGGGACTATTCGATGATGGTGCAGGATACCCATATCAACACCAATCTGATCGAATATCGAAAGCGTGGCCCTGACAGTGCAATCACCGGTGAAGGCATTGGCGAACCGATCGCCTACGCGCTGACCGATACACTGCATAACGGGTTTTCGATGGTTTATAGCTTCTTTGATCCTGATGAGGAAAAGCGCAGCCTTGGTACTTATCTCATTCTTGATCATATAAACCGGGCGAGAAAAGCCGGGCTTCCTTATGTCTATCTTGGTTATTGGGTCGAGGAATCCAGCAAAATGGCCTATAAATCCCGTTTCATGCCGCAAGAACGCATGTCTTTGAACGGTTGGGTCAAACACGGCTGATTTGGTCGTTTTGAGTTCGTCTACGCTTCTCACAAATATCCCCGCAAGCGCCCTTTTACCTGTTGCCGGTTGGTAATAATTGCGAACCATGTATAATTGGCAAAACTCATGATTGAAAATCATGGTTGTGCGGGGAGTTGAATATATATGGCCATTACGATTACCACCATTTTGCTGGCGATATTTGCCGCGGTGGTGATTGGAATATTGATATTCCTTTTGGTGACAAAACCCTCTCTTTCCCGCGACTGGTCGCCAGATCAGGCTATAATGCCCGAGATTGAATTTCTCGATGATGGAAAAATCTCTATCAAAAATATTCGCGATATCCATTATCGGACAACGCGGGATTATGATCTCAATTATTATGACAAGGTGATTGATCTTGATGATCTGGATTCGGCCTGGCTTGCGATCTCCCCCTTTGCCGGATTTGGCGCTGCCCATGCCTTTCTTTCATTTGGATTCAAAGACGGCACCTATATTGCGGTATCGATTGAAATTCGCCGCAAAAAGGGCAAGAGATTCAGCCCGGTAAAAGCATTCATGCGGCAGTTTGAAATGATGTATGTGCTGGCGGCTGAAACTGATATTATTCGGGTGCGCACCAACTGCATAAAATATACAGTTCGGTTGTTCCCGGTGCAGACCGAGAAGCGGCTTATTCAGGCGGTATTCCTTGATATTATGAAACGTACAGACAATCTCAGCCACAATCCTGAGTTTTACAACACCTTATGGAACAATTGCACCACCAATATTATCAAACATACACGGCGCTTTTCCAACAAACCCATTCCCGCCTGGAACATTCGGTATTTACTGCCGGAAAGCCTCGATAAAATTGCCTATCGGTTGAACATCATCGATACACATCTGCCGTTTGAAGCGGCCCGCGAGCATTTTGACATTACCCCCCATGCGCAGGCGGCTGAAGGCACAAATAACTTCTCCAAGGCAATACGGGAACACATCACAACCCGGCCAATTGTTGAATAAAATCAATTTGTTAAGAGAGCAATATGCATAACTGGTTTACCCGTTATGTCGGATCAATCAACAATGCCCAACTGACGGCCAAAATCCATATAGGAACGGGTACGCCGGGCCTCAATATCTTCGTCGCTTGGTGGGTTTTCCGCATAATCAAAGGTAATGCCGGTGCCCTCAATGATACGGTTCATGAAGTTAAACAGCGCGCAGATTTGCACCGCATCATAAAGCGCCCGCTCGTTCCATCCAGCCTTGTAAACCGCCTCTGCATCAGCGGAAACCAATTGTGCCGGTAATCTGGTCAATTTTCCCACATATTTCAGCAAAGGCTTCATTTTTTCATCGACCTTGGATGTATCAACATCTTCCATCAGGCCATCGATTACCTCATCAGAAATGCCGAACAATTTGGAATAAATTTTGTGCGCACCAAAGCAAAATGTGCAGGCGTTGATGCCCGAGACATAGGTTGCGATCAACTCACGTTCAGCTACCGATAATGGCCCTTCGCCGCGCAACAGCAGGTCGTGATATTCCAGCAACGGCCGCACGTGCTGGGGAAATTTCTGGAAAACCTCGCCCAGATGTGGATTTTCAGGCAGTCCGGGAAATAACGACATTCAGGCCTCGTTGAAACGCATGATGTTAGCGCTTTTCCATACGTTTTTTGGTCAATCTCAGCAATTGGGCGCTATATTCTGCGGTATCCACATTGGCCTTGGTCATGGCCCCGAGCCCCAGCAGCACCAATGCGCTGAACATGCCGCCCAGCATTGGGGAAACTGCTAAAATACGCAATGATATACTGGTGCTGGCAGGCAGTTCAATCATGGTCAGTGTGACCAGCCCAACCGCCCCAAAAAACACCAATATCCCAATTATTGTGAGCAGTAATCCAATAAATCTGGCAAAGCCATAACCGCCCCATAATCGAATATTGGCAGATTGCGGTTTGTTTCCCGCATCAATAGTCGCCATAAGATTGCTCAAATTCTCGAGCAAAGACTTGGCAGATTGGTTGTCAGCCACAGTTTTTTCCTTCATTTCAATACCATTGATTTGAAGCAGGATATGAGTTTAATCTCATTCGCGCCCCCCCAGTTTTATTTAGTATGTCACGACCTTTTCATCTTCATCGCGAATGGGTAAATCGTCTTCCTCCACCTCGGTGCGGGAAGTCGTTGTGCTGGCAATCTGCATGTTACCGCTAATCTGGTCACCTGCCTGCAACACTGCACTGCCAGTTGCTTTGCTTGAAAGCAATGTCACCACGTAGGAGCCGCCGCGCTCGCGCTCGGAAATGGCATAATAGACATTCCATTTTTTCCCGTTTTTCAATTTGCAGGAAGCCATCAAACGAACAATCGGTCTGGATGAAACTTCGCCATTCTCCAAAAACCGCGAGGCAAAATCGCCTTTGCACAAGCGCGCTTCATTGGCCAATGCCTGGTTCGACAATGCGGAAGGTTTGCGCGTGGCAACTATTCTCATTGAGCCCAGGATGCCGGTTTTTTGGCCGATTCGCCAAACAATCGCGTATTTTTTGTATAGGTTTTGCGCTTTTCCCTCATTCCTGACAATTCGATAAGTTTGGCCATTGTCGGATAGATTGTTGGCAAGAGTTCGTTGAAACCATTGTCTTGCCTCTTGATGATAGGCTGCAGATACAATGGTTTTCTTCCGTTTTGGCGTATTTGGTTGGCCAGAATTGCTCGAAAACGGGCTGGCCTTACTCTCAAACGGGTTGTCTGAGCCTGAAAGGTTTGAGTTAGCGGAAAGAGAGCTGTTTGCCACCAGATTTTTATTGCGCTTGGCACAACGCAATAATCTTGAAAGCAAAAGTTTTGTGCTGGTTAGCCTGAACTTCAACAAATCTTTGCCGGCCTTAACATATAAAACCTGTCCGCGGCGCATCTGGTTAAACAGTGCGGCTTTTGCCGGAAGTTTGATTATTGCCAGCTTGTTTGTTGCCGCACGCGCGTTGCCACTAAAGACCTTATGACGATCTACCTGATAGCGAACCGGGTAGGTTTTCCCGATCTCCATATTCCAGGAGGGTTTGGCAAATCCTACCTGCCAATTAAACGTTTTGGTGACGGAAAAAAACAGGGTGATCCCGCTTTTATATTTGGCCGATGCCGCGCAATGGCTGAAATTTCCAGTTTTGTTGCTGGTATAAATGCCACCCTTCCATGCATTCACTTTGAACCGTTTGACCAGTTTTGCATTGGCGTCTGGAATTGAAAAACTGGTCAACAGGATTGCCCCCATTAATACCCCAGTCATTTTCAGTGCACGATTGTATAAATTCAATTCCGCTTGACCATTTTGCATAAATCTCTCCCAGTTTAACAGCATTTACCCAGTTTAATGATAGATGTTTTTCTGCGATGTTACCGAATGCACTGATCAGACACAAATTTTATTTTAATGTTATTGGATTGCCTACCAAATCCATGAAATCGCGCCCGCAACTATGAGATATCGACCTAGCTTTGCGATGAAGACAATTAGCAGAAAATGCAGAAATGGCGCCCGCGCCACGCCCGCAACCACGGTAAGTGGATCGCCGATTATTGGCACCCATGAGGCGAGCAATGACCAAAATCCCCATTTATTATACCAGTTTTGATAGGAATCGAATTTTTCTTCTGAAACCGGAAACCAGCTTTTATGGCGAAATTGCGCGAAATACCGCCCCATGCCCCAATTAATGCAGGAGCCTAGCGTATTGCCGATGGTTGCCACGCCAACAGCTGTGAACAACGGGGCCGATTTTGTCGCCAGAACCGTTGCCAAAACAATTTCCGAGGAACCCGGCAACAGGGTTGCAGATGTGAATGCTGCGATAAAAAGTGTAACGAGAATGGGCAAATGACTGGCCTGGATAAACGAGATATAAAATCCCATTCAAATTACCATAGATTTCATTTAAAATTACCGAAAATTGCTGGAGCGATTCTTCTTTAGATGGAATCGCTCAAGTTTGTTTTCGCTCACGGCCATTCGGGCAATTTTGATACTCAAGTTTTGCGCTTCGCCTAGATCAAGTTCGGGCTCAACGTGCAACTTGAGCTATGCCCGACCTTCCCCCTCGACAAGCTCAGGAGGGGCGGTGCATAAGCACCGGGCCAGTTCCGCCCTCAAATCGACTTCATCGATTTGTGCACAGGGCTCCGATCGCAGCCTGACTGCTTAAATTAAAACATGATGCAGTCTAAAGCATATCGCATTCATTGGTATTTACTCAATATGCTTTATCTATCTGTTTTCGCTTGGTCTTTATTCCTAAAACCGGTGCCCACCAACGGATCAAGTCCGAGGGCATGCTTTTAGGAGACAAGCTTTTTTGTTTTCGCATGTCTTTATTCCTAAAACCGGTGCCCACCAACGGATCAAGTCCGAGGGCATGCTTTTAGGAGACAAGCTTTTTTGTTTTCGCATGTCTTTATTCCTAAAACCGGTGCCCACTTTTAGGAGACAAGCTTTAGGCGCATTCAATATTCCACTGAATGCGCCTTATTAAACTGAAAGCTAAAGATTATTTTGGCAGATTGATGGTTTTACCAACGATCAATCTATCCGCATCGATATTTGAATTTGCGGCCATTATCTTCGTCCACATGGCTCCATCACCATAAGCGCCTTGGGCAATTGTCCAAAGGCTGTCACCTGATTTGATAACGTAATGAGACGTCATCATGGCGTCCTTGGCCATCTCGTCTTTTTTCATCATAGCGTCTTTAGCCATTGCATCTTTCTTCATGGCGGCATCTTTGGCCATTTCATCTTTTTTCATCATGGCATCCTTGGCCATTGCGTCTTTCTTCATGGCAGCATCTTTGGCCATCTCGTCTTTTTTCATCATGGCATCCTTGGCCATTTCATCTTTCTTCATCATGGCATCTTTGGCCATTTTATCTTTTTTGACAGCAGCATTTCCGCCATGCGATGCGGCCTGCGTGATTGTTGGCACTATAATTGTGGCCATCGCCAACATAGTAATAGATGTTATAATTTTTGTGATTGTCATGACTATCTCCAGTGTAAAAGGTAAAATCCATTTGAACTGGAGTTATAAATGCATGGGTATACATTTATTGTAATTCCTGCCATCGGATGACAGAGATTATATACAATTGATAATATCATAGATAATCACGAAAGAAGCGAGACTATCACAATCAAGCGAGATTTACGTGAATGGTAACTAATATACTGAATATTCACTACTGCAATCGCGCACGGGTTTGTTCAACGCAAATTTTCCGAATTATTTCACTATCCCCATCATTTTTCTCAATTAGATTTACGATATTACTTAACTTGATTTTTGCAATGCCAAGGCTCATCAACTTCGTAAAAAATCTTGCGATAAAACTTAAATACACAGCTCGAGGAGCGGCATAGGGCTTCGATAAAATTATTTTTAAATCCTTCCTCATATTTCGCTCTACATCACCAAAAATTTGGTATCTCTTCAAAAATTGCCCTTCGTTTAATGACGAGAGAAAGCAGTATTTTCTAAATTTTGCTCAATATAATTCTTTGCAAATATTGTCTGTGACGAGGGTACATTTACCAACATGTTTAGTGATGCCTTTACGACCGTGTCAATTCTACCCCCGTTTTCGTTACAATGCACTTCAAACCTCTTGAGTTCTTTGAGGAATTTTTTGGCGTCTCGATTTTTAATTGCTGCCAACAAGTCCAATGCCCGATACTTACGAAACTCACTTCTCGAATAATGAACCGTTTTTGCTGCACTTAGATTGAGCCCTAAATTCAGCATTATCCGAGAAGCATTGTGCATCATATTTTCTAATTTTTTTGGAGAACTGCCAAATAGCACAATATCGTCAGCCCATCTAATATAGACAATAGATTCTCGCTTGCATTTCTCAATAAATTTTTTGTCAAAATCCAGCAGGTAGTAATTTGCTAGCATTCTTGACGCATCTGAAATAATTTCCTGTGGGATACCTTTTGACGAAGGATTATACCCTTTAATTCTCTTATCCCAATACTGAAGAAAATATGTAAGAAGAGCAACGACATCATCATTTCCTGAGACATCGCTACGAATTTTTTGGCATAATTTTCCTACATCAATTGTATCATAAAAATTTGCTACATCGGATGTTAATACATAATTTCCAATTCCATTTGTTCCGCATGTACTTGCCAATAACTCGTTGAACTGATTCCAATTTTTAAACCAAGCTTTTCTCGAAAGTGTATCGGCATAATAGGGTTCAACAATTTCCGCCTCCTCTTGACCCAATACGCCTGATTCAAATTCAAAACTTACGCCTTCATCTTTATTTGCATTAGTAGGTACTGATCTCCAAGCGCCATAGACGCCGGGTAAATCATGCACAAGATAGTCTTGAAGTGAAAGCACCAAAAGGTAATAAACAACCATGTCCTCTTTTGTTAGAATTGGAACAAATCTTGTGCATCCATTTTCCTTTGGAAATCCCAAATACCCGTGCCCAATATTTGGAACATAATTATTGTTATTCAGGTCTCTGTTTATCTTATCTATAAATTTGTCGATTTCATTTAGCTCTGATAATGTAACAATTGGAACAATGCTGCTCTTTAGTTTTTTCCAAATAGGTCGAGAGTTTTTCTTGGTAATTAATTTAGATACATCTGCCATTCAAAGTTATCCCAGCAACTAATAAAATTAATGAAATCATCCCCTCACTCAAATTTTCCGCTTTTGGGAAAGCCACGCGGCACAATGCGTCCGGCCTGGGCGCGTTCACCGACAAATTCCACCAGTTCATCCAACGAGCGCAGGTGAGTTCGCCCGCCACCATCAATCCATGAAAGCCCCTCGCCCGCTTCAAAGGTCTTCACATCCTTAACGCCGCCATCCTTATAGCGCTGCAGGCGAACACCCTTACCGCGTCCCATTTCCGGTATCTGTTCTAGTTTAAACACCAGAAGTTTGCGGTTTTCGCCAACCACGGCAACCCGGTCATCGCCGGCTCCGACAAATGAACAGATAACCGCCTCGACCGGCATTTTAACATTCAATACCTGTTTGCCCTTGCGGGTATTGGCGATGGTGCCCGCTTCCGGCACGACAAATCCATTGCCGAGCGAGGACGCGATGAGCAATTTGCGCTTTGGATTGTGCACAAAAATTGAAATAATATCGGCGTCATTGTCCATATCCACCATTACGCGCACCGGCTCGCCATGGCCGCGACCACCGGGTAATTTATCGGCGCCAAGCGTATAAAATTTGCCCGCCGTGGTGAACATCAAAACTTTGTCTGTGGTTTCCGCATGGAACGCCGCCTTCAGCGCGTCACCCTCTTTGAAAGTCAGCGTTGCAAAATCGGCCAAATGACCCCTCAGTGTCCTGATCCAGCCTTTTTCGGAAACAACCACGGTAACCGGCTCTTTTTCGATCATCGCCTGTTGTACGGCTTCCAAATCGACTTCGGCAGCCTCGCCAAAATCAGTGCGCCTTGCGCCAAGTTCGGTATCCTTGCCAAATTTCTTTTTAACCTGACCAATTTCCCAGTGAATAGTTTTCCACTGCTGGTCTTCGCTGGCGAGCAATTCCTCGATACCGGCTTTTTCCTTGCTGAGATCGTCAAATTCCTTGCGGATTTCGAACTCTTCCAGCTTGCGCAATGAACGCAAGCGCATATTGAGGATGGATTCTGCCTGTAGATCGGTAATCTCAAAGGTGGTCATCATCATCTGTTTAGGATGATCTTCGAAGCGGATTATGCGGATAACCTCATCGAGATTAAGATAGGCAATGAGAAAGCCGCCAAGGATTTCCAGCCGCCGTTCAATATTTTTCAGCCGGTGTTTGGAACGGCGAATAAGTACATCTTTGCGATGATCCAGCCATTCGCGCAGCACATCACGCAGGGAAAGCACTTTTGGCACCTTGCCGTGCGACAGCACATTCATGTTAAGCGATACGCGCGATTCCAGATCGGTGAGCTTGAACATCGATTCCATCAGCAATACGGGATCGACGGTCCGGTTTTTCGGCTCCAGCACAAGGCGGATATCTTCGGCGGATTCATCGCGCACATCGCCCAACAGAACCAATTTTTTGGCAATCAGCAATTCGGCAATTTTTTCAATCAGACGTGATTTTTGTACCTGATAAGGAATCTCGGTAATAATTATCTGATAGCCACCGCGCTTGGTATCTTCCTTGTTCCATTTTGCCCGAACCCTGAAACCACCACGACCGGTTTTATAGGCGTTGAGAATGGTTTCGCGGCTTTCGATTATTGTGCCACCGGTGGGGAAATCCGGCCCCGGCACCATTTCCAGCAACTTGTCAAAACCAGCATTAGGAAACTTGATCAGATGCTGGGCGGCTTCACAAAGTTCTGCCGCATTGTGGGGGGGGACGGATGTCGCCATGCCAACCGCAATGCCGCTTGAGCCATTAGCCAGCAAGTTTGGAAAAGCGCCGGGTAAAACGATCGGCTCTTTGTCTTCGCCATCATAGGTTTCGCGAAAATCAACCGCATCTTCATCCATACCCTGCAACAACAGGGTTGAAACCTCGGTCATCCGCGCTTCAGTATAACGCATTGCGGCGGCGTTATCGCCATCCACATTGCCAAAGTTGCCCTGCCCGTCGACCAGCGGATAGCGCACGGCAAAATCCTGCGCCAAACGCACCAGCGCGTCATAGACGGACTGGTCGCCGTGGGGGTGATATTTACCGATCACATCGCCGACAATTCGGGCGCATTTTTTGTAGCCCGAATTAGGGTCAAGCCGCAAAATCCGCATGGCGTGCAAAATTCGCCGGTGCACAGGCTTTAAACCATCGCGCACATCGGGCAGCGCCCTGCCCATGATTGTTGATAGCGCATAGGCGAGATAACGCTCTTCAAGCGCTGCTTTCAGATCGACTGAGGCAATATTATCGCCACCACTGCCACTATTATCATCACCACCAGGTGGAATCAGTTGTTTTCCCATAAGGCATGAAATACCGTGCAGCTTTGTTGCGAGCAAGGGTATCAGTGATAATTGCTATCAAATGTGCAAGTTTTAGGCACATAATTCGGCACCAGCGACCAACATTAACGCCTGACATAAATTTGATGTGCATGTGGTCACAGTAAGACTATAGAAATCCCGGTATGTTTGCATCAAATTTATAGCTCAAAAATAACAAGGAACATATATGCCTCATTTTTCGATATTTGCACATAAAACCGTAACTGGTGCATTCGCTACCCTGCTGCTGCTTTCGTCTTCCAGCTTTTCATTTGCAATTGAAGCAAAAAAAGTGGTCGACCGCTTTGCCGCCTTCAACGAGGGTCAGGGCCAAAAGTTTTCTTACGCTTCAATTGAAGATGACAATGGAGACTCCTTCAATCTTAAAGGCGTTAGTCTCACATTTCCCGGCGGAAAGCCTGTTGCCATTAATAATATTCAATTCAACTCTATTGCAGAAAACTCTGATGGCAGCCTGACCGTGGGCTCAGTTGTTTATGAAAACATCAGTTTTACCAACAAAGAAGTTGGTGTCAGCATAGACGAAGCGGCGGTTCAAAACTTTATCCTGCCGTCGAAAGACATTCCAGACGTGGTTAAACGCATGGTGTATTTTTCCGGCCTCAGCGCCAAAAACCTCAATGTGACAATGAACGGCAAGCCGGTGGGCGGCATGGCGATGCTCGATATTCAGTATGGCGATATCGTCAACGGCCAACCGATTGACATCAATGCAAATGCCAACGGAATTTCTCTCGACTTTACCGAAGCCGGTGATGCAAAATTTAAGCAGGGTTTGAAAAAACTCGGTTATGACGGCAAATTCACAGGCACTCTTGATTTTGGCGGCTCGTGGAACCCGAGCGACGGGCGCCTGGAAATATCGAAATATGATCTCAAAGTTGACAATGTTGGCACATTGAGCATTTTGTTCACGCTTAATGGCTACACGGCGGACCTGGCTGACCGGTTGCAAAAAGCCAATACCGCGGCAAGCGGCAATCCGCAGGCGGCCGGATTAGCCATGATGGCCGAATTGCCAAAATTATTTTTTGAAAATGCTAAAATCAGCTTTAAAGACGATTCAATTACCCGCCGGGTATTGAAGATGCAGGCGACCACCATGGGTGGCTCGGCGGATGATGTGGCTAAAATGGTGCCCGTGATGATGCCAATGATGCTTGGTGGCTTGGGAAATCCGGAATTTGTTACCATGCTGACCGGGGCTGTTGGCCGCTTTGTTGGCGAGCCGGGTAATATCACAATTGCCGCAAAGCCCGCCAAACCCCTGGCCTTTTCAGAGCTGATGGGCATGGGCATGGCGGCCCCCACATCGCTGATCGGCGCTTTGGCCGTTAAGGTAACCGCAAACGAATAATTGCCGGAACGGGAAGGGTTTCGGCCCTTCCCCAATCGCATCCCTGCCCCGGTTTGTTCTATTTTCAAACCGGGGTAAATTCTCCCAATTGGCATTTGACATCGGCAAAAATTATTTCACCGTAAGCAAAGTCCACATTCCCGATGCATAATGGCCGTCAACATTGCAATAGAGCATATATCTCCCTGGCTTCAGATTAATGGTCAAAGAGCTCTTTTCTCCGGGCTCGAGTTCTGAAACTTCTCCAAGATTCATATTGGGAGCGTTTTCATCTACCCGCCCCCGGTTTTCTTTGTAAGGCAGCGCGGTCATGCCATCGACAAGCAAAGCAACAACCATTTCATGCTCCAGATTTTTTGACGAATTGAGCGTATCAAACGTAATTTCTCCAGCAGGAACCGTCTTGGCTGATAGCTTGATGCCCATAGGCGCATTTTCCATGCCCATCATATTTTGATGGTTCATCATGCGCATATTGTCGACCATGGTCATATCGGACCCGGCATCCCAGAGATCCACAGATATTGCGGTTCCGGCAAATGCGGGTACAGACAACAAACCGGTCAACATTATTGCAGAGAATGTTTTTTTGAATAATTGGGTCATTTGACCTTCCTTTCAAGAAGTAAGTCATCACCCCCCGCATTTATACTCTGCTTCCAATGGCAGTACAGCCTTGATTCACATCAAGTTTGATGCGTATTACTTGGCTGATTTAAGTAATAGACGGGCATGGCTGCCCCAACACAGCTATTGATTTTGATTGAATCCAGACGCTGATTCACTGATGCCCATAAACAGATAACCAAAATCAAAGTTTACAACACTCGGACAGTTCCTGAAATACGAATTGAACTTCCGGACAGATCGTCGATCTCTGCTGTTATTTTGGACCGCATCTTCATATCCTCACCCTGAACAATATTAATGCTGCCCAGATGAGGCCAGGCAATATCGCGCAAATAACCTGAAAAAGCGGCCGCCGCAGCACCGGTTGCCGGGTCTTCAAATACCCCGCCTGAAGCAAACGCATTACGCACATGGAACATTTGATTATTTTCTATATAAACCAACATGATGGTCACTAAATCATGATTTTTCATAAACTCGCGACCAATCTGCAAATCATAGGTCATCGCTTTCAAATCATCGCGGCTTTGTACAGCCAAGACATAATGATCGGCACCTGCATGGATGTGCGCGGGCGGTATCCTCTTCTCAAGTTGGTTTTCGCTATAGCTGAACAAATCGAGCAGTGCTGCTGTCTCTAAACTATTCAAAGCCCGGCTAGTGGTTGGAGGGGACTGTAGTGCGGCATGAAACAACTCGCCGCTACGTGACCCCTCAACCGTGATGCTGGAATTATTCAATTGCAAATTAAATACGCCCGCACCCTGATCTTCGGCCAATGATGCGCCCAGCGCAATTGTCGCATGGCCACAAAATGGCACCTCGGTTTCGGGAGAAAAATACCTCACACGCCAGCTGTCAGCTTCATCAATCTTTGTGGCAAAAACCGTTTCGGAATAACCGATTTCCTTTGCTGTGCTTTGCATGGATGCCGTTGCTGGTAATTCATCACACAAAATGACACCGGCGGGATTTCCGCCTTCGTCTCCATCCGAAAAAGCCGCCATTTTGAGGGTTTTCATAATTTGCTCCATTTCTTTAGAACGATTCATCATTTGATTGAATCGCCCCAAATGCTTTCGCTCACGGCCATTTTGGGCTGCGCCCGGCCTCCGCTGGGGCGGTGCATAAGCACCGGGCCACAATTAGTGGCCTGACATGCTTTCATGTAAATGTGAAGTAGTCTAATTAAAATATTTGGCCAGAAGATAGAGGCTGGGAAATATTGTTCGCCTTCCCCGGCACAGGAAAACTTTATCGGATGACGTCTAAAACTTCCAGTTCCTGAAGGGCCGCTTCAATAATCCGTCCGCCCAAATTGGATGAGGACGATACCATTGGATTGACTTCGATATCCGGTTTCAAAATCTCCTGCCCGGAAAACTTCTTTCGATCACGGTCGTAACAGGCAAATGGAATATCGATCAACAGCCGGGTGTTTTTTAACCGAAACGAGCCACCCGGCGCATAGCAGGCGGTTGAAGCGCTTCTTTTGTTGATATGGCCGATTATCTTGGCATTTCTTTTATTCTTGAGAATAACGGCCACCATCGTTGCCGCTGAATGGGTTCTTGGCCCGACCAGAACCGTTATTTTGCCCTTATAGTCCGGGTTTCCATAGGATCTTGATCGATAGGGTAATTTGTATTGTCCCCGTCGCCGCTTTACCCGGCGAAAAGTTCTCATGGTTTTAAAATGCGCGCTCTTTCTTTTTGCCGACTTCCAGATAATCTGATCTTTAATTCTGCCTGCCGGATTTTTTACCCGTAAATAGCGCGCCGGCCGATGACCGGTTGAGAGGAAATAGGATAGAAATTTGCTGGCACTTAATATGCGCCCGCCCGGATTGTCTGTCAGATCAATTATGACATGGGCGGGCTTGGCGGCGATTACCTTGCGCATGGTTTTATTAATCAGCGTATCGAAACTCTTTCCGCCAACAAAAGAACCAATTTTAAGGAAATAGACATTCTTCAGCTCATTATAAAACAGGTATGATTCAACTTCCTTGTTAAAATAGTCCCGGTTGAAGTCCTTGTTTTCATATTTAAAATTATTTTGCTTCAATACGATATTCGACAATATTGACTTCATTGCATAGACAAAACCCAATGAGGTCGCGATTCCAGAAAAACCTGTAAAACCTTGATTTCTATTGATAATTTGATTTGAGTGATTTCGAAGCCTGACCTTGACGCTTTTGCTACCATTATAAAGATAATTGCCTAAAAACAGCGTATCAAGATAGGTGGAACCATCAATCACATGGGTTTTGGGTTCCAGGCAACCATCTTGCGATTGCAGGTTTTGCATGACCTCATTGACTTCATCGCTGGTTCTATTGCCAATTTCCAAAATGACTTCAGAATTTGTCGATTTGCTATTATTGCCAACGACAATTCTTCCCTGCCGTGAAATCAAACTGGATGAAAAATATTTTGCCTGTTCAAATGTCGGGCGCTCATTTCTCGGCGACAAAACTATGCTGGTATGCTCGTCACATACGGATGCAAGTATCTTTTGAATTTGGGTTATCGCATCAAGACGACTCATATTGGCTGAAAGATCACCCCTCACCTTTTTCACTATCGTCTGAAACTCTTTCGATCGGCGGTGGGCATAAAGATTTGGGTGGAATTTTTTAAGCAGACGAACCACTTGAGTGAGATCTGCAATGACCTGCTTTTTACTAAAACTTGTCTTGTTTTCGGTCGCAAAAACGGGCGATGCGAAACTCAAAATAACGGTGAGCAATGCCAGTATTGGTAAATATCTCAATCAAAATCTCAAATAGCGGATGAAAATACACCTTCAGCCTATCGGCAGTTGAAATCGCGTGCAATTAAATAATTATATCAATTACAGCTCAAAAACACCGGCCTCAAAGAGGCGATATGGCATTGGCCCCCCCTGGCCTCATTCCGCCCCATATAACGAACTCTTTACACCCAGATATCCATCCCAGGCGAACCAATAACTTATGTGGCCAGGTACTCGCGATAATTTCGTGCCATCGGGGCCAACCAATTGGTTTTCCAAAACCATCCAATCCTGTCCCAATGCAGAAATTTTATCGGTTTTGGTAGATTGCGAGAATTTCAGCTCTCCGCGCGCATAGGCCCGCACCGTTCGGCTTTTCGCATCACCGATCAATACGACTTTGAGCGTGCCAACTTTGTCATTTATCACCGACACATTTTTAAATGCTGTGACCGGCCAGGCTTTGGCCGCTCCGACATCTCTGATGCCAAAGACATAGTCTTTGCGTTTTATTTGTTTTTCATTGCGAACCACGGCCGGGAACATCAGATCAGGCGAGGCGAAATAGTCTTTATAGACATTGCCGGAACTGTAATTTCTGCGATGGCCTGTATCCAGCGACAGGACTTTGGTTTTTGGGTTGGATTTTTTCCAATTGGCCCAAGTGGTGATTGTAACCGGGCGCAGCTTTAGCTGAATGCCGCTGTTTACCAATGGCCCGGATACGGGTTCCCCGGTAAACTGGTTCCATAAACTATTGGTTTCGCGATCAAACATCAATTTATTGGAGCGATACAAAAACCCGGACGAACCAAAAACCAGGGGCTTGTCGCGGCCATCAATCATGGTCTCAAACAAAATTCCCGCGCCGCACAGAGTGCAATAGGCCAATGCAACCGGCACTCCGCCAATGGTTTCGTTGAACATTTCGTGCCAACCCATAATGCGTAGGGGATAAGCGCGAATATCACCATTGATGGCAACACCGAAAACCAGATCGCTGTCAATAAGATAGGTGGCGGCATCGGCTTCAATCAGTTTTGGATTATCAAGCGAGGGAATGCCGTCGACCACCACGCCGCCCCAGGCAATTTCCTCAAACCGGATTTTCATGTTCTCGGGCTTTGAGCGCTCACCGCCGAGAAACCTGTCAAACAGCGGGTCAATGCGGTTGAACATGCGGGCTTTTATCGAGGGAAAACTTGAATGCGGCTTTATTTCCGGGTGATCTTCCTGCCACAGCATCGCATCATGCCAGCCCTTCAGTGATTGCCCGGTCAGGGCGTTTATTGCACTCATGATCGGCTGGCTTGCGCCGCGATAGCGTGAGGCAAGAATGAGCATGGCAACAACATCCTTATTACCGCGTGCTGCAAGCTTTTCGGTTGCATCAACAAGTTCACCCGGCGAACCAAATACAATCGTATTACCAAGCTCTTCGATTTCATCGTTGGTTAAGGGAGCAGCAATTGCAATGTTGATTGCCAGCAGGCTCATCGCAATAAATGCAAAAATTGATTTGGCTTTTCCAGCAATCAGTTCCATCAAACTTACTCCCATTGTCGGGAACAGGCTATTGGGAAAGCGATGGAGAAGAAAGACTGGCTCACTGCATTGTGAGAAGAATTCAAAACACCCGTCTTAAAAACCGCGAGACCGCGTTGGTAACCTCGGCGCTTTGGCCGATGCGGGACATGATCGCCCCGTGGGTATAGCGACGGCCATCAAACAGGGTTACGCGCGCACCATGGCGGCGCAGCTCGGCGGCAAAACCGCGCGAAAGGGTGCGGCGGCGATCGGTGATATTACCACCTGAATGCATGATTAAAAATGGCGGCAGCTTTACTTTGCGGCTGCGCAAATAGGTAACCGGAGACCAGCGAGCCCAGTTTTTTGGATTGGCGCCAAATGCAATTGCGTAAACTCTCGGCAAATCGCCCCGCATACCACCATAGGCAATCATATCATAGGCCTGCACATCATTGGGAATAACCCCGCGCAAGCCTTTGACCGTGCCCTTGGTCGCAACAAGCGCCACAAGGTGCGAACCGGCTGAATGGCCCATAATTACCACACGCTTCGGGTCTCCGCCATAACGCTTGATGTTGCGCTGCACCCAGCGGATACCGCGCGTCACATCGCTCAACTGGCCGTCAATGGTGGTTTTTGGTACGGGGCGATAATCAAGCGAGACCACCATATATCCACGCTGATTGGCAAATTCCGGCAGGCGATAAACCTTGGCTCTTGTCCCTTTGATCCACCCGCCGCCATGCACATAAACGATCACCGGCGCTTTTTTGCGCACGAAGGAAAACAAACCACGTCTCTTATTTTCCGGGGCGTAAATATTCACCTTTAAACCACGGCCAATGGAAACCCCCTCATAGAGTTTCGCCGCACTTGCAGTTGAGACTGAAAACAACAAAAACAAAACGGCAAAATATCGTAAAATACGGTTCAAAAAATGGTCCCCAGCTTTTTGTAGTGGTTCAAATCTTGCGCGGTTACCCACGTGCGATTTGAACTATATCTCTCCCGGCTGTTCGTGCTTCGCACGGCCTTCGAGATGCGCCGCATTGCTATTTCCTTGATTCAAGTTTTGCGCTTCGCTTTGCTCAACGTACAACCTGATATGTAACTCGTTGCTTAACTCGCTCTAACGCAAACGCCTAAATGATCAATATACTTGCTTAATTGTCAATTCCAATAAACACTAACATACGCCTATCCACGCTTAAGAGACTTTGTGCACATGCCAGAACAATCTACCGTGAACAAAGCTGAAGCTGCCTCAATCACCGTTCCTTCGCCATTTGGTCCGCTTTCAATTTCCGAATTCGGCCGCCATATCGTGGCGCTGGACTGGCATGAGGCTGAGACTAACAATTCTTCGCCTTTGCTGGAAGAGGCTAAGGCCCAAATGGCTGATTATTTCTCTGGAAAACTGAAGAATTTTGATCTGCCGTTGGCGCCAAGAGGCAATCAGTTTCAACAGGACGTCTGCCGCGAGATGCTGAAAATCCCCTATGGCGAAACCTGCACCTATGGCGATATCGCCAAAACTCTCAACACCTATGGCCAGCCGGTGGGAAACGCCTGCGGCGGTAACACAATTCCCATCATCATTCCCTGCCACCGGGTTTTGGCAAGCAGCGGACTTGGCGGCTATTCCGGTGAAGGTGGGGTTGAACGCAAAATTGCCCTGTTGAAACACGAAGGTGGCTACCCCTATTTGCTGTGATAATTGCGCCTGCGAGATCCAGAGCCATACCGGGAGTTCATAATGCATCTGCAAGGATCGCAAAATTGAAAATTCACCTGGAGTTTTGTCATCAGTACTCTTTATGATTTATTGCGCCAGTGAAAACTAAATGCAGCTTGGGTAATCACCCGGTTTTCCGGTATGTATGCCAAAATAATATGTCAGATTGGTTGCATTCAATTGCGTCCAATGTATAAAAAGCAATAACGTAAATTTGCTAATCTGGATATATCATTGCCGCCTGCTGCCCGCGTTTCAGACTTTATTGCATGCCCGATGGTGACGCCTGGAACACCGCCTGTTCCGCATGTGGGCGGCCCAATCATACCTCCGTGCCAATATAACGTCATTGTTTGCGGCATGCCGCAGGCGCGCGTGGGTGATATGTCCCAGTGCGTCGGGCCACCGGCAACAATTATTCGCGGTTCTCCAACTGTGCTGGTGGGCAACAAACCGGCCGCCCGGGTTGGCGATCAAACCAGCCACGGCGGTACGATTGTAACCGGATGCCCAACAGTGCTGATTGGCGAAGCGGCGATTGTGGTGCCACCGGTTGTAGCGCCTTCAGTCCTCAGCCCTGTATGTGCGGGTTTGCAGCAGGAGATGGACGACCTGACAGATGCTGCAACAATGGCAAGATTGTCTGCTGCGGCCTATGATGATCCGCCAACCAATGATAATCTGCCGGAAGGCTACCGCCGTGCAACGCCAAACGAGATGGCGGAACTTGGGCTAATTGACCCCGTTTCGGGAACCGATGCGACCCGCCTTGCGGACAATGATTTTCGTGCTGATGTTTTCGTCAATACGAACCCTGCCACTGGCGAAGACAATTACACAGTTGCATTTCAGGGAACTACGCCCACTTCGGGTGGCGATTGGGGAGCCAATTTCGGTCAGGGTGCTGGTTTTGATTCAGCCTATTACAACCAGGCAGGCGAAGTGGGAAGAACTGCAGCAAGATCGGCACCGGGCCGTGTACGATTTACCGGTCATTCATTGGGTGGTGGGCTTGCATCGGCGGCATCTGCAGCAACCGGTGCTGATGCAACCACTTTCAACGCGGCGGGATTGCACCCCAGCACTGCGGAAAGAATGGGCGGTCAGGAAGCCAACATTCAGGCATGGCATAATGAAAGAGACCCCCTCAGCGCGCTGCAGGATGCGAATGGCTGGGTTGCACCGTCCGCCGCTGGAAACCGACGCCCGCTTCCACCAACAACCGAGTGGACAGCGGAAGAAAATGCAACGGTGGAGGCGAATGTCGATTCGGACAATTGGACACCGGACTGGATTGAGAGAAAGATAGGGCAGGCCAAAGCAAAGGGCGCTCAACAGATGCGTTTCCATTCTATGGAAGAAATGGAAGAGATAATTCAAACTGACATTGATCGCGTCGAGAATGAGCAAAAGACAAATGGATGCCCATAAAGTCAGTTCCTGCATCAAAGCAGTTGTTATTTCATTTATGCTTGTGGCAGTTACAGGGTGTAGGGACGAAACAGGCTCAGGCAGCACTGCTAAAAAGGATAATCAAGTGGCGAAAATAGATGACATCGCTAAGGAAAAAGGGCCGGATGGACAGCCTATAATATTCTGGCGCATCAAGCAGGAAAACCGCGATGCAATTTCTGCAATGCTTGATGCCGGTTATGACATTGAAATAAAGGGCGGATTTGATGCCACTCCGATAATTGGTGCAGCGCTAATTGATGATTGGCAAACTGTTCTATTGTTGCTCAAGCGCGGCGCAAACCCGATGGTTGCGGACAGGCGCGGCTTCACATTGAACGATTTGATGAACACCTCGCGCGTAGACCCCAAAGGCTCCTACGGTGTTGCACTTGAAGAGGTTCGAGCACTCTTAAAGCAACGCGGGGTCAGTGATAAAGTTTATGAACCGCCACAGGTCAAGGAAATGCTGAAAAATGACGAGTGGCCACCCGCCAATTAGATTTCTAGTTCAGTTGAGATAAAGAAGCAGCTGCGCTCCTCACTCCTTTGGCATGTTCAGCTTGATATGCAGATCACGCAATTGTGGTTTATCAACCTCGCCCGGTGCGCCCATTTGCAAATCCATAGCCTGCTGGTTCATCGGGAACATGGTGATTTCGCGCAGATTTTTTGCGCCACACAACAACATCACGATACGGTCAACACCGGCGGCAAAACCGCCATGCGGTGGTGCGCCATACTGGAATGCCCGATAAAGCCCGCCAAAGCGCTCTTCAACGATTTCCTTCGAAAGTCCTGCAATTTCAAAGGCTTTGACCATTGTATCCGGTAAATGGTTTCGAATGCCACCGGAGCCAATTTCAAAGCCGTTGCACACAAGGTCATATTGCATGGCGTCGATTTCAAGCGGGTCCTGATTTTCCAGCGCTTCAAGGCCACCCTTCGGCATGGAGAACGGATTGTGCGAAAACTCGACCTTTTTGTTTTCCTCATCCCATTCATAAAACGGGAAATCAACAATCCAACAAAGATCATAACGGCTCTCGTCGATCATATTTTTTTGCTCGGCAGCGCGCGTGCGGGCATCACCGGCAAATCCGGCGAATTTCTTTGGGTCACCGGCGGCAAAGAAGCAGGCATCGCCCACATCAAGCCCCATCTGGGTGCGGATAGCATCGGTGCGTTCCGGCCCGATATTCTTGGCAACGGGTCCAGCGCCTGCGGTCGTCCCATCTTCATCACGCCAGAAAATATAACCAAGGCCCGGTTGCCCCTCGCCCTGCGCCCAGGAATTCATCTTGTCACAAAAGGCGCGTGATCCGCCGCCCTTAACGGGTATCGCCCAGATTTCGACTTTGGGATCGCGCTCGATCATTCCGGCAAACACTTTAAAGCCAGAACCGGCAAAATGCGAAGTGACTTCCTGCATTTCAATCGGGTTGCGAAGGTCGGGCTTATCGGAACCATATTTGCGGATTGCATCGGCATATTTAATGCGCGGAAATTCCTTGGTCACGGTCTTGCCATCGGCAAAACTTTCAAACACCTCACGCAGTACAGGCTCAACCGCGCCCAGCACATCGTCCTGCTCAACAAAGCTCATCTCAAGGTCGAGCTGGTAAAACTCACCAGGCAACCTATCCGCACGCGGGTCTTCATCGCGAAAACAGGGTGCGATCTGGAAATAACGATCAAAGCCCGACATCATGATCAATTGCTTGAACTGCTGTGGTGCCTGCGGTAGGGCATAAAATTTGCCCGGATGAATACGGCTTGGCACCAGAAAATCACGCGCGCCTTCGGGGCTGGATGCGGTCAAAATCGGGGTGGAAAATTCGTTGAAACCGGCTGAATTCATGCGGGAACGCATATCGGAAATAATCGCCGAACGCTTCATAATATTGGCGTGCAGGCTCTCGCGACGCAAGTCGAGAAAACGATATTTCAGGCGAATATCTTCCGGGTAATCCAGCTCGCCAAATACCGGCAATGGCAGTTCTTTGGCCGATGATAAAACTTCCAACTCACGGACAAAAATTTCAATGTCACCGGTTGGCAGATTTTTGTTGCGGGCATCATCATCGCGGGCTTTCACTTCGCCATCAATTTTAATTACCCATTCGGAGCGCACGGTTTCAGCCAGTTTGAAGGCGGGCGAGTCCGGGTCTGCAACAATTTGAGTTATTCCATAATGATCGCGCAGGTCGATAAACAGCAATCCACCATGGTCGCGCACCCTGTGTACCCAACCCGAAAGGCGGACATTTTCGCCCACATTGGACTGTCTCAATTGATCACATTTGTGACTGCGGTATGGATGCATTTTTATATTCCAATTTCTAGTGAATTTCGCCGGAAAAGCGCATGAGTGAACCGGTTTGTCAAGGTTTTGACACAGATTATAACCGGGTCTGAAAGTTTATTCTAGCTTCTTGGTAAAATTCGATGCAAGACTTGCCAGATCAGCGATTTTCAGAGCCCATCCCATGCACTCTATCCGCCCGCTTATTCCATTACTCATTGCCGCTGGCATATTGCTCGCGGGCAACGGATTGCAAGGCACGTTTATTGCCATACGCGGGGCCGAAGAAGGGTTTTCCCCCAGCCTCATCGGCTTTATGGGGACCGCCTATTTTGCCGGGTTCCTGCTCGGTTGTGTCGCCATACCCAGGCTTTTGCAATCGGTCGGCCATATTCGCACTTTTGCAGCCCTTGCGGCCATCGCCGCCTCGGGCACCATTGCCATGGTATTGTGGATTGATCCGCTCTGGTGGATTGTCGTGCGGATGATCCTCGGATTTTGCTTTTCCGGGCTGTTTACCACGGTTGATTCGTGGATCAATTCTTCCGTTGCCAATAACGACCGTGGCCGGGTGCTCTCGCTCTATCGGCTGATTGATCTTGCCTGTGTTACCGGCGGACAGTTTCTTCTGCCGGTCTATGGCACATCCGGGTTCACCCTGTTTGGCATAATCGCGATATTCGTCTGCCTTTCGCTTGTGCCGGTATCATTGGCAGATCGTTCCAACCCAACGCCGCCTGAAACCTATCAATTCGATTTGGCAAAAATCTGGCGCCTGTCACCCATGGCATCAATTGGCTGTATTGCCATCGGCATGACCAATTCGTCGTTTCGCCTGGTCGGGCCAATTTATGCGCAGGATATCGGCCTTTCGATCACCAGCGTGGCAACCTTTATGAGCGCCGGTATTATCGGAGGTGCTGTGCTGCAATATCCACTCGGCTGGTGGTCAGACCGTTATGATCGCCGCTGGGCGCTGATTGCAGCAACAACCGGTGCTGCCCTTGCGGGATTGTTTCTTTCCTATGGGGCGGGCAATTCGCAAACTCTCAATTTTATTGGCATATTTGCCTTCGGTGCCTTTGCCATGCCGCTCTATTCGCTTTCAGCCGCACACGCCAATGACCGCGCCACCAAGGATGATTTTGTGGCCGTTTCATCCGGGTTGATTTTCCTGTTTTCACTGGGTGCAATGATTGGCCCGACGGTGGGGTCGCTGCTGATTGAGTATTACGGGGCAAGCGCGCTGTTTTCCTTCACCACCGCCGTGCACGCATCGCTGGTGCTGGTAACATTATGGCGCATGCAAACCACAGTCGCGGTGCCCTCGCATGGACGTTCCAGATTTACCGGCCTGCTTCGAACTTCTGCCTATATGGTGCGGCTTGGGCGCAGGAAAAAGCGTAACAATGGCAGGTTAAAAAAAGAATCCGATAAAAGTGAGTAATTTTCTCGTGGTGATGGGGCGACAAGCTGAATTTGGATGGTTATAGAGACTAAATGAAAATTATTACCAAGACTGATGAACTGGCAGACGCCTGCCAGCAATTTGCCAAACATGATTATGTGACCGTTGATACCGAATTTTTGCGGGAATCAACCTTTTGGCCAATCCTTTGCCTTATCCAGCTTGCCGGGCCGGATGATGCGTTGATCGTTGATACGATGGCCGATGGCCTTGATCTTGCTCCATTTTTCGAGCTAATGGGCGATGAAAGCGTGGTCAAAGTATTTCACGCAGCCCGCCAGGACATCGAGATTGTTTACAATCTTGGCCAGCTCATTCCCAGCCCGGTGTTTGATACACAGGTGGCGGCGATGGTTTGTGGCTATGGCGACAGTATTGCCTATGACCAGCTGGTTCTGCGGATTAATGGCGCACATATTGATAAAACCTCACGCTTTACCGACTGGTCGCGCAGGCCACTCAGTCAAAAGCAGCTGGATTATGCGCTGGCCGATGTGACGCATTTGCGCGACGTGTATCATTCACTGACTGAAAGCCTTGAAAAGGCCGAACGCGCCCATTGGGTGGGTGAAGAAATGGATGTCCTCACCAATATTCGCACCTATGACATGCCGGTTGAAGAGGCATGGAAGCGGCTAAAAATGCGGGTGCGCAAACCACTTGATTTTGCGATAATGCGCGCGGTTGCCGAATGGCGCGAAAGCGAGGCGCGCTCGCGCAATATTCCGCGTGGCCGGGTAATTAAAGACGATGCGATTTATGAGATTGCCCAGCAACGGCCGAGCGATGTGCAGGCACTTGGCCGATTGCGTGCGGTACAAAGGGGCTTTGAGCGTTCTCGCCATGCGGCATCGTTATTGGAAGTGGTCAACGAGGCGCTGAAAACGCCGAAAGAAGATTTGTGGCCGGTGCCACGGCCTACCCGCTCGCCTGAAGGCTCGGGAGCTGCGACCGAAATGCTGAAAGTGCTGTTGAAACTGACGGTGGAAAAAAACGGTGT
Organism: Alphaproteobacteria bacterium; assembly: GCA_024280375.1. Lineage (GTDB taxonomy): Bacteria > Pseudomonadota > Alphaproteobacteria > Rhizobiales > Rhizobiaceae > SZUA-100. The sequence goes on along the minus strand of JAJRQF010000085.1, from coordinate 23,700 downwards.
GGCGGCCAAGGTTATTGCAACGGTTGATGATCTGGAAAAGATTGCCGCCAATGATGATGCCGATGTGGCGGCCCTGCGTGGCTGGCGCCGTGATATGTTTGGCGAAAATGCATTGAAGTTGAAAAACGGCAAACTTGCGCTCGGCTTTATCGACCGCAAAATTTCGTTGATTGATTTGGAAATGTCAGAGGCGGCGGAATAATTTCTGGCCCAAGAGTGATTCATTTACTCTGTGTTTATTTCGCTCACGGCCATTTCTCGCTGCGCTCGAGCCTACGCGGGTGCGGCGCATAAGCGCCGGGCCACTATTCGTGACCTGACTGTTTCCATGTAAACGTGAAACAGTCTCGCTTATTTTCCGAATGTCTGGATGTCTTTGATGACAGGCTTTTTGCGTTCCATCAGGCATTTACCGGCAACCTGCACTTCATCCCAGTCGACGATCCAATAGGCGTAAAAACTATCATCACCATAGCCACCAATATAGGCAGAAACGCCCGCATTGGGGATATTTTCATATTCTTTCAAGGCCCAAACACCATCGTGGCAGGCTTTTACATGGGCATCAAATTCACCGGCAAATACCGGGCCGGTGAACAACAGGCCGAATGCAATTGTTAAAACTCTAATTTTCATGGTTATTTCTCGCAAATGCGTTGCTGGGTATCAACAAAAGACCAAAGCCAATGATGCTGGAAAATGTCCGACTAAGCTGATCTGATAACAAATAGCTTAGCAATGCTGAAATAACAATTATGCCAGCCACAAACAGCCAGCCGGGCAGGCCAGTATCTCTGGCTCTTTTCGCTGTTATATTAAACAAAGCAATGAAAACGCCAATCATAACCACCCCAAGAATGACCAGATATGGCAGGCCGAGAGACTCACGCAACATGTCTTGAGCATTGGTCAGGTCGCCACCCATGATATTTTCAGCCGCGCCGATTAATATCACCGTGGCAAGCATAAATCCGAACATAAGTGCAAATAATATAATCAGAAATTTAAAATACGGCATTCTTAAAAGGCGGCCGTCCGCAAATTCTCCAAAATAGGCATTCTTCATATCAATCTATCCTCTAAAATCATCGCCACAGCATATATAATGGAACCGCTGTTTCCAACCACTTATCAAAGGGTCAAGCACATGCCAATATTCCCTAAAAAATCTTGATATAAATCAATGTATTTTCCAACGGTTCAGCGACACTGAATTGAAAGGAGGGTTCAGCCATGAGCCATACACCAAACGAACTTGCGGAAGAGTTTCCAGATGATCAGGAGACTATTCATCACCTGAAAACAACCAATAAACATTTCAGCAGAATTTCCGATCAATATCACGAGATTAACCGAAAGGTTCATCGTATCGAGGCGGAAATTGAACCAACCAGCGATCTTGCCCTTGAGGGTTTCAAGAAAAAGCGGCTGGCTCTAAAGGACGAAATAAGCCTGATGATCAGCAATTCATAAAGCAAAGGAGACGGTTATGTATGCAAAGATATTAGTACCCATTGATCTCGCCCATGTGGAAACCAGTAAAAAGGCCATCAATATTGCGCAAAAGCTGTTGGACAAGGATGGCTCTATTTATCTTGTGAATGTGGTGGAAGACATCCCGACCTATATCGCGGCGGAAATGCCCATTAGCATATTGCAGGATTCCAAAGACCAGTCTTTGGCAGAATTGAAAGCAACCGCAAAAGCTGCCGGTATCAAGGCAAAATGCGAAGTTCGATCTGGACGGCCCGCAGCCTCCATTCTGGATGCAGCCGAAGAGCACGAGGCCGAATTGATTGTTATCGCCTCCCACCGTCCGGGTTTTTCAGATTATTTTCTTGGTTCCACGGCCGCGCGCGTGGTTCGCCATGCCCAGTGCCCGGTTTTTGTCGATCGTTAGAGCGTTTCGTCATTTGATAGACCTGCTCCAAATGCTTTCGCTCACGGCTAATCGGGCTTACGCCCGGCCTCCGCGTGGGCGGCGCATAAGCGCCGGGCCGTGATTACGGCCTTGTGCGCTCCCGAAAAACTATGACACGCTCTAACATAGGACAACACATTGAAAAATATCGAAAAATTTGAACGCCGTCTGATCGCGCGCAAGGAAGAGCTTGAACAAAGATTACAGGAAATCGAACACGACCTCGACCAGCCCGTAACCAATGACATTGAAGACCGCGCAACAGAGCGCGAGGACGATGAGGTGATGGAAAGCATGGGTAATGCCGGGCTTGTTGAGATCGCAGCCATTGACGCGGCGCTTGCGCGCATTGAAGCGGGCACTTTTGGCGATTGCGTTGAATGCGGGAAGCCAATTACGCAGGAACGGCTTGAAATTCTGCCGACAGCGACAAAATGTAAATATTGTATGTAGAAAGTATCGCTACCGAACAGAGGTGCAGCAAATTAGCAAACGCGCACTTCGATTTCCACATTGAGCAGTTTTGCCAATTGCTTGAGCCGCCTGCCCGGCCGTTCCCCCAACAATACGTCAAGTTCTTCTGGAATATCCAGCGTATAGCGTCTTCTACGAAATTTGGAGAACTTGATTTGCGCGGTATTACCCGGCATCGAGGCGGAATATTGGTATGCAACACGCAACATTGCACCCAGCACCCGGGCACGCCAGGCAATGCGCTTATTGGCCAATTGGTGAATGGAGGGAGAAAGGTGGGCATCGCGCAATCCCTCATGGCGATAGAAATTTGCCAGGGCCAAATAGGCGCGGCCTGGATGATCGACACCAATAAAGGCCGCATTTGATATGATGTTCAGGCTTTGCTCGCCACGATATTCCGGGTGCGCGCGCCAGCCGATGTCGGCCAGCAAACAGGCGGCGACCCGCAACCGCGCCTCATAGGGGGTCTCGTCAATTGCGAAGGTTTCAAAAGCGCCGCCCGTCCATTCTGCCAGCTCATAGGCATGTTGCGGCGAGCGCGAACGAAGCCTCGAAAGCTCCTCGCAGGCAACAACAAGCGGATCAAGCTTGCGGGTCTGCTCATCGAGCAGAGAATAGAGATAGCCTTCGCGCACCCCCAATGCCGAAATTACGATATTTTTTGGCCGCATACGCGCCACAAGCTCATCCAGCACAACGGCTCCAAATGGCAGCAATTGACGCCGGTTAGACGATACGGTTTCCATGCCGGGAATGCTCGCCAGATCAGACTTTATCACCAGTTTGCAAAATTTCTTGGTCTGTGTGGCGCTCATTTCATAGTTATGGGTCACATGCAGCGGGTGGTTTGTATATGCAATATGCAGCCTTGCGAGCGAGCGCCAGGTGCCGCCCACCGCATAAAATGTGCGCTTTCTGCCATCTTCCAGAAAATCAATATCAGCCAGAATATCCCGCGCAATCTTGCGTGCCTTACGCACCGAGCCACCAGACATTTCCTGTAGCCGCAATCCACCTAGCGGCACCGTAATGCCGCTGCCAAAATTCTCGCCGTGAATGTCCACCAGTTCAAGCGAACCACCACCAAGGTCGCCGGATATTCCATCAGGGTCGGGAAACCCGCAATTTACTCCCATTGCGGCGTAATACGCTTCTTCGCGGCCACTGAGCACATGAACATCAACCCCAAGCGCCTTATTGGCCCGGTCGATAAATTCGGCCCCATTTTCAGCCTCGCGCGCGGCTGCTGTTGCGATTGCATGAATTTTGTTCGCTCCCGCCTGCACACTCAAGGCCCGATAGCGGGTCAATGCTGCAATTGCGCAATCAACCGCCTTTTGGTCGAGCCGGCCGGTTGAAGCGATGCCGCGCCCCAGCCCGCACAAAACTTTTTCGTTGAACAATACGGTAGGCGAGCGCGACAGCCCCTCATAGACCACGAGACGCACCGAGTTTGAACCAATATCTACAATGGAAATCGGCGTTCGGTCTGGCAGACGGCCTTGCGCGCAATCCGTCGGGCAATAATCAATCGGGGTGGGATCAATTGGGTTGGAAATCAGCCTATTCCCTCTTGCGTCTGTGTATTTTCTGCAATTCTGCTCATGAGTAGGGATTCTGGAAGTCTTTTGGTGCATTTTTCTTTAATGCCTTGCCGCGGCCGGAAAGGCTGGGATTGGTCATGAAATATTCCTGCACATTGAACGGCGGATGATCATCGTCGAATGTCATGCGCTTTGATGTGCCATCGGGCAAAACTTCCCAGCTTTGCTTATTGTCCAGCAGGTTGCCCAGCATAATCTGTTCCAATACCTGACGATGCACGGTTGGATTGGCAAATGGCACCATCACCTCAACCCGGCGGTCAAGATTTCGCGGCATCCAGTCGGCGGACCCCGCATAGACAAGGGCTTTTTTGGATGGCAGCCCATTGCCATTGCCAAAACACATGATGCGGCCATGTTCAAGGAAACGCCCGACGATGGATTTCACTCGAATATTGTCGGACAAACCGGGCAATTGCGGCCTTAAACAGCAAATTCCACGCACAATAAGCTCTATTTTAACACCGGCTGTGCTTGCCTGATAAAGCGCATCAATAACTTCCGTATCAACCAGCGAATTCATTTTTGCCCAAATATGGGCGGGCCTTCCAGCTTTCGCGTGGTCGGTTTCTGCTCTGATCAGCTTCAACAGGCTTTTGCGCAGGGTCAGCGGTGATACCAACAGGTTTTTTACATCTTTCGGCGTCGCATAACCGGTAATAAAATTAAACACCTGTGCCACATCGCGCGCGATGTCTGCCCGCTTGGTGAAAAATGAAACATCGGTATAAACCCGCGCATTGGTGGGGTGATAATTGCCGGTTCCCAAATGCACATAGTTGATCAGTTTGCCGTTTTCACGCCGCACAACGAGCGACATTTTGGCATGGGTTTTCAGCTCAACAAAACCAAAGACAACCTGAACGCCGGCGCGTTCCAGATCACGCGCCCAGCGGATATTGGCCTCTTCATCAAAGCGGGCTTTCAATTCTACCAGCGCTGTAACGGATTTCCCGGCCTCGGCCGCTTCAATCAAAGCGCTGACAATCGGGCTGTTATGGGAGGTACGATAAAGCGTTTGCTTGATGGCGATCACATCAGGGTCTGCGGCCGCCTGATCAAGAAATGACACCACCACATCAAACGATTCATAGGGGTGATGAACCACCATATCTTTTTCACGGATGGCGGCAATTATATCACCGCCATGCTCGCGCACCCGCTCTGGAAAACGCGGCGTAAAGGGTATAAACTTCAAATCCTTACGCGAAATTGATACGATTTCAAATAAATTGGCCAGCGCCAGCATCTGATTGAAATTCATTATCTGATCGGGAGTTACGCCAAGCTTTTTGGTGACGAATTGGCGTAAACTATCTGGCATGCCGGAATCAATTTCAAGCCGGATAACAGACCCCCTGCGCCGTTGTTTCAATGCGGTTTCAAACAATAAAACCAGGTCTTCCGCCTCTTCTTCAATCTCAATATCTGAATCGCGAATAACCCGAAATGCGCCTTTGCCTTTAACCACATAGCCCGGAAACAGCCGGTCGGCGAATAGGCTGACAACCTCTTCGAGCAGGATAAACCTGTCGACCGTTTCAGTATCTTTTTCCTTGCGGCTCGCGGGCAAATGAACAAAGCGTTTGAGCGGGGTTGGAAGCCGCATCAGCGCGGTCATCGGGCGCGCCTTATCTGTGCTGACCAGATTGAGAACCAGCGACAAGCCCAGATTGGGGATGAATGGAAACGGGTGCGCCGGATCGATACAAAGCGGCGTGAGTACCGGAAAGATCTCTTCAAGAAAGTGATTTTCCAGCCAGTTTTTCTGCGTGGCAGCCAAATCATCACCTGAGACAATTTCAATTTGCTCCTGCTCCAGCAAATCGCGCAAATCTGACCAGACATGTTGCTGATCTTCCTGCAAAATATTGGTCTCATTGGTTACGCTGGCCAATTGCTCAACCGGGTTTTGCCCGTCATCGCTGAGCGTTCCAATACCGGCCAATACCTGACCGGCAAGGCCCGCCACCCGCACCATAAAGAACTCATCCAGATTGGTGGCTGAAATGGATAGAAACCGCAAGCGCTCCAGCAATGGATGCGACAGATTTTGCGATTCTTCCAACACCCGGCGGTTAAATTGCAGCCAGGAAAATTCCCGATTGATGAAGCGCTTGGGGCTTTTCTTTAATTGATCAATTGGTGGCAGATCATCGCTTACCGTTACCTCATTGCCACCCAGCAATTCGGCTTCCGCATTGGTCTGGCGATTGTCCAACTCGATATTTTCCATTTTCCCTGACGATTAGTTACGAATTTCTCTACAGCATATCGCGTTCATTGGCATTCACTCAATATGCTTTATCTATCTGTATTCGCGTGTCTTTATTCCTAAAACCGGTGCCCACTTTTTGGAGACAAGCTTTAACTTATCAGCTTACACACAAAAGTTTAATATCGCATATTGTAACAACAAATTTGTGACAAGTGGTGAGAATATTATTGTGCTCGCCTACCCTTCCAGCAATTGCAAAACCTCGGCTGCCATTCGGCGGGTAATCGGTTTGCGCGTCGCAAGCGCCGTTGCATCCAGTCTCTCAACCAGCATTCTGGCCGTATTGATCGAGCGTTCCATACGCACAACAAGATAATCGACCACATTGCGGTCAACCGTAATCTGGCGATCGGCAAACAGCTTAATCAAGGTCTGACTCAGCAACATATCATCCGGTTCGCTTAATTCGACAAGCGTTGCGGCGCGCAATCTGGATGCAAGATCCGGCAATGCAATGTTCCACGATTGCGGCCAGGTCGATGAGGTAATCAGGCAATATCCACCTTTTTCCTTGGTGGCGTTTAGCAAATGGAAAAGCGCCGTCTCGTCGATTTCATCCTCACTTACATCTTCAATGACAAAATTTCCCGCGCCGGATGCACTGTTGTCAACGCTGGAAATTTGACTTGAGGGAAGTATAGCCGCGCCAGATTTTTCAGCCCAAATTGACGCCAGATGTGATTTGCCCGAGCCGGTGGGGCCGGCAAGGATTAAAACCGGGGTTTTCCAGTCTGGCCATTGATCGATAAGTTCAATCGCGATGGAATTTGCCTTGCCAACCACCAGATCATCGCGCCCAAGATTTGCATCAACCGGCAGGGCAAGAGGTAATTGATCTGATTGATGTTTTACCAACTTTACTCCTGTGGCTTTGAGTGCCGATTATGGCCTTTGTATAAATCGCTATCCAGATACCGTTTTAAACCAAAGCGCACAAGAACACCAATGGCGGCGGCAACTGGAACAGCAATCAACATGCCGGTAAAACCGAGTAACGAGCCAAATGCAAGCAAGGCAAACATCAGCCAAACCGGATGCAGGCCAATACTGGTGCCAACAAGTTTGGGCTGCAAAATGTTGCCTTCAAAAAATTGGCCAACGGCAAATATGCCGGCAATTACCGCGATCATTGTCCAATCCGGCCAAAATTGCACCAGCGCCACACCCACCGACAAAACCAGCCCGAGCAGCGAGCCGACATAGGGAATGAAAGAGACAAATCCGGCAAACAGGCCGATAAGCAGGCCGAAATTCAGCCCGGCAATTGTTAGACCTATCGCATAAAACAGACCAAGAATGAGGCATAAAGTGCCCTGCCCGCGCACAAAGCCTGCAATAACGTTATTGATGTCGCTGATAATTTCGCGAATAGTTTCGCGATGGTCGCGCGGCAACCAGCCATCAACCTCGGAAACCATACGGTCCCAATCGTAAAGCAAGTAGAATGCCACCACCGGGGTAATTAGAAACAGTGACAGCACATCAACCAGCGCCTTGCCCGAGCTCCACAGTTTTTGCAACACAGTAGAAAGCCAACCAGCCCCCTCTTTCATCAAGCCGTTGAGGTTTTCCTGAATAGTTTGGCCACCCTCACCCATCAGCTTGTTCAGCCAGGTGCTGTCGCTGGTGGCAATCAGCGCTTGTAGGCGCGAAATATAGGATGGCAAACGCTCAATCAATCCAGACATTTGATTGGCCAAAACCGGTACAATCACCATCAATGACAGGATGAAAACCATAACAAACAGGAATAGTATGATGCTGGTGGCGATCAACCGGCTCGCACCCCATTTTTCCAAGCGGTCAGCAACCGGGTCGAGAAAATAGGCAAGCGCCATGCCCGCAACGAAAGGCAAAAGAATTGCGCGAAATACCCACAAAAACAATACGATTATCGCCAGCGTTGCCAGCCAGAAAATCAATTGCCGGCGAATAGCCGGGGAAAGGCCAAAATCGGGCTGCGGGATCGGCTTTTTATTTTTCGCTGACTTCAAAATTATATCTCGTTTTTCAATAGTTTACCGGCAATATCGGCTAGCCCGCCACATGGCGGGTCCAGGCGACAAAATAGGCGAAAGCCGAGGCCACCGTCAATATGGCACAGGTCCAGACCACAACCAAATGAATGACGCCTAATTCAAGATTAAACGCCGGCATCGAGAGCGCCAGCGCCACCAGCACTATTTGCACTGCCGTATTGGCCTTGGACACAAATAGAGGTTTTATCTCGATTGGATCTCCAAGCACAAATGCCACCATTACGCCTGCTAAAATCAACACATCACGGGTAAGCACAATTACCACCAGCCACAAAGGTATGGCCTCCAGATAACCCAGCGCCACAAACATTGTCACCAGCAGGGTCTTGTCTGCAAGCGGATCAAGATAGGCGCCGAGCTCCGATTGTTGATTGAACCTTCTGGCAATGAACCCGTCCACACCATCAGAAATGCCAACCACGACAAACAGAATGAATGCCAGCACTGTTTGCCCATCCAATAGGGTCCAGACAATAAAAGGCACCATCGCAAGACGAATGATAGAAATCAGATTTGGTATGGTCATAGGATTACACCACTGCTGACTGAGCTTAACAAAACACACTCAATTATAGCGCTATTCAACAGATATCTTTGCGAAAAATCAATTTCTCTCGCGAAAACTAGCTTGAAATGGCCACTTGCGTTAATTTCACGGCTGATTAAGGTTTAATTTCTTCGCTCCAGGCCGTGCAGGTTTTCGCATGGCATCAAACCAAAAGAATAGACGGCCTATGAAAAATTCAATTATCGCTGCATTGATGAGTATCAGTTTTATCCTGTCGGGATTTACCACAACGGGTTTCGCCAAAGACAGCCATGCGGGCTATTATTATCCCGAGGCACAAACCACCGAAACCTATATATCGCCGTTGAGCACAATAGCCTCAGTTTCCAAACGCTCACGTATTGGGTTTACGGTTGGGCTGAACGCCAAACAGCTGAAGCGCTCATATCCTCCGGGCTACCATTTATTTGCCAAGGGCGGACAAGCGCAAAAGCTGATTATTATTGCCACCGAGGAAGGCCGCTACAATACGCTATATCGGCTGCGCGCATTGATGGCCTCGCTCACCGCGACAGCGCGTAAGTCGCCGCTATTTACCGAAACTGACTCGCCCGAGGAGCTGAATTTTCTCGATCTTTGCAAACTTGCCGGCTTTACTCAGGTGACAATCAGCAATGGCAAGGATGTTACCCACCAGATATTTGTTGTGTAGGAAATTGATCCGCTCTGGCGACAATGCCTTAGCGGGGGTAAATCAACGGCCATGAAGAGAGATAAAAATTCGCTGACCTATGCCGATGCGGGCGTCGATATTGATGCTGGCAATGCGCTGGTGGATGCCATCAAGCCACTAGTTAAATCTACCCGCCGCAGCGGCAGTGATACGGAAATCGGTGGCTTTGGCGGGTTGTTTGACCTTGCATCCGCCGGTTTTAAAGACCCCATTCTTGTGGCGGCAAACGATGGTGTTGGCACCAAATTAATGATCGCCATTGATGCGGGCGTGCATGATACGGTCGGCATTGACCTTGTGGCCATGTGCGTCAATGATCTGGTTGTGCAAGGGGCGGAGCCTCTATTCTTCCTCGATTATTTCGCCACCGGCAAACTGGATGTAGAGGCCGCAACGGCGGTTATTTCCGGCATTGCCAAGGGGTGCCAATTGGCCGGATGCGCGTTAATCGGCGGCGAGACCGCCGAAATGCCCGGCATGTATAAAAATGATGACTATGACCTTGCGGGCTTTAGCGTGGGCGCTGCCGAACGCGGTACATTGCTGCCCGGCGAAGATATTGGCGAAGGTGATGTCATTTTGGGGCTTGCCTCATCCGGTGTTCATTCCAACGGATTTTCGCTGGTGCGCAAAATCGTCGAAATGCAAAATCTGAAATGGTCGGACCCTGCCCCGTTTGAACCAAACCGCTCCCTTGGCGAGGCGCTGCTTGAACCAACCCGCATTTATGTAAAGCCGCTGCTTTCTGCCATTCGCGAAAGCGGTGCGATCAAGGCGCTGGCGCATATTACCGGCGGTGGTTTTACCGAAAACATTCCACGTGTTTTGCCCAACCATCTAGCTGCCCATATTGAACTTGGTGCAATAAGCCCGCCTAAGGTTTTTGGCTGGCTCTCCAATGCGGGCGGCGTGTCGGAGAAAGAAATGCTGCGCACGTTTAATTGCGGCATTGGCATGGTCGCAGTAATTGCCCAGGACAAGGCCGAGATAGTGCAACAAATTTTGGAAGATGCCGGTGAAAAAGTTTTCAATTTGGGCAAAATTACTATGCGCGAAAGTGATGCGGTTGAATATTCCGGCACGCTGGAATTTTAGAAGGTGCGCGGTATGGGCGAGCGGAAAAAGCGCATTGCGGTACTGATCTCCGGTCGCGGTTCTAATATGAAGGCACTGGTTGAGGCATCGCGCGCCGATGATTATCCGGCGGAAATTGTGCTGGTTATTTCCAACAAACCGGATGCGGCGGGCCTTGAATTTGCAAGGTCCCGAAATATCACCGCCGTCGCAATTGATGCCAAGGCCTATCAGGGCCGTGCGGCACAAGAGAATGCCATTCATCAAGCGCTGGTTGATCACAATATCGAGCTGATTTGCCTTGCTGGCTTTATGCGGATTTTAACCGAGGATTTTGTGGCAAAATGGCCGGGGAAGATTCTCAACATTCACCCGAGCTTGCTGCCAAAATATCCCGGTCTCAATACCCATCAACGCGCCCTTGATGCGGGTGATAAAAAGCATGGCTGCACGGTGCATATCGTTACCGGAGAGCTGGATGCCGGACCCATTGTGGCGCAGGCCGAAGTGCCTGTTTTACCCGATGATAACGCGGAAAGCCTCACCGCACGGGTTTTGATTGAGGAACATAAGCTCTACCCGAAGGCGCTGAAAATGGTGGCCGGCGAGTAGGCCCATCAATCGCCAATACCGGCAATTCTCGCGTTCGGTCGCTTTTTGGGATCTCCTGTCATAGCAAATGCAGTCTTTTTCCATTGGCTATGCAGCACGGCGCGGCGTTTACCCATGCGGGTTTTCAGCACTTCAAAACGGGTGATCTTGTCGGTTCGAAAATGGCGAAAATCATTACGAACCGTGCACCATGCGGTGATCATCCGCGCATTGGGAAACAGGCCAATGGAAAAGGGCCAAATGGTTCGCGAGGATTTATTTCCCTTCAAATCGGTATAATCAATGCTTATTTCCCGTTCCGCCCGAATGGCGGCGCGTAAATCCGCCAGATCAAATACCTCCACATCCTGCTCAATCCATTGGGGTGCAAATATTGGCGTATCCAGCAAAGTCGCCCGCATTGATTTTGGAATAACGGCCTTGATTTTTGCCACCACATCGCGGGCAGAGCGGCTCATTTCATCATCAACCCGCCCGTCCACCATGCGCGCGCCCAGCATAATTGCTTCCAACTCGCTTTCTGAAAACATCAAAGGCGGCAGCATATAGCCCTCGTCCAGCACATAGCCGATCCCCACCTCACCCCTGATCGGCACGCCGGTTGATTCAAGCGAAACCATATCGCGATATAAGGTCCGTTGCGAAATCTCCAACTCGTCTGCCATTGCAGCAGAAGTTACGGGCCGGTTTTCCCGCCTAAGGATTTGAATGATCTGTAATAGTCTGTCTGCTCTTCTCATATTTGACTATTCAATTAATTTCGCTACTGACACCATGCTGTCAGTAGTGCTTATGTTAAGCAAGGCCAAATTTGAAAATCAACGGAGAAATAAATGCTTACTTTACAAGTTTTTGCCCCGGCCATGGGCCAGAAAAGCCCAAGTCCATTTGCAATGAAAGCAATTGCACTCATGCAAATGAGCGGGTTGGACTATCAAATTAAACCCGGCGACCCGCGCAAAGGGCCAAAACAAAAACTGCCCGTGCTGATTGACAATGGCAAATCAATTTCAGATTCGACGCATATTCTGGCGCATCTTAAATCCATGCATGGATTTGATCCGGATAAAAACCTGACGCCAGAACAATTGGCCATTGCCGAGGCTTTTCGCCGGATGGTTGAAGAGCATTTATATTGGGTGCTGGTTCATTCGCGCTGGGTGGAAAATGGCGATATAGTTCGCGATGTTTTTTTTGCGGCTGTACCAAGTCTCATGCGCAAATTTGTGTTCCGAATGGTGATAAAGCAGGTAAAATCAGCCTTGTTTGGCCAGGGCATGGGCCGCCACACGCCTAAAGAAATTTACGCTTTTGGCGCGGCCGACCTTCAAGCTATTGCCGATTATCTTGGCGATAAGCAGTTCTTTTTCGGCGATGCGCCGACATCCGTTGATGCCACTATTTTTGGCATGCTGGACAGTATTGTCACCCCACCACTGGATACAGAGCTTAAACGCGCAGCACTCGCTCACAACACCCTTAAAGCTTACCATCAAAGAATGAGCGATCATATTGATCTAGCAGAGCTTTGAGCCTATCGAGATTCATCATTCGACTTTTTCCAATGATTTGTTTGCGCTCACGGCAATTCCGCGCTTTGCTCGGGCCTACGCGAGTGCGGTGCTAAGCACCGGGCCGCTCTTCGCGTCCTGTCTGTTTCCAAGTTAACATGAAAACAGACTAAACCTTCTCAATACGCACATGGGTGTCGTGGAATGCGGCACCTCCGTGCGGGGCAATTGGCGCATCGCTGGTAAGCTGGTTGATGCCCCTGCCATCTTTATAGGCACTGTTGGCCCAAATGCCCTCGGCTATCACCACACCGGGCTGCATTGCATCCCGCAAGCCCGCATATAGGGTGACCGCGCCGCGCTGATTGACCAGCCGCACCCAATCACCCTCAGCAATATTGAGCGACTTTGCATCATCCGGATGGATCATCACCAGGGGCGCGCCCTCTTTTTGTGTTGAGCTTTTGGTGTTGTTAAATGTTGAATTGAGGAAAGAGCGCGCTGGCGAAGTGGTCAGCCTGAACGGATGCTCATCATCGGCTTTTTCAACCACATCCCAATGGTCAGGAAATTGTGGCATATCGGCAAATGCGCCCTGCAGGCCAAGGTTTTCAGGCGGTCGCTGGTCTGGCACGTTGCTCCAGTCTGCGGCCAAATGAAACTTGCCATCCGGCCAGTTAAAGCCAGTGAGATAATGCGCCTCCTCAAATGAAGGCTGGCAGTCCAGCCATTTATTCTGGCTCATTTCCTCCAACGAGCCGCGCTTGCTTGTCTGCAAAACCTTATCAATCAGCTCATTGGCGTCCATACCAAAGCCCGGCTTGTCGGCAATGCCCAACCGCTTGGCCAACTCCTCGATGACATAAAGATTGGGGCGGCACAGTTCTGGCCCATCAACGAGTTTGGGACCATGAATAATATACTGATGGCCGCCACCGCGATATAAATCATCATGCTCCATAAACATGGTGGCAGGCAGCACAATATCGGCAAATTTGGCCGTATCGGTCATAAACTGCTCATGCACGGCAAGAAATAAGTCCTCACGCGCAAGCCCCTCCAGCACCTTGGATTGATGCGGGGCAACACTTGCCGGATTGGTGTTTTGCACCAGCATGGCGGTTACCGGCGGGCCACCATGAAGCGCGTCCTTTTCACCGGTCAGCACCGCGCCAATGCGGGTTTGCTCGAGATTTCTGATCGTCGGGTCGCACATGGACGCGCCCTTTACCAGGCCCGAATCAATTTTAAAAATGGCCGAATTGCCGTGAAAAGCCCCACCGCCCTCATATTGCCAGGCGCCAGAAACGGTGGCGATGCAGCTTGCCGCGTGCATGTTGGCGGCCCCATTGCGCGAGCGGGTAAAGCCATAGCCAAGGCGGAAATATGTGCGATTGGTTTTGCCAATCAGGCTTGCAAATTCCTCGATTTCCTCGACCGCAAGCCCGGTAATTTTGGCGGCCCATTCAGGTGTTTTTTTCTGCAAATGCTGTTCAAGTTCTTTTGGCTTATCACTGAATTTATTGAGATAATCCCAATCGGCCAATCCATCGCGAAACAATATATGCATTACCGCGCAGGCCAATGCACCATCGGTTCCGGGCCTAAGACAAAGGGCCAGATCAGCCTGTTTCATCGTATCGTTTTGATAAATATCAATGGCGACGATTTTGGCGCCGCGTTGTTTGCGCGCCTTCATCGCATGGGTCATCACATTAATCTGGGTTGAGACCGGGTTGGTGCCCCAGATTACCACGCAATCAGATTTGGCCATTTCACGCGGGTCTGGTCCTTTGATCGCGCCGGTGCCTGCCGAATACCCGGTCCATGCGGGGTGAACGCAAATGGAGCCAAAAAATCCTGAATAGCGTTTGGCATGGCGCAACCGCTCAATCGAATCACGCTGCACCAGCCCCATTGTGCCGGCATAAAAATAGGGCCACACGGTTTCGCTGCCATAGCGTTTTTCGGCCGCAATAAAAGCCTCGGCAATTTCATCCAGCGCATCCGACCAGGAAATATCCTGCCACTCGCCACCGGCCTTTTTGCCCTTGCGCTTTAGCGGTTTCAACAGCCTGTCCGGGTGGTGAACACGCTCGGCATAGCGCGCGACCTTGGCGCAAATCACCCCATCGGTATAATCATTATCCTTTGAACCGCGCAGTCGGCCAATGTGTTTACCATCAATAATCTCCACATCCAGTGCGCAGGTTGAGGGGCAGTCATGCGGGCAAGCACTATGGCCAATTTCGATTTGCTCCGTGTTCTTTACAATGGGTTTGTTCATCAAGAATATACCTGTGATTAAAGATTATTGGTTGCGAAACTTCATGCTGCATGGTTGAGAGGGTTTATGAACTATCGCCATGCCTATCACGCGGGAAATTTTGCAGATGTGCTCAAGCACATCGTTCTTTCCCGCATCATTATTCACCTGCAACGCAAAGACAAGGCGTTTCGGGTGATGGATACCCACGCCGGAATCGGCCGCTACGACCTTACCAGTGAAGAGGCTGAGAAAACCGGCGAATGGCGAGATGGTATTGGCCGAATTTTAAATGCTGAAATTCCTGAGGATATTTCCAAACTGCTCGCCCCTTACTTGGGATTGATGGAAATAAGTGCGAATAAAAAACTGCTATCCTTCTATCCGGGGTCGCCGCTGATTGCCCGCAAATTGCTGCGAAAACAGGACAGGCTTTCGCTGACAGAACTGCACCCGAGCGATGTTGAGCAATTGCGCAAACTTTTTGCTGGCGACTATCAGGTACGGGTAAACGAGCTGGATGGCTGGCTGGCGCTTGGTGGTCATCTGCCACCCAAAGAAAAACGCGGTCTGGTGCTGGTTGATCCGCCCTTTGAAGAGACTGATGAATTTGAAAAATTGCAACAGGGGCTTGCTGAGGCACATAAAAAGTGGGCCACCGGAACCTATTGCCTGTGGTATCCGGTCAAACACCACCGAACCACCGAAGACTTTGCCACTAATATCAAGCAGCTCGATATTGCAAAAACGCTTCGGGTTGAACTGCATATCCGCCGACCGGCCAGTGATAGCGGGTTGAATGGCTGCGGGTTGATCATCGTCAATCCGCCCTACACCCTTTATGAGGAATTATCCCGGCTGATGCCGTGGCTAGCCAAACTGATGCATCAGGGCATTGGCAGCGGATATAAACTGGACTGGCTAAACGGCGAATAGATGCTTTGAAGTGGTTCAAATCTTGCGTAGTTATATGCTTAAGTCTTGCGCATCGCTTCGCTCTACGTGCGACTTGAATTTACTTTCACGGCTATTCCAATGCTGCGCATTGGGCCTACAAGGGTGCGCCGCATTGGCGGCGGCTCGAATTTTCTCGCTATAACACGCGCATCGCTTCGCTCTACGTGCGACTTGAATTTAAACACGTGCGATTGCTTTGCTTGATGGTTCAAATCTTGCGCGTGAACACGTGCGATTTGAACTTTGCGAGGGTTCCCCATAGACAAATTGAATGATACCCTCGCGCAACATGTGAATCGGTCGCATTAATTACGGATATTCTACCCCATGAAATTTTTGATTGCGCTTCTATCATCCACAGTCATTTTAGCTGGCACATATTCTGCTCAGGCAGGCGGTATTGAGTCCTTTCCGCAATGCGGTGATGCCAAGGTTTTGCATGAGATTGTTGAGCATTTTAACCGGGCTGAAATTCGCAACAAAAACACGGGGCTTGAGTTGGAAAACATCTCCGGTGCGCGCGAGCGACAAACCCTTGCCGGTGGAGAGCGGCAAATCAACCGCCGATATTGCAGGGCACATGCGGAACTTTCCAATGGTCGCCATCCAACGGTTCATTATCTGATTGAACAAAGGGTGGGCTTTGCCAGCATCGGCTGGAATGTTGAATTTTGCATTCCGGGCCAGGATCGCTGGATGGTCTATGGCGGTTCATGCCGCGTATTGCGCCGCTAGGTAACGGAAAATCCGCTTGTTCAAGATACCACCAAAATTCCTGCGATGGGGTCAAATTTTACTGGTGATCGCGGGTGCAATTTGGATCTGGTACAATCCAAACCGCCTGTTTGAGGGCAATTCGCAGACATCGCCAAACAGACAATCAACCGAGCGGCCCCCCGGCCCACTTAAACCATTGTTGCGCAAGACCGGCAAAGTTTCAAATTCTGAAACCGGCTTTGATTTTTACGTGCTGGCGCTTTCCTGGTCGCCGAGTTTTTGTGCCACCAAAAAAGACCGCGCAGGTTTTCAGTGTGGTGGCAAACGGTTTTTCTCTTTTGTTGTGCACGGGCTTTGGCCGCAACATGAAAAAGGCTGGCCTTCGTTTTGTGACCGGGATAACGAAAATGTTCCAGGTCAGTTGGCAAATTCCATGCTCGACATCATGCCGGGACAGGGCTTAATCCGGCATCAATGGAAAAAACACGGCACCTGCTCTGGCCTGAAACAGGACGAATATTTTACCAAATTGCGCAGCGCCTATAAGAAAATCAAATTTCCGGCCGAATATCGGCTGAACAACAAATATCTGACTGTTTCTCCAGCCGAGGTTGAGCGGGCGTTTCAGAGCGAAAATTCAGGTCTGGCGGATAATGCAATTGCCGTTACCTGCGGCAAACGGCGTTTGAAAGAGGTGCGTATCTGTTTTTCAAAATCACTTGAGTTCCGCGCCTGCAAGGAAGTCGATCGGCAATCCTGTCGCAAACAAAAAATTATCATGCCACCGGTAAGGGCCAGCCGATGAATAAAAAATCATTTTTGCGCGTTGGATTAGCGCTGGGCGGATTGCTGTTTTCATTCTTGCCGTTGCGGGCAGAAGAACCGCTGCCCAATATGCTGTTGGACACCCATTATCGCACCAGCGACTGCGAGGCGATGGAAACCATCAAAGGCCCCAAACCAATTATTGCTGTTTTATCAAATGTGGCGAGGCTCTATGCCCTGCCCTGCACGTCCAGCAGCCACGATGATGTAACCTTTCGGGTCTATCTGTTTGAAACCGGTGAAATTGGTGGCATCCGCCCACTATTATTCTCGCTGTTTACGCCACAACTTGGCTGGGTTGGCACCGATATTCTGCGCGGGGTTAAGCTCAACGCTGAAACCGGCGAAATTATCCATAAAACGCTAAGCCGCTGGGGCGGAGCCTGTGGCACTTACGGGCGCTGGAAATGGAATGACTTTACGGTGAAGATGCTGGAATTCAGCTACCGCAAATCCTGTGCAACTGGTAAGAATGTCAAAGACTGGATACAAATCTATTCAGCAAACTGATTTGGCAATTGATTGGAAACACTATGAAACTGCTCTTTTCACCGGCATCGCCCTTTGTTGCCAAAGTTCGCATGGCCGCACGCCATATTGGCGTTTCGCTTGATTATGTTCAAGTTGATGCGGCAAACCAGCAGGACGAATTGCTGGAAGCCAACCCGCTTGGCAAAATTCCCTGCCTTGTTCTGGATAGTGGCCGTGGTATCTATGACAGCAAGGTAATCATGCGCGAAATAGACCGGAAATCAGGTGGCAAACTGTTCCCTACCAATGGCGAAGCTCTGCTGGATGCAGAACTGCTGGAATCGCTGGCGGACGGGCTTTCCGATTGCGCGGTTGCCGGCCAATACGAATTGCGCCTGCGGCCGGAGGAAAAAATCCACCAGCCGTGGGTTGACCGCCAATGGAGCAAAGTTAGCCGTGGGCTCGACCATTTGAACAATAATTGCCCTTCACTTTCGGGCGAGCTTTATGCCGGGCATTTTGCACTTGCCGGATTGCTGGGCTATCTTGATTTGCGCTATGAGGGCAAATGGCAAGGGGCCCGCGAAAATCTGGTAAAATGGCAGTCAGATTTCGCGAAAAAATTTGCAGATTATGATGAGCTAAAACCGCAAGTTTAAATTGGGGCCAACGCCCGGCAAATAGATAGTTTGAGGGAAATTTGGAAAATCTGGATAAATGCGTTCTTGTCACCGGTGGTGCAAAACGAATAGGCCGTGCGATTGTCGAAAACCTCGCGGCCAACGGCTATGGCGTGGCCATTCACTGCCACAATTCAACCCGTGAGGCCGAGGAACTCGCCGCCAAAATTACCCAGAACGGCGGGCGCGCCGGCGTTGTGCAGGCGGACCTCACCAATATGGATGAGGTTGCAGGCTTAATTCCGCAGGCGGTGGAAAAACTGGGGCCGATAGGTGTTTTGGTCAATAACGCTTCGGTGTTCGAAAACGATGATATTGGTGAACTTGACCACAAGAGATGGGATGCGCATTTTGATGTTCACCTGAAAGCCCCGGTATTTTTAAGTGAAGCCTTTGCGGCACAAAATAACGGACGCCACCAGGGCTTGATCGTCAATATTATTGACCAGCGGGTTTTGCGGCTTAATCCGCTGTTCTTTTCCTACACATTGTCAAAAACCGCACTTTGGACCGCCACCCGCACCATGGCGCAGGCGCTTGCGCCGCGTATTCGGGTCAATGCCATTGGCCCCGGCCCGACCTTAAAAAACGTCCGCCAGACGGAAGAAAATTTTGCCGAGCAAATCGCCCTTTTACCGCTAAAGCGCGGGCCAACACTTGCCTCTTTTGGCGAAACCATTCGCTATTTTGACAATACGCCCTCGATTACCGGGCAAATGATTGCAACAGATGGCGGCCAGCACCTTTTCTGGGAAGCGCCTGATGTGGTGGGTGTGGTGGAATGAGTTCGATTTGAACAATCCTTCTGCTATAAACGCCGCATGTCCAACCCCGACGAATCATCACCTGCATCCCCCCGCCGCCCGGACCTGAAGGCGTTGACGAAAAATATTGTCTGGGAAGAAACCGCCAATGCCGGAACGGATGGCGTGGAGGTAAAAACCGGGGCTGAGGTGATCGCGGAATTCGTCAAGCGCCTGCCCGGCGCGCCCGGCGTTTACCGCATGCTAAGCAAATCTGGCGACATGCTTTATGTGGGCAAGGCGCGCAATTTGAAAAACCGCGTTACCTCCTATTCGCGCGCCACCGGGCACACCAACCGTATTGCCCGGATGATCAGCGAAACCGCTTCGATGGAGTTCATCACCACCCATACGGAAACCGAGGCGCTACTGCTGGAAGCCAACCTTGTCAAACGGTTACGGCCGCGATTTAATGTATTACTACGCGATGATAAATCGTTTCCCTATATTCTGGTCAGTGGCGACCATGAGGCCGCAGGCTTGTTTAAACACCGGGGCGCACGCACCAGCAAGGGCAAATATTTTGGCCCCTTTGCTTCAGCCGGGGCGGTGAATGATACAATCAGCACCCTGCAAAAGGTTTTTTTGTTGCGCACCTGCACCGATAGTTTTTATCAGGGTCGCTCGCGTCCCTGCCTGCAACACCAGATCAAACGATGTGCTGCCCCTTGCACTGGCGAAATCTCGCTGGAGGATTACGGCAAGCTGGTGCAGGAAGCGCATGACTTTTTAACCGGTAAAAGCCAGAAAATAAAAACGCATCTGGCGGAGCGGATGCAAATTGCGTCGGAACGGATGGATTTTGAACAGGCGGCCGTATATCGCGACCGGTTAAGCTCGCTTTCGCATGTGCAATCGCATCAGGGTATTAATCCGCAACATGTGGATGAGGCCGATATTTTCGCCCTGCACCAGGAGGGCGGGCAAAGTTGTATTCAGGTGTTCTTTTTCCGCACCGGGCAAAACTGGGGCAACCGGGCCTATTTCCCCCGGGCTGATAAAAGTTTTGAACCGGAGGAAATTCTTGGTGCATTTCTGGGACAATTCTACGACGATAAGCCGGTGCCAAAGCTGGTTTTGATCTCCCACGAGATTGAAGATCAGGATTTGTTGCAGGAAGCTTTGTCTATCCGCGCCAACCGGCGGGTTCAGGTTTCCAAACCGCAGCGCGGCGAAAAGCGTGAGCTGGTCGATCATGTGCAAACCAATGCTCGCGAGGCGCTTGGGCGCAAACTTGCAGAAACCGCATCCCACGAAAAACTGATGGCCGGTATGGCCGAGGCGTTTGACCTTGAGGCGCCGCCAAAGCGGGTGGAGGTTTATGACAACTCGCACATTATGGGCACCAATGCGGTGGGCGCGATGATTGTGGCAGGCCCCGAGGGCTTTGTTAAAAACCAGTACCGCAAGTTCAACATCAAATCGAAAGACATAGTGCCTGGCGATGATTATGGCATGATGCGCGAGGTCATGACCCGACGGTTTTCAAGACTTTTGAAGGAGCGCGGCAAGAAATCCGAGCTGGTAGATGGCGATGACGACAGCTTTGTACCCTGGCCTGACCTTGTGCTGATTGACGGTGGCTTGGGCCAGTTAAACGCCGTTCGCGGGGTGATGAAAGAACTGGGGCTGGAAGATGATGTGCCGCTGGTTGGTATTGCAAAGGGGCCGGACCGTGATGCCGGTCGTGAGCGGTTTTTCATTCCCGATCGGAAATCATTTTCGCTGCCAATACGCGATCCGGTGCTTTACCATATCCAACGATTGCGCGACGAGGCGCATCGCTTTGCCATTGGCACCCACCGCGCCAGACGCAAAAAAGAAATGATCAAAAACCCGCTGGATGAGATTGCCGGCATCGGCCCGGCGCGAAAGCGGGCGATTCTCAACCACTTTGGCTCCGCAAAGGCAACCAGCCGTGCGGGCATTGAAGATTTAAAGGCGGTTGATGGTGTTTCTGCACAAATGGCTCAGGCAATCTATAATTTTTTCCACGATGGCGGTGATAATAGTTAGGGTCTGGACCCTAGTCTTACCAACTAACCCAGCCCATGAACCGGGCAAAGACGGCGCTCTACTCCTTCGCTCACGGCTGTTAGGTGTAATTTTGGTACTCAAGTTTTGCGCTTCGCGATGCTCAACGTTCAACTTGAGAAAACACCAGCCTGCGCGGGCGCGGCACAATGGTGCCGGGCCTCTCTTCGAGGCCGGAGTTTCTCTCAAAGAATAACACTATTTACTCTACCAACTAACCCAGCCCATGAACCGGGCAAATACGGCAGATAAAAACAGTCCGTTGGCAACCAGAAGGAAGAATACCGAGGTTGACCCCAGATCTTTGGTATCTCTGGCAAAATCTGATTTTTCAGGTGACAAATGATCAACCAGCGATTCTATTGCAGTATTGGTGGCCTCAACCGACAATGTAACGCAAAATATCAAAACGACGACGAGGTAATCGGAAAACCGACCGCCAAGCAGCATTAAAACCACCAAACTGCCCAAAAACATTCCAACCTCAAGCCGGGCTGCCTGTTCGCGCAGTAGCACGATCAAACCCGCCATCGAATATTGGGTCGCATTGAAAATGTGCTTTAATCCCACGATACTCATCAACAAACTCCTTTGCCAGCACACTAATTCGCACAAATGTTTGAGAAATTGATTAATTTGCAAAGAACCGGTTGAAGTTTCCAGCACTTTGGCGTTTAGGTCTATATATGAGCAACACACACAGAAAAATGGCGGCTAAGGAATTGTGGAATATTCCCAACCTGTTGACCTATGGTCGAATTCTATCGGTGCCGCTGATTGTATTGTGCTTTTATTTCGAAGGCCGGCTGGAAAGCAGCAATTTCGCCCGATGGTTGGCGCTGAGTATTTTTGTTGTTGCCAGTATCACGGATTTCTTTGATGGTTATCTTGCCCGTATATGGGAGCAAACGTCACCGATTGGTAAAATGCTGGATCCGATCGCAGACAAACTGCTGGTTTCAGCCTGCCTGTTATTGCTTGCTGCCGACGGTACAATTGCTGGCTGGGCCACCTGGGCGGCGCTTGTTATTCTTAGTCGGGAAATTCTGGTTTCGGGCTTGCGGGAGTATCTTGCAGAACTAAAAGTCAGTGTGCCAGTTACCCAATTGGCAAAATGGAAAACCACCGTGCAAATGGTCTCTATTGGATTCCTGCTTGCCGGGCCTGCGGGCGATATATACATTCCGAATACGACATTGATCGGGCTGACCTTGTTGTGGATTGCTGCTATCATTACATTGTATACGGGGTGGGATTATTTCCGCGCCGGGTTAAAGCATGTTGTAGAGGACTGATAATATGAAACTTCTCTATTTTTCGTGGATACGCGAACGTCTTGGCATGGGCGAAGAAATGGTCGAACTGCCAGCTGAAATCAAGACCGTTGGTGAATTTCTTGACTGGTTGAAAACTCGCGGTGAAGAATTTGAAGCCATATTGGAGGTTCCTGAAATTGTGCGGGTTGCGGTTGATCAGGAACACAAAAATTATGATGAACTGTTGGGGGATGCGCGCGAGATTGCCCTATTTCCACCAATGACCGGTGGCTGATTAATGGCAAATGCTGTTTCCAATGTGCGCATTCAGGCCGAAGATTTTGACGTCAACACCGAAATTTCAGCCCTTAGCGATGGCCGAAACGACGTGGGCGCGGTGGTTACATTTTCAGGCCTTTGCCGCGATGAAGGCGGCACACTTGCTGCACTTGAACTTGAACATTATCCCGGCATGGCAGAGGCGGAAATATTGCGCATTGCCGAACAGGCCTGCGCCCGCTGGCCCTTGACCGGGCTGCGGGTCATTCATCGCTATGGTAAAATTGCACCGGGCGAAAATATTGTTTTGGTGGTTGCAGCATCACCTCATCGGCAAGCGGCATTTGATGGCGCGTCATACCTGATGGACTATCTTAAAACCCGCGCGCCATTCTGGAAAAAAGAACACCTTATTGATGGCTCATCTGGCGAATGGGTTTCGGCCAAGGATGCTGACGATGAGGCATTAAAGCGCTGGGAATAAGAGGCGGGCGGTTACTCAAAGCCTCAAAATTAATTAAACAGCTTGTCTTTCTCCGCATCGCCCTTTGGGTTTTCGGGCGCAAATTCCGAACCGGAACTGGCGAGATAATGCAGCAGTTGATTGGAAAATTTCATTGCAGCCACCACGTCAAACTGAAACTTTTTTGAATTC
>JAJRQF010000006.1 GCA_024280375.1 Alphaproteobacteria bacterium | reverse complement strand
GCCAGTTTTTCTTCGCCCGCATCAAGATCGTTGAGATCGTTCAACATCTTGCTGGCAAAGCTTTCCAGGTTTTCAACCGGCACACCATATTTCCGCGATGCGGCGCGAAGCGCAAACAACCGTTCCTCAACCTCTTCCTGCACCCGCGGGTCAAATTCCATTTCGCGCATGGCAGTTTCAACCGCAACCTGACTATCAGAAAGATTGTCCAGCGCCTTGCCCAATAATTCGATTGTTTCATCCAGCAGACCGGGCGCTTGTTCGGCCTTGCGTTCCAAACGCTTCAATGTGTTGGCAATCATCGGAATGGGCGAAGCCGAACCTGAAAGAAACTCCCGCGCATCGTCCACATCGCTGGCGATTTGCTCCGATTTCATCATCAAAGCACGTTGCTCGGCCAGCTCATTTTCTTCACCCTCACGCGGTGATAATATCTCCAGCTCCTCTACAGATGAGCGCAGATAATCAGCTTCCTTTGCGGCCGCATCAACCCTGGCCTGTAGCCGCTGCAATTCGCTATTTACCTCACGCCAGTTTTTATAGGCGGTAGTAACGGCTGCAACATTAGCCTCCAACCCGCCAAATGCATCAAGCAAACTGCGGTGCACAGAAGGTTCAACCAGCGCCCTATCATCATGCTGACCATGAATTTCCACCAGCAGACCACCCAGCAAACGAAGCAACCCGGCACTGGTCGGACTGTCATTTATAAAAGCCCGCGTCTTGCCATCGGCATTTTGAATGCGCCGCAAAATTATTTGATCATCAGCGCCAACAGAAACGCCATTATCCTGTAAAAACTGATGAACCGGATGATCGTGGCTCACATCGAAAACAGCGGAAATTTGCCCCTTGCGCTCACCGCTGCGTACCAACCCACCATCGCCCCTGCCACCAAGGGCTAAAGAAAGCGCATCAAGCAATATCGATTTACCGGCCCCGGTTTCACCTGTGAGCACAGTCAAGCCGCTGCTGAAATCAACATCCAGTTTTTCGATTAATACAATATTGCGAATAGAAAGGGCCGTTAACATGCGCAACCCGTAAATGATGAACGAATAACGCACCGCGCACTGCTAAATGCGGATGCTTTTTCGAAGTTCATTTTTAACAAGTGAATAAGGCTGATTAGCCCGTGACGAGTTTTTTGCCAATCCGTGAAAGCCAAGAGCCTTTATTCTCCCGCGGTTTTAAACCGCCCGTTTGCAACAGCTTGTATGAATCACTATACCACTGACTGTCCGGGAAGTTATGCCCAAGCACGGCCGCAGCGGACTGCGCTTCATTTGCCAATCCGAGAGCAAAATATGATTCCGTCAACCGGGCAAGCGCTTCTTCCACATGCCGTGTATTAGAATAGCTTACCACAACGCGGCGGAAACGATTGATAGCCGCCAAATGTTCTTCGCGTTCCTGATAATAACGTCCCACTTGCATGTCTTTACCGGCAAGCTGATCACGAGCCACACGAATTTTAGTGCGCGCATCTTCGACATATACACTATCAGGATAGCGCTCCACCACTTCATTCATCGCAAGAATAGCTTTATTAGTAGTGGCTTGGTCCCGCGTCACATCTGGTATCTGGCGGAAATAGGACATGCCGACCAGATATTGTGCATAGGCCGCATCTTCATCACCAGGGTTAAGCGCAACAAAGCGCTTCGCCTGATTAACCGCTTCAGAATATTTGCCCTGCCGGTAGCTCAAATAAGCCGACATAACCATCGATTTTTTGGCGAAGGTTGAATAAGGGTGTTGTTTGTCAACTTCCTTGAATTTCTTAATCGCCTCGCTGGAACGACCGGCATCGATATTCGCCAGCGCTTCATTATACAATTTGTCAGCAGGCTCGGTATTATCAACAAATTCATTTGTGGTGCTGCCACTATTGGTCGTGCAAGCGGCCAAAAAAAGCACTGATCCAACAATACCGAATCGCGCAGTTCTACCGAAATATTTCTTCACCGAAGAATGCAGCTCAAACAAATTTTCAACCATATCCGTACCCAATTGCGCAGCGATTAGCGCTTTTATATCCACAATATGCCCACTGTTTAAATCACTCAAAATCTATCTACGGGGCATTTTCGGCCACTTTAACAAATTTAGACAGTACATCAATATACTAACATTGAACTATTGACCATCGCAATGGTCAATGAATGTCGCAATTTTAAGGCAAATCGTTAACGCGGCACCGATACGGGCTTCACTTTACCATTCCGCAGATCACATCAAAGATTTTCTGCTCAATCATTTGGTAGAACGAAAACCACTCAAAGGCTAAACCCCGGCGATTTACAGTTTTTCCGCTGAAAACATTGGCGCATGCACTGCAACCAATTCTGCATGGGCCGTATGCTCGCGCTTGGCTGGTGATTCCACAACTTCATAGGCGCTCTCATCTGAAAGCAGCGTGCGTAGTGCAAGAGCGTTCAGCTTGTGGCCGCCGCGATAGGATTTGAAACAACCAAGAATTGGAGCACCGGCAAGGGCAAGATCACCAACAGCATCTAGTGTTTTATGGCGCACAAATTCATCTGTGAAACGCAGGCCCTCAGGATTGATGATATTATTATCATCACCAATAACAACCGAGTTGTCCAAACTGGATCCAAGCGCGTATCCAGCAGCCCAAAGCCGTTCAACATCTTTCATGAAACCGAATGTACGGGCGCGTGACAACTGAGTGCGAAATACATCCGCAGTCATATCGCTGGCAAATTTCTGCCGGCCGATCAAATCAGATTCAAAATCAATTTCAACTTCGTAGCGAATTCCCTCATAGGGAACAAATTCACCCCAGGAAGCACCCATATCAACACGAACCGGTTTTAGCACACGAATATACCGACGGCGAACAGCCTGGCGGGTGAGGCCAACCTGATCAATCGCATCAACAAAAACTTCAGAACTGCCATCCATGACAGGAACTTCCGCACCATCTATCTCGACAATCACATTATCGACATCAAGTGCGCGTAGAGCTGCCATCAAATGCTCAACAGTTGCGACATTGGTACCGGCCGGGTCTCCCAGCACGGTGCACAGATCGGTCGCGCCGACGGAACGAACAATTGCCGGAATATCAAACTCATTCTGGTCGACATCCAATCGCTGAAATATCACGCCGGTATTTGGGTCAGCAGGTAAAAGGGAAATCGAAACGGGAACACCGCTGTGAACACCCACACCCGAAAGATCAATCCGGTTACTTAAAGTTGCCTGATATCCCAGCAAATTCATACCCATATTTCCCCACCCCATTACATAATAAAAGCACCACAATTCGCGGCAATTATGAGTGACGGCCTAATTAAGCCAACATTCCGCCATCATTCTGCCCTATAATAGTGCTCTTGGCACCGTTAACCAAATCACGCTTTCTTACGTTTTGTTACCAGGTTAGCATAACGTGAACATTTCATTTTACCCATAGATTACAATACGATGCATTACATTAATGCACCGTTAATTCCACCATATCTCAAGAAATGTTACACTCGGCTTTGTAACTTAACTCGATTGTCTGCGAAGAAATGCCGGAATATCCAACTGCTCATCTTCTTGAGTCGCAGGCTCGGCCTGAATTTGCCGTCCATGCGGATCAATTCCGTTGCTGCGCGGTGGTGCATAGGGATTGTTGTCTTCCCGGGCAACCGGCTGGTGAGGCGCAGGCGTAACAGGAACCGCAACTTGTGCCCGTGGCGCGACTGCTGCGGGTTTTTCCTGCGCACCAAGTCCACTTGCAATTCGTTTAAGCAATCCCATCGGGCCACGTTCTTCAGGCACCGGTTTTGCGGCCATTGATTGGCGCGCAATCGGCGGAAAATCTTCAACCTTCGGCATTCTGGGGCTTTCCGGCACAGTTTGCGCAACAGGCACTTCCGGTGCTCTGCTTAGATCAAGATGCGTTTCCAACTCGCTCGCCATCGTATTTTCACTTATCGGCTCGCTGAATATTGCATTTTCAGGTTGAAAAGGAGCAATCGATACCTTTGGATCGGTCGCGGCCATCACCGGACGGGCAATTTCCAACTCTTGTTCAATCGCCTTTTCCTGAACCGCAGGGTTTGGTGCCGCTGGCGCAATCGGTGACGATGGCGCAGGTGCGGCAGGCGCAGCAGCGCGAGGTGCAGCAACCGCCGCTTGTGGAGCACGTGCAATTGGTGCCGGATTTTGTGTTCTTGCCGCCGCGACAATTTCAGCGGGATTTTCAATACCGGTCGCAACAACAGAAACACGAATGATGCCTTCCAGTGATTCATCAAACGTAGCGCCCAGAATAATATTGGCATCCGCATCCACTTCTTCACGAATACGGGTCGCAGCCTCATCAACCTCAAACAGGGTCATATCGCGGCCACCGGTAATGGAAATCAGCAACCCGTTTGCACCGGCCATTGAAGTCTCGTCCAGAAGCGGGTTGGCAATTGCAGCTTCGGCTGCATTCATTGCCCTGCCTTCACCGGAAGCTTCGCCCGTGCCCATCATCGCCCGGCCCATTTCGCGCATAACAGAACGAACATCAGCAAAATCGAGATTGATCAGACCTTCCTTGACCATAAGATCTGTGATGCAAGCAACACCGGAATAAAGCACCTGGTCAGCCATGGCGAATGCATCGGCAAAAGTGGTCTTGTCATTGGCAATTCGAAACAGGTTCTGGTTTGGAATAACAATCAGTGTATCAACACAATCCTGCAATTCTTCGATGCCGCCTTCAGCAGTTCTCATCCGGCGCATGCCTTCAAAGCTAAATGGCTTGGTCACAACACCAACAGTCAAAATGCCACGCTCACGGGCCGCTCTTGCAACGACAGGCGCCGCACCAGTGCCTGTGCCACCACCCATACCAGCCGTAACAAATGCCATATGAACGCCGTTAAGGTGATCATTAATTTCATCAATGCACTCTTCGGCGGCTGCACGGCCCACATCAGGCTGAGAGCCAGCACCAAGACCTTCGGTTACCGCAACACCCATCTGAATAACCCGTTCAGCCTTGGACATACCAAGTGCCTGGGCATCAGTATTGGCAACAACAAAGTCCACACCATCAAGATTGGCCGTGATCATATTATTGACCGCATTGCCACCGCCGCCTCCAACACCAAATACGGTGATACGTGGTTTAAGCTCGGTAATATCAGGCTTCTGCAGGTTAATAGTCATGACTTCCTCGTCCTTGTTGTGGCAGCCGTGTGGCTCCGTTGTGTTGATGGCCGTTAGGCCTGTTTTTACTGGCAACTCACACTGCCATCTACCAATTTACATACTCTCTCGAAGCCACCGGCCAACACGGGCAAATGCCCCGTCTGTTCCCGTCAATTGACGGGCTCCAGATGACCTGATGCTCGAATTCTCTATTTGCGCGATCTGCGGATAAATCAGCAATCCAACCGCCGTTGAAAATGCAGGCCCCTTTGTTGCGACCGGCAAACCCCTAATTCCCAACGGACGACCAAGCCGTACATTGCGGGTTAATATCCGCCGCGCCACTTCGCTAACGCCCGTCAGTTGGCTCGCCCCGCCGGTAAGCACAATGCGTTTTCCAACAGCGCCGGCAAAACCCGAACGGTTCAAACGTTCACGAATAAGCTCCAGCGTTTCCTCAATACGAGGGCGAATGATACGGGTCACATGCGAACGCGGCACCTGAAAAGGCGCATCCTGTTCATTCTCACCGATAGGCGGCACCGAAATAATATCATGCTCGTCGTTCACGCCGGGCAAAGCCGAACCATGCAACACTTTCAACCGTTCCGCATCATCCAGCCGGGTCGACAATCCGCGCGCCATATCCATGGTCACATGACCGCCACCAACCGCAACCGCATCAGCAAAAACAAATCGCCCGCCAAGGAATACTGAAAGGGTAGTTGTTCCGCCACCCATATCTATGCAGGCGCTGCCCATTTCCATTTCGTCATCAACCAGCGCCGAAAGGCCGCTGGCAAAAGGCGTTGCCACCATTGCTTCAACTGATAGATCAGCGCGATTAATGCAAAGTTCCAAATTGTGCAGCGGGCCATTTTCAACATTGACCACATGCATATCTACGCCAAGCGACTGCCCAAGCATGCCGCGCGGATCAAACACACCATGATCACTGTCAAGCGCATAGCCAATGGGAATGGAATGAACCACGGTTCGCCCGTCCTGCTCTGCGTGAGCGCTGCCCGCATCAAGCACCCGGCGAATATCGCTCTCCTCAACCTCATGGCCATCCAGTGCGACTTTGGCAGAAAACGTGTTGCTTGTCAGACGACCGGAAGAAATATTGACGATAAGCGAATCAACAGTGACGCCAGCCATCCGCTCAGCCGCATCAACGGTCAACCGCACCGCCTGCTCGGCCGCATCCAGATTGACCACAACACCAGATTTGATACCGGTAGAGCGCTGATGACCAATACCCAGAACCTCAACCTTGTGAGTACGACCTGGCAAAGACAGACTTTCCTCGCGCGGCGTAAGCCTTGCAATCAGACAGCAAATTTTTGATGTACCAATATCCAAAACGGTAATAATAGTTGACCGCTTGGCTGAAAGCGGACGCATCCTTGGCAAATCACTGGAGGGGCGAAAAAGGCTCATATGCTCTTTTCCGCCTTGCGCATGCGCTTGGAACGCAATTCAATCATCGCCTTGCGTTTGGCAGCCGCTGCCGGCTGCACACGAAGCACCATCCGGTCAGAAACCCGCATATCAACAATATCGACTTCGCGAGATAACAGTTTGCGCTGCTCATCAAGTTTTGCAACCGCCGTTAGCGCAGAACGAGCGCCCACTTCCGGCAACTGAATAACAAGACCATTTCGCAGCAACACATCCCAACGCCTATCGGCCACGCGCACATAGCTGCCCACCCGAGATGAAATAGTCGGATAAAGAGACATCATCGAAAACAATTTGGCCGCACGCATTTCAGCACCCGCGCCAATTATTTGCGGCAAATTTTTGTGATAGGTACTCAACGCGCGCCCATTAACCAAACGGGTAATTACTTCACCATTTGTTTCAATAACACTTAAATGTTTATCTTGTTGCCACACGGCAAATGGCTGTTTTTCCACCAAAGAGACTTCCAGGCGATTCGGAAACAGTTTCCTGATTGTTACATCTTCGACCCAATCAAGTTCGATTAACCGCGACCGGGCCTGATGAACATCGAAGCCCAGCAACGCACCATTCGGCTTAATCCGAAGCGCCGCGAGCACATCCGCTTCACTGGTTTCAACCTGCCCACTGATTTTAATCGCTCCAACATCCAGCCCGGCGGTTGATGCAGCAGACGAGACGACCGCGTAGGAATGGCCACCAGCAAACACGCCATAACCAATGCTCAAAGCCAAAAAACCAACTGCCATCGCGCTGCCAGAGCCCGCAGGGATACTCATCGTGGTATCGTGTATACGATTGATATGTCTGGTTAAAAACCGTAGTGGCCGCGGCAGAACGATACGATCACCCGCCTTCCGTGCCCGTTTTTGCGCCACAGATTCACCCCTGGAGGCCAAGCGATTGGCACTCCCTTTTGACTTAATGATCTGCTTCAGCGACAACAACTTGCGTCCTCCACCATCCAACTTAACAACTCACTAAACGAATGCCCCGCATGGACCGCCAATTCCGGTACTAAAGAGGTTGGCGTCATGCCTGGCTGGGTATTAACTTCCAACCAAACCAACTCATTTAGACCGTTCACCCGATCATCAAATCGGAAATCCGAACGACTGACACCACGACATCCAATAGCCTTGTGAGCGTTGAGTGCCATTGTCTGTATCTTTTGGTAAATATTTGGTAAAATTTTTGCAGGACAGTGATGATTTGACCCACCTTCCGCATACTTTGCATCAAAGTCGTAGAACGTATCTTCGGTTGGAAAAATCTCTGTTACACCCAGCGCCACGTCACCCATGACCGCACAGGTTAATTCACGGCCGGCAATATAGCGCTCAACCATCACAATATCTCCATAGGGCCAATCACTGGAATATAATTCCTGCGGCGGCATCGCGCGACCTTCCTTGACAATCAAAACACCAAAACTCGAACCCTCAGCCACAGGCTTAACCACATAGGGTGGCTTGATCGCATGCGCCTTTGCAGCCTCCAGGCGGCTCATAACCTTAGCCTCGGCAACGGTTACACCAACCTTCTTGACGAGAATTTTGGCACGCTCCTTGTCCATCGCAAGCGCAGACGCCATCACACCCGAATGGGTATAGGGAATTTGCAAAAACTCCAGCACACCCTGAATGGTGCCGTCTTCGCCGTAAGGCCCGTGCAATGCGTTGAATGCCACGTCGGGCTTAACCTCGGCAAGCACAGCACTCACATCGCGATCAACATCAATCCGGCTGACGCGGTAACCCGCAGCTTCAAGAGCAGATGCACAAGCACCACCACTGGACAACGAAACAGTACGTTCCGAAGACCACCCGCCCATCAACACGGCCACATGTTTTTTCGTCATCAACAATACCCCATAACAGAACAAGCTCAGATTGGAGCTCGCCTGTTGCTACCCATAGGACCTAAGAATCAGACTCGGACGTGCGATGCAAGCCCTTCACACAAGCGTTAAGGCGCATGTTTTGAATCATCACGTTAGCATTGAATTCTAAGGGATTCTAATCATTGAGCTTTGGTCGAAATGAAATAATTTCCTTATTTTTAAGAAATTTTCCGAGCCTTTTGATTTCCCAATGCAATTCCACCCCGGAGTGGGTAAAAACCTTTTCGCGAACCGTCTCGCCCAGCAATTCAAGATCATAGGCTGTAGCGCCATTAAAATTGATCATAAAATTGCAGTGCATTTTCGACATCTCGGCCCCACCAAGCGAAAACCCACGCAATCCAGCTTCATCGACCAGTTTCCATGAAGAATAACCATCCGGGTTTTTGAAGGTCGATCCGCCGGTTTTTTCGCGAATCGGTTGAACTGTTTCACGGTGATGTTGCACCTCATCCATCTTTTTTTGAATGCTATCCCGGCCGGCCGGCTCTCCCTGTAAAATGACAGAGGTAAATATCAAATCTTTCGGTGCACCCGAATGACGATAGGAATAGCCCATATCGGCGTGCGAAAGCACAAGTACCTCGCCAGCCCGATCGACGGCACGCACTTCAATCACCCGCTCGGTCGTCTCACTGCCATTGGCACCGGCATTCATGCGCAATGCACCGCCAATACCGCCCGGAATGCCGTGATAGAACGCAAAACCGTCCAATCCAGCTTCAAGTGCGACAGCCGCAACCCGCTTGTCTGGCACAGCAGCACCTGCCCGAATGCGATTGTCGCCGATAGCCTCGGCCGCGCCAAACCCTTTGGCTGAAAGACGAATGACCACACCGTCTATGCCACCATCGCGCACCAGAAGATTGGAGCCAATGCCCACAACGGTTACCGGAATATCACGCGGCAAGGCCTTTAGAAAAGCCGATAGATCATCCTCATCCGCCGGTTGAAACAATAATTCGGCTGGCCCGCCAACCCGGAACCAGGTGATCTTGGCCATTGATGCATCGGATGTGATACGACCGCGAATATCGGCAAACCGATCGCCGAGGCGATTCATGAGTGAATTGGTGGTCATACGACATCGCCTGAGATGTCATTAAAGTAAGTCGTCGCAAGCCTATCCCACCCGCCAAACGTCATCCCCGCGAAGGCGGGGATCCACGTGACTATCCACTTGTTCTCTTTGGCTGGATTGCACAATTTTTCAGCAAAAAATCTGGCCATAGCCGACACCGGAAAAAACGACCCTCTCGTGGATCCCCGCCTTCGCGGGGATGACGGAACTAATGGACAGTTCTCTTTTTGAATTGTCATCTCAAACCGGTCGACAAATAATTGAGCTTTTGACCCGGAGAAAGAAATTTCTTCTTTCCAATTTTGAGAATGGCACACCATCAGGCTTTGTTCTCCAGCGCCTTTAGCTCATCCGATAAAGTATAGGCCCATTGGGTCACGCTACCAGCCCCGAGGAAAATCACAATATCACCCTCCTCGACAATCTCGACCAATAGTGGTGCTATTTCTTCCGGGCCTTCGATAGTGCGTGCATCGCGGTGGCCGGCAGAAACAAGGCCCGCAACCAGTGATGCTGAATCAAACCCCTCAATTGGTTTTTCACCCGCCTCATATACCGGTGCCACCAGCACAATATCCGCATCATTAAAGCAACTGCAAAATTCCGGGAACAGGCTCTCCAGCCTGGTGTAGCGATGCGGCTGTTTAATGGCGATTACCTTGCCTTTGGCGCTTTCGCGTGCCGCATGCAACACCGCTGAAATCTCCACCGGATGATGGGCATAATCATCATAAATTTCCGCACCATTCCACGAACCCGTATGGGTGAAGCGACGGCGCACACCACCAAACCCTGCCAGGCCTTGGCGAATTTGTTTTTCTGTTGCCTCCAGCTCATAGGCAACGGCAATTGCAGCCGTGGCGTTGGATATATTGTGCAGGCCCGGCATTGGCAAAACCAGATCGAGAAAGACCTCTGGCTCATCCAAATCACGCGAGCGGATGGTCACATCAAAATGGGAGTTTGGCCCTTCGGTATGCACATTGGAAAACTGAACATCGGCCTGCGGGTTTGCACCATAGGTAATGACCCGCCGATCAGAAATCTGCGCCACCAGCGCCTGAACCTCAGGATGATCAAGACAGGCAACCCCGAAGCCATAGAAAGGCACATTTTCAATAAATGCCCGAAATGCCTCACGTACTTTGTCGAATGTGCCGTAGTGATCGAGATGCTCCGGGTCGATATTGGTGATAATCGCCACATCCGCAGGCAATTTCAAAAACGTGCCATCACTTTCATCCGCCTCAACCACCATCCAGTCACCAGCACCCATACGCGCATTGGTGCCATATTCATTGATAATGCCACCATTGATGATTGTTGGATCAAGATCAGCCGCATCGAGCAAGGTGCCAACCATTGAAGTCGTGGTGGTTTTTCCGTGCGTCCCGCCAACCGCAATTGCCTGCTTGAAGCGCATTAGCTCCGCCAGCATTTCCGCCCGTCGCACAATCGGCAGATTGCGGCGCAAGGCCTCCACCCGTTCGGGATTATCCGGCTTGATTGCGGTGGACGCGACAACAACAACGCTCTCGCCGATATTCTCTGCCCGGTGCCCGATATGCACCTCAATACCCTTGCGCCGCAACCGCTGCACATTGGCGCTTTCCGACATATCAGAACCCTGCACCTTGTGGCCAAGATTATGCAGCACCTCGGCAATGCCGCTCATACCAATGCCGCCAATACCGACAAAATGCACCAGACCAATATTCTCAGGCAGTTTCATTGCGTGCCAATCCTTCAAAATCTTCTATTTTTCCACCACTTGCCACATATTCCACCAGTTCGGCAAGGTGTTCAGATGCTTCAGACATGGCTGCAAGTTTTGCGGTCGCAGCTATTTTTGCAAGCCTTGCGGCATCACCCATCGCATCGGCAATCATCATCGAGAGTTTTTCTGTCGTCAATTCAGCTTGCGCGACCAGCATCGCACCGCCCTTGTCCGCAAGGTCTGCCCCATTGGCCGCCTGATCCCCATCGAGCGAATGCGGCAATGGCACCAGAATGGAAGGCCGCCCGATCGCGGTTAACTCAGCCACCGAAGAGGCCCCCGCCCGGCAGATCACCAACTGGGCTTTGGCTATGCGCATCGGCATATGGTCAAAAAACGGCGAAACCTCGGCCTCAATATCCAAATCCTTATAGGCCGCAATCACCTCTGCCTGATCTTCCACCCGCGCCTGCTGCACTACGTTTAGACGCTTGCGCAAGTCTTCAGGCAGTAAAGCAAGCGCTTGCGGCAAAACCACTGATAAAAAATGCGCCCCCTGACTGCCACCAAATATCAAAAGATTAAATACCTCATCCGCCTTTGACGGCAGATATGGGTGCTTTGCCGCCTTGTGCACCGGTGGGCGCAATGGATTACCGGTCACAACTGTTTTTGCCGCTAACTCACCGCTTGTCCCAACCTGAGGGAACCCCACCGCAATCGCCTTTGCCGGACCGGACATTAATTTGTTCGCCCGCCCTAAAATAGCATTCTGCTCCTGAATAATAATCGGCAGGCTGGCGCTCTTGGCCGCAGACAACGGCGGCACCGTTGGATAACCGCCAAACCCAACAATGGCTTTTGGTTGATATTTGCCAATCAATTTATAAGCCTGCCGATAACCACGAAACAGTTCAAACAGGGTTTTGACAATCGCAATCGGGTTTTTTGATGCAAAGGTTGCCGAGCGAATGATGTCAATTTCATCAGCGGGAAAATTGCCGGTAAATTTTTCAGCCCGTTGATCGGTTAAAAGATGCACCAGCCAACCGCGAGCCTTAAGCGCATGGGCAAGAGCCTCGGCAGGAAACAGGTGCCCGCCTGTTCCCCCGGCGGAAAGGAATATGATCTTCTTTTCCAACAATAATGCCTCCACAACCTATTCGGCAGCTTGCATGTTGTTTGGCCGGTAAATGCCGGAGGAGAACCGCCGCGAATCCGGTCTGGTTTTGGTCAAGGCCAAAATGAACCCCATGCCGATGGCCACCGCAATCAGCGACGAACCACCATAAGAAATAAACGGCAACGTCATGCCCTTTGCCGGCATCAATTGCAGGTTCACCGCCATGTTTATGATCGATTGGAAACCAAACAGCATAACAAGGCCGGAAACCGCAAGCCGGATAAATCCGTCGCGTTCATGCAAGGTATGGGAAAAGCCGCGCAATACCACAAAGGCAAATATCACCACCAGCAACATGCAGATTATGATGCCAAACTCTTCGCCGGCAACCGCAAAAACAAAATCCGTATGGCTATCGGGCAATATACGTTTAACCGTGCCCTCGCCCGGTCCCTGCCCCAGCCAGCCACCGCGCACTATGGCTTCCAGCCCGGTATCAACCTGAAATGTATCGCCGGTGCCGGTGAAAAAGCGATCAATACGGCTGGAAAAATGCGGCAACATTATATAGGCGCCGGCAATGCCCATCATGGCAAAGATCGCCATACCGGCAATCCATATCCACGGCATTCCGGCAATGAAGAACATTGCCCCCCAAACTCCGGTAATCAGGATCGATTGCCCCAAATCCGGCTGCGCCACCAGAAGTGCAATAACAATTGCAAACAATATGATCGAAAACAGATTACCCGGAATATCCGGACGCCGGGCATTTTCAGCAAACAACCAGGCCGCCACCACGACAAATCCGGGTTTTAGAAACTCTGATGGCTGCAAGGAAAATGCTCCAACAGAAAGCCAGCGACGCGAGCCTTTGGCCTCAAAGCCAAAAAACATCGTCAACACCATTAGCCCCAGAGAAACAAGAAACAGCGCAATGGCCGCGCGCCGGGCGTTTTGTTTATCCAAAAAGGAAATACCAATCATCAAACCAAGCGCTGGCAGAAGAAAGATTATATGCCTTTTGAAAAAATGCAGTGGGTCCACATGCAACCGTTCGGCAATTGCCGGGCTTGCCGCAAGCGATAATACGAGACCGCCAGCCATCAATACGATTGCCGAGATCAGCAATGTCTTGTCGATGGTCCACCACCACTGGGAAAGGCGGCTTCTATCTGCCCTGCTTACCATTATGATGATCCTTCTATTGGTTTAAAGCCAGCAAGCGCATTGGCTGAGTTTTTAAATGCAAACCCACGCTGCTCAAAATTAGGAAACTGATCGAAACTCGCACATGCCGGTGAAAGCAAAACTACCGGATCTTCAAAGGAAGAATTGCCCGCATCCTTTGAGGCATGCTCAATGGCCGCATCCAACTCGCCGGAAATCTCAAAGGGAACACTATCCCCAAGTGTCGCTGAAAATGCGGGCGCCGCCTCGCCAATCAAATAGGCCTTGGCAATACGCGAAAACCACGGATTGAGCAGTTCAATGCCACCCTCTTTGGCAAGCCCACCGGCAATCCAGTAAATGTGTTTAAAACTGGCAAGTGCGGGCGCAGCGGCTTCCGCATTGGTGGCCTTGGAATCATTGACAAACAACACCTTGCCCAAATGGCCAACCTGTTCCATGCGGTGCACGAGACCGGGGAATGATTTCAGCCCCGCTTGAATTTCTGCATTGCTCAATCCCACCGCCCGGCAAGCGGCAACAGCTGCTACTGCATTTTGGGCATTATGAGTACCGCGCAGCGAACCAACACCCTCGATACTGGCAATCACGTCGCCTGTTTCAGCATCAGTCAATCGGGAATCCTGCGCATAAATACCAGCTTTCAATGGCTGGTTTTGGGAGATTGGCAAAACATTATGCCCCGCGTCAGCCAGCTCATCAGCAATAGCCTTGCAACGGGCATCATCAACGCCAACAATCGCGGTTTCCGCTTTTGCAACCAACTGCTTTTTAATGTTGGAATAGCGCTCCATCGTGCCATGGCGATCGAGATGATCCGGCGAGAGATTAAGCAATATGCCAACACCCGCGTTAAGGTTTGGCGCTAGATCAATTTGATAGGATGAAACTTCAACCACATAAAACCGGTCAGATTTCAAAGCATCAAGCGATAAAACCGCCCGACCGATATTCCCACCCAATTGCACATCACGGCCCGCATGGCCAAGCATATGGGCAATCAGTGCTGCGGTGGTCGATTTTCCATTGGTGCCAGTAATGGCAATAAACGGAGCATCGGGGGCAATGGCCTGTCTCTCACGGGCAAACAATTCAATGTCACCAATGATCGGCACGCCAGCACTTTTAGCCAGTTCCACAACCCAATGCGGCTTGGGATGGGTTAGCGGCACACCGGGGGCAAGCACCAGCGCTGCAAATTCGCTAAAATCACAATCCCGCAAATCCTGTGTATTGATACCCTGCGCCCGGGCCTTTTCCACCCCGGCCGGATTATCATCGAAGCAAACCACATCGCAATCACCGGCAATCAGCGCTTTAGCTGTCGCCAGACCAGAACCGCCAAGGCCAAAAAGCGCCAGCTTTTGATTGCGATATGTGGAAACCTTGATCAAATGAGCCTACCGCAATTTCAGTGTGGCAAGGCCAAGCAGGGCCAAAATAACGGAAATGATCCAGAAGCGAATTACCACCTGACTTTCCGTCCAGCCAAGCTGTTCGAAATGGTGATGAATGGGTGCCATTTTAAACACCCGCTTGCCGGTCAATTTAAATGAAGCAACCTGAATAATCACCGACATGGCCTCAAGCACGAAAAGGCCGCCGATAATACCCAGCACGATCTCGTGCTTGGTCGCAACCGCAACTGTTCCAAGCATCCCGCCAAGTGCAAGTGAACCCGTATCGCCCATAAAAATGGCCGCAGGCGGCGCATTAAACCACAAGAACCCAAGACCAGCACCAATAATGGCACCGCAAATAACCGCAAGTTCGCCCGTCCCCAATACAAAGTGAATTTGCAGATATTGGGCAAAAACCGCGTTCCCGGAAAGATAGGCAATCAACCCGAATGAGGCCGATGCGATCATTACCGGCACAATTGCCAGCCCATCAAGACCATCGGTCAAATTAACCGCATTGCCCGCACCAACAATAACAACGCCGCCAAAAACCACGAAAAACAGGCCAAGGTCGATGACCAGTGATTTGAAAAACGGGAACGTAAGCGACGAGGAAAATGGTGCTTTGCCAGCGCGCATGATCACGTAACAGGCTGTAATGGCGATGATAAATTCCAACACCAGCCGCGCCTTGCCGGAAAAACCCTTTTCGGAATTCGCCGACACTTTCAGATAATCATCATAAAACCCGATAGCACCGAACAGGAATGTAACCGCCAGCACAACCCAAACATAGATATTGGTAAGATTAGCCCATAACAGCGTCGCTGATATTGAGCCAACGAGGATCATCAATCCGCCCATTGTCGGCGTACCGGCTTTTTTAAAATGGGTTTGCGGCCCATCAGAGCGGATAGGCTGGCCTTTACCCTGCCTCAAGCGAAGCCCGCGAATTATGCCAGGGCCAAATAGAAACACGATCAAGGCAGCAGTAATCAACGCTCCACCCGTGCGAAAAGTCAAATACCTA
Organism: Alphaproteobacteria bacterium; assembly: GCA_024280375.1. Classification (GTDB taxonomy): domain Bacteria; phylum Pseudomonadota; class Alphaproteobacteria; order Rhizobiales; family Rhizobiaceae; genus SZUA-100. The sequence goes on along the minus strand of JAJRQF010000006.1, from coordinate 11,084 downwards.
AACACATTCAATGCCGATAATTGGCCACCCAATTCGGCTAGATAATAAAGCATACGGTCCCCCGGTTAGCTGTAAAAATTAAACGCGGACGTACCCTCATCATGCGTCAGACTTTATTTGATATTTCCGCACCAACTCATCCACAAGGCCTGCAAAGCCAATGCCCTTGGAGGCTTTCACCATCACCACATCACCCGCACGCAGATTGGAAAACAGAATCACCTGTAACTGTTTTACATCAGGCACATACGATGCAAGCAGGCTCGATGGCAACCTGGCCTGCAAATGCACCATATCCGCACCAACCAAATAGACCTGATCAATATTTGTATCGGTTAGTTCATCTGCGAGAGCCCCATGCATCGCGCCCGAATGTTCGCCCAACTCCAGCATATCGCCAAGCACCGCAATCCGCCGACCGGAACCTGATGGCTCGCTGCTTTTCAGCATATCAATTGCAGCCGTCATCGAGGCCGGGTTGGCATTGTAACTTTCATCAATCAAGGTGAACGTGCCGGTCGCAATCGACAGCTTGTGCCTTGCGCCACGCCCGGCTTCGCTCTGCATATCGCCCAGCGCCAGCACAGACTTTGTAAGATCGGCCCCGGCAAGCTTGGCAACCGCCAGCACAGCCAGCACATTTTGTGCAATGTGCCGCCCCGGCACGCCGATTTTGACCGCAATATCCTCATCAAACAGTTTGGCCATCATGCAAGAACAACGATCATGCAGCTTCAATTTATTCAAATGAACGTCGGCGCCATCGGCCTCACCAAAACTGACGATGCTTTTAACACCCGCAGCAATGGCAAACTCCGTAAGCATTTCGAAATAGTAATTGTCGCGATTAAGCACCGCAGAACCACCCTCAACCAGACCATCAAATATTTCGGCCTTGGCTTTGGCAATTTCATCCACATTGGCAAAAGCCCCAAGATGGGCCGCCTCAACATTGGTGATAACCGCCACATGCGGGCGTACCATTTTTACCAATGGAGTAATTTCATCGGCATGGTTCATGCCGATTTCAAAAATCCCGAACTTTGTGTCTTCCGGCATACGGGCAAGTGTTAAAGGCACGCCCCAGTGATTATTAAACGATGCGACAGAGGCATGAACCGTTCCAGATGCCGAAAGCACATGGCGCAAGGCCTCCTTGGTGGTGGTTTTGCCCACACTACCGGTAACCGCGATTATTTTTGCTTTGCTTCGCTTACGCGCAGCGCGCCCCAATAATTCAAGCGCTACAAGCACATCTTTCACCACCAGCAATGGCAGTGAGATCGAACCCATTGCAGCCAGCTTTTCTTCTGCAACCACGGCAAGGGCCGCTCCCGCACTTTGGGCTGCACCAACAAATTTATGCCCATCGTGAATGTCGCCCTTGATGGCAAAATAAGCATCATTTGTATTCAGACTACGGGTATCAATAGATATGCCGCCAATTGCTTCGGGCATTTCACCCATTGGCCGCGCATTCATTGCATTTATGAGAGCTTCAACGCTCCAAAGATCGTTCAAGAGGAAGCGCCTCCGCCTGAATTTTCCAAGGCCTCGCGTACAACCTGATGGTCGGAAAATGGCAGGACCTTATCGCCAACAATCTGCCCTTCCTCATGGCCTTTTCCCGCAACGACCAGACAATCGCCCTCGCCCAGCGCGGCAACAGCGCGATGAATTGCTTCTCTGCGATCACCGATTTCCAGTGCATCCGGCACAGCGGCCAATATTTCACGACGGATTTCAGCTGGCACTTCGCCGCGCGGATTATCATCGGTGACAATAATTACGTCGGCCAACCGATGGGCAATTTCGCCCATAACCGGCCGCTTGCCCTTGTCGCGATCACCGCCGCAACCAAATGCAACAACAAGCTGGCCTGTTGTATAAGGGCGTAGCGCCTGCAATACATTTTCCAGCGCCTCCGGCTTATGGGCATAATCCACATAAACCGGCGCGCCATTGCCGGTTTTGCCAATCAGCTCAAGCCGCCCTTTTGCCCCTTCAAGATGTTCGAGTGCGGCAAGTGTTTCGCCCACATCACTTCCTGTGGCAATCGCAAGGCCAGCGGCAACCAGCGCATTGGCCATCTGAAATTCACCGGCCATGGGTAGAACCACACGATAGATCGCACCCTCATGAACAACCTCACCAATTTGGCGAAACTGCTCCTGCTCAACCCGTTTGAGATTGAGAAACGAGCCTCTTTTGCCAACGGTCAAAACCCGAAGTTTTGCAAACCGCGCCGCATTACTGGCAGCCTGCGTATAGGGATCATTGGCATAGATCACCGCCGGTGCCCCCTTCGGTACAAGCTCTTTGAAAAGGCGCAGTTTTGCGTCAAGATATTCGGCAATTGTTGCGTGATAATCCAGATGATCATGGCCAAGATTGGTAAATGCACCGGCCGAAAGACGCACCCCGTCGAGCCGTCGCTGATCAAGCCCGTGGCTCGAGGCCTCCATCGCCCCGTGGGTTATGCCATGGCCTGCCAGTTCATCGAGCAATTTATGCAATGCTACCGGATCGGGCGTTGTCAGCGATGCATAATTGACCAATCCAGGAGCCGTCACCCCGGTCGTGCCAATCATGCCAGCTTTTTTACCTTCCGCCTGCCAAATCTGGCGAACAAATGAGGCAACCGAGGTTTTGCCTGCCGTACCAGTTACCGCCACCATAGTTTCCGGTTGACGCGGATAAAACTTTGCGGCCATCACGGCCAATTCGTGGCGCGCATCTTCCACCTTGATTACAGGCACACCCAGCCCGCCGCTTTCAAGATTACTATCCAGATTGGTAATAATTGCAGCCGCACCATTGGCAACCGCATCACTGGCAAATTTGGCCCCGTTTGTGGCGCTTCCAGCTAATGCTGCAAAAACAAAGCCCGGTGCAGCCTTTCGGGAATCCGCTGTAATACCTGCAATACTGAGGTCACCCGCTTGGTTTTCCAGATTGGCACTTGTAAGTTCAGCAAGCTTCATTTCGAATTTCATAGTCCTTAAATTTCATAGTCCTAAAATAAGCGATATCAGCCGTTTAGATTCTCAATATGACGACAATATTGCAGTATTTTGTTCACTGAAATCCGGCTGCACGCCCAACATCGGGCCGGTACGGGAGATAATGGCTTTCACCGTTGGAGCTGCATTCCAGCCCGCAGTGGCATATCGATTGCCTTTCTCAGGCTTTGGTTCATCGACAATGACCAAAACAACATATTGCGGATTATCGAGCGGAAAGGCTGACAAAAACGCATTAAAGCGTTTGGCCCGTGAATAACGACCATTGACAACTTTTTCTGCAGTACCGGTTTTACCGCCAACCAAATAGCCCTGTACTTCAGATTTTCGGCCTGAACCTTTTAGCACATTTAGACGAAACAAATAGCGCATCAAACTGCTGGTCTTTTCACTCACCACGCGGGTCGCAATTTTATCTGCTTCCTCTTTGGTGCGCGGAAAAAGAGTTGGTGGAATAAGTTTACCACCATTCATCAACGCCGCCGCTGCCATCGCAGTTTGCAAAGGAGTGGTTGAAACCCCATGCCCAAATGAAATGGTGATCGAATTGATCTTCTTCCACTTTTTCGGCTGGGTTGGCTTGGCAATTTCCGGCAGTTCAAACCCTTTCATGCGGGTTAGCAGCCCCATGCGGGTTAAAAACTCCTTATGGCCCTTAATGCCAACTTTGTCGGCCATTTTGGCCGTGCCAATATTCGATGAATAAATAAATATCTCCGGCACCGAAAGTATGCGCCGCTTGCCATGAAAGTCTGTAATTTTATATCGTGCAATCTTGATGGGTTTTCTTGCATCAAACTTGTCCTGTATTTTCACCAGACCGGAATCGAGCGCCATTGCAGTGGTAAAGGTTTTAAATGTCGAGCCCATCTCAAACAGCCCCGCAGACATGCGGTTTAACCGGTCAGATTTTGCCGCATCAACCGGATTGTTTGGGTTATAATCCGGCAGTGAAACCATGCCTCGAATTTCGCCCGTGTTAACATCCATCACAACCGCTGCCGCCGCAATCGCCCGATACCGCTTAATCGCCTTGCTCAATTCATCACGAATGGCATATTGCACACGCAAATCAATCGCCATTTTTACAGGCTTTAATTCCTGCTTGACCGCAAACCCCGCTTTGTGCAAATCGGCCAGCCCATTATCATCGAGATATTTCTCAATCCCGGCAATCCCCTTATTGTCGATATTCACCAGCCCAAGAATATGGGATGCGACAGGACCACCTGGGTAAAAACGCCGGTTTTCATTGCGAAAACCAATGCCGGGTATCCCAAGAGCGAGAATTTCATTCTGCTGTTTTGGAGTCATTTCCCGTTTGATCCAGACAAATCCGGCTTTGCTGGAAAGCTTCCTAAAGGTCTTTTTGTAATTAAGGTTCGGCAATACAGTTGTCAGCAACTCCATTGTCTCATCCACATCAACAATCCGGCGTGGCTCAGCAAATAGCGATGCCATTTTGATATCCATCGCCAAAATTTGCCCATTGCGATCCACCAATTTGGGGCGAATTGCCGAGGTAGAGCGATCTACAGAAAGCCTTGAGGCAAGCCCGCCCTCTTCCTGCATTCCGAGCCAGATCAACTTGCCAACCAGAACAGAATAAATCAGTCCGATTGTGCCCATGACAATAACAATGCGATTGCCCGCCTGTTGAGTTCTGGCTTTTTGAGTGCCTTCAAGCGCAATCGACCTACCGGTCGCAGGTTTCGATTGTTTATTCCTGAACTTGTTCAATAGATTGGAAATCACTGTTTTCGCCCTCCGATAGAACCCGTCAGGATATCGTCACTTGTCTCGCCTCGCGCTAATGCGCCGATAGGGTCCTCCACCTGCCGCATTGGCGGCAAATCTTCAGGCGTAATAATTTGATCAACCTCTAACTGCTGAAGCCGCAATTCGTCAGCAAATTTCCGCGCAACGCTTTGCAAATGCTTCGGCTGTGTTAAAATTGCCCAGTCCGCCTCTAACAGATCGACACTGTTTTTTTGACGGTCAATCTTCTGCTGCAATTCCGCAACCTTGCTGGATGATAATTCAGCCTTGTGCTTAATTTGAAAAGTCCAGACAGCCGCAGCAATCATCAGTCCTGTGAGCACAACATCGCTTGCTTTAATCATCATGCATCCCTTCTGGGTATTTCGACCACACCGGAAAAATCGGCGAGTTTAAAAATGGATAAATCGGGTTTTCCGGCCTGCGCTTCGGTACGCAAGCCTGCCCGTAATTTTGCCGAACGAGCGCGTGGGTTGCGCTCGACCTCATCGGCTCTTGGCGCAACTGCACCGCGTTTGAGCAGCGAGAATGTGGTTGGCCTGCTATCCGCCTGCGGCAAATGCCTGGACCCCACATATTCTGACGAACGATCGACCAAAAACCGCTTAACCAGCCGGTCTTCCAGCGAATGAAATGAGACAACAACCAAGCGTCCGCCGGGCTTTAAAATTCGCTCGGCTGAAAGCAAAGCCTGCGCCAGCTCCTCAAGCTCGCTATTGACGAAAATACGCAAGCCCTGAAAGGTGCGCGTTGCCGGGTGAATACGGTCGTTTTTGGTTTTACCAACCGCCTTTTCCACCACTTTGGCCAGGTCAAGCGTGCGGGAAAACGGCTCGACTTCCCGCCGCGCGATAATTGCCTTAGAGACCCGCGAGGCATGGCGCTCTTCGCCCAGAATACCGATAATTCTGGTGAGGTTTGCCCGTTCCAGATTGTTCACCAGATCAGCAGCAGACGGCCCCTTTTGCGCCATTCGCATATCCAGTGGACCATCATGCAAAAAGGAAAAGCCGCGCTCATCCTCGTTGATTTGCATGGATGATACGCCCACATCCAGCACCACCCCATCAACCAGGTCAGCCCCAGCCTCAGCAGCAAGCACATCCATCTGGCTGAATTTACCGGGTAATAGTGTCAGCCGCCCATCAAACCTCGCCACCAGCTCTGCACCATCGGCAATCGCATCCGGGTCACGGTCTATGGCGATAACATTGGCGCCGGTGTTCAAAATTGCAGAGCTGTACCCACCGGCACCAAATGTGCCATCAACAAAAACCTCACCGGGCTTGGGTGTCAAATATTTCATCACCTCATCCAGCATAACCGGAATATGGCGCATTTCATTTTGCGCGACACCTGAGGCTGGCGGGGTAGCTTTCATTTCGCTCATGCGCCCGCCCCGCGATTTTTTTGAACAAGCTCCTGCTTCATTTTCAATATTCTGGCGCGCGCCTCGCGGCGATATTCGGCAAACTGTTGCGGTTCCCACATTTGAAAAAACGTACCGCGCCCGACGAAAGCCACCTGATCTGTAATGCCGGTGTGTTCGCGCAAGGCGTCGGTGAGCACGATACGTCCATCCCGGTCGATCTTCATCCAGGCACTGTCGCCATGAAAATAAAATGAAAGGTCGTCGTACTCGCCGGTCAATGGGTCGAGCTCGGCCATCCGCTCTTCGTAAGCGATTAAAAGATCGGTGCCACCGGCGTCGATTGTCGGCATGTCGATGGATTGGAGCGTATAGAGTTGCGTCTCCTTGCGCTTTTCCAGCAACGCACGAAACGGGGCTGGAATAGACACCCGGCCCTTCTTGTCCACATTGTTGATGGAGTTTGATAAAAACCGATCCACCACCCGCTCCACAATTCAGATTTGCGATTGCGTTGGCCGCACGACACCCTGCCTCAAAATAAAATTGGGCAAACCCTGAGCGCGACGCAACTTTTAAATACTCAAATGAATTACTACTCGGACGCCCCCCGGCCACCCGGGTGTTTAGCACCGATTGCTGATCGCAATCTGACCGCCTCAAACACAAATGTGGGATAACATGGGATAACATGGGGGTCAATGGATTCCAGACCAAAATTGGTATTTGTAAACAAAGTTTAAATTTGTCGTTAACCAATTGTGAATCATTAATCTTAACGTTTGGTTAGGATTCCATTCAAATCGTTTACAAAGTGAGCGCACGTGTTCACGCGCAAGCGAACGGGATACAGTTTAAATTGCACGTAGAGCACAGTTCATGTTGCACGTAGAGCGAAGCGATGCGCAAAACATGAACCAATAGGAAAAGCGATGCGCAAAATTTAAACCATCAAAAGTGAGCGCACGACTAATAAAGCGCTCACGCAAATGGCGCTGCCATTGCTCCGCGAGGGCGCCCTGACCGGCCGAACACCTCTTCGGTGTCTTAATCTCGCAAGCCAACGGGAAAACAGTTCAAATCGCACGTAGAGCATAGTTCATGTTGCACGTAGAGCGAAGCGATGCGCAAAACATGAACCATCAAAAATGAGCGCACAAATGGTCACTCAGGTTTTATCTACAGACACTGAATTGATAAATTGACGAAGCGCCTTCAATACCTCAACCGGCTTATCACCAACAACCCCGTGCCCGCATTGATCAAATTTGTGATACGTTAGCTGTTCGGTCTTCAACCCTGCCACAATCACATCACTAAATTCCGGAGGGGTTATCGGGTCTTGTTCCCCAACCATAACCAATGTCGGGCATTTAATTTTGGATAAATCACGCCGAAAATCCATACGACCATGTTCATTGCCGGGGCCATTAAACCAAAGAGCTGTTTCATTTCGCCACAAAACCCGCGATAGCCAGTCGGTAGATGCATCTTTATTATAGCTATAAAATGGAACACAGCGATCCCGGTAAAGCGCCCTGCCATTATCGGTCGGGTTTCCCCAATAGGCCGCTGCTATATCCCGAATTTCCTTACCACCAAGCCGCTCAAATGCATTGTAGACAGAAGAAAAATCCACTTTGGCCGCAGCGCTGATCAGCACAAGACCTGCCGCATGTTCCGGGTATTGCGTTGCATAGGACAGGGTCACAAACCCACCAAATGAGGTTCCGATAATTATTGGGTTCTCAATGCCCAATGCAACGCATAGGCCTTTCAGGTCTTGCCCCCATTGAGCGAGGTTCCAGCTATTTTCATCACAAAGGTCGCTTCGACCATTCCCACGGTGATCATAATAAATGACTTGAGCAATATCAGTAAGTTGGGAAAAGTACGGCTTAGAAATACTATGGTCTCCACCCGGCCCGCCGTGAACCAAAATCACCGTTGGCTTTTCTCGCATTGATGCACCATCGGGCGTTGTGCCCTCACCATCAACATCGAAATAAAGTTTAGTTCCGTTAACATTCACAAACATCGACAAGCTCCCAATGGTTGTGCGCACATTCACAGATCATTTATTGATTTGCAACCGATGCAATTCATCACTACCCTTCCCTCAAAGCAATTGAAATAGACGCCCGATTTTCGGCGGTGCGGCTTCAAATACGTGATACGAACATCCCATGTTTTTTGACCTTCCAGATCACGACACTCTTTACCAGGCGCTTTTAGATCGCAATGCCAACTATGATGGGCAGGCCTATGTCGGCGTAAAAACGACGGGCATATTTTGCCGGCTAACCTGTTCGGCCCGAAAGCCAAAACGGGGAAATTGCACCTTCTATGCTTCCGTTGGCGAATGTATTGAAGCTGGATTTCGTGCGTGCAAAAAATGCCATCCGCTAAAGCCAACCGCATCCGCAGACCCGGCAATTGGCACGCTGTTAAAGGTGCTTGATGAGCGCCCGGAATATAGATGGTCAGAAACCGATATTGAGAAAATGGGGTTCGACCTTTCCACCATTCGCCGAAGTTTTAAACGGCAATTTGGCATGACTTTTCTGGAGATGGCTCGCCAAAGGCGATTGCGAGAAGGTTTTGAGACCATCTTAGATGGCGGTAAGGTCATAGAGGCACAGATAGATGCACGATTTGAATCTGCCAGTGCATTCAGGGCGTCTTTTGCAAAACTTATTGGCTGGGCACCCGGAACGCTCGATAGCAATCCGATATTGTTTGCAGATTGGGTGGAAACCCCATTGGGAGACATGATTTCAATTTGTAGCCAGTCTCAACTGCATCTTCTGGAATTTGTTGATCGCAAGGCACTAAAAACCGAGGTTACAAAGCTGGCAAAACTCGCCAAGGGAAAACTTGGTATTCGAAAATCTGATCCCGGTGAGCAGATAAAATGCGAATTGCGCGCATTCTTTGATGGACAATCCGCCAGTTTTTTAACCCCGCTGGCGCTGACAGGCTCGCCTTTTGCACAAGGGGTTTGGAATGAGCTAAGGCGCATTCCAGCAGGCTCCACCCGCAGTTATTCTGAAATCGCCAAACGCATCGGGCAGCCCAGCGCCATCCGGGCCGTGGCACGAGCAAATGGAGCCAACCAGATTGCGCTGGTTATCCCCTGTCACCGCGTCATTGGTGCAGATGGCTCGCTTACCGGTTATGGCGGCGGGCTTTGGCGCAAACAAAAGCTTCTTGAGATCGAGCGGCAATACAAATCAACGACAGTTCAAATCGCACGTAGAGCGAAGCGATGCGCAAAATATGAACCGCAGGAAAAAGCGATGCGCAAAATTTGAACCACTAGAAAGTAAGCGCACGGAGAGCGATAATTCATGAACCAGACAGAAAAAGCCATATATTTCAAATCATTGCATAAAAAACATGATCCATTAGTATTGTATAATATTTGGGATGCAGGAGGAGCAAAAGCACTCAAAGAAGCCGGCTCCAAGGCTAGCGCAACCGGCAGCTGGTCAGTTGCCGCAGCACAGGGTTATGAGGACGGCGAAGCTATTCCGCTGGATTTCGTTGTGCAAATTATTGCTCGTATTTCCACTTCTGTCGACCTTCCGCTGAGCGTCGACTTTGAAGGTGGCTATGCGATTGAACCTGAAAAGATCACCGAAAATGTCACCAAAATCATCAATGCAGGCGCAATAGGCATCAATTTCGAAGATCGTATTGTGCGGGGAAAAGGCCTTTATTCTGTCAGCGTTCAAGTTGAACGGATCAAAGCCGTGCGCCAAGCGGCTAAGTTGGCAAACATTCCCTTGTTCATCAATGCCCGGACAGATTTATTTCTTGGTTCCGACCAAAACGAGCATGAGGCGCTGATTGGAGCGGCACTTGAACGCGAGGCCGCCTATGCAGAGGCGGGTGCCGATGGGTTCTTTGTTCCAGGCCTTTCGCAACTTCCGCTTATCGAACGGATTGTCCAGGGCACAAGCAGCCCGGTAAATGTTATGATGAAAGGGGAATTAAATTCAATAACTGATGTTGCAAATATTGGCGTGGCACGGGCTAGTTTTGGCCCAGGACCCTATTTCACCGCCATGTCAGATTTGACCAAACACTACACGGCCCTTCGCTAGGCTGGTGATTATTAAAGCACTCACGCAAATGGCGCTGCCATTGCTCCGCCCCATTCGATAAACTCAGGAGGCGCTTCGCGCATCACCTATCGGTTCAGTTACAAAGTGAGCGCACGTGTTCACGCGCAAGCGAACGGAATACTAAAGTGAGCGCACGTGTTTACGCGCAAGCGAACGACTAAACTAAAGTGAGCGCACGATCTTTCTCGCTCCCGGCTGTTTGTGCTTTGCACAGCCTGCGCGGACGCGGCCTGACCGGACGAACACCTCTTCGGTGCCTTGATCTCGCAAGCGAGCGACAATTTCCCTCCGTGGCAAGGCAAGCATCGCCACAGCAATGTGCCAGCCTGTGAGCGGTCGCCCAGCCGGATGGGGCTGGACGAAAAACAAATTATTAAGCGCCAGCTGGCCTGTAAGCCGGGTTCTGTATGGCCTCAAATTGCTTCAAGGCGTGACGATCATTCGTCTTGGGTCCACGTTACCGTGAACCTCACTGCGACCTACCCGGATGATCAAGCCCAGAAACCGGCCCGGCCCGCTTGCGCGCACCATGTCATCCCTATTCGGTCTTGCTCCCGGTGGGGTTTACCATGCCACGCCCATTGCTGGCCGCGCGGTGGGCTCTTACCCCACCCTTTCACCCTTACCCATTGATTTTTTTCCTTCGCCAGGCGAAATCGAAAAACCATTTTGGGCGGTTTACTTTCTGTTGCACTTTCCCTGGGGTCGCCCCCGCCGGGCGTTACCCGGCACCGTGTTTCCATGGAGCCCGGACTTTCCTCCCCGCACCATCTTTCGACATTG
>JAJRQF010000084.1 GCA_024280375.1 Alphaproteobacteria bacterium | reverse complement strand
TTTTACCTTGAAGAATATCAACTCAACACCGCAATCAAAAACTACCCCAAACCCTATATTGCCATCATGGATGGCATTACCATGGGCGGCGGTGTCGGTATTTCGGTGCACGGGTCACATCGTATCGTCACTGAAAAACTGGCCTTCGCCATGCCGGAAACCGGAATTGGCCTGTTTCCCGATGTGGGCGGTACATATTTTCTGCCACGATGCCCCGGTGAGACCGGCCTTTATCTGGCCCTTACCGGCGGGCGTATTGGTGCAGCTGATGCCCTTTACGCAGGCATTGCTGATTGTTACGTGCCTTCCGCTGAAATTCCCGCACTGGTGGAAGCATTAGCCCAGGCAACCGATGTGGATGAAATTATTAATTCCTTTAAACAGGATTTAGGCCACTCCGAGCTGGCCAACACGCAAGGCTGGATAGACGAAAGTTTTTGCCATGGCAGCGTCGAAGAAATCGTGGCCAGCCTGGAGGCTGAAAGAATGGACAACAGTCATTTTGAGTGGGGGCGAAAAACCGCTCAATTGATCAAAAGCAAATCCCCGCTCAGTCAGAAGATCGCCTTCAGGCAGATACGCACCGGCAAAACGCTTCAGTTTGAAGATTGTATGAAGCTTGAATACCGACTGGCGGTGCGGTTTATGGCCGCGCATGATTTTTATGAAGGCACCCGCGCCATTGTCATGGACAAGGACCTGCAACCAAAATGGCAGCATTCAAGGCTGGAAGACGTCAACGACGAACTGGTCGATCAGTATTTCGCCGATCTCGGTGCCGGTGAACTTGATCTTTCAGAGGTTTTTTAAATTCAATTATCGCGAACACAGACAAAAAGAAGGAAATCAGGAGATGGCAGTAATCGGTTTTATCGGCCTGGGAAATATGGGAGGCCCAATGGCCGCCAATCTGCTCAAGGCCGGACATCAGGTGAATGGGTTTGACCTTTCGCCCGAGGCACTGGACCTTGCGCGACAAGCAGGAATTGAAGCCAGAGACGATTTGAACGCCACTGTAACGAACGTTGATGTGGTCATCACCATGCTGCCCGCAGGCAAACATGTAAAAGCGGTTTATTGTGGCGAAAACGGTTTGATTGCCACCGTTGGCAAAAACACGCTGTTGATTGACTGCTCCACCATTGATGTTGAAACCGCCCGCGAGGTCGCAGCCCAGGCCGAACAGGCCGGGTTGTCAATGCTCGATGCCCCGGTATCAGGCGGCGTCGGTGGTGCCGAGGCCGGTACCTTGACCTTTATGGTCGGCGGCAGTGATGCGGCCTTCGAACAGGCCCAGCCTTATCTCGCGCAAATGGGCAAAAACATTATCCATGCCGGTGGTGCCGGCAATGGACAGGCAGCAAAAATCTGCAACAATATGATTTTGGGCGTCTCTATGATTGCGGTAAGTGAGGCCTTTGTGCTGGCTGAAAAACTCGGCCTTGATAAACAAAAACTCTATGATATTTCCTCCACCGCTTCGGGCCAGTGCTGGGCCTTGACTTCTTATTGTCCGGTCCCCGGCCCCCTGCCCGCGTCCCCTGCAAATCGTGATTATCAGGCCGGGTTTACTGTTGCCATGATGCTCAAGGATTTACGTCTGGCCCAGCAGGCCGCCAACGCCAGCGGTGCCACAACACCTCTGGGTCAAGAAGCGATGAACCTCTATACTCAGTTTGACGAGGCCGGAAAATCACAGCTGGATTTCTCCGCTATCGTTAAGCACATACGCAAAGATTGAGTATTTTGATCTTAAACTTTAATTAAGTCTGTCGCTTAATCAGATTTTAGCTCGCGCTCTGTATAGTCCTATGCAGCATGTGGAAAGAATTCCACGAGAAAACAAGCATAGGCGGGCGTAAAATGAGTATAGTGACAACTCAATCAATCCCTGAGAACACTCAGGCTTCAAACGAAGAATTGCGGCCGAGATATCTCGAAAGCCTGACGTTGGTGGAGCGCCTGCATCGTCGGCTCCTTGATGTCATCAAAGACGAATTCGAACGCCTCGGCCGCGCTGAGGTAAACAGCGTTCAGGCATTGCTGTTGTATAATATAGGCGATTCCGAATTAACCGCCGGTGAATTGCGCACCCGCGGCCATTATCTCGGCTCCAACGTCTCCTACAACCTCAAAAAACTGGTCGATGCCGGATACATTCTGCACCAGCGCTCAGACATGGACCGCCGTTCAGTGCGCGTAAGCCTGACCGAAAAAGGCCACGACATAGCCAAAAAAGTAGAAGACCTCTACGCCCGCCACATCCTCTCCATTGAAGAAATTGGTGGCATCTCCCTGGAAGAATTCGACGTCCTCAACCGATCCCTGGTAAAACTGGAACGCTTCTGGACCGACCAGATCCGCTACCGGCTTTAGATTTACGGCGAAAGTATATTGAGTTTGATTGGCCCCGGAGTGAAAGCTCCGGGGTAACTATTATTTGGCGCCCATACTAAGCGATTTAATCACCGCTTGGTCACTGCTTCCCATTGACTGTATGCTTTTAGCGCAAACCACAAAATCGCGCCATAGTTTTGATACCCTGATCGGACGGCGTTTCAGCTTTAAAAAAATTTCCTATCAATGGAATATAAGCCTTTAGAGAATCCTTGCGGCTAGCTTCCTGAACAAGGCATTTACAACCTGTAGGCTTGCCTCCCTTTGCGACACATACCGTATACAACCTGTCTTCGGCTGTATTTTTTTTATAAATGCCCAAGCCTAAAAACACCAAGCCAATGACAATACCAATCATCCATGGAGAAAAACTTGAACTTTTTGAATCCTGCGGGCTCTCTATAACGGTTTCAATTGCCGTAAATTCTGAGTTAGGTGCCCCACACTTTGGACAGGCTCCAGCCTTGTCACTCACCTCCGATCCGCATTCTCCACAATTCATCAACATATAGTTTCCCCTAAATGAAGAAGTTCGCCTTATCAAATTCGGTTTTTTGTACTCTGTATTCGCAAGAAAGCAATCACCATAATTTTTTGCGACTGCTATTTCATTTTACCGTTTTCAATTCGCATCAAACTCGACGAAAGTTCTCTTTACATTACCCATATTAACCCCCAGGTCGCCATTCCCTAGCAATACGTCTTGCTTTTGAAATTTGGGCGAGCGTCATATATTTGGCTATCGTTATGCGAGCGCCGATAATTTTCTCGGTATTTTGAGCCTGACTGTTTTCACTATTCTGAATTGCAATAGTGAACCAAGCATATGACTTTATGTAATTTCGCGTGACACCTTTGCCAAGACCATACATCAGACCCAGGTTGTTTTGAGCTTGAATATTGCCCTGATTTGCAGCTTTGATATACCAGTTCACCGCCTGCTTGTAGTTTTTCGAGACGCCAAAGCCTCCAGCATACAGGAAGCCAAGATTAAATTGTGCATCTGGATTGCCTTGGTTTGCGGATTTTTTATACCATTCTACTGCCTCCACATAATTTCTCGAAACGCCGAGGCCATTTCCGTAGAGCCAGCCCAACATCACTTGAGATGCGGCGTCACCATTGGCGGAGGCGGGGCTCCAATACCTTAACGCAGTTTTGAATTCGCCGCGATTGAAAGCCGCCAACCCGTTTTCGTAGGATCCAGTCTTTACCCTCGGCTCTGAACCGGCTAGTTTATTATCAGTTGCCGCACGGTTTCTGATTTTGATGACCGCAGAATAAAGTGCAGGATTAGACAAGTACTCCGTGGCCATCATATCTTCGCGTGAATCAAGTGATGGATCATTTTTATCGATTTCCAGTGGTGCTTCTCGAATGGTTTGAATATCTACCTCACTCATCCCTAAACCCTTTAGTATTCTCCACTCTTCTTCCTTGTCGAGGTCAGGCACGTAAATCCGGCCTTCGGTGGCGGCGCGGTAGAACATGGTCGTATTAATTGGACCGGCAACATATTTAACAAAATCAAGCTTGGTAATATCCGTCTCATAACCGGCCTTAATATAAGCGTTTGCCTGTTTGAAGGTCTCCGGGTCAATGGTTCCTGTGGCGGGCAGCTCCAGCACGGCCTGGGCCATTTTAATCTGGTCAGGTTTTCTGCTTTCGATCCACATTTGAACTTCTTCAGCCATGTGCATTTTTTTCAATCCGGCACGGGCAACCTCCTGCGCTCCTTTCTGTATTTTCCAGCCACGGGTTCCAAAAGCTTTGTTCTGCACAAGATCAAGCCTCAGGCGGCCACTGCCAAAAACACCTGGCTGCTGCAAATATTCCGCTTCAAGCCTCATCATTTTATTGAGAGCCTGAGCGCGTTTGGTTTGCGTCAACCTCCCGATCTGACCGGGCGGAATAAGCCCTCTGGCAGCGAGGGCTGCATCGACATTTTCCCTTAGATCGGCGCTCATTGCTGGCGTCCCCAGCAAAATCAACACCAGAATTGATGTCGGGATTAGGCCAAACAGTTTATTGAATATTGTCATTTTCAGCTCCCTGGAAATCAAATTTCTAAATAACAATAATGGTAACAAATTTTTGATCGATAGAGAAATATGAAGTTTTCTTGTCCTGAGCGTAAACTTCGGCGGGTAGTTGCGTTTTTAGTCGAAGGAAATGTTTTGAGCTATGTAAGATGCGTCCCAGTTACTTCCACATTTTTTAACACATCCAGCGAACCTCAGGTTCGATGCCTCAGAAATCTTTCAGCAATTCCGTCGTCAGCGGGTCCATAAATCCGGCGACGGTGGCTTCGGTTTCCAGCGCCATGGCGGCTGCCAAATCTGTGCTGGCGGTCTGGTTCAAAGTTCGCTTCATGGCGCGCAGGGACAATTGCGGTAGTGATGCGAGTTTGTTGGCAACGGCGCGGGCTTCGTTGAGCAGGTCTTCGTCAGGTACAACGCGCCAGGCAACACCGAGTTTGGCAAGGTCGGATGCCTCATAACGCTCGCCAAGCATCAGCATTTCGCGTGCTTTGTTCAGGCCCACAAGAGCGGGCAGCAACGCGGTTACCCCTCCGGTTACGAACAGGTTCAACGATACTTCGGGAAAAAACCCGCGCGCACTATTGCCCCAAATCGCAAAATCGCAATTGATTGCCCATTCAAATCCACCGCCAACAGCCCAACCGTTGATGGCCCCGACCACCGGGACATTACCGAACATCATGGCATGGGTAACTCTTTGGATGGCGTCAACCACTTCGCGGGCTTCTGCTTCATCGCGCGGGTGTTGATGATCCTGCCTGTCGTC
>JAJRQF010000083.1 GCA_024280375.1 Alphaproteobacteria bacterium | reverse complement strand
TGGCGATCGGCACGATCAACTCAACTGACATTTCAACATTGTCACCAGGCATAACCATTTCTGTACCTTCAGGAAGGCTCACAACACCAGTCACATCAGTTGTACGGAAGTAGAACTGTGGACGATAATTGGTGAAGAATGGAGTATGACGACCACCCTCTTCCTTGGTCAGAATATAGGCTTCTGCAGTAAATTTGGTATGCGGTGTAACCGAACCAGGCTTACAAAGAACTTGGCCACGCTCAACTTTTTCGCGTTCAATACCGCGAATAAGTGCGCCAATGTTGTCACCAGCTTCACCGCGATCAAGCAGCTTGCGGAACATTTCAACACCAGTACAAGTGGTTTTCTGAGTATCTTTGATACCAACGATTTCAATATCGTCACCAATATTGATCACGCCACGCTCAACACGACCAGTTACAACAGTACCACGACCGGAAATCGAGAACACATCTTCGATTGGCAGCAGGAATGGCTGGTCAACAGGACGCTCAGGCTGTGGAATATAATCATCAACAGCTTTCATCAATTCACGAATAGCATTTTCGCCAATTTCAGGATCTCTACCTTCCAAGGCAGCAAGAGCAGAACCCTTGACGATTGGAATATCATCACCTGGAAAACTGTAATCTGAAAGCAGTTCACGCACTTCCATTTCAACCAGCTCCAGCAACTCTTCGTCGTCTACCTGATCAACTTTATTAAGGAATACAACCAGAGCTGGAACACCAACCTGACGAGCAAGCAGAATGTGCTCGCGAGTCTGAGGCATTGGGCCATCAGCTGCTGAACAAACCAGAATACCACCATCCATCTGCGCCGCACCGGTGATCATGTTCTTCACATAGTCAGCATGGCCTGGGCAATCAACGTGAGCATAGTGACGAGCGTCAGTTTCATACTCAACGTGTGCAGTAGAAATGGTAATGCCGCGCGCTTTTTCTTCTGGCGCACCATCAATTTCATCATAAGCTTTAAAGTCACCAAAATATTTGGTGATCGCAGCAGTCAAAGTAGTTTTGCCGTGGTCAACATGGCCAATTGTACCGATGTTACAATGCGGTTTATTACGTTCAAATTTCTCTTTTGCCATTTTGGCTCTCCATCATTCGCCGGTCATATGCGACAGTTTTGGTTAATTCTTTACGCGTATTTTTCGATAACTTCTTCCGCAACCGCCTGAGGCACCTGCTCGTAGTGATCAAAAGTCATGGTGTACTGGGCGCGCCCCTGACTCATAGAACGCAGGTTATTTACATAACCAAACATATTAGCAAGTGGCACCATCGCATTCACGATTTGGTCGATACCACGAACCTCTGTACCGGAAATTTGACCACGACGTGAGTTCAAATCACCAATAACATCGCCCATATAATCTTCAGGCGTTACCACTTCAACCTTCATAATAGGTTCCAGTAGTTTTGCGCCCGCTTCTTTTGCGCCCTGACGGAATGCAGCACGAGCGGCAATTTCAAAGGCCAAGACGGAACTATCAACATCATGATAAGAACCATCATACAAAGTTGCTTTCACACCAAGCATTGGGAAACCGGCAACCGGACCAGCATCCATAACTGATTTGATGCCTTTTTCAACGCCTGGGATATATTCTTTAGGTACGTTACCGCCAACAATCTTGCTGACAAATTCAAAATCTTCGCTCTCTTCATTAGGTGAAAAGATAATTTTGACACGAGCAAACTGACCAGAACCACCAGATTGTTTCTTATGGGTATAATCAATATCAGCTTCACGGGTAATAGTTTCACGATACGCAACCTGAGGGGCGCCAATATTGGCTTCAACACCAAACTCACGTTTCATCCGATCAACAAGAATATCGAGATGCAACTCACCCATGCCGGCGATAATTGTCTGACCAGACTCTTCATCCGACTTAACCCGGAAAGAAGGATCTTCAGCAGCCAGGCGATTAAGCGCAATGCCCATTTTTTCCTGGTCAACCTTGGTTTTAGGCTCAATAGCAATCTCGATTACCGGATCAGGAAATTCCATACGCTCAAGAATAACCGGCTTCAGCGGATCGCAAAGCGTATCCCCGGTAGTGGTTTCCTTAAGACCGGCAATCGCCACAATATCACCAGCAAATGCTTCTTTGATATCTTCACGTGAATTCGAATGCATTTCCAGCATACGACCGACGCGCTCTTTCTTGCCCTTGACCGAATTCAGTACAGAAGTACCGGTCGCCAGCGTGCCGGAATAAATCCGACAGAAAGTAAGCGAACCAACGAATGGATCGTTCATGATTTTGAATGCGAGAATTGAAAGAGGCTCTTCATCAGATGAAACACGCGTTGTATCGCTGTCATCCTTAGGATCAATACCTTTAATCGCAGGCACCTCAACTGGGCTCGGCAGATAATCAACCACTGCATCAAGAAGTGGCTGCACGCCTTTGTTCTTAAATGCCGTACCACAAAGAATTGGGAAAAACTGAACAGCAATTGTACCCTTGCGGATCAATTCACGGAGCCTATCATTATCAGGCATCTCACCTTCAAGATAAGCTTCCATGGCAACGTCGTCAGCCTCAACCGCACCTTCGATCAAAAGCTCACGGTACTCTTCGGCTTTTTCCTGCAGGTCTGCTGGAATATCAACCACATCCCACTCAGCACCCAGATTTTCTGACTTCCAGATAAGCGCGTTCATTTCGATGAGATCAACAACACCGGCAAATTCATTCTCAGCGCCAATTGGAAGCTGCACAACCAACGGAATACCACCGAGGCGCTCTTTGATCATTTCTACAGAGCGATAAAAATCAGCTCCGATTTTATCCATCTTGTTGATGAAAACCATACGAGGCACGTTGTATCGGTTCGCTTGACGCCAAACTGTTTCTGTCTGCGGCTCAACACCAGCATTTGCATCAAGCAATGCAATTGCGCCATCAAGCACACGCAGTGAGCGTTCGACTTCAATTGTGAAATCCACGTGACCTGGAGTATCAATGATATTGAAACGGCGCATCTTGCCATCACGGCCAGCCCAAAAAGTAGTGGTCGCAGCAGAAGTAATGGTAATACCACGTTCCTGTTCCTGCTCCATCCAGTCCATGGTTGCAGCGCCATCATGCACTTCACCAATTTTGTGGCTCTTACCGGTATAATAAAGAATACGCTCAGTTGTCGTAGTCTTACCTGCATCAATGTGGGCCATGATGCCGAAGTTACGATAATCTTCGAGTTTATATTCGCGTGCCATAGTCTTGTCTTCCGACCTTCAGGTCAAATTCTATCAATTGTTACCAGCGATAATGAGAAAACGCTTTGTTTGCGTCAGCCATACGGTGTGTATCTTCGCGCTTTTTAACAGCAGCGCCACGGTTGTTTGATGCATCAAGAATTTCACCCGACAAGCGCTCAATCATTGTAGTCTCATTGCGATTGCGCGCAGCAGTGATCAACCAACGAATTGCCAACGCCTGACGGCGCTCAACACGCACTTCAACCGGCACCTGGTAGGTTGCACCACCAACACGACGCGAGCGCACTTCCAGTGAAGGCTTAATATTTTCAAGCGCCTCATGAAACAAGGGAACAGGTTCTTTGTGGGCCTTGTTTTCAACAATATCCAAAGCGCCATACACAATGCGCTCTGCAACAGATTTTTTGCCATCAAGCATGATGGAATTCATGAACTTGCTCAATACAAGATCGCCAAATTTGGGATCCGGGTTGATTTCGCGTTTTTCTGCGCGGTGACGACGTGACATCTAATAAATCTCTCTCTTCAACGCTTACTTGGGACGCTTGGCGCCATATTTCGAACGACGTTGTCTACGGTCTTTAACACCCTGGGTATCCAACACACCACGAATAACGTGATAGCGAACACCGGGAAGGTCTTTTACACGGCCGCCGCGGATCATCACAACGGAGTGCTCTTGCAGGTTATGCCCCTCACCCGGAATATAACCAATGACTTCAAAGCCATTTGTAAGCCTGATCTTGGCAACCTTACGAAGCGCCGAGTTAGGCTTTTTAGGTGTGGTCGTATAAACACGTGTGCAAACACCACGTTTTTGCGGACAAGCTTCCATCGCAGGAACCTTATTGCGCTTTACCGGTGCCTTGCGCGGCTTGCGAACCAATTGATTGATGGTCGGCATAGATTACAAACCTCTTTCATGCGCCTGACTTCCGCTGGCATACCCAACAAAATTCAGACCAAATTATATCCTGAACCCAAGAAAATCGACCAAATCGGCCAATCTTTATGATGTCCATGCACGAAAGGCTCCATCCCACAAACGAAAATCCTTGCGAAGGGAACCTTAACAAACGCAGAGGACTGGATACCAGTCATGCTTCACATTGCTTAATTCTATAATATCCAACCTTGTTTGAGACCTGTATCCAAAGCGTGTCGCTTCGAAAAAAACCGGCTCACATCGGTCCTGATGGGCGGTATCTACTTCGTTGCTATAAAATCGTCAACCCCAAAGTGATAGAAAATTGAATGAATTCGGTAATCGGCATTTTTACTGGGCCTTGATTACGAGCTATAATTGATCCAGGCAACTATTCCGGTAATTTTTCATCATAACCGAACGCCGAAAAGTCCTTATCGTAGGTATTGTATACCAATCGAATCAATTCATCGCTGTAGTAGTCAGAATTTTGTCTCGGATCAGGTGCAGAATTCAACCGTGGCGGAAATGAAGGATGATTCTCTGCAGCTACTCCAATTGCATTCAATATACCGCTCATATCCGCCCGGTAATTTTCGAGCTTGCCCAGATAATCATATTCACAAAGGTCGGGCCGTAACCGGTCATATTGCGGCACCCAATGTTGATCGCCATAAAGATGGTCTGCACACACCCCTTTGGCAAATTGCTCAAAGGATATCCGAGCCTTCAGTTCACGCTGGAAATATTTCTTCGATTTCTCATCCTCCCCCTGCCCCAACTTTTCGACCAACTCAGCCTCAGCAATTTCGGCATATCGCTTCAGCTTGTCATTATAGGCCGATTTCAATCGAGTATACGGATTGCGGGTAAAACTGAAGGTGAAGTAACCCGGCCACTTTTTAAAAAACCCCACACAATCCTTGTGCTCAACATCAGCCGCAATCAATCCATGCCGGTCGAGCAGTAGCTTATCTCGCGAAACCTGATGTGGATTACCAATATCCTCATCACGCATCCCGGCAGTCCGGTAAAGCATATTGAGAGTGGTGTTCGACCCAACCTTCGGGTTCATATGATATATGTATTTATGGGTTTCAGAAATCAGAACGCGCATTATCTTATTCTCACTGGCCGACACCCGCATGGGTATTGTTGGATAGGGCAATTGACAAGAGCCAATTAAACAATTCAGTTTAGCATTCCAATTTAATCTGACAAATTCTCGAGCACGATATTGAAAACTAAAATGAGAACGCTGGGTGGAAATGAAAGCCCGAACGAACATATTGCCGATGGCATCGTCCATCTTTTGGGAGTTGTCGGCAGCCTGATTGCGGCTGGCAGCCTGTTATTCTATGCCCATTCCAATCTGGCTGACAGCACAATTCCTCCCCTGATCATTTATTGCATTGGCCTGATTGCAACATTTGTATTTTCAGCCGCCTATAACATGACCAGACATCCCGGCGCCAAGGCAATATTTCAACGTCTCGATCATTCGGCCATATTCATCATGATTGCCGGAACCTATACCCCGCTTGCGCTCATCGGCATTGGTGGTGGATGGGGCAATTTTCTCGCCATCGGCGTTTGGCTCATCGCCGCGCTCGGCGTGTTCATCAAGCTATTCTATTGCGAAGAAGCAAGACGGGTATCACTCTTTTTATATCTTGGGCAAGGCTGGTTGGCAGTCATTGCCATCAAGCCAATGTTTGAGGCTCTATCGCTCTATTCATTCTCGCTGATTGCTATTGGTGGCCTGATCTATACCGCAGGCGTCATTTTCTATAAGCGCGATGACTGGCGCTACAATCGGGCCATCTGGCACGCATTCGTGCTAACTGCTGCATCTGTCCACTATGTGGCGGTGTTGGACATCGCAAAAATCATCTAATCCTTAAACTAAAAAGGCCGCCCAGATTGAGCGGCCCTTTTAAAATCACTACCAACAATGCGGCCTATTCAGCAGGCTCCCCTTCGGGTGCTTCTTCCGTTGGTTCCTGATTGCTCATATCAGCAAGCAGTGCATCATTGCGTGCGGCTTCCTGCGCCTTGCGGCGTTCATCAATGATCAAATCATCACGCGCATTGGCGATACGACGAACCTGGCTCATCACCCCGCCAGTACCGGCAGGAATGAGACGACCAACAATCACGTTCTCTTTCAGGCCTTCCAGCGTATCTGACTTGCCGGCAACGGCCGCTTCAGTCAACACGCGGGTTGTTTCCTGGAAGGATGCAGCCGAGATGAAGGATCGGGTTTGTAGGCTTGCCTTAGTAATGCCCAGTAGAACTGGAGTTCCAACAGCAGGCTTACGACCCTCTTCCACGAGTTTCTCGTTCATGATCTCCATTTCAATACGGTCCATATTCTCACCACGAACAAGACCGGATTCACCTGGATCAGTAAGCTCAACCTTCTGCAGCATCTGGCGGACAATCACTTCGATGTGCTTGTCGTTAATGCCCACACCCTGCAGACGATAAACTTCCTGAATTTCATTCACGAGGTAAGAAGCAAGTGCTTCAACACCCTTAATTGCCAAAATGTCATGCGGTGCCGGATTACCATCGAGAATATATTCACCCTGTTCAATCGGGTCGCCGTCCTGCCAATGGAAAGGCTTACCTTTTGGAATGAGATATTCTGATGGTTCCAGCGTGCTGTCATCCGGTTCAATGCTAATCCGACGCTTGTTCTTATAGTCACGGCCAAAACGGATGGTTCCGTCAATTTCAGCGATAACCGCACAATCCTTAGGACGACGCGCTTCAAACAATTCAGCCACCCGTGGAAGACCACCGGTAATATCCTTGGTTTTAGCACTTTCCATCGGAATACGCGCCAGCACGTCACCCGCCTTAACGGTTGAACCAGGTTCAACAGAAAGGATCGCATGAACAGAAATCTGGAAGTTGGCATCACCACCTTTTGCCTGTTTGGCAGTTTCACCTTTTTTATCCTTGATCACCATCGCAGGCTTAAGATCACCACCGCGCGGATGGGCGCGCCAGTCAATCACGATGCGTTTGGTAATGCCGGTGGATTCATCAGCGGATTCTGAAACAGATACACCTTCAACCATGTCTTCAAATTCGACAACACCACCAACTGAGGTGAGGATCGGCCGTGTATAAGGGTCCCACTCTGCAAGACGCTGGCCTTGCTTCACGGCATCACCATCATCCACATGAATACGTGAACCATAGGAGACACGGTGAACAGCCCGCTCATTGTCCTGTTCATCCATAATCAGAACCGACATGTTGCGGCCCATAACGATCATCTGACCATCAGAGTTGCGAACAATATTGCGGTTGCGAATAGCGATCTTGCCCTCATATGCAGCCTCAATGAAGGAGGAATCCACCACTTGAGCAGTACCACCAATATGGAAGGTACGCATGGTAAGCTGGGTTCCCGGTTCACCAATTGACTGCGCCGCAATAACACCAACCGCTTCACCAAGATTGACCGGTGTACCACGTGCCAGATCACGACCATAACAGGTGCCGCAAATGCCGGTGCGGGTTTCACAAGTCAGCGCCGAGCGGATTTTCACCTGCTGAATACCGGCCGCATCAATGGCTTCCACATGCTCGTTCTCGATAGAATGACCGGAGGCAATAATCACTTCACCCGTTTCAGGATTGGTAACATCACCCGCTGCCGCGCGGCCAACAATACGTTCGCCAAGTGAGGCAACAACCTGCCCCGCATCAACAACCGCCTGCATGGTCAGACCATTTTCAGTGCCACAATCGACCACATTGATGATGCAATCCTGCGCCACATCAACCAGCCTGCGGGTCAGATAACCGGAGTTAGCCGTTTTCAGCGCCGTATCAGCCAAACCCTTACGCGCACCATGGGTGGAGTTGAAATACTCCATCACAGTCAGGCCTTCTTTAAAGTTCGAAATGATCGGCGTTTCGATGATTTCGCCTGAAGGCTTGGCCATCAGACCGCGCATACCGGCCAACTGCTTCATTTGAGCCGGAGAACCACGGGCGCCTGAACGAGACATCATGTAGATCGAGTTCATTTGCTTTTGGCGACCATTTTCGTCGATCTGCACGGCACGAATGCCCTGCATCATCTCATCAGCAACCTTGTCACCACATTTCGCCCAGGCATCAACCACCTTGTTGTATTTCTCGCCCTGGGTAATCAGACCATCATTGAACTGTTGTTCAAATTCTTTTGCCTGCGCCTGGGTATCCTTGATCATTCCGGCTTTGGTGTCAGGAATAACCATGTCATCCATACCAAAGGAAATACCAGCTTTACAAGCGTGGGAGAAACCAAGCGTCATGATCTGGTCACAGAAAATAACAGTCTCTTTTTGACCGCAGTTTCTGTAAACCCGGTCAATCATCGCGGAGATGTTTTTCTTGGTCATTTCCGAGTTACACACAGCAAAAGGCACTTTGTGATTACGCGGCAGCAATTCGCCCATAATCATACGGCCCGGTGTCGTGTCGTGCAATTCCCATACAGGTTCGCCTTCCTCGTCAACCGTTTTGAACCGGCCTTTAATCTTGGTATGATAGGTTACAACCTTGTTTTCCAGCGCGTGGTGCAATTCGCCCATATCGGCAAATACCATGCCCTCGCCAGGTTCATTTTCTGCAACAATCGACAAATAGTAGAGGCCAAGAACGATATCTTGCGATGGCACAATAATCGGCTGGCCATTGGCCGGATGCAGAATATTGTTGGTGGACATCATCAACACACGGGCTTCAAGCTGCGCTTCCAGAGAAAGCGGGACGTGAACCGCCATTTGGTCGCCATCAAAGTCGGCATTAAACGCGGTACAAACCAGCGGATGCAAATGAATGGCCTTGCCTTCAATCAGCACAGGTTCAAATGCCTGAATGCCCAATCTGTGCAAGGTCGGTGCGCGGTTCAAGAGAACCGGGTGCTCACGAATAACCTCATCGAGAATATCCCAAACTTCCGGCTTTGCCTTTTCAACCAGCTTCTTCGCCTGTTTAACGGTCGAGGAATAGCCCTTGGCTTCCAGCCGCGAATAAATGAACGGCTTGAACAGTTCCAGGGCCATTTTCTTCGGCAAACCACATTGGTGCAGTTTCAGTTCTGGTCCCACAACGATAACCGAACGACCGGAATAGTCGACGCGTTTACCGAGCAGGTTCTGGCGGAAACGACCCTGCTTACCTTTAAGCATGTCTGAAAGCGATTTTAGCGGACGTTTGTTGGCGCCTGTTATAGTACGGCCACGACGACCATTATCAAACAAAGCATCAACAGATTCCTGCAACATACGCTTTTCGTTGCGCACAATAATATCAGGCGCGCGCAGTTCAATCAGCCGCTTCAAACGGTTATTACGGTTGATCACCCGACGGTAAAGGTCGTTCAGATCCGAGGTCGCAAACCGCCCACCATCAAGCGGCACAAGCGGGCGCAAATCCGGTGGAATAACCGGAATAGTTTTCATGATCATCCATTCTGGACGATTGGTGGATTCCAAAAACGCTTCCGCAGTTTTAAGCCGCTTCGACAATTTCTTGTGCTTCAACTCAGATGAAGTTTCGGCAATATCAACCCGCAGCTGATCAACAGACTTTGCAAGGTCAAGCGATGAGAGCATTTCGTGAATGGCTTCAGCACCAATCATCGCGGTAAATGCATCTTCACCAAATTCCTCAACCGCAATCATGTGTTCTTCTTCAGAAAGCAGCTGGTATTCGGTCAAAGTGGTAAGGCCCGGCTCAGTCACCACGAAGTTCTCAAAATAAAGAACCCGCTCAAGGTCTTTCAATGTCATATCAAGCAGCAGGCCAATGCGCGAAGGCAAAGACTTCAGGAACCAGATATGCGCAACCGGAGAAGCAAGTTCGATATGCCCCATCCGCTCACGACGAACACGCGAAAGCGTTACTTCAACGCCACATTTTTCACAGATAATACCTTTGTATTTCATCCGCTTATATTTGCCGCAAAGGCATTCGTAATCTTTGATCGGGCCAAAAATACGAGCGCAGAACAAGCCATCACGTTCTGGCTTGAATGTACGATAGTTGATGGTTTCCGGCTTCTTGATTTCACCGAATGACCAGGAGAGAATTTTCTCGGGTGCCGCGATCGAAATTCGAATAGAATCGAATGTCTGCGATTGTGCCTGTGGGCTGAAAAGATTCATGACCTCATGGTTCATGGATAGTCTCCTTCGGGTCTTTGACCCTTGCGTTGCGACAGTAAGCGCAAATTATTGTCGGCCTAACTGTCTAAATACTCTGCTTCGTTCCGCCTGTTGCGGTTACTCACAAAATTGGGTGCGCGGGAAGCCCGTTTTCCAGACTTCCCGTCGATACTCATTATTCAGCAGCGTCGGTGAAATCCACATCAGCGTCTTCGTCATCGTGATCAATCGCCAGCTTGGAATTGTTCAACTCTACGCTCAAACCAAGTGATCTCATTTCCTTGACCAAAACATTGAAGCTTTCAGGTATACCGGCCTCAAAAGTGTCGTCTCCGCGCACTATAGCCTCATAGACCTTGGTACGACCCGCAACGTCATCGGATTTAACCGTCAACATTTCCTGCAAGGTATATGCAGCACCATAAGCCTCAAGCGCCCAGACCTCCATTTCACCAAACCGCTGGCCACCAAATTGCGCTTTACCGCCCAATGGCTGCTGGGTAACAAGTGAATAGGGTCCGATAGAACGGGCATGGATCTTGTCGTCGACCAAGTGATGCAGTTTGAGCATATAAATATAACCCATTGTCACCTGACGGTCGAAAGCCTCACCAGTACGTCCATCATACAAGGTTGATTGGCCGCTGGTTTTCAAACCCGCATCAGCCAGCATCTCAACAATGTCTGGTTCATGCGCACCGTCAAACACAGGCGTTGCAATACGAACACCGGTTTTCAACTGATCGGCAAGGCGAAGAACACTATCCTCGTCATAACGACGAACCGGCTCATTGCGATCATTGTCCGGATAAATTTTCTCCAGCTGATCACGCAGAGGCTGAATGTTTTTGTCCTTTTCATAGACCTTCAACATTTTGCCGATTTTTGTACCCATACCGGCACAGGCCCAACCCAGATGGGTTTCAAGAATTTGACCCACATTCATTCGGCTCGGCACCCCAAGCGGGTTAAGCACGATGTCCGCATGTGTTCCATCTTCAAGGAACGGCATATCCTCCACCGGCAAGATGCGGGAAACCACACCCTTATTGCCGTGACGGCCAGCCATTTTATCGCCCGGTTGCAGTTTACGTTTGATGGCCACAAATACCTTGACCATTTTCATCACGCCCGGCAGCAGCTCATCACCACGCTGGATTTTCTCAACCTTGTCCATGAAGCGGCCTTCCAGCATCGACTTGGATTCGTCATACTGGTTGCGCAATGCTTCAATCTGGCCCTGCATTTTTTCGTCATCAACAGCAAACTGCCACCATTGACTGCGCGGGTATTCCTGCATGCCTTCTTCAGAAATCTTATCGCCGCTATTGAAACCCTTCGGTCCGGCCACAGATTTCTTGCCTTTCAGCATATCGACCAAACGACCATAAACGTTACGATCAAGGATCGCCTGTTCATCATCCCGGTCCTTCGCAAGACTTTCAATTTCCTCACGCTCAATGGCCATCGCACGCTCGTCCTTTTCAATGCCGTGGCGATTGAAAACCCGAACTTCAACAACAGTACCAAAAGCACCCGGCGACATACGCAAAGATGTATCACGCACATCAGAGGCTTTTTCACCAAAGATCGCCCGAAGAAGTTTTTCTTCCGGTGTCATTGGGCTTTCACCCTTTGGCGTAATCTTGCCGACCAGAATATCGCCCGGACCAACTTCAGCACCAATATAGGTGATGCCGGCCTCATCGAGGTTCCGCAGCGCTTCTTCCGAAACATTGGGAATATCACGGGTAATTTCTTCCGGTCCAAGCTTGGTATCACGCGCCATGACCTCGAATTCTTCAATATGAATTGAAGTAAACACGTCATCACGAACAATCCGCTCGGAAAGCAGAATGGAGTCTTCGAAGTTATAGCCATTCCAAGGCATAAACGCGACAAGCACGTTACGACCAAGCGCCAGATCACCCAGATCAGTCGATGGGCCATCGGCCAGAATATCAGCCTTGTTGACCCGGTCACCAACCCGAACAAGCGGGCGTTGGTTGATACAAGTTGATTGGTTGGAACGCTGGAATTTCTGTAGACGATAGATGTCCACACCGGATTTGGATGGATCAAGATCTTCGGTAGCGCGCACCACAATACGTGTTGCATCCACCTGATCGACCACACCGCCACGACGGGCGCCAATCGCAGCACCTGAATCGCGCGCAACAATTGGCTCCATGCCAGTGCCGACAAATGGCGCTTCTGCACGTACCAAAGGCACGGCCTGACGCATCATGTTGGAGCCCATAAGAGCGCGGTTCGCATCATCATTTTCGAGGAACGGAATAAGCGCTGCCGCAACTGATACCAGCTGTTTTGGCGAAACATCCATCAAATCTACGGCGTTCTTGGAAATCGAAACCACATCGCCCGCATGACGACAGATAACGAAATCATTAATGAAGCCGAAATCCTTATCCAGATCAGCATTGGCTTGCGCAACCGTGTATTTTGCCTCTTCCATTGCGGAAAGATACACAACTTCGCGGGTTACCTTAGCATCAACCACCTTGCGGTATGGGCTTTCGATGAAGCCATATTTGTTGATCCGGGCAAAGGTTGCCAACGAGTTGATAAGACCAATATTTGGTCCTTCCGGTGTTTCAATCGGACAAATACGACCGTAATGGGTTGGATGCACATCGCGCACCTCAAAGCCCGCACGTTCGCGTGTCAGACCACCCGGCCCAAGCGCTGAAAGGCGGCGTTTGTGGGTAATTTCTGAAAGCGGATTGGTTTGGTCCATAAATTGAGATAATTGTGACGAACCAAAGAATTCACGAACCGCTGCTGCGGCCGGTTTGGCATTGATCAAATCCTGCGGCATTACCGTATCGATTTCAATCGACGACATACGTTCTTTGATCGCACGTTCCATACGAAGCAGACCGACGCGATATTGATTTTCCATCAATTCGCCAACTGAGCGAACCCGGCGATTGCCAAGGTTGTCAATATCATCAATTTCGCCACGACCATCGCGCAGGTTAACCAGTGTTTTTACCACTTCAAGGATATCGTCCTTGCGCAGCACCCGCACCGTGTCTTCCACATCGAGATCAAGACGCATGTTCATTTTCACGCGGCCAACGGCTGAAAGGTCATAGCGTTCACGGTCAAAGAACAGCGATTCAAACATTGCTTCCGCAGTTTCGATTGTTGGCGGTTCACCCGGGCGCATGACGCGATAAATATCGAACAATGCATCCTGACGATTGTCATTTTTGTCAGCATTTAAAGTATTGCGAATATAGGCACCGATATTGATGTGATCGATATCAAGTACAGAAAATTCGCTGTAACCAGCCTCAAGCAACGCTTCAATTGAAGCCTCGTCAAGTTCTTCACCGGCCTCATAATAAATTTCGCCGGTTTCCAGATTCACAATGTCCTCTGAAAGGTACTGGCCGTAAATCTGATCAACATCGACACTTATTTCTTTGGTGCCTGCTTCAGCGACCCCTTTCAGAATCCGAGCCGTTACCTTTTTATTGGCTTCAATGATCACCTTACCGGTATCAGCATCAACCACATCCAGCATCGGTTTGGTTGATGTATGACGTTCGGCAATAAATGGCATGCGCCAGCCGTCTTCTTTCTTGTCTTTCTTCACGATGAAAGAGTTATAGAAAGTAGACAAAATTTCTTCACCATCCATGCCCAGCGACATCAACAATGATGTTACAGGCAGTTTACGGCGGCGGTCGATACGGGCATAAACAATGTCTTTCGCATCAAACTCGATATCAAGCCACGAACCACGATAAGGGATCACGCGGGAAGCAAACAGTAATTTGCCGCTTGAATGGGTTTTGCCTTTGTCATGGTCAAAGAACACACCAGGAGAACGATGCATTTGTGATACGATAACCCGTTCCGTACCGTTGATCACAAAAGTGCCATTGCCGGTCATCAAAGGCATGTCGCCCATATAGACGTCTTGCTCTTTGATATCTTTAACAGACTTGGCGCCTGTTTCTTCATCAATATCAAATACGATCAACCGCAAAGTCACCTTCAAAGGTGCAGCATAGGTCATATCGCGCTGGCGACATTCCTCAACATCATATTTCGGCGGCTCAAATTCGTAGGAAACGAATTCCAGCATCGCAGCACCGGTAAAATCTGAAATTGGAAATACCGACTGGAACACAGCCTGAAGACCTTCATCCCCACGTCCGCCTTCCGGTTCTTCCATAATCAGGAAATTATCATATGAAGCACGTTGAACCTCAATGAGGTTTGGCATTTCTGCCACTTCAGTAATATGTCCGAATACTTTTCTTACGCGTTTACGACCATTAAAAATATGGGTCTGAGCCATGCTCGCTCCTATCAAAGTGTCATGCAGGACACGAAGGTCCTGAAGGTGCCGTTGTCGACTGCATTTTGCGAAACCTGTC
>JAJRQF010000082.1 GCA_024280375.1 Alphaproteobacteria bacterium | reverse complement strand
CTTGTCGGGCGGGTTTTGCGTTCACCACGAGGCGAATTATTTCGCTCTGACTGTCTGTTATCAAAACCGCCTTCGCTTATCTCTTCCGGTGCAGAACGCCCAGCCCGATAAGCACGAATAAATGCAGCAGCAACCTTATCATCCCCATGCTTGGCTAATAGAGCAAGGGCAAATTCCCGTTCATTTTCATTAATTGCTTCATCAAAGGACGTATCTTCCAATATCCGCGCATTGTCACGTTCAATAACCTGCTCAACGCTCGGAGCCTTGCCCCAGTTCGCGGTAATCTTAGCGTTTTGCAGCAGTCTTTCCGTGCGCTTGCGCCAGTTAGAGGGAACAATAAGAACGCTGGTTCCCTTGCGCCCTGCCCGCCCGGTACGGCCACTTCGATGAAGAAGCCCTTCAGCATTCTTTGGAATATCAGCGTGAATTACCAATTCAAGATTGGGCAAATCAATGCCGCGCGCGGCAACATCCGTTGCAATACAAACCCGTGCACGACCATCGCGCATCGCTTGCAGCGCATGGCTTCGCTCATTTTGGCTAAGCTCACCTGAAAGCGCCACCACGGAAAAACCACGATTGGAAAAGCGGCTGGTCAGATGATTGACCGTTGCGCGCGTTCCACAAAAAACAATAGCGCTTTGCGCCTCATGGAAGCGAAGGACGTTGATAATTGCATTTTCCCGGTCGTTGGCAGCAACCACCAACGCCTGATATTCAATATCAACATGCTGTTGTTTTTCTTCATTGGTTGAAACCCGCACCGCATCACGTTGAAAACGCTTGGCAAGATTAGCAATTGTGCGCGGCACAGTTGCCGAAAACAGCAAAGTCTGGCGTTCGCTTGGTGTTGAATCAAGAATAAATTCCAAATCCTCGCGAAAGCCCAGATCGAGCATTTCATCCGCCTCATCAAGAACCGCAACTTTTAATTCGCTGGTATTGAGAGAATGGCGTTGAATATGATCGCGCAACCGGCCGGGCGTACCAACTACAATATGAACGCCGCGTTCAAGATTTCGTTTCTCGCCACGATAATCCATGCCACCAACACAGGATGAAACAATTGCACCGGTTGGCCCAAAGAGCCATTGCAATTCTGCCTTAACCTGCAAGGCAAGCTCTCTGGTTGGTGCAATCACAAGTGCCAATGGCGCGCCCGCGCGGGAAAATCGCTCATCGTCACCAAGCAAAGTTGGTGCAAATGCTATCCCGAACGCAGCCGTTTTACCCGATCCGGTTTGCGCCGATACCAGCATATCCTTACCGGCCAGTTCCGGGTCCAGCACCGCGCTTTGAACCGATGTTAACTGGCTATAGCCGCGATCGCTCAACGCCTTACCAAGCGCTGGATGAACGCCTTCAAATTCTGTCATGATTATCTTTCTGAATGCGAATTGGTCCTTTGATAAAACTTCAGTTTAAATCAGGAGCACACGCCACGCCCAATTGCATGGCCAAACATCACATATTGGCCGCCTTGTAGCCGGAGTTTACACGATTGTACAGGGGCATCATCGAGACAATTTGCCTGGACATTTACAGCAATTCAACCCTCCCACAATATCAGCTTAACATAACGAGCCCACAAGATTAGCAATAAGCTGTATTCTGTTTGACCAGACGATAAACCGCATCCGGTTGCTCTTCAATCAACATATGACCCGTATCAGAAAATACATGCGTTGCAATCAACCCTGGCAATTTATGCGCCTGCCTAGTGGGTAGAATATTATCCTGTGTCCCCCACAGCACTTTGATTGGCACGTCAATTTCCAGCAGCGGAGCAATTGGAATAACCCCTTGTTTTGAACCATCAAACAGTAGATCGGCAATTTTACACAAGCTCTGCGTTATGCCCGGTTGCTGGCGAGCGGCAAGTTCTGCTTTAATACGGGTTTCAGATATTTTGGCTGAAAACCCGAAAAACTGTGGTAATATCTGCCGAATTGCCTTCTCATTATCTGCGCGAGCATAGGCCTGCAGCATTTTGTGATTAATTTCCGGCCCAAAACCACCCGGCGCCAGCAATGTCAGTGAGGCAACCCGTTCTGGTGCGAACAGGCCAATAAGCGATGCAATTGCACCCCCCATTGAAAAACCGACAATATGCGCTTTGGCGATGTTACGTTTTTCCATTTCTGCAATGATTGCCCGCGCCGCAATTTTTGGTTCGCCCGCATCCGGGTAACTCAACGATTGCCCGTGTCCGGGAAGATCGAAAGCCAAAACCGACTTGTCCGTAGCCAGGCGTTGTTGCAAATTTGCCCAATTATCCGCAAATCCACCAAAACCATGCAATAGCAAAATGGGCGCGCCATTGGCATCGCCCATTTCAATCGTATAAAGACTATTGGTCAAATCTGGGCCCTTTAAAAGTCGTTTGCGACAATACGGTTTGCAGCAGACACAATTGCCTCAAGTGAAGCAACAACAATATTGCTGTTTATCCCTGCCCCAAACAATTTGCCACCATCATGTTCAATTTCCATGTAACAAATCGCAGTTGCATCAGACCCCTGTTTGAGCGAATGCTCGGAATAATCTGCAACTGAAAAATTGAGGCCAAGATGGGAACAAATCGCATCGACAAACCCGTCAACCGGCCCGGTGCCCTGCCCGGAAATTTTCACTTCCACGCCATTGTCCAATAATACAGCCTCAACAATGCGCCCGCCAGGGTTTTCAGTATCAGGCAAGGTTGTGTGTTTTACAAATTTAAGCCGGGCGCTTTCCTGGCGGATGTAACGATCCATAAAACGCTGATAAATTCGATCAGCCGGAATCTCCTGTCCTTCCTGATCGGTAATGCGCTGTACCTCATCACGCATTTCCACCTGCAGATTACGCGGTAGTTTTAGCCCGTAATCCGCTTCCATTATATAGGCAACACCCCCCTTGCCGGATTGGGAGTTAATGCGAATTATCGCCTCATAAGATCGCCCCACATGTTTTGGATCAATCGGCAGATATGGCACTTCCCACATACCGGTATTCGACTGATCAAGCGCCTTCATTCCCTTGTTGATCGCATCCTGATGGGAGCCGGAAAATGCCGTATAAACAAGTTCGCCAACATAGGGATGGCGTTCAGGAATTCGTAATTGATTGCAATATTCATAAACGCCCTTGATGCGATTGATGTCCGAAACATCCAGTTCAGGGTCAACCCCCTGGGTCATCATATTAAGGGCAAGCGTTACCAAATCCACATTACCGGTACGCTCTCCATTGCCAAACAATGTGCCTTCCACCCGGTCAGCACCGGCAAGCAACGCCAGCTCGGTCGCAGCAATACCTGTGCCCCTGTCATTATGAGGATGAAGCGAAAGCACCACACAATCGCGATTGTTCAGGTTTCTGCTCATCCATTCAATCTGGTCTGCATAAATATTTGGAGTGGACATTTCCACCGTTGCAGGAAGATTAAAAATGATTGGATTATCGGTAGTTGGCTGAATTATCTCACTTACCGCATTACAAACCTCGAGCGAAAACTCAAGCTCTGTCCCGGTAAAGCTTTCGGGAGAATATTCAAACCGATAGTCCCCACCGGCTTTTGCCGCCATATCGGCAATCATTTTGGCCGCATCGGTGGCGATCTGCTTAATTCCGGCCTGATCTTTATTAAATACCACCCTTCTTTGCAGTTCGGATGTGGAATTATAAAAATGCACAATCGGTTTATCGGCCCCCTCAAGCGATTCAAATGTGCGGGTAATCAGTTCCGGGCGACATTGCACCAACACCTGAAGCGATACATCATCTGGAACGCCACCTTGTTCAACGCACCAGCGGGCAAAATCAAAGTCAGTTTGCGATGCCGACGGGAAACCAATTTCAATTTCCTTGAATGCCATATCAAGCAAAAGCGCAAACATTCTCGATTTTCGCTCATGCCCCATAGGGTCAATCAGTGCCTGATTACCATCCCGCAAATCAACAGAACACCAGATTGGTGCCTTGGTAATGGTTTTTGTTGGCCAGGTACGATCCTGCAGATCAACCTGTGGGTAGGGTCTGTATTTACTTGCGCTGTCCAGCATCATAATGCCGTTCCTTCATCTTGGATTTGCCGCAGAATTATTTCATCCGGGCGTATAATTATTGATACAAATGGAAAAATCACAGGAAGCATGACAATCTGATGATCGTCTATTCGACCACCGGGCGCTTCCGTCAAAAAGCCCGATGATCGCTTCTAAGGTTACCTGGAAGCAAATTCAGGTCGAGCAAAACAGCGGCACAAATCAGTGCAAAACGATTGTTCATCAGTGTTGTCTTAATGCTCATTATTAATGATTACCCCAGTCAGAAGCACCTGACAAGAACAAATGTTTAGCCTTTATCAACCACACATTCCAATTCTTGAATAAAACGCGAGGCCGTTAGAATTTTAACAATTACCTTATCCTTCCGCTAGCTTATAGCTGTTAAATCTGCCTCAACAAATTTTTTGGAGACAGAATAGTGGCTACGAAATATTACTTCGGAACAAGCGGCAAAGATAAAATCAAAGGCCGTGATATCTCCAGCATTACCGACCCCGATATTATTTACGGTGGCGACGGCAAAGACAAGCTTTATGGTCTTAAAGGCAATGACACCCTTTATGGCGAAGCTGGCAATGACAAATTATATGGTGGCGATGGTAATGACACGCTTTCAGGCGGCATCGACGACGACAAATTATATGGCGGCAATGGTGATGACACGCTTTTAGGCGGCACCGGCAATGATAAACTATATGGTGATGACGGCAACGATATCCTTGATGGCGGACGTGGCGAAGACAAACTCTATGGCGGTGCTGGCGATGATTTGCTATTGGCCGGTTATGACCTTGGCAATGGCGATCTATTCGATGGCGGAACAGGCATCGACACCTATCAGATTACAGGAACAGAAGTTGTAAATTTCGCGTTTAATATCGATCTGAATACCGGAACTGACCAATACAATAATAGCTACGTCAGCATCGAAAACCTGACCGGCGGCAACAAAAGCGATACTTTCACTGGCGATGCCAAAAACAATGTTTTGGATGGCCAGGGTGGCAATGACATCTTAAATGGCCTTGCCGGCAACGACAGCCTGTATGGCCGAAATGGTGATGACACGCTAAATGGCGGCGATGGCGACGACACGCTCGTAGGCGGCGTTGGCAACGATCAACTATCCGGCGGCAATGGAGCTGACAGGCTCAACGGTCGTTCAGGAATAGATACGATCCATGGCGATGCGGGTGATGACCGAATTGATGGCGGCTCAAGTGGCGACTTTCTCTATGGCGATGGCGGTAATGACCGTATCTATGGAGCCAGCGGGCATGACTTCATCGACGGCGGCCTCGGCAACGACATAATTTATGGCGGCCTTGGAC
Source organism: Alphaproteobacteria bacterium (assembly GCA_024280375.1). Classification (GTDB taxonomy): domain Bacteria; phylum Pseudomonadota; class Alphaproteobacteria; order Rhizobiales; family Rhizobiaceae; genus SZUA-100. The sequence goes on along the minus strand of JAJRQF010000082.1, from coordinate 18,644 downwards.
ATGACACTGTCCACGGTGGTGATGGAGATGACATCATTCGCGGTGATGGCGGCGACGACCAACTATTTGGCGATGCCGGAAATGACACCATTCGGGCAGGTTCTGGACATGATTTCATCGACGGTGGCGATGGAAATGATGTTCTTGTGGGTGAGCTTGGTCACGACACCATTCACGGCGGCAACGGCAATGACAGCATAAATGCCGGTGGTGGCGATGATATTGTTTTTGGTGATGCGGGCAATGATAAAATCTACACCATGTCTGGCAATGATATTGTTGATGGCGGTGCCGGGAACGACATAATAAAAGGTGGCCTTGGGGCTGACCAACTTTCTGGTGGTGCCGACAATGACACGATCCTTGGTGAAGGTGGCGACGATATATTATATGGCGATGCGGGCGATGACCGTCTTGCGGGCGGTTCCGGCCATGACGTGATTAATGGTGGCGACGGTATCGACGTAATTACCGGTGGTGTTGGCCATGACACCCTTCGAGGTGACGCTGGAAATGACAAATTATATGGCCAAGGCGGCAATGACATCATCGAAGGTGGTGCCGGCGATGATCTGCTAGACGCAAGTTCAGGCCATGACAAACTGTCAGGCGGTCAGGGTAATGATACAATGACCGGCGGATATGGCACAGAAGTCTATTCCTGGATCACATCTGACGTCATTGGCACGGGCGCTGATGCCTGGACCGATATAATCACAGATTTCTCTGTTGTGGATATTCTTGACTTCGCCCAGTTCTCTCTTGCCGGTGGCGCGAGCGATATTACTTTGACTGAGTCTGCTTCAGGTACGATGGTTTCAGCCATTTTGGGCGGTGCAATGCATGATGTTGTCATGCTTGACAACCGGGTTGGCATGGACGTCAATGACCTGATCACAGATGGATTGCTGTTGGTTTAATACCTGTCATATTCCAGACAGACACGGGTGTTCAGAAACTCTCGAGCACCCGTTTTCACTTCGCCAAAAGAGCCACCACATTTTCAATCATCCTGTGTCCCGCTTCACCGCCAAGCGTCATAATGCTTTCAGGATGAAATTGCACGGCGGCCACCGGCTCGCTCTTATGCTCAATACCCATAATGATACCGTCTTCGGTTTCAGCCGTAATTATAAAGTCCTTCGACAATGTTGCTGGATCTGCAAAAATTGAATGGTAACGCCCAACCGTAATATGGTTTGCAAGGCCGGAAAACACTTTACCTGGATCATTCACCCGTATTCTTGATGGTTTGCCATGCACCGGCACGGCAAGCTGACGCAATTCACCGCCCCAGGCATCGGTAATTGCCTGCAGCCCAAGGCAGACACCAAATAAAGGAATATTCCGCGCTCGAACTTTTGCAATTGTATTCTTGCAATCAAAATCTTTCGGTTGCCCGGGCCCTGGAGAAAGCACCACCAAATCAGGTTTTAAATCATCAAAAACGCTTTCATCAATTGGCGAGCGCATGGTGGTAACCTTCGCACCGGTCTGGCGGAAATAATTGGCCAATGTGTGAACGAATGAATCCTCGTGATCCACCAGTAGAATATTGACGCCTTTGCCAACAGATGCCACATCGCGAAGACGGGCAGATGTATTACCGCTGGTCGTGCCCTTGATTGCAGCCCGCATTGCGGATGCTTTGAGCTCGGTTTCTTTTTCTTCTTCTTCAGGATCAGAATCAAACAATAAAGTCGCCCCTGCCCGAACTTCGGCAATGCCGTCCTTTATCCGAACGGTTCTGATGGTCAGACCCGTATTCATATCGCCATTAAAATTCACCAACCCAACCGCACCACCATACCAGGCACGCGGGCTCTTCTCATTTTCTTCAATAAAGCGCATCGCCCAGAGTTTTGGCGCGCCGGTTACAGTGACCGCCCAAGCATGGGAAAGAAAGCCGTCAAAGGCATCCATGCCCTCAAGCAACCGCCCTTCAATATGATCAACCGTATGAATGAGCTTGGAATACATCTCGATTTGCCGGCGCCCGATTACCTTAACAGACCCCGGTTCGCAAACCCGGCTTTTATCGTTCCGGTCCACGTCCGAACACATGGTCAACTCAGACTCGTCTTTTTTCGAATTAAGAAGTTTCAACACCTGTTCAGAATCGGCAATCGGATCGTCACCACGCTTGATGGTGCCAGAAATCGGGCAAGTCTCAATACGCCGCCCGGAGACCCGAACAAACATTTCCGGTGATGCCCCCACCAGATATTCACTATTTCCGAGATTGAAAAAAAACGAATAGGGAGACGGATTAATCTGCTTTAAACGCTTGGCAATTTCTGAGGGCGGATTATCGCATTTTTCATAGAACACCTGCCCGGGTACTACCTCAAACAGATCGCCACGCTTGAATTTTTCCATCGCCCGGCGTACAAGGTCGGCATATTTGCCAGGCTCATGGTCACCGCGACCGGGGTCTTCATTTGCCAGAACAAAAGGCACATCTTCGCCACCACGATCAAGCCCTTCAGTGCTTTTGCCTTCAAATTCGAAATCATAACGATAATGCCAAGCCTCTGCTGAATGGTGATCAACGACCAAAATTTCATCTGGCAAGTAAAGAACGAGATCACGCTGATCATCCGGCCTTTTTAATACAAAATCAATCGGATCGAACTGAAAGGTCAAGTCATAACCAAAGGCACCATAGAGGCCAATATTGGAATCCTCGTCTGATTTGAACAACGAAACAATTGCCCGCAATATCGAAAATACACTTGGCGCGCGCGAGCGCTGCTCTTCGCTGACAATACCTTCGGGCGTTCGAACCACAAGGTCGATGCGCTTGGGTTCGCGAGAAAATTCAGAAACGTCTTTATGCGAACGGGTAACACTTTCAATCGCATCGAGCAGCAATAGGCCGCGATCATTAAACGCCTCGATCCAGACATTTCGGCCATTGGATGTAAGGCCGACAGGTGGATCAATTATCCCGGTATCCCACCGTGTATACCGACCAGGGTATTCATAGTTTGAAGAAAGAACTGCGCCACGGCGATAGTCCAGCCTGTCAACATAGGATTGGACCGCATTGTCATAAGGTGTCGCGACTTTTGTCCGGCTAATCCGCACACCTCCTTCGGTTTCATATGTTTCGCAAAGATTGTCTTGTTCCGGCATCTTTTGGTTTCTTTCCTGCTCGCCACCCTATGGGGCATTTGCCAATCACGATCACCGGGCATAAAAAAACCGCCCGGTCTCCCGCAGCGGCATCAAATCCAGATTTCAAATACAGATCACCGGCCGCTATTTAGCGCGCCCACCACCAATTTGTATTTGTAATCATCATGTTCATAAAAACAGCAATAACGCCGCAGCAACCCAAGCGCAAGTAAAAAGAAAGCGGGAGACCCAATTCGGGCGGATTGGACCGGGTCTCCCATGTACCCGCGTGCGCAGGTCAGAATATTACCAAGGTATTGCAGGGGCTTGGCAATATCTGCTTTTGGATGCGAATCAATTCACAACCCGTCGCACTTATACCCCGAATAAGTTTAATATGTAAACACACAACCTTAAAGAGAGTCATTTTACTTTACCGATCCAGTACCGAACGCACTTCAACCAAATTTGAACGTACCCTTAAGATGTAAAAGCCGATGGTTGTTAAATGCGCAGGCATGAAAAGTCCGTCTTCTTTGCCATTTGATATAATCAATGGATCAAGCAGCAAGGCACTGTGAAGCTGGCTTTCCATATTATCCCATATGCTGCCAAGTGCCCGTTTTTCAATAATATCACGGAAATCACTGCGGGCTGCTTTGATCAATCCATAATAGGCATATAATTGCCCCATTGATTCCATCCACACATTATCTGCCCTCGTATCAAACCAGCCACCATTGTATTTTTCTGCCCGGTCTTTGATTTCCGCAGATGTCGAACCAATATCCTTAGCTATCCGATCAAGGAACTGCATCAAGTTGTCTGCACGCGCATCAAATGTTGCCTTACATGCCGCCAGATCATTGTTATATTTCATCAATTCCAGACGAGCTTGCCGGTATGAACCCCATGAAGTTTGCTTAATATAGGGGCTTGTTGTACCCCAATACCAGTTAAATTCCCGAATATTCAAATCGTTTCGGGCCCGTTCCAGATCCTTGTTTATCTGTGATGTCCCACGGACACGGCCCATCACATCTGCAAGTTCCACCGCAACACGGCGAACCGAACGATGCACACCACGTTGAAATGATGCCTTGTTGTCAAACCAGGGGGTCGCATCCCAATCGAGTCCGAAAAGACCAATTTTATACAACAAAGTACCCGACATCCAATTGTTCTGATTAACGTTGAAGTCGATCAACTCCGATGCAACATCAACAAGAGCCGATCGTCCACAGGTCTTTGTGGTTGCCTGACCGCCTTCCATCGAAACCTGCTCACCAGCAGCGACTTTTAGTTCCTGAAAGCCAAGCTTGTCAGTATAATCTATATCAAAATTCCGAATAAACGCGGCGTTCCAAAAGAACCAGCCATAGGGAATTAGAATACCAAGAATGATAATCCCGGCAATAACCTTCAATATTCCCTGGGTTTTATTGTACCATTTGGCGACAGCCATAAAGGGCCATAAAAACCAGGCCACAACCATGCCAACGCCACGCCCTAGCATCTGAAATATACGGGAGAAAAATTCAATTATGGGGTCAAGCATAGGCTTCCTTTAAAGGTCAAACAATTTGCTGCGATAGGCAGCCTTGTCACTGAAATAGTCTTCGCTCACACGTTTCACAACATAATCACGATATTTATCCGGCCACTTTTGATAATCCCGATAAAATGCAGGCTTGTTAAAAACAAAACGGGTCATAAAATCAAACGGCACATAATCAGCAATCAACCGATTAACCAGCCATTGATCCGGATGCCCGGGTTTCGCCCGGGATAGCAAAAAACGACCGCGCGCGTCAATTTCTTCCAGTTCAATCCGCGACCAATTCGCCAACTCCCTCTGTGCCCAATTGAGAAATGGCAATGTGCCCTCCTCTTCAAACACATCGGTATGCCTGTTGACGAACGACTTGATCCACCGCCGATCACTTTTCGGTTTCTCATTGGGGGATATTTGCGCACTGATACTTGTAACCAGCATTTCTGCACGATGTTCGATAAATTCAGCCCGCTCAATCCATGAACCCCGCGGCACATCAACCCGACCGGTATCCAGCAAAAATTGATAAATCAGTTCTTCATCCCGCGCATCCAGGTAACTTACCTGCCAGGGCCTTGAACGCTTAAATCCTGGTGCCGAAGGGTTTCCAATTACAGTGGTTTGGTTATCATCAATAAAAATATACAACCCGCCAAAATGCCGAGTCCAAAATGTATTATGCCTGAATATCACCTCATCGGGCACCAGCTGATTGGTTCTGATATCGCCTGTCGATTTCGCAAGCTCTACCATTCGCTCAAGCAAATTATCATCGCGCCATACGTCAGGCTCTTTTTTCAGCCGGTCAACCAAAGTGCGTAATTCTGCTGCCTGCGATGTTAAATCATTGGCGGTAAATACTTTGAATTCCACCTGCTCGATCGATAACAGGTCTTCGATGTCTTTGGCCTCAAGAATTGAATCCTCAATCTCACCATACAGCACGTCTTTAATGGTCAGGATTTTGATGACCTTGGCGTTTTGTTCGAAGAATTGGTGCATCAACAGGCCGGTATTGGAAAAGGCCGTTTGGATGACGGGCAAATGAACCTGCTCCGGTGAAATTATCACAAATCGACGGTTTATCGACTTTGGATCAAGGTAAAAATTATCGCCAAATTCTTCAGCAATTTCAGGCGAATAACCAACCATGTCGATTTGAAAGCTATCCAGTTTGGTATCAGGCAGTCCAAAGCCCTTGAGCGCCTGATTATAGCGCTCAACCAAATAGGGTTCTTCGACACGCAAAAGCCCCCCATTGATCAGTTCATGCTCTTCGAGACGTTCCATTCTCACAATTGCCTGGAATAGTTTTGGCTACAATTTGAGCCGTAATTTCAACCAGCCCACAGCCCTTTTTGTTTTAATTCGGTAATTTCCCGCGCTGCACGTTCGCGCAGCCGCTCATTCCTGATCATCGCTTCAACACCAGCCTGATCAGACTTATCTGTATATCTAAATTCAGAATCCGCATAGCGATTGATCTCCTGCATGACCATATCCATGGTAAACGGGCCGCGAAGTTCCTCAATCATCGATTTCTTTTCATCATAATCTTTGTGCATAAAGGCTTCCGGCGCTTCAAACCATTCATCCGGCAACTCGATATCCATTGCCCGCATTTTAATTGCATCAGTGATATTCTTGATTGCCCGACCGGTAAATCTTGGTTCTGCCAATTTGATCATGTGCAAATACGCCCCAACATCGGCAATATCCTGCGGCTCCCCACATTCATTGAGGAAACGATCATAGACTTTACGCAAACCATCTTCCTGCGGCTTGCTATAATCTGCATAGGCTTCAGATACAGCCTTTTGAATGACTTGCGCCTTATATAAATCGTGCTCGCCCAGCGGGATGCTATGATTTTTTCCGGCTAAAAGGGCAAATATATCAATATAATCATCACGTGTTTGCGGCCCATCAACCAACCAGCGAGCGCCCGCACGTTGACGTAAGGCATCATCAACATTTTCCGGATAATTAGAAAACATACCAAAAGAGCAATTGCCACGGATGACAGTTGTCGCGCCAGCAAAACTCTCCATCAACACGGCGGTCACTTCCTGCTGACCAGCAGACGCCCGATCATCAGAACGCTTGGCCGCAACCTGATCAATATCATCAACCGTACCAAATCCGATTGTCCGGGTTGAAAGCACATTATCGACAAATTGCTTGCAATTTTGCCCCGATTTGCCCTGATAGGATGAAATCTGATCAACCCCGAAATTCTCATAATGAAAACCATAGCCTGCCATCTGGCAATAATCATTGATTATGCCGGCAATCATTTGAATGAGAATGGTTTTACCCGTACCCGGCGCGCCGTCACCAATAAAAGTGAACAGGAAACCGCCAAGCTCTACAAACGGATTCATCTGCCGATCAAAGTCATAGGCCATCAGCATTTTAGCAAGTTTAATCGCCTGATATTTTGCAATATGGTTGCCGATAATCTCATTAGGCTTCTTAAATGTCATCACCAATGGTTTGCGCTTGGCACTCGGTGCGACATCAAAACCGATCAGCTCAAATCCATCGGTTTCCGATTTTAAATGGGTGTTTTCAAACGACCCCAATCCGGTAAACCGCGATTTGCGTTGCAGCAACCCATCAAGCGATGCGCGTGCAAATGCCCTCGCCCGTGACAGCAATACAACATCATCAGCACTTCCCTTAATGGCGCGGTCAAGTCCTGCAACCATACTTTTCAATATATCTTGCGGAGAATCAAAATCGAACTCCGGTTCCTCCACATCATTAGCAGGCTCCCCCGCAGCTTCAATCATCTGTAAAAGGTAGGCGGAAAACGAAAACGCCGCGACATAGGAGCTTGCCTCCAGCAGGCTTCTGTATTGTGCCCCTTCATCGCCCGATAAAGGGGAAGCAACATTTCGTGCCGACAGGCTTTCAAGGCTGGTTTGGCGTGAAAATACATCACTCACCGCCAGGGCGACCGCTAAAGCTCGGCGAGATTTATAAACAAGCGCATGCTGGGCAATCGACAACATAGTATCACCTGCCGTTACCGCAGATATTGCCTTGATCAATTCAACCTTGTTGGTTTTACGGCTACCGGCGCGAGAAACCGTCGATACAAACCGGCGCCTTGTCCCGGCAATCTCGGTCGCACTTTCATTGTCATCCGCTTCCAGCACCACACAACGAGTGATCAGACTTTGAGCCGTTGTAAGGTGTTTCTTTACATCATCTTCATCCAATGAAGTCAGGCCAATATCCATTGCGCACCTTTATTTGAAAAATCACAGTTCAAAATTTTTGAGATCAGTTTACACATCCCGCAACACCTCGCCATCAGAGATAATATGCGTATGATAGCCTTTGAATATTTCAGCCTGTTGACCGGCTGAATATATAGCCTGATAGGCCTCATGTGGAACCAGCGCATGGCGACGAAACTCGCTCACTCCCTGCCGTGCGCATTCCAGATCATCCGTATTGATATGATATTCCTCGCGCGCCGGTGTGTTGCTCCAAAGACCGCGCTTTTCAGGCTTTTCCCGTACAGAATAAATCTCCTGCACGGTCCAGGTCATCATCCAGGCATTTTCGGGTTTATACACCCGTTCCAGCACTCGTTCGACAGTTTTACCATGGCTGGTAACACCAGCATTGTAAAATGGGCCAAGCACAAACCGGTAAAGCTGCTTGGGATGAAGCTCGTCAAAATCCTTGTCCATATTACTGGCAATGGTTGAAAGGGTCAGACCGTAACTTGAATTCTTCTCGCAAAAATCATCAAATCTGTGTGCAAGATCCGGGTTTAAAAGCCCGTCAACTGGCAAAGGAACATTGACGTTCTTATTCAATTTTCCGCTTTTGGAAACCAGCTGTTTCACCAAAGCATCGGATGAATCCTCCACTGTCAAAACATAAACCAACGGCAAGTGCGAACTGCCATCAAATGTCGCCCAATGAACCACATAAAACGGACGCTTGGTTTTTGGATTGACAGATACTCTCACAGTTCGTGGTAACATCAGCGGCGCAAATAACCCGCCAGCACTTAAATCCTCTAGATAAAACCGCTCGGCCATTGATTTCTGCAGCGCCAAAGGAAACTTCTTTTTGCGCAGAATAAAATCAACCATCTCTTCGCGCAGCGTTTCCTCATCAGGAATTTCTGCAAGTTTTTTCCGGGCAGAATTACGATCGTTTTCCAACTCAAGTATGTTTTGATAAATCGGGAAACCGCTTTCCGCCTGCGAAATACGAAATTTTTCGGCAAATGCAAGACGGTTTTCCCAGGCACTGAATGAGCTGCGCAAGCGCTCCAGATAATCAACCACAATTCCGCCAATTAAATGATGACGGTAAAGCGGAGACTCATCCTCACGCAAATAAATATCAAGCCCCTCAAATGCCTCAAACATGGCATCGAAATAGCGCCCTACCGGACTGGATTTCCCCCTCATCGGGTCAGAACCTTTCTACTGACCCACATAATTTGCAGTATTATGCTTGTCCATAACATCTTGAAAACGGCGGGCAAAAGCGTCATCAGCCAGTTTCTTCCGGCGCTGAATATCGGCGGTAGACACCATATTTTTCTCATGCATTTCCAGCAGATCACCAATATGAGATTGTGCAGCACTGCCAATGCCTGCCATGGTTTCTTCAGCCGCCGTATCAACCCGGTTTCCCAGGGTATTGATTTTATGGGCAACATCCTGCTGGGCAGCGGTTTTCAGCGAATCTTCCAGCGCTTTATAAAGCACAACACGCTGCTCCGTATCGATATTGAGTTTGTTGATTAATGTCGATTGAGCGGCAATCTGATTATTCAGCGAGTCCACAAAGGTCTGGAACATGGACGTATAACGTTCAAGCGTCTGGCTTTCGGCCAGCAATTCCTGCTCTTTCGCCTGCTTTGCGTTATATTCGGTGGCAAGTTCAGAGCGTTGACCTTCAAGATTTGTACGGGTTTTTTGATCGCTTGCTGTGGCCATCTGATTTTCCAGATCCATCAGCATTGGGTTCAGCTCTTCAATCCGCGCTTGCGTGGTTTCAAGCTCTTCCATGGTATCTTTGCGGCGTTGTATCACCTGTTTGAGGCTCGCCTCAGACGTCGTATATCGCAGATCCAATATGTCTTTTTGCGCCGTTAAAATCCCGACAATTGTATCGGATTTGCTTAGAAGTTCCTGCAAATTTCCCGCCAGAGCCATATTTCGCACCCGATCGGTACGCATCCGTTGCGCTGATGATTTCGAAAACCAGCTGACCACACTTTCCCAAGTGGAATAGCTTTTCATGCTTTCAAATTCAGAACCGAACACATTGGTTGCATCTTCAAGCCCAATTATCAGATCAGCAATATTGCCTTCCATAACTTTCTGCTGCAGCAAAACATCGCTTATACGCGCATTTTCAATGTCAAAATCAGCACCACCAATCGTATCCGATTGAGCAAACTCATCAAGCACCTTGCCGCTTTGATCAAGTCGCGATTTCATGTCTTCGACGACCTGTCTGGTTTTTTCAATCTCGACGTCAAAATTTTGAAGGCGCGCCATTTTAGTCTCTCCCGGAAATAAATTAATCATTCATTGGATTAGATATAGGGGTTATGTCTCAAAATTAGAAGATTGAGAATACAGATATTTTTGGCAAATAAGGCCAATTCAGCAGAAAGTAGCTGAAAAATCAGACAATTATATGCCCATTTCCCGCACCAGCACGCTCAAAATGCTGCGCTTGGCGCGCTCATACATGCTTTGTGGCGAACCATGAATAATTACATTGCCACGAACAACTTTTTCTGGCTCCCATCGCATTTGCTTTGGTACAGGTTCAAGAAGCACCGAATAGAATGCCGCTGTCGGTGAAAGTTTTTTGGCATCTATTTCAGATGTTGCAATTGATCCACCATACTTCAATGCCAAATATGGCTCATCCAAATGCTTGGCACCGGCATAGGATATTCTGCTAACAATCAGACTAACTCTGCCAAGCGCCGGGTCTTCTGGAATGAAGTCGGCAGACGCTCCTTCGCTAAATCGAAACAGGTTAGCTTCGCTAACATAGCCCTTGACGTTAACCCCCTCATTTCCGTGCAACAATGCAATCGGTTGGGAGACGCTAATCCACATTCCGGCTGATATTTCCGGGTCCATATCGACAATCGTTCCATCGAACTGCGCTCTGATCGCAAGCTCATCAAGCAACAATTCCAAGCCTTGCTTTTCTTTTTGCGTAGACTTTAGCTTGTTCAGTAAAACAATTCGCGCGGTCCGGTCCGCCTCATCAGAACCGATCCTGTCAAGCCTGGCACGCAAGAGTGAGGCTCTCTCACGTACATTAATCAGATCTTTTTGCACTTCGGGTGATGAAAACTGAAACAGCAATTGCCCCTTTTTTACCCGGTCCCCGGAATTGACATTAGCCATCACCAGCTGAGCTGAATATGGAGGATATAGTTTTTGTTCGTGCTGGGCTGCGAGAATCGAGGGAATTGAGACCCGTGTCGACCACGGAACCGCTAATAACAACACTATGCCGGCGAAAATAGAAAAAGTAATCCAGCTGCGCTTTGAACGTATGATCATTGATCTCATTGCCCACCACCTGGTTAATTCGCGAAATACCGGCATGATGATAAACCAAAGTATTTCCAATACGAAAAGCAGGATACCAATAACTTTGATAACAAATGCATAAACCAGAACAGCAATTCCGATAAATAGGAAAAACCGGTATATCCAGGTAGCCCATGCATGCAGCACAATTATTCTGCGCATTCTACTATCAAGCTGCTCTGGCGGTGCCTCACCCAATCTAAAAAGCAAGTCGCGCATCCGCCAACGGGCCATATCAAAGCCGCGTTCCTGCAAATTTTGAAATCCAAGGCCATCGGATAGAATATAATAGCCATCAAACCGCATAAGAGGGTTCAGGTTTACTAGTAAACTGCTCACCCAGCTTGTCGTCGCGACAGTAAACACCGCCAACCTTAGTCCGCTATCAGGCAAGAACACCCAAACAAGAGTTGCAATTGATGCAAGCGCAAGCTCTGTAAATATCCCGGCAGCATCAATCATCAATCGCTTTTTTCGAGACGGCAGCCGCCATGCGGCGCTGGTATCGGTGTAAAGAATTGGCATGAGAACAATAAATGCGATGCCAATTGTTGGCACTCTTAGTCCATATTTTGTTGCCATAAATGCATGGCCAAGCTCGTGTAGTGATTTTACAAAAATCAAACTGATACCATAGAGCATCAAGCCATCAAGACTGAGCATATATTGAAATGTGCCGACAAATTGTTCCCATTGGCGAGAGGCAAGATATACGCCCGTTATCCCCAAAATGGTGAGTATTAATACCATGGTGCGGGTGAACAAATATTTCACCAGCGGCCAGCTGTATCGTAATAACTTGTCAGGCCTGAACAGTGGTATCCTGAAAAACAGATATCCATGCGCCATTTTTTTCCAGAAAGATTTTTTACCCGCTTCATGGCGCGCAACAATTGACTTGTAATCGTTCCCGACAATGTCCCGCACGAGAGAGTTGCTAATTAGAAAATGTATTGTGTTTTTGATTTCATCCGGGCTGACAAACCGCCCGAGCTCGCTGCACAGCCGGTCCGACAGTTTTTGGACTGTGCCAACTTTCCATAGCGATAATTGATCCAGAATTTCCCGACCAATTTCATAATATTTGTTGCTTGCAGGATCAAAAATCACCCAACTTGGAGCGCCATTCGCAAGTGGCGCACCTTTGACAATTTCCAGATCGTCCCTAAGCGCAGGCAGCACATCTTCCGGTGCTTCTTCTTCTAGAATCCTATCCATTGTCGCATCACAGATAGAGGTTTTCTGAATATGTAGAATGCCAAAGGCACTTTCTCGCCATGAATTTGCGCCGTACCCCGCAATCCAATTCGAGGAACGGCACTTTCTTCAACATTATAAAAATCAGCAACCGTGCGATAACTTAAAACCCCATCGATATCGGGTTTAGCGTGGTAACTGGCGTTTTTTAGTCTAGCCTCCACCGGGTGAAGCGGCGCAGAATCCATAAACAAACGCACTCTGGCATTGCTTCCAAGAACAATTGAATCCGCCACAGGCAAATTGATTGTTAGTTCAACTTTCGAAGGATTTGCCAACCGCATAATCCTTTCTCCCGTGGATACAGGCTTTCCAGTCCAGTCATCCTTGTCAGAGAAAATCACCAAACCGTCTTGAGGCGCTCTAACTTCGGTTCGGGCAAGCAAGTCTCGGGCATAATCATATTCAGCAGCCTTTAATTTCAGCTCCGATAAGGCAATAGCCAGATCACGTTTTGCCTTTGGATCGGTAAACGAGTTTCTTTGCGCCTGCAAATATCGGGCCTCTGCAACCTGCACATCCTGGCCGGATATATCCACCCGATTTTTTAACTCTGTATCACTGAATCGAAACAACAATTCCCCTTTTTTTACCATAGAGTTAGGCTCAACTTCAATTTTTTCCAACACTCCGTTAAGAGGTGCCGCCACTACAATCGGATTGGCGGCCGTCACCTCTGCCGGGGCAAGCACCGTTAATGGCACCGGAAGAAAGCCCGCCGCCGCAATCGCGACACCGGACAATATCGCTGTTAGGGTTTTATCGCGCAGGCGCTTGTTGAGAATTTTTGGGCCGGTTAACGCTTCCCAGGCATGTGCATAGGTTTCGACCAACCTCATTGCTGGTGTTAAGTCATCGTCAGTCCAGGCATGCTCGCGCGCGAGCATAAGTTGGGCAAAAACTGTCCCGTCACGAAGTTTCAAAGGCAGCAAAACGAAATTGCCAAATGGATAGCTCTTAGCATCCGGGTTTTCAGCTTGATCATCAGCCGTTGCCGCTATCAATGCTATTTCTTCATCGCCATTTTCTTTAACAGAATTGATGGCGCATTCTTCAATCCAACGAACAAAGTTCGAGTTTCGATCAACAGCAGAAAGGCTGGATATAGCCTCTGCCACATAATTTTTGGGGCCTTTTTTGCTAAGCAGGAACCCCTGCCGATAATTGATGATCTTCCGGGTTGAATTGACCATCATGAAACGCAATTCCGCTTCAGATTCAGCAATCCTGGCTTCGCGTTCAATACTGAGGATTAAGTTTGCAGCACTTTCATCGCCTGAACGAACCACTCTTGGCCGCGACTTGGATTCAAAGCTACTATCTGGTTTCTTCTTGGTTTCTTCATGATTTTTAGTTGGTGACGGCTCAGCCGCCTGCGGTGATGGTGCTGCTGATTTCTGCATGCCTGGAACGTGCCCACGCGTACTTCTAGCTGCAGGTTTTGAAACTGCAGAGGCATCAGGCCCAGCAATTTCAGCTACAGGCATTCCTGCCACCGGCAGCTCTGCTGCAGGTTTATCAGCTTTCACCGCCTCAAGTTTAATTCTTCTTACAGGCTTCGGCCCGCTGGAGTTTGACATCACGCTTTACTGGGTTGGAGGACTGAATTGAGCAACACCGCTCATTCCTGGCAATATTCGCTTTGGCCGCTCACGAAAGGCACCAGCTATCTTGATAGTTTGACTGACAGCATCAATTTTCGCTCCAAGGCGCACAATATTCGCAATATGGGTTTCGCCGGTTTCTTCAACCCGGAATTCAAACTGCGCACCAATGACCAGCCATCGCAACCAATTAGATGGAACGATCAGATCAAGTTCCAGCAAACTATCATCAACGACAGTTATTAGAGGTGAATTTACCGCAGGCATTTCGAATTTAGATGCATGCAATTCCAAAACTTTTCCGTCAAAAGGTGCTTTTATGCTGCAAAATCGAATAACCTGCTTCAATGAATCAGTTTTGGATTTGGCAACAAGATAGTCTGCTCGGGCTTCCGCAACTTCAAATGCACTTGCGGCGTTTCTTGATTTGAGTTTCTTTCGGTTCTCAAATATCAAACTTTGCTTTTTCTCCAACTCATTGGTTCCGCGAAGGTCTGCATTCAGTTTTCCACAATCGAATCCTATCAACAGATCTCCGCGTTTGAACGGGCTACCTGCCCTTAAAGGAAGCGCGTTGATTTGGGCTGCAAGATCACTACTAAATGTGACCTCGGCATTCGCCATAATCACACCTCTGGCACTAAGAGCGCCCAAACTTTCAAACTTTGAGACAGTTTCAGATAATGATTCAGAATTAGAGGCGCTAACGGGAAAAAACACCAGCGGCAAGGATAAAGCCAAAGCGGGTATGATATTATTGATATGACCAAATACCGTTGAGTTAAGTCGCGCGCAGGCCTTGCGTGATCTGCAGGCATTTAATTCAATGTGGGACCGAACGGTTGTCATGCTACATTACACTTTTCAATCTAGTTGCTGGATCTGTTGCGAAGCAAAGCCAATGGCTCAAATTCATTATCTGATTTTACCCGCTCTTTAATAACAACTGGTTGCATTCGAATTGGTTTTTTAATTTTGCGTAACTTTAATTTTGTTCGCGCACTAATGCCCAACTTCATAGAGCTATTATTTGCCGGTTTGCCAATTAAAACCCTCTTTGCCTGCAATGGCTTACGATTCAATTTTACCCGCTCAAAGGTGTCCGTAAAATTGGCATCGTTAGAAAAACGCGAATTGTCCGGTGCTGGTTTCCGGCGAACAACAATCTCATTGTTCGGAGCAATCTCAACCCTCTTCAATTTTGTCAGCATTTGCCTATTCGAAGTTTTTGAAACTTTTGAAGATTTCGGTGCTTTCGAAGTTATTGACGCATGGCTTGATGTGCCAGCGCGTTGGTTTTTCCGTAATCGACGGGTATTTCGCAGCGCGCCGGATCTTACACCGCGTTCAATCCACATTTCCTTCAAAGATGCAGAAATAGATTTCAAATCATCTTTGGAGATCGATTCAAGTGTATATGGATCGAGCCCCATTGCGGAGTAAATATTTGCATAGGAGTTTTGCAGATCTGCATAGGCAATATCTCTTTTGACCCTACTGGCAAGTGTGTTCATTTCCTCGCGAATTAGCGTCTGCTCACTGGCTTGTTCGGCGGCCGCAGATTCTCTGATTTGACGCAATATTCCCCTTTGAATTTTGAGGTGCTTCGCCGCTGAAAAATATAATCTACGTGAATTTGCATATCGAACACGGCTCACATGGACCTGCGTCATGATTGCCATTGTTATAGCCAACGCTCGCTTGTCCAAAACCTCGTCTTTAGCCTGTATCAGCCGCTTCTGGGCGGGATATTTGAAAACCTGCAAAAGGTTCCATGTGGCTTTTGCTCCCCAGCCAATCCAATTGCCATTTAGGAGATAGGTATCTGTGTCGACATTGGTGCTTAGAAATACATTTGCCGATGGCAGCAATTTAAGTAATGCTGCTTTCGCCTCTTTTTGATTGATCCGCATATTATATTGTACATCGCGAATTTCAGGACGATTTTCCATCGCGGTGTAAATCATCTCGTCTGCGCTCATTCTAAGCTTGGTCAGTCCGATCCTTAAATTACCGGACGCGAGGCTGTACTTTTGACCAGGCGCAACATTCATCAATGCTGAAAGCTGTGTCTTCGCAACAGTAAGATTAGCTTGAAGCGATTGAATTCGCTGTTGTATTTCAACAAGTTCTCGTTGATATGTCAGTGCAGTTAATGGGGAACTGACCCCATCTTTTTGCAATCGCTCTGAATTTTTAATTGCCCTTCGAACCCTGACCACAAGCCTGCTCAATCCAACAATCAATCGATCTGCACTCGTCGCTCGCCAATAGGCAGTACGAACGTCTTCGATAACGCGGTTTATAATTTTCCGACGCCGCTCTTCAGCAATAAGCACCTTGTTTGCAGCTTGTTTTGCCCTGATATACGATAGTCCGAAATCAAGAATATTCCATGATAAAACGGCATCACCATTGAAGCGATTTCTATCTGATCTTAAAAATGCGGTCGTGCCGCCATCATCATTGTTTCGTCCATTATATGCAGAGTTGCCAATTAGCTTGGGCAATGTTTCCAGGTTGGCGGTCGTTAATTGCCTGCTTTCCAGCAGCTCATTATATAATTCCACATGGAAATCCAGATTGTATTTTATTGCGCGCGCCATAGCCTCATAAAGGGTAATTGGCTTGGTTATGGGCTCCTGATTGGCCGTAACTCTTCTGAGCTTGTCTTCGGCAAAGCTTGAAAGCGAGGCAGAATCGAGCCTTTCCGGCTTTGCAACGCAAGAAACCAGAAATAAAGCCATCAAACCTATTAGCGCTGTATTTCGCACAAAAACCTCAAACTCTTTTGGACAAGAGAGATTCTTGCCCACATAGCTGGACAACTTTTGATGCTTTATGGTTAACGCTGAGTTAAATACCGGTTAAATTTGTTAATATTTTTAACTGTAATGCAAATAGGTATCTGCAATTTCTTATATTTTTCAATAATAAATTTCGCCATTAGGTTGATTCAATTTATTATCACCCATAGATTGCATTCTTATTTTCTAGATTTAAGCGCCTTGGTCAATTCATCAGATTGATCAAATCGTTCCCGATTTAATAGCTTGAGTTGATCAGAAAATATGGTAGCGCCGTCTGACGAATATCGAACATTCAATGGTGATATTTCACCTGTTGCAGGATCAATTGATACTCCTCGAACAATCTCGGCTCCATTTTCCAGCGTTGCAGATATATTTAGTTCAAGGTCTCCAATATTTGCCTGCCTCTCTACGATGATAAATCCATCCTTTGCAATACGTATCCAAGATGGCAGTGGATCACCATTTGCCATCGCAACATTATAACCAACAACCTTTCCATCAGTTATTGGGTCCAATGAATTGCTGACATCTATGTAAAGTATTCTATTGCGCACATAGGTTTCAATTATCAATTTGGAATTATCATTAGAACTAGAATCATCTTGCTCAGTTTCAAATACGCTAAACTTCAGTGAAAATCCCGTTAGCCCTTCGACATTCCATTCTTCATTCCCAACTTTCCCGTAACTTGAGGTGCCATCATCATTTAGTAACTTCTCAATTTCTAATACCTGTTCGCTAACAGGATGATTACCGCTTCCAAACCCAACAACCTCCTTTAAAGAATTAATCTTGTGAATTGCATCCAATATTATTCCATTAACGCCATTGAGGGCTTTAGTGGAATTCATGTCGCCCAAGGCTTCAGCTACGCCTGTAATTATTGGTTCATCACGATTTAACTCCAGTTCGTCGAGGTTTGTAATTGGAATCAACCCGGCAGATTCAACTTCGACACCAATATTCTCGCGTCTCGATCCGTCATTTTCTCCCACTCTTAAATTAAATAATTGCTGAACTTGTCCCCCCTGCTCATCAATTGCTGTAATTATTACTGTATGACTTCCAATATTTGATATCTCAGCAGAAACTACGCCTGATATCACACCCGTGTTAGAGTTGATCTCCAACCCCGCAGGCAATCCAAATGCAACATAATTCAATTGATCTTGATCGTTACCCCCATCCCTAAAACTAGGGGCGGTGCTAATTGTTACCGCTACCGATAATCCTGTTGTAAGATCAGGGATTGGACTGACCGAAACTGGCGCCACATTGGAAGAAATCAGACTTATCGTTGAATATGTAATATTCCCGCTTGCATCACGCGCTGAAATTATAAACTCAATTGAAGATTGGATTGATGCATCTGCTGGAATCACTCCCGACAACTCTCCCGTTATAGAGTTCAACGTCAACCATAAAGGCAAATTCGTTGAACCGAACTCCAGAGGGCCACCATCAATATTCTGGAACAATTCAGAGGTTATTATTTGAACCGATTCACCATCATCAACTTGGATTACCGGCTCACTTATTGTTATCGGCGCATCATTGACCGGCGTGACCGTGCCGCTGACCGTACCCGTATCACTGCCCCCATTGCCATCGCTCACAACATAGTCAAAGCTGATTGAACCATTATAGTTCGCAGCAGGGCTGAAGGTTACAACACCGGCTGCACTCACAT
>JAJRQF010000081.1 GCA_024280375.1 Alphaproteobacteria bacterium | reverse complement strand
GCCAAAATTTAGGCAAAAAAAACCGGACCACTAGGGTCCGGTTGAGTTCAGAAGGGAGATCTATTGGATCTATCCCTTCGGAGGGGAACAGATGAGGCATAAACTACCGGGAGGAGGGTTTGTTCATGCACAACATCTGAACTCTATATGCGTGTTTACTAATGCATCTTCAAGGGGGTGTTACGCATGTCAGCTATGCAGATATTGCATGGCTTTATATTCGCTCACGCCAGATGCTTGCGCATCGGCTCCACGGGGGCGCTTCGCGCTTCACCTTTCGGTTCAGTTGGAGCGTAACGATGAATACATACACTCGATCTCACCGTATGGCGAGTTGACCAACGAGCCGCCCGAATAGGGCGCGCTATCGCAGGCTCGGTGCATAGCACCGAAATAGCCGTGAGATATAACTAGTTTATACGATGAATACATACACTCGATCTCACCGTATGGCGAGTTGACCAACGAGCCGCCCGAATAGGGCGCGCTATCGCAGGCTCGGTTCATTGCACCGAAATAGCCGTGAGATAGTCCTTTTTAGTTGCCCAAATCTTGCGCTTCCCCCGGATCAAGTCTGGGGTCAACGTGCGATTTGAACTATTGAACGGACGCGCAACCGGATGGTTGGGCGTAAAATCAATAAGACCAGGATTTTGCCTTGGAAAACAGAAAATCGCGGAATACATTGAGCCGCACGGAGTTTTTCAGTTCGGCCGAATAGGCAAAATAGGTATCGAAACTGGGTACGTCTATATCGGTCATCACGGGCACCAGCGAGGTGTCATCCTCCACCGAGTAATCCGGTAACATGGCGATGCCTGCCCCGCGCAAAACGGCGCGTTTAATTGCCAATATAGAATTGATTTTCAATGCCGATGGTCTTTTGGTGCCGGATGGCATGCCGGCTGTTGCCAGCCAATTGACTTCTTTCAGGTAGGACGGTGCCTGTTCACCCCAGGTGATTAACCGATGATCACCGAGATCGTCTACGGATTCAGGTTTGCCAAATTTCTCTAAATATGAAGTCGACGCAAATACATGAAAATGCACAGTAAACAGGCGGCGCTGGATAAGGTCTGGCTGCTGCGGTTGACGAAGTCTTATGGCGCAATCTGCCTGGCGCATGGATAGATCCAGCTCTTCGTTATAAAGCAGTAGATCAACCTCGATACCCGGATATTGGTCGAGAAATTCGTGCATGCGGATGGAAAGCCAGGCGGACCCAAGCCCAACGGTGGTGGTCACACGCAGTTTTCCGGTCGGGCGCTCGCGAGAATCGGTTAATTGATGTTTGACCGCCTCCAGCTTCATCATAACTTCTTGCGCGGTGTTGAATAAAAGATCGCCCTGTTCGGTCGGAATAAGGCCACGCGCATGGCGGTGAAACAGCGGAACGCCTATATCCTGCTCAAGCGAACTCACCTGCCGGGAAATTGCCGACTGGGAGAGATTAAGTGCGTCGGCCGCATGAGTGAAGCTGCCAGCTTTGGCCACCGCATGGAATATGCGTAACTTGTCCCAGTCCATATTATTGTTCCCACTATTTTTTTATAATGTGGCATGTTTCCTGAATATTTGCGAGGAATTAGCAAAGATATCCGTGGAGAAACCGCTTCAAATTACATCGGCTTAAAGAAGAAAACCTGTTTTCGAGCTTGAGGTATTTGTACGATATATAGGGTGGATTTTTAGGCGGCAATACCGGGTTTGAAAATTTGGGCGCAACATTTTCTTCGAGCTTTTACTGCTGATGGGTCAGAATACTATATCGGGCAGGTTGGAGGTTGATCGGGCCATTTTGCCTTATTTCATGCCTTATTCTCTTGCTTCCTCTAGGGAACTTATCGGTGCTTCTTCGCTGATTCAGCTGAAACTATTTTAGGCTTCAAGCATTAATCATGTACAAAAATATTACTAAGTGTACCCGTAAGTAATTGAATTTGCTTGATAAACAAAGATGTCCGAGGAGATATATATTGCTGTGTAAAATTATTTTACCGGATTGTTCAGTTGAATCCCAACATTTCCTAATGTCGCCATAAACCAGACTACCGTAGGAGGCTCGACAGGGGGTCGATAGTATGGAGTAACCACCATGTGGTATGATGAGACTTGGCCGGAACGTGCAAATGCGAATTCCAATGATAAAAATAATACAAATAAACCTTCGAAAAACACCAGTTGTCCTATTGATGAATTAGGTATGGATGCGGTGAAGTTTGTACATGCGCCAGATCAGCATGCGCCAGATCAACATGCGGAAGTTTCTCACGCGAATGTGTTACCCAAACATCTGGTTGACGCTCGGCCAGAAAAGCTTGAGGTCAACAAAAATATGGCAAGCAAACAGGTTGCAGGCAAGCCTGTGGCAGGCAAACCTGTGGCAGATCTGTATGTGAATGCATTGCCGGATCAACATGTGAATGTACAGCCGATACAGCAGGCAAGTATTCAACCAAAACAGCAGGTTGAAGTGATACCAATACCGCAGGTACGTGAACCCCAAAAACCATTGATTGACGTGCAACTGAGTCAGCAGAAAAACAATCAGCCAAATCCGCAGTTGAACGCAGAGCAAATCAGCGTTTCCAGTATCGAAGATACCAAGATAAATTCGGCTGACGCGACGCTGGAAGAACTAATGGAAGCAGAGCTTTCGAGCTTAACGCCTGAACAGGAAGTTAAGCATCTGGCCGTTATGGCAGCGTTTGAAAACAGTTTGAAAGTTGAAACTGTGGTTCAGGATGTTGCAGAGGTTTGCGAACAAATCAGAGATTATTCCGAAGATCATCCTATTTCGATGCCAAAAGTCAGCGAGTGGGAAGGTCTTGGGCCTGTGTCGCGGTTTGGCATGGGTGGCAAAGCCAAGGGAATCGGGTTGGGCCGGGTTAAATCGGCAGTTTCAGGATTTGTTTTTGGGCGTCCAACACTTGCGACCGGTACTGTGTTGGCATCACTGATGGTTGCAGCTTTTGCCTATTCTGGTCCGGAGGCCGCTTTGAAATTTGCGACTGATATTATTCCAGGTTCAACGGAACAAACTGAAACAAATGACCAGTTTGACAACAGCGGGCTGAATTCCAATCAGGGAAATGGATTTATTGCCAACATTGAGGAAGAGGGTTCGCAGGGCGAGCAACCGCTTGTTATCGGTAAACCTGTATTTGCCAATGCAGCCTTAAATACTGAAAGTTTTGAAAGATTTGAGCCAGCGCAACGCGTGCCTGAAATGGGCGAACAACTCATGATTAGTTCATCAACGCATCAACAAAGTTCTGCGGGCGGTGTGACGGTGGTTGCTAAAATGCCTGAGTTGGTAAAGGAGCCTGATTTCCAGGAAATCCTTTCTAATCTCGCCACTAAGTTACAGGTGTCGCGTGCGCTGGCTCAGACTGAATCTGGTGAGAGCAATATACAGTCAAAACAACCCAGAACCGCATTGTCGCTGGTTGCAAGCCGTGAAAGGCAAAACAGTTTTAACAAGGTATTTGAAAAACCGCGGACTAGAAATATCGCAGCGGTTCAACCTCGCAGTGAAACAAGAGTGCGGGCCCGGCCAGTGAAAACGCTGTCGTTCAATTCGCCGAAAGCAATTTCAGCAAAAGGGCGCGATGAAAAAACCGTATTGTTGGCTATGCTGAATGCAAAGGCTGGCTATACGCTAACTGAAGAACAAAAGAGCAGACTTATGCCCAAACTTATTGGTGGCGCGTGTGTTGCGACATCCCTTAAAGAGGTTGCCGGTAGAGTTTCTCCGGTGTTGATGCGAGATCTTTTGGCCCGTCTGAACAGTGACTGTTAGTACGTAAGCAGCAGAATAATTTGATGCTGAAAATACGGCACGGAATGTATCAATACAATGAAGGAGGCGATGCCTCCATTATTGGCGTGGTTAGTAATTCGCCGGCCAAGGCTTAAGGCTGGGCGATGACAAGGGAGAAGATAATGTTTGGTTTGTTCAGAATAATGGCGCTGATGCTTCTGGTGTTATCGCCAACGCAATTGATTGCGAAGGAATTCAAATTAAACATAATGACGGGTGGCCCGAAGGGGACCTATATTCAGATCGGCAAAAATCTGGCGACCCTTGGTGCGGAATGCGGGCGACCGCTTAATGTTGTTGAAAGTGCTGGATCGCTGGAAAACCTGGTCGGCGTTCGAAGCAAGCCATATACCCAATTTGGTATTGTACAAAGTGATGTGCTGGATTACCTGAAAGCTTTTCAGGCAGGTGACAAAGAGTTGCAGAAATCGCTCTGGGGCATGCGCATTATGTTCCCGCTATATAACGAGGAAATTCACGTGTTGACGAGGCGCGACATTCGAAGCCTTGCTGATTTATCAGGCCGCCGGGTTGCAATCGGCAAAAAAGATAGCGGTACATTCCTGACGGCATCCCTGATCATGGATATTGGCCGGGTTCAAAATGTCAACAGGCTGGCGGTGGGCGCAAGTGATGCTCTGCCAAAGCTGCTGAATGGCGAAATTGACGCGATGTTCTATGTTACCGGGGCGCCGGCAAAATTGTTTAGTGAATCTCAAATAGACGGATCACAGTTTCATTTGTTGCCACTGGTGGAGCCGGCATTGCAGGCTAGTTATATCCCAACAGTTATTAAGGCAGGAACCTATCCATTTGTTACCGAGCCGGTAAACGTGGTGGCGGTGAAGGCTGTGTTGATGACCTATGAATACAATCCTCGACAAAACAATTATCTGCGTCAAAGCTGCAAGGCGGTATCTGATTTTTCAAATCTGCTTGTGACTAATCTTGATCGGTTGCGTCGCGAGGGGCACCCGAAATGGAACAATGTTGATCTATCCGCCATTCCGCCGGGATGGAAAGTTGGAAAGTGTGTAAAAGCCGGACTGTCTTTAAATTACAAGTTCCAGTGTAAGCGGCCGCTTGCGGCAAAAGCCGCAAACTCACCGGCTAATGCGCTGGACAACGAATATCTTAACCTGCTCAAGAAACGGCTGAGGAAGAAACTGAATTAGGGACAATAAATCCCTGATAAACGGCAGAAATGCCAATTATATCTGAGGCGATGTTATATCTGGTTTGACTTGCGGTTAGTATTTGAGTTCAAGTTCAGCCAGATATTTCTCAGCTTCGAGTGCTGCCATGCAGCCCATCCCGGCTGCAGTGACAGCTTGACGATAAATATCATCGGTCACATCACCGGCAGCAAATATGCCCGGCACATCAGTTTTGGTTGAATCGGGTGCCGACCACAAATAGCCATTGGGCTTTTGTTTCAATTTGCCTTCGAAAAGCGATACGGCCGGCGCATGACCAATGGCGATAAAAATACCGTCAATGGGCATTTCGGTTATGTCGCCGGATTTCACATTGCGGATTTTTGCGTGCGTCACAGATTTCACCAGCCCCTCTGTGCCGACGACTTCTGCCAGCTCACAATCCCAAAGCACCTCAACATTGTCCTTGGCGAAAAGTCGCTTTTGCAAAATTCGTTCGGAACGGAATTCATCGCGGCGGTGAACCACATAGACCTTGGCTGCAAGATTGGAGAGGTAAAGTGCCTCTTCAACGGCTGTATTGCCGCCACCGACCACGATGACATTCTTGCCCTTGTAGAAAAACCCGTCGCAGGTTGCGCAGGCTGAAACGCCAAAGCCCTGATATTTCAGTTCCGAATCCAGACCCAGCCATTTGGCCTGTGCACCGGTCGCGATAATCAGCGCATCACAGGTATAAATATCGCCGGATTCCGTTTCCATGCGAAATGGTTTTGCTGTTGTATCAACACTGGTGATGATATCGCTGACCATGTTGGTGCCGACATTTTTTGCCTGGGCCAGCATTTGTTCCATCATCCAGGGGCCTTGCACGGTTTCTGCATAGCCCGGGTAGTTCTCAACATCAGTGGTGATCATCAATTGGCCACCCTGTTCCATGCCGGCGATCAGGGTCGGTTCGAGAAGTGCGCGCGAGGTATAAATTGCCGCTGCGTATCCAGCTGGGCCAGACCCGATGATTACGACGTTAGAATGATGCTCAGCCATTTAGTGCTCCGAAAACTGATAAATAGGTTTGTTGCCACCTATTTAGGTAGAAGGGTAGGGGTATTTCAAGCGCACATTTGGCTTGTACAGGCAATTTATTGTGCGAATGAAGACCGTAGGCGTTATCCGTCTCGTCGCCATGTAAAATTTGCCGGCCGGGTCATTTGATTTGTGCTTGGCAAAATGGCAGTAATCCTGTTTTAATAAGGCCTACTATTCAGGATTTTAGTATGAACGGGCACTTCGTCGTTACAATTCTTTCGCCCCTGTGGATTTGGGCAGGTATTTCGGCGTTGCTTTATATTATTCTCGGGCTGATGGTTTTTAGATCGCTGGGTGAGAGCAAATTGCGAACCTTGTCGCAATATCTTGGCCTGTTTATTTTTGGGCTGACTGTCTATATGCAACTTCACCTTTGGCTGGTTGTGGATATCTGGGACGCGCGCGTATCACTGCCATTGCAGCTTTGCGATATTTCTTTCATTATTTGTGGTATCGCATTGATAACACGTCAGAAATTCCTTTATGAATGGGCACTTCTGGTTGGTTTTCCAGCTGCGATACATTCGCTGTTAACACCGGAATTAACGCGTGGATTTTCTAATTTCACACTGTTTGAATATTATTTTTCCCATTCGACGCAAATATTGGTGCCGCTGGTAATGACACTTTACATGGGTATGCGGCCGCGCATCGGCAGTTGGCTAAAGGTTTTTGCGGCCGTCAATGTTGTTTTGGCCATTGTCTTTGTGTTCGATTGGCTGATTGGGGCAAATTACATTTATCTTATGCAAAAACCGGCCGTTGATAATCCGCTGCTTATTGGCCCTTGGCCCTGGTATATTGGCGGGGTGGAAATTGCCGGATTTATCCATGTGATGTTGTTTTACTGGATTTTTCGTAAAACAAGATGGTTTGCACCAAAGCTGGCTGAAGCAGGGCAGGGCTGAAAGGATTTGAATGCGGAGTGATTGCCGCCCTATTTCCCTCGCAATTGTCAAATTACATAAATGAAATTACCCACACTGAAGCGGAAAATATGAAAGCAGTTATTTGCACAAAATACGGCCCTCCCGAAGTTCTCAAACTTGTGGAGGTCGAAAAGCCTCACCCAAAAGACAATGAGATGCTGGTGAGAATTCGTGCCACCACAGTGCATATTGGCGATAGTAAAATTCGCCGCCTTGAACCGGGTATGGGGCCGATCAAAGATATATTTATCAAGCTGGTGATGAGAATAATCATCGGATTTTCAGGGCCACGAAAGAAAATTCTCGGTATGGAATTGGCCGGTGATATTGAAGCCGTTGGCAAGAAAGTTTCATCATTCAAGATTGGCGATGCGGTTTTTGCTTCGACCGATATGCGGTTCGGCACCTATGCGGAATACACCTTGTTGCCGCAGAACAGCGCGGTTGCAATAAAACCTGCCAACCTAAGTTATGAGGAAGCCGCCACGGTGCCCAATGGCTGTTTGACCGCCCATCATATTCTCAAGAAAGCCAAGGTAAAAAAGGGCGACAATATTCTCATCTATGGCGCATCGGGCAGTGTTGGTACATTTGCCGTGCAGCTTGCCAAAAATCTCGGGGCGCAGGTAACCGGCGTTTGCAGTACTGCAAATTTGGAAATGGTGCGCTCTATCGGGGCTGATAAGGTTATTGATTACACCAAAGAGGATTTCACTGAAAACGGTGAAACCTATGATCTGGTTTTTGATGCGGTCGGCAAAATTGCACCGGCGCACAGTAAAATATCGCTGAAAAAAGACGGGCTTTATCTCAATGTTTTAACCACCACGGATGGGTTGAAAATCAGGGCCGAAGATTTGCGATATATTAAAGAGCTTTGTGAGGCCGGACATATCAAGCCAGTTATTGACAGAAGCTACCCGCTGGAAGAAATTATTGAAGCCCATCGCTATGTCGACAAGGGCCACAAAAAGGGGAATGTGGTCATCACGGTTTGAAACGGGTTGTGGGCTTTATTGGTTCCAAATTTTAATAGGGACGTTTCAGGCCTTCAAACATTGTGAAATGTTTTAAATTTAGCGTCGCAAGATCAAGGCCATGTTGTTTGGCTGTTGCGGCAATCAGCGCGTCAATTGCATCCATCCCATTTTTGGGCCGATATTGTTGCAACAACCTTCCCGCTTCCGCGCCAATTTCAGCTGAAATTTCTATAATTGTAGAATGCCCAATCATGATCTCCAGCATTCGCTCTTCCTTGCGACCACGAATTCCTGCGTATAGCTCCATGATTGTAACGGCGGAAAGGTTAGGCTTTGAAGATAGAGCAAGTACATAATCCACTGCTTCCGGTTTTTGCCGCAAATAATCTATAATAATACAGGTGTCGAGGAGCGTGTTTTTCATTTTTGCAATTGATCAAGCCGGGCATTTAGCTGCGCGCGATTGTCGGCGATAATGTTGTCAAGATCGTCACGACCTTTCCACATTCCTGATGCCTGCTTCCAGGCCTGCTTCCAATCTGTCTGGTCTTTCAATGTGTCTTCAATCACCATATCTACGCCGCGCCGAATAAGCTCGCTTTGCTTGGTTCCTGTTCGCGCGGCAATGGCCTTGAGTTGTTCTTTTTGATCTTCCCGCAGAAATACCTGGGCTTTTTGCATGATGAGCGTCTCCGAGGAGTTGTTGGGTTTCTCCATATATATTGTATGTCGATGCGTGGAAGTCAAGTTTCAATGTCTTTATATGCCAATTACAGTGACGAGAATTACGTGCATTTAGTAAACTGTCACCTTAATTGACTGTAATTGTAATGCTCATGGCGACTCTTTGCGCTGTGCGTATATTTTATATGCAGCTTAAAACTTGCTGTTGATTGGTGAAATTATTCATGCGCTCTCAGTCGAGATAAGTTATCTTTTGGGAATTTCGGGATATAATGACCATTTGATGAGTATGATATGTATAAATCAAAAACTGTATATGTAATTGGCGCAGGTGCCGGTGTCGATATTGGCATGCCTACCGGAAACAAATTGATAAAAACCATCAAGCAATTGTTGGATTTTCCGATTAATAACTCAAATTGGACAGATCAAACAACCGCTGTGTATCTTGCCTCTCGGTCTCTAAGTAAGAATGAGGCTGGCAATATTGATCACCTTGAAGCTAAGAAATACGTAATAGCAGCTCAAAGTATAAAAGGTGGTTTGGATTTAGCGACTTCCATCGACAATTTTGTCCATAGTCGGCAGGACAGTCATGTCACAGCCTTGGCTAAATTAGCTATTACCCAATCAATTCTAGATGCTGAGCGAAAAAGCATTTTATATCCCGTACCTTCAATTAAGTATCCTCCAGAGATTAGCTTTTCCAACCTATCAAAATCGTGGTTGCCCTTACTTATGAAATCCTTAAATGACGGCCTTACAATCGATCAATTGGGCCGTATATTTGAAAATCTCACATTTATTAATTTCAATTATGATCGTGTGTTGGAGTTCTTTTTGGCAAGCGCAATCTCACGATATTATGCGGTATCAGATCAACAGGCTCAAGAAATTGTCAATGGAGCGCAAATTTATCATCCATACGGGACTGTGGGGAGATTACCGTGGCAACCTGGTAGTCAACCAGAAGTGGGCTTTGGAGCAGAAGACGGATATTCTTTAAATGAGGTTTCGCTGGGGATCAAAACCTTCACGGAACGAATAGAAGATCAATCGGCCATCAATGAGATTCGGAATTCCATATGCTCGGCACAGCAGATTATTTTCATGGGATTTGGTTTTCACGACCAGAATATGGAATTGTTGCAACCACCAATCTCCGATACCTATGCTAAAATAATCGCTTCTGCATATGGAATATCAGATAGTGACTGCTCAGGGATAAACAGCAGCGTTCTAAAATTATGCGTTACGAAATACCCGCCAAGTGCCGGTAGAAAATTAAAACTCTTCGAAAGTTATATCATCGATAATCAAGCGACCTGCTTTGATGTCATGAATAAGTATCAGCGAACAATTCGGGCGTAGCAAGCCACAGCATATTGGCATTGTTGAGTTTGTTGAATTACGGCGACAGTTTACGAATTACGGCGACAGTTTACTAAATACACTAAATTTCAGTCTGCGTGAAAACGCGGAGGCGCAATCTTTGGCTGTCATGCCCGCAAAGGCGGGTATCCACGTGAATTTCGTCTGCTGAAAACTAATATACAATATGGAAATACCGCATGATAAATCCACAATATGTGCGGCGATAGTCCCGTAGATACCCGCCTTCGCGGGTATGACGGTGGTGAGTTGATTTGCGGATTACGGCCAATTACGATGACGAGAATTACGGTAACGGTTTACGATTGCATTGATTTACTTGCTTTTGTATCCATGTTTCGGGTGGGCGGATGGTAAATAAACGTGCTTTGTGAACCACCGTTCCCCACTCAACCTACCCACCAAAACCGGCCTCCGCACGGGCGAATGAAACATTTGCATCGCGGGTATTGCCGCAGCCCTGTTGCCCGCGGGCCAGCATGTGCCAGTTTTGCGGGCTGGTGGGTTTGAGGTAAACCCGCTCGTTGGCCAGTGATACGGCAAGGTTCCAGCGCTTGGCGCGAAGGGCTGCTTCCAGCAATGTCCAGGCAATAACATCGCGCTGGGCATGGCTGCCGCCGAGCAAATGGGTTTGATAGCGGATTGGCAGTAATTGATCGACAGCAGAACCGTAATCTCCCAAAGCAAAAGCCTGCAAAGCCCGGCAGAAGGGCAGGCCGATAACGCGGGTCATGGCCACATTAGCATCATCGGCGCGCTGCACATATCGTTCTGCCGCATTGAGCACCAGATTGGCCTCTTTGGCGCGTCCGTCTGCCACAAATGTCATCATCGCATGCACATCGTTAAAGGCATAAAGTGAATCGGTTGCCGATGATTGCCACTTATCGGCCAATTCGCCCCAGCGGTTGCCCACATCAATGCCCAAAAGGTTCAATCGCCAAAGCAGGGCCGCCGCATCGAGTTCGGAATATTTGTCGCTGGAAATTTCCTGACCGCGCAGCGCCTTGTCATAAATGTCGAGCACATCATCGGTTTGGCCAAGATCGAGGTGGAACAGTGATTTATGCCACCATAGGTGATTGGCGAAATTACCATTGGTCCAGTCAGCTTTTCGTGACTGCATCCACCAGATACCGCCTTGCTGGCGGCCTTGCATTTCCATCACATGGGCAACTGAATGGATGGCGTAACAATCTTTTGAGTTGATCGCCAATGCGCGGCGGCCAAGTTCTTCGGCGGATGAAAAATCACGGGCTTCTTCTGCCCCAAAGGAGAGAAAGCTCAAGATATAGCCATAGCCCGGCACGCCCTCATCCCAGGCATGTAGCACCCGGGTAACACTGTCTCGTTCGTTGACAATATCGCCAAGCAACACATTGGACAGATGAACAAGCTGCAGGGCCAGCAGGTCGCGCGGGTAGTCGATCAGGACCGCATCCCACAATTCAACCGCGTGATAAAAATCGCCGTTCACCCAGGCCTGGAGGGCTGCAATATGGCCGCGTTCGCGGTCGTTGGCCTTATTTTCCAGGGTTTCTGCGGCGCGAACGCTGGCGACCATATCCTGGTAAATACGGGTTTCCATGGCCTGGGTCAAAAGACCGGCTTTCATGCAATGGGCCATAATGAAGTCTGGATGATCGCGCAATATTGCATCGAGAGAGGCTACCGCGTCGCCGTCAAAAATCAGGCTCATTTCGTGGGCCTCTTCCATG
>JAJRQF010000080.1 GCA_024280375.1 Alphaproteobacteria bacterium | reverse complement strand
TGCCGCTTTGCCTTTGGCATACCCGGCGGTGAAGTGCTTTCCATGATGGATGCACTGCAAAATTCCGGCATTGAGTTTAATCTCTGCAAGCACGAAAACGCCGGTGGCTATATGGCGGAAGGCACGCACCATGCAACCGGCGCGCCGGGCATTTTATTGTCAACAATCGGGCCAGGTCTGGTCAACGCGGTCAATACGGTGGTCAATGCCTGGCAAGATCAGGTGCCATTGCTGGTGATTTCCGGCTGTATCGACCATGGGGAAGCAGAAATTTACACCCATCAGGTATTCGACCAACAACAATTAATGCGCACGGTTACCAAGGGCAGTTTTGTTGTAACGGAAAAATCTGCCGCCGTGGTTATTGGCAAGGCGATTGCCTTGGCAAAATCCGACCCGCCGGGGCCGGTGCATATAGATATTCCCGTATCAATCGCCGACAGCCCGCAACCGGAAAGCGCACGATTTATCACCCCTGCCCCCGGTGCGATGGTTCCCGCCAACAATTCAGATTTCGCTGCTGCCCGCGAACAACTGGCCAATGCAAAACGCCCGATCATGGTCGCAGGCATCGGCGCGATGCATCATAACGCCCAAGATGTCATTCGCGAGGTTTGCGAAAAATTCAACATGCCGCTGATCACCACCTATAAGGCCAAAGGCATCATGGATGAAAATCACCCGCTTTCGCTCGGCGGGCACGGGCTTTCACCCAAGTCTGACAAGGTGATTTTACCGCTGCTTGATCAGGCCGATTGTATTGTTCTTGCGGGCTACGACCCGATTGAAATGCGGGCTGGATGGTACGACCCGTGGGAAGCCGAAAAGGCGATAGAACTTTGCCATATTCCCAACCAGCATGGCATGCACGGGGCTGGCGTTAGCTACTCGGGCAATGTGCGCGAAAGCCTGCTGGCTCTTACGAACGATATTCAACCGGCATCACCCACGTGGCAAGGCGGCGAATATGCCACCGCGCGCGACCAGTTAGAGACTATGTTTGCTGAGCGCGATACATGGGGGCCGCATCAGGCAATCGCGGCTGCACGGCGCGCAAGCCCGGCCAATACGGTGGTTACCGCCGACAGCGGTGCGCACAGGATTTTGCTTTCACAAATGTGGAAATGCACTTCACCGCGCGGGCTTATTCAATCAACGGCGCTTTGCACCATGGGCATCTCGCTGCCGATGGCCATTGGCCACCGGCTAGCTGCCCCGGACCAGCCGGTTTTATCTGTCATGGGTGATGTAGGGCTTGAAATGGTTATGGGGGAACTTGCAACCTTGCGCGATCTCAAACTACCGGTTGCCGTGATGGTGCTGGTCGATCAATCGCTGGCATTAATCGAGCTTAAACAGCGCCGCTCACAATTCACCAATCTTGGGGTTGATTTTGGCGCGACCGACTTTACTGCCCTTGCCGAAGCCTTAGGCGGGGTTGGGCGCGATATTCGCGATGCGGAAACAATGGAGCGCGAGGTCAATGCCGCCTATTCGCGCGATAGATTTACATTGCTCGCCTGCCACATTGAAAAACGTGCTTACGATGATGCTTTCTAATTTTTCCGCTTAACCCTCCGGTTAAGCGTCCGTTCACGGGCTGGCAATTTGGGTGAACACCAAATTTTGCCCTGCCACGGAGGGAAGTGCCTATGATGCTATTCCGCTCAAGTGGATGCTTGAGCGGAAAATCAGGAAAGCAACCAGCCACCATCCACATCAATCGTGGTGCCGGTGACAAAATCATTTTCAATCATAAAGACGATGCCTTTTGCCACTTCTTCTGAGGTGCCCGCACGGGGAATGATATTGGCAGCCGTCATGTTTTTGTACAATTCGGTTCGCGCCTCACCTTCAACCGCAACCATTGGGGTATCAATTGAACCGGGCGACACCACATTAATACGGCGCGGGGCAATTTCACTTGCCAATGCCCGCACCATGGCCTCAACCGCGCCACCAACCGATGAAAGTGCAATTTGACCCGGTTTGCATTTGCGGGCCGGAGCACCACTGACCAGCACAATTGAACCATTTTCACTCAAATGTTCAGCGCCATAACGAACAATATTTGCATAGCCCCAAAGCTTGTCGAAAGAAGCCTTATAGCCATCCATATCCATTTCAAGAAAAG
The DNA here is from genome assembly GCA_024280375.1 of Alphaproteobacteria bacterium. Classification (GTDB taxonomy): domain Bacteria; phylum Pseudomonadota; class Alphaproteobacteria; order Rhizobiales; family Rhizobiaceae; genus SZUA-100. The sequence goes on along the minus strand of JAJRQF010000080.1, from coordinate 4,161 downwards.
GCCCAATGGCGCGCGATCCGCCGGTTGCAGAACTCACCAGAATGTCAAAGGGAGCGCACTCGGCAAACAGAGCGGCCAATGCATCGCGGTCCAAAACATCGCATTTTTTCAAGGTAATGCCATCTGGAACGTCGCCCGCCTTATCCGGGTTACGCGATACCGCAACCACTGTTGCACCACCCGCCACAAGCTGTTTTGCGGTCGCCAGCCCGATGCCTGAAGTTCCGCCAAAAATAATCGCTTTTTTACCTGCCACATCCATGTTTTTCACCCTTTTTTATGAGATCATCAATTGCTGCAATTGGTTCAATGGCAGCCAGAATTGGTAATGATGCTAAAGCATATCGCATTCAATCGTCCTCATCCGATATACTTTAGTTATTTATTATCGCATGTCTTTATTCCTAAAACCGGTGCCCACTTTTAGGAGACAAGCTTAAGGCAATGGGCTGGCAACAATCAATATAAATAGTAGAAATCAACGCCAATAAAATAAGCCCGGCAGCGCCTTTATAAACAGGCACAGCCGGGCTGCATAACTGGAGGTTATGATCGTTAGAGCTAGTTCTTTTTAACCCGGAAAGGTTTGTGGCATCCACCACAGGATTTGCCAACTACGCCCATTGCTGCCTGCAAAGACGGCAAGTCTTTTCCTGCAGCGGTAACCATAACATCGGCGGCTGCTGAAAACGCTTTTGTAGCTTCAATTACTTTGGGGAAATTCTTCCAAAGCTCGGGAGAAGCAGTTGTCCCATCGCCATATGCGCTAGCGTCACTTCCTTGTGGCCACATGGCAGAGGCATTCAAGGTGCTCAAGACTTTCAAGTTATGAGCCGCGGCACTGGCAGCTTTGGCATCATACTCAACCTTGCCCTTGGCCATAGCACCCAGAATGCCCAGATTGAACGCCCGCATCTGCATATCGCCTTGACGGGCTTTCACTGCACCATCATGCGGGCTTTCAGCCACGGCGATGCCTGAAAACATCAATGCTGCTCCCACAGCAACCATTGCTGCTTTTGTTATAATTTTCATTACATTCTCCCACTTCGTTTTTACTGGTTGGTCTGACCCCTGTTAAAATTTCTAACATGTGCGAAAAGCACTAGCTATTCCCTAAATTTTAACGGATAGTTGTGCGATGGCGCACAGATTAAAATGGGATGATCTGCAATTTGTATTATCAGTTGCTGAGAATGGCTCACTATCGGCGGCCGCACGCGAGTTGGGTGTAAACCACGCCACCGTGTTGCGGCGGGTTGCTTCATTTGAACAGGCCTATGGCATTACCTTGTTTGAAAGGCGCGCATCTGGTTATGCGCTTAATCCGCAAAGCCAGCATGTCATTTCAACACTTCGCTCCATTCACCAATCTGTCGCCAGTCTTGAACGTTCATTCACCGGGTTGGGCTCGCCCTTTCAGGGCAATATTCGCGTCACGTCAACCAATACAATCTGCCACGAATTCCTGACCCCCCATATTCACATTTTAAGCCAGCTCTATCCGGATCTTGAAATCGAGCTTCTATCAACAAATTATCGGCTCGACCTGGCGGACCTTGAGGCGGACATCACAATTCGGCCAACGCTCGATTTACCCGACGACCTTTCCGGTGAGATCATTGGAAAAATGAGCCTGCGTATTTATGCTACCAGCGATTATTGGCGGGAAAACAAATCAGCAGACCACCGCGATCATAATTGGCTGGGGGGTACTAAATCACTTTTGCGTTCGCCTGTTTCTTTTTGGCAGGTAGACATATTGAAAGATCGGGTGGCGCATAGGGCAGATTCGTTCATCACCCTTCGGCAAATGGCAGAACTGGGCATGGGCCCAACCGTTTTACCCTGTTTTATCGCCCGCAATTCCAAAGACCTTGTCTGTTCGCCACTCTTCGATTTTGAAGCGACGACCGACATCTGGGTCGCGGCCCACAAGGACATGGCTGCAACACCGCGCATTCACGCATTGATGCAATATTTTATTACCGTCTTTAAGGAGAACAGTGATTTGTTTTCTGCACCGGAAAAACATGATTAGGCAAATCCGCCCGCAGTTGGATGCTCTTCACCCGGCGGTTCACATTTCGCGGGTTCAGGAAGCCTGCTTTATCGATGCCTGATCGTTTGGCACATCGCATTGGCCTGCATCTGGTGCACAATAAAGCGAATTGAGCAATTCCAGAACGGCCACAGCCTCTTTGCCGGCTGAGCGATAGAATATGGTTTGCGCATCACGCCTTGTGGCAACCAGACCGGCTGCACGCAATTTCGCCAAATGCTGCGAAAGTGCTGATTGTGAAATTTTGATGGCCTCGACCAGCGCCATGACACTTTTTTCGCCATCAAGCAGCTGACAAAGGATCATCAGACGCTTCTGATTGGACAACATGCCCATCAATTGAGCAGCCTGTTCCGAATTGTTTTCCATATCATCTATATTCATACTTGCTAAATTAGAATACTATCATATATAAATCAAGCAGCATTTGGAGAAAATGAGCAAAATCGACGCTTTTGGTAAATGATACCAAACGAACAGGATGACATGTGATGACCAACTATCCGGTAAATATGGACATTGATCCGCAAATCAAAATGTTATTTGACGAGGATTCCAACACCTTTACCTATGTGGTTAAAGATCCGACCAGCAAATCATGCGCAATTATTGATTCTGTTATGGACATCAATTATGCGGCCGGGGGTATTTCCCATGAGCAAGCGGACGAAATCATCAAATACATCAAGGACAATGGGCTTGAGCTTGAATGGCTGCTGGAAACCCATGTTCATGCCGACCACCTTTCGGCGGCTCCTTACATCCAGTCGAAACTAGGTGGTAAAATTGGCATTGGTAAAAACATCACCATAATTCAGGATGTCTTTGGCAAAATATTCAACGAAGGCACGGAATTTCAACGCGATGGCTCGCAGTTTGATGCCCTGCTCGACGATGGGGACACCTTCACAATTGGCAATATGAGTGGATTTTCCATGCACACGCCAGGCCACACGCCCGCCTGCATGGTTCACGTAATCGGCAATGCGGGTTTTGTTGGCGATACCCTGTTTATGCCGGATGCGGGCACCGCGCGGGCAGACTTTCCCGGTGGCGATGCGGGCGATCTCTATGATTCCGTGCAAAAAGTGCTGGAGCTTCCCGATGATATGCAGCTCTATATGTGCCATGATTATGCGCCTGGCGGGCGCGAAGTGCTCTATAAAACCACTGTGGGCGAACAAAAGCGCGGCAATATTCATACGGGCGAAGGCCATAGCCGCGAAGAGTTTATTCAAATGCGGCAGGCGCGCGATGCAACCCTTGGCGTACCGCGGCTGATCGTGCCTTCCTTGCAAATCAACATGCGGGCCGGAAATATGCCACCAGCCGATGATGATGGAAAAACCTTCCTCAAAGTCCCGGTAAACGTGCTTGGAAAATAAGATGTTACAAAAGATCATTGGCTGGATAAGCCAACTTACTACGAGTGACGGAGATAAGTTAAAAAAAATGAAAATTACCAAAATTGACGATACCATTTCAGTTGGCGGCCAAATTACCACTGACCATGTTCGCCATCTTAGTGAAGCGGGTTTTAAGGGCATTATCTGCAATCGCCCTGACAATGAAGATTTCATCATGACTGGCTTTGCCGAAATTGAAAAAGCCGCCGAAGAACACGGTATGGGCATTCGCTATGTGCCGATTTCCCATGGTCAATTGAGCATGGACGACATTGAAAACTATGCGGCGGCGCGTGCAGAAATCGAAGGTCCGCATTTTGGCTATTGTCAGGCAGGCATGCGCGCTGCAACCATTTGGGGTTTGGCAGAGGCTAAAACCGGCGGTGACGTTAATGAAATTCTCAACAAGGCGGCCAATGCGGGCATTCGCCTCGACCATATGTCTGGCGTGTTGAACCAGCTATCTGCAAGCGCTGCATAGAAAAACATTCGCTCACGGCCATTCGTGCTGCGCACGGCCTCCGCTGGGGCGCTTTATTATCGTGATCTTGCGCGGCTTCACCACGTGCGATCACTTAAAAGCGCTTCGCCTATCGGCTCAGTTGGTACGTTACGATAAATTCCCTCCGTGGCAGGGCAAGCATTGCGGCCAGCAATGTGCCAGCCCGCGAACGGGCGGCCAGCCGGAGGGCT
>JAJRQF010000079.1 GCA_024280375.1 Alphaproteobacteria bacterium | reverse complement strand
GTGTCGTAAATTAGGGATGTTTTATTTCGATACTTGTATCTTTTGTGTTTATTTGCCAAACAGATACCATTAGGGAGTGCTGGAAAAGGACGCGGCATTTGTCGTGTATCTATATATAGATGAGTGAACACGCATTTAGATTTGACTACTGGGCTGCCAGCGATACCGGATGCGTGCGCGAACTTAATGAAGATCGCTATTTCGTAAATAAGGAAAACGGCGTCTGGTTGGTGGCTGATGGCATGGGCGGGCATGATGCAGGTGAAATTGCATCAGCTGCGATTGTCGAACACGCGGGCTCCATAGGCTCGCCAATTTCAGCCCGCGATCTGCTGGCAAGATTTCAAGATCGCATATCAAAAGCAAATAGCGAAATTCGTTCAATCGCAGAAGAGCGCCAGGGCGGCATGATTGGCGCGACTTTAGCATCATTACTTACTTACGACAGGCACTATGCATGTGTATGGTCGGGAGATAGTCGGGTATATCTGATTCGTCGCGGCGAGCTGAAGCAGCTCTCGAAGGACCATACCGAAGTTCAAGAGCTATTTGATCGGGGATTAATCAATGAAGAAGAGGCCGAGAACTGGCCAAGAAAAAATGTAATTACCCGAGCAATCGGCGTAACAGAAGAACCTCAGTTAGACCTTGAACAGGGAACAATTGAATCCGGTGATACATTCGTCATTTGCAGTGATGGCTTAACTGCACATGTGGAAGATCACGAAGTTCTGGATGCAATTGATGGGCGTCACCCAAAAGTGGGTTGCGACATGTTGATGGATATGACTTTGACTAGAGGGGGTACCGATAATGTTACAGTTGTTGTTGTTAAATGCCACAAGGCATCTGGTACAGCAACTTTGGGTCTTTGAAAGGGCTAATGCGGCACCATGTCCTCTGATGATAAAACATTTGTCGATCTGTCTGACGGCGTTGCCCCCGGCACGCAGTTAAACGGCATCTACGAGATTGACGAACGTATCGCTATGGGCGGTATGGGCGAGGTGTATCGTGGCCACAATATACAAACTGGCGATGTGGTTGCCATTAAAATTGTTTTGCCCGAATTTGCAAAAGATGAAACCATACTTGCGTTGTTTAGAAAAGAAGCCTCGGTTCTAAATCATCTTTCACATGATTCCATAGTTCGCTACCATGTATTTACCGTTGATCCTGGTGTTGGGCGCCCCTATCTCGCCATGGAATTTGTCGATGGCCAGTCAGTGGCGGACAGAATGCTTGAAGGCCCGATGCCGGTTAACGAAACCCGTAAAATGGTCGCTGGCGTCGCATCCGGTTTGAATGCGGCCCATCTGGCTGGCGTTATTCACCGTGACTTGTCGCCGGACAATATAATTCTGGTTGATGTAAACAACAAAAAGCGCGCCAAAATCATCGATTTTGGCATTGCCAAAGCGGCCGGCGTTGGCGGTGGTACATTGTTGGGCGGTAAATTTGCCGGTAAATACAATTATGTATCGCCTGAACAATTGGGCCTTTTTGATGGGGATGTAACCGAGCGTTCTGACATTTATAGCCTGGGCCTGGTATTTGCCGCAGCACTTGCGGGCGAATCCATTGATATGAGTGGCTCCCAGGTAGATGTCATTGAAAAGCGCCGCGTGGTGCCTGATATTTCTTGGGTAGATCCGTCGGTGCAACCGCTGATAAATGCAATGTTGCAGCCCGACCCCGACGACCGCCCGGAAAGCATGGCTGTTGTGGTTGACTGGTTATTCCCACCCGAAACCTCACGAGTGACCGATGTACGAAGCCTGCCGCCATCTTCGTTGGTGGGTGCAGATTCATCAAATGCAACCGTAATTGCTCCATCATCCATTCCACCAATGCGCAGTGCGCCGCCTGCATACAGTCAGCCGCCAGCTGCCAGTCTGGTATCTGGAATTGGAAATCCCTTTGAAGGATCCCGGGCCCCGGGAGCAGATGGATTATCGCCAGAACGCAGTTTCGTTCCGCATTATTCGCCTCCAGTACCTGAATATGTTGAAGCGCCAAAAAAATCCCGAACAGGTTTGATTGCTGGTTTATTTGTGGTCGTAATGGCAGCGATCGGAGGTGGTGCTTATACAACCGGCATGCTGGATGAGTTTATCGGCGGAAAAAATAGTGATCCGCTAGTTGAAAAACCAATAACACCTGAACGGCCGGTAACGCCCGATAAGCCTGTAGAACCCGAAGTCGTTGATAAACCAACGACCAGACCGTTGAACAGGGCCGTCGCAATGGTCGATTGGTTGAGCAAATTCGATGGTGGAAAATGTTTTTACGCCTCAACAATGGATATCTCTGAGAAGTCAATTCAGATTGAAGGCTTTGCGACCGACGTTACCATGCTTGAAGTAATGGATAAGGAATTTCAAGCAAAGCACGGAATGGAACCAGATATCCAGGCTCGGCTGATCGCCAAAGAACAGTGTGCAGTTGTTGAATTTTTACAAGCCGTGCGCTCCAGCAAAATGATCAAGCCTACATTGAGTTTGAGCAGTACCAATGTCACCAGTGGACAGCCGCTAAAAGGGAATCTCGCCAAAATCAAAGATGGAGTGGTAAGTCTGCTACTAATCGACAATGCCGGTGTGGTTTATAATCTGGAAAATTTCCTGGTGGTCAAAGGTGATACTGCTTCATTCAATATAAAACTGATTGATCTTGAAACACGCGATCCGCTTCCACAGTTGATATTGGCTTTATCAAGTCGAAAGAAAATCCAAGAAATTCAGGTGTCCGAACCCGAATTGGCATCCAAACTTTTGCAGCGAATATTGAAGTCCGTAAAATCCGGCGATATCGAAGTCGGCGCAGTTGCTAAATATTTCAAACTTGGCGGGTGAGGGTGCAAAAGGTTGCTCCTGTTTAATCACCCAATCAAAGCGGCTGACCAGTTCGGCGCTATTTTACCAAAAATGACGAAATTGCCATATCCAATTTAAGGTTCTTTGTGGTAGTTTCATCTTGAATGTCTTTAAGTAATTGAGAGGCAGGAATTGGGTCGTGCAATATTGTACTTGCGAGCAACTCGTCTGTGACGATGGCCAGCAATAATTGAGATGTTTTTACCTCGCCGCTGGTTAAATTCACCTGCATCTTGAAAGTTGAGATGTTTTTTCCAATTTTTACAAACCGGTTGATATTGATCGCAGTACCTTCATCATCCACCAGATACAAATTTAAATAACGCCCTTCATTGATATACATTTTACCGGCAACAAAGGTGCCATTTACAATTTCATTTTTTGCAACATCCATTGAGACCGAAAATGAAGGATATGATTTGTTTTGCCGGGCAAATGCAACAACCTGACATTGCGCATCGCTGATACTGATCAATCGACCGGGTATATCAAATTTAGTATTGTCACGAATTGCATTTTGAAATGTCGGCCAACTGTTTGTCTCGTTGGAGAACCCAATAATTTGCATACGCTCCAATTTTGAAACATACGGCATAGCCAAAAAACATCTGTTTTCCGATTGATGAAATTTCAAGAATTGAACCACCTTTGCAAAATCATTTACTTGCCTTTTGGTGGGGGCGGGCCGCAGTCCCCGCTTTATTTGGTTTGGCCTGGCAATCATTGCCACCTGATTACCCGACATCGATATTCTGGAAGACTTGGCATTATATTCAACTGGACGTATAGGCTTGATTGAGCCAATTTTCACTAGAGATTTTTCGACCATAACTCTAGCAACTCGGGCCGCCTTTTTTAAGGAATTATCGCGCCTTGGCCTAATTGCAACAGGAACCCTCCTTTTGGAAGGCGTTGATGCCCGGCGGTCAATAGGCTTCGCTATCGCTTTGTTTACAATTTTAAAACGGGACTTCCTGGATACACTTAAAGGTTTTACCGGCTGATTGGTTATTATCGAATTGGATCTTTGATAAACCTTGCTTGTTTTTTTGCCGGTCTTAGCAATCTCTACCGAAGGCCTGGGTGGAACCTGTGTCCGTGAAGTCATTTCTTTAATGACCGATGAATTGCGAACATTTTTGAGCAGTTTCACCGATTTAGCGTCCTGCTGTTTTAGTGGGTTCTGTCTCGATAGTTTTGCAACACGTTGATTCTTTGCAATCTTTACAGGTAGGGCTGTGTTAGTTTGCGTAACAAATTCCTCAACACTCTTTGGTTCCAATAATTCCGAGTTTGGTTGCTTTGTTGGGATGACTATATTGTCGGCAATAATTTTTGCTGCCTGCTCATTGATGACCGTTCTCGGTTGGTTGCTTACATTCATAACGGCAGCAATTTTTTTGGACGCATTCGAAACTGCTTGCGTTATTGAAGGAAGCACATCTTTGGACTGAACAAAACGATCAGGTTGGACTGATTTTGCCGCCTGAGACTCGTTCACTATATTGGCAATTTCAGCCCGATCGCGGCCAGTATTTGGAATGGCTTTGCGGGTTTGTTTGGTTGAATTTGAAAGGCGTTGGGCGCGATTGTTGATTGCAGGCTGAAAACTGGCAGCGACTTTTGGCGAAATCCTCTGCATAGGTTTAGGGTCAATTGTTGTTGTTCCAGAAATGGATGGCAGATCAAGTAGGGAGATCTCTGCTTTGCTGACGCTCATTTGAGTTTCATCAATCCGGTTTGCATAGGCGTAAAGAAATCCGCCGTGCAAACCAGTTGCCAGCACTGCCGATAACATCCAGCTGATGAAATCGTTTGCGTTAATCTCTCTATTCCTCTTTTTTAACGGTAATTCTAACTGTCACAATTTTGATGGGTAACCCGGTCTTTCGCAGCCGTTCGACCAAACTAAGAAATAAATTGGCTGAGAGTGCGCCATCGGCCAATATGTTTAGTTTTTTAATTGCAGTATTTGGTTGATCTGGCCGATTGGAAATCTTGAAAATCAAGTCGTCCTCTTTGATTGGGAGCCCATCGAGGAATAATTCGCTGTCTTGTGAAATTACGATTAAGGGCCGAGGCAGGCGTTCCAGCGGTAGATTTTTTGTAAATGGCGCGCGAACTTCCATTTCCGAGCGTTGAACAACGCTACCGGTCAATATAAAAAAGAACAACAAAAGAAAAACCACATTGATAATAGCCAATGAAAAATCTGCAGTGAGCGTTGTCTTTCTCGATGCAAGCATATTATCAATCATACCAAACATCCAATTCTATCATCAAATTCCACCATCAATTTTTCGCCTTTCGAATTTTGATGGTTTCAAAGGATGCTCGTTTAACCGCTTCCAGTACAGTAATCAGATCTTGAACGGATGAAGCTGATCTGGGCGAAATTATTGCAGCGGTAATGCCAGCCAGCCGGAGCTGCGCTAATGCCTGATCAATTTTTTCGTATGCAACCCGTTCGCCATTTATTGACACCCCGCCATTCATCACGCTAATCAGCGCGCCAAAATTTGTCGGCCCAATATCTGCTTCCTGAGGAATGTTAATCTGCTCAATGTCTTTTTCAATTTTTGCGGTAGACAGGGAAATGATTGAAAATGGAGCGATTTGTGAGGTCAGCATAAAAAATATCAGCAACAAAAATATCACATCAACCAACGGTGTAAGCGAAATTTTACGGCGGTATTGTCTTTGTGGTAACAGTTCTGACATTTTTCACCTGCGCGGAATCAATTTCTATAGGCCGATTAATGTCCCGGTTTTTTGAGTGGGGGTATATTTTTCGGTTTGCGTGTGGAACAATATGGCCGAAATAGTTGCCTCCATTGCAACCCGTTCCGCGTCAATTCGAGATTCAAGCCAATTGGCAATAAAGTAAAACGGAATGGCGATAATCAACCCAAGAGCAGTAGTGCTTAACGCCACAAATATGCCGCCGGCAAGTTGCGATGGATCAACGGCGCCATCGCCTTTGGCCAGTTCACCAAAAGCATCTATCATACCAAGAACCGTACCCAGCAATCCAAGCATTGGTGCTGCCTGAACAACAGATTCAAGAATACGCATATACCCGGCAAGCTTGTTCAAAATTTCTTTTGCCACATGTACAGCCTGTTCTTTGGCAATTTCTGGGTGCTCTGGCGCAAGACCGAGGGAATGCATGGTTTGTGCAGCAACCCTTGAAAGCGGGGCGAAATTTCCTGCTGCGATGTCATATGCTAGCTTTTTTTCCCCGATATTCCATTTCATTAGCGCCGCATTTGCAGCCGCGTGTCTGCCAACCCCAATACGTATAAATTGCAGGATTTTGAAGATTGTAGTGGCGGTTGCAACCAAGGAAATCAGAAACAGCACTGCAAGCACAGGGCCGCCGATCGATGTTAACTGCTTTGTTATTTCTTCAAACATCCTGATCCACTATCATTCGATGATCAAGTGCCAAAGTCGATGCTGGTGCGAGACTTTGTTTTCAGGGCATCTAGGCAAATCTGAACCGCTTTGCCACCGGCTTCGCAATCTGAAACATCATTGATTAACAACCTGGATATGTTAGCGCATTTTTGACCATTCAACTCAAATTGAACAACTTTGGTTTTGTTTATTGGCAACTTTCCAAACTCAAGGATCAAAAATTGCGATACGCCGCCATCCTTGTCAAAAACAACGACCTCGTATGACGTTTTATCCAGCTTCGTACCGGTCTTGTTTTTAGCCACATATGTGAGGCGGCAACCATTTTCATTATCTCTTGCGCTATTGAGTTCAAGAGAAAACGCATTCTCCTGAGCAATAGCAAAGCTGCTGAGCATCATACTGGTTGCAATGCCAATACCTGTGACTAGGCGAATAATAGTTTTCATGTTGGCTCCCTGACTTTTAGTTTTATTCAGAAGCCTAGCAAAGCCGTAATCATGTTGCCAGTACCATTGGCAAAATATTGACAATAGTGGTTAGAATACATCAGACGTCAAGCTGATTGCTATCAGCAAACTGGGCATTTTCCTGAATAAACCGAAATCGGGCTTCAGGTTTGGTGCCCATTAGTTGATCAACAGATAGTCTCGTTTCATCAGGCTCGGTAATTTGCACCCGCAACAATGAACGCTTGGCCGGGTCCATAGTTGTCTCTTTGAGCTGTTTGGGCATCATTTCACCCAGGCCTTTAAACCGGCCGATGTCAATTTTCTTGTTGCCGCCAAAATCACTTTTTAGCAACTCATCCTTATGCGCGTCATCGCGCGCATAGAGTGTCTTGCCGCCTTGAGAAATTCTGTAAAGGGGCGGGATCGCCAGATACAAATGGCCATTGCTAATAAGTTCCGGCATTTCCTGATAAAAAAATGTGATCAACAATGAGGCAATATGAGCGCCATCCACATCTGCGTCGGTCATTATAATTACCCGGTCATAGCGTAGATCGTCATCTCGATATTTTGACCTCGTGCCGCTACCTAGAGCCTGGATCAGATCTGAAATCTGCTGACTTTGTGTCATCTTATCGCGGCTGGCGCTGGCCACATTGAGGATTTTACCGCGCAATGGTAAAATCGCCTGGTTTTTGCGGTTGCGCGCCTGCTTGGCTGAACCGCCAGCACTGTCGCCCTCGACGATGAAAATTTCCGTGTCACCGGCAGCCGTTTGCGAACAATCGGCTAGTTTGCCCGGTAGTCGCAATTTGCGTGATGCTGTTTTGCGATTTACTTCCTTTTCCTTGCGGCGGCGAAGCCTTTCTTCCGCCCGGTCAACCACCCAGTCGAGCAATTTGCTGGCCTCTTGCGGTGAAGCCGCCAACCAATGATCAAACGGATCGCGAATGGCATTTTCAATAATTCGTTGTGCTTCCACCGTCGCCAGCTTGTCTTTGGTCTGGCCAACGAACTCCGGCTCGCGAATAAATACCGACATCATCGCCGCTGCAGAGGTCATTACGTCGTCAGTTGTAATGACAGAACCTCTTTTATTTCCAAGCATTTCCGCATAAGACTTTAACCCACGTGTTAACGCAATGCGCAAGCCCGCCTCGTGGGTTCCACCTTCCGGTGTCGGCACCGTGTTGCAATAGGAATTGACGAAACCATCGTCACCATACCAGGAAATTGCCCACTCGACGGCCCCGTGGCCGCTGGACTTGGCGGATTTCCCGGCAAATGGCTCTTTGGTAACCTGATATTGCTTGCCCAAAGATGCTTCGAGATAATCGCGCAAACCGCCGGGAAAGTGAAATACGGCTTTTTCTTCAACGTCGTCGTTTTCACCAATCAGGGAAGGGGCGCATGACCAGCGGATTTCCACCCCACCAAAGAGATAGGCTTTTGACCGCGCCATTTTATAAAGTCTGGCTGGATTAAATTTTGCATTCTTGCCAAAAATTTCTGGATCAGGATGAAAGCGAATTTTCGTACCGCGGCGATTATGAACCTCGCCAAGTGCCTCAAGCCCGGATTGTGGCAATCCCTTGGAATAGCGCTGGCTGAATAATTGGCGATTTCTCGCCACTTCAACGATAAGATCATCGGAAAGCGCATTGACCACAGAAATGCCAACACCGTGCAGACCGCCTGAAGTTTCATAGGCATCACCATCAAACTTACCGCCCGCGTGCAGGGTGGTCATAATAACCTCTAGCGCGGACACATTATTAAATTTGGGATGCGGATCAACCGGAATACCGCGCCCATTGTCGATGACGCTTAAATAGCCTTCTTCGTCGAGATCAACTTCAATCCAACTGGCATGACCGGCCACAGCTTCATCCATCGAATTATCAATAACTTCAGCAAACAAATGGTGCATTGCTTTATGGTCGGTGCCACCAATATACATGCCCGGGCGACGGCGTACTGGTTCCAGACCTTCAAGCACCTCAATATCAGAAGCGTTATAGTCCGTATCCTTGCCCGTTGCCGCAGCCTGTTTTCCCGCACTTTTGGAGGTGACAGCCTTTTTGGATGCCGAAACCGAAGCAGGCGGACTTGCCGCTGGCCTGGCATTATTCTCCACCGAAAATAGGTCGTCAACGTTGCTCATATACCCGCAAAACCTCAATTGATCCGAATCATGATATTACAGTGTTCTTGTACAAAATTCCAAAGTTTCTATAAAATAAAAATTTGTATGTTCTTATTTTGTTCTACAAGCATTCCCTCCCAGTGTAAAGATATAATCAGTTTAGTGTTTATTCGATCGCTCTTTTCCGATACAAAAAGTTGGGTTACTGAATTTGCCTGCAAGAGACTGGAGCGTGCTGTTTGACCTGTAATATTTGTGGAAGTGATGATTTTGCCGCCTTTCGCGGACGGCCCAAAGAATTGTGCCGGGATTGCGGCTCTTTGGCCCGCCATCGCATTGCATTTGCCGTCTATGAACATCATCTTTTCACCTTGGAAGAAGAGGAACATTCGTTGCGTGTGCTGCATTTGGCACCGGAACCTTGCTTGCAACCGGCATTGGATGAAGTGATTGGCCCGGGATATATATGTGCTGATGCGTCGCCCGAGCGTTATCCCCATGCGGAATGTTTGAAACTGTTTTTTCCAAAGGATTTCAAGATATTTCCCAACGGTTATTTTGATGCGGTATTACACAACCACGTGCTGGAACATATCCCCGGTCATTTTGGTGACCATTTGATTGACTTTGCCCGTGTATTGAAGCCGGGCGGACGGATGATCTTTTCGGTTCCAGGCCCTTATAAAAAGCGCTTGACGGAAGAGGGTGGCGAGCATTTAAAAACTGATGCGGAGCGGTTGGAAAAGTTTTTGCAGGAAGATCATTACAAGATGTTTGGTGCTGATTTTGTTGAGTTTTTACGCCAAATGCCCGGTGGTTTTGTGGTGCCGGATGGCATTAAAAATGAACTTCGCGCACAACTGAATGTCAGGCCCAATAAAGCCCCGTTTTTCATTTGGGAAAAGCATCAATAATTTTATCCGTCATTGATTGAATATCCAAGGTTTGTCTGCCCATGAAACTTCCATTCACCCCGTTGATTGAATCACTGCCCTCGACCGTGCCTTTTGTCGGCCCGGAATTGCAGGAACGCACTAATGGCTTTCCATTTCGCGCCCGCATTGGCGCCAATGAAAATGTGTTTGGCGCGTCACCCAAGGCCCATGCCGCGATTGAGGCGGAGCTCGCCCATTGCTGGAAATATACTGACCCGGGCTTTGTGAAACTCAAACAGGCGATCAGCGCGCATCATAATGTGCCGGAAGAAAATATTGTCATAGGCGAGGGGATTGACGGCCTGCTTGGTGTGGCGGCACGTCTATTTGTCGAGCCTGATATTGCGGTCGCCACCTCGCTTGGGGCCTATCCGACCTTCAATTATCACATCAAAGGGCTGGGCGGCAGGCTTGTTACCGCACCTTTTGTTGATGATCATGAAAGCCCGGATGCGCTGCTTGATCTCGCCAAAAAAGAAGATGCCCGCGTAATCTATATTGCCAACCCGGATAACCCGATGGGCACCTGGTGGAGTGGTGACGAACTAGATCAGATGATCGCCAAATTGCCGGATCAGAAAATCCTGTTTCTGGATGAAGCCTATGTGGATTTTGCCCCTCAGGGAACTTCGCCGTCCATTGATCTGGAGAATAAGCAAGTGCTGCGCTTTCGCACATTTTCCAAGGCCTATGGTCTTGCCGGTGCGCGCGTTGGCTATGCCATCGGCCACGCCGAACTCATCCAGGCGTTCGATAAAATCCGCAATCATTTCGGCATGAATTGCTTTGGCATTGAAGCCGCAAACGCCGCGATACGAGACCAGCAATGGCTGGTGCAAACCATCGCCAAGGTGGATGAAGCGCGTAAACGCATTGCCAAAATCGCCGCTGATAATGGACTAACTTCGCTGCCATCGGGTGCAAATTTTGTCGCGATTGATTGCGGTCGGGATGGTGATTTTGCCCGCGTCGTATTGGCGGAACTCAGCAAGCAGGGAATTTTCGTGCGTATGCCGGGTGTTGCCCCGCAAGACCGCTGCATCAGGGTTAGTGCCGGAACAACAGATGATCTTGATCTGTTTGAGGAATGTTTCCCTCTGGCGCTTGCGAGAGCGGCGGGATAGGAACTCACCCGGCGCGTAATAGTTTAACCGCCTCGTCCTGCCCGAATAAATATAGCAGCACCCGCAGCGACTGGCCGCGCTCTGTGTCAAAGCCCTGATCTATCACCATGCGGGCATCATCGCGGGCCATTTCCAGCAATTCGCCGTGAACCTCCAACCGGGCAACGGAAAATCCCGGCGTTCCGGATTGTCTGGTGCCAAGAATTTCGCCTTCACCACGCAGGCGCAAATCTTCCTCAGCAATCAAAAAACCATCTTCGGTTTCGCGCATAATTCGAATGCGCGCCTCGGCAACCTCGCCAAGCGGGGCTTTATAAAGCAGCAGGCAGGTGGATTGCTCGCTTCCACGCCCAACCCGTCCGCGCAGTTGGTGCAATTGGGCAAGGCCAAAGCGTTCGGCATGTTCAATCACCATGATGGTGGCATCGGGCACATCAACGCCAACCTCGATAACTGTGGTTGCAACCAGCAACCGGGATTTGCCGGATTTAAAATCCTGCATGGCAGCGTCTTTTTCGTCTTTTTTCAACCGCCCATGCACCAGTCCGACCTTGTCGCCGATGATTTGTTGCAGCATTTTGTGGCGATCTTCTGCGGCTGTTATTGGCAGTTCTTCGCTTTCTTCAACCAATGGGCAAATCCAATAGACCTTTTTGCCATTGTCTATTGCTGCCCTTATGCGCTCAACGACCTGATCCAGCCGGTCGAGTGCAATCGCGTTGGTCTGGATTTTTTGCCGCCCGGCGGGCTTTTCGGTCAGTTTGGAGACATCCATATCGCCAAAGAAAGTCAGCACCAGCGTGCGCGGAATGGGTGTTGCGGTCATCACCAGAATATCCGTATCTGCACCCTTGGCCGAAAGCGCCAACCGCTGATGCACACCAAAACGATGTTGCTCGTCGATAATACCAAGGCCAAGATTATGAAATTCAACCCCTGATTGGAAAACCGCATGGGTGCCGACCAGAATATCAGTTTCGCCACTGGCCAACCGTGCATAAATCGCGGCGCGTTCCTTGCCTTTTTCGCGCCCGGTCAAAATGTCGATGCTCATATTTGCCGCTTCACATAGCGGGGTGAGGGTGGCCAGATGTTGACGCGCTAGAATTTCGGTCGGCGCCATCATGGCAGCCTGCGCGCCACTTTCCACACATGCCGCCATCGCAAGCAGCGCGACAATGGTTTTGCCCGCGCCCACATCACCCTGCAAAAGCCGCAACATACGTTCCGGTTCGGCCAGATCGCTCAAAATTTCTTCAACAGATTGCTTCTGGCTTTGGGTCAGCTCATAGGGAAATGCAGCTAAAATGGCGCGTGTTTTCTCGTCAGTCGCAAGCCTAGCCTTGCCAGCGGCCTTTTTCATCTGGCTGCGCACCAGCGCCAGCGCCAACTGACCGGCCAGCAATTCATCATAGGCAAGCCGTTGCCATGCGGGTGATAGCGGATCAATATCCAATTCATCGCGCGGCGCATGAATGCGGTTGAGACAATCGCCAAAGGATTGCCAGTCGCGCTTTTCCAGCACTTGCGGGTTTTGCCATTCCGGCAATTCTGGCAGAGCTGCAAGGGCTGCTCGAATGGCCTTGTGCAGAATTTTACCGGAAAGGCCCGCCGTTAGCGGATAAACCGGCTCCACCAAAGGCATTGTATCAAACTCAGCCACGGAAACCACATGGTCCGGGTGCACCATATTGGGGCGACCATTGAACCATTCGACCCGACCGGAAACAAAACGCGTTTCACCCTCGGGCAGAAGTTTTTCCAGCCATGAGGCATGCGCGCGGAAGAAAACCAGCGCCAATTCACCCGTATCATCATGCACAAATACCCGGTAGGGCACACGATTATTGCCGCGCGGTGAAGCCTGATGCCGGTCGACCCGCACTTTCAGTGTGACGATTGCCCCTTCCGGTGCCAGGGCAATGCCGGGTTGATTGCGGCGGTCGATTATGGAATTTGGCAGGTGAAACAACAAATCACCAACCCATGCCTGTTCGTCCGGCCCTTTAAGCAATTTGCCAAGAGATTTTTCAAGCTTCGGGCCAACGCCATCAAGCGAGATGAGGGGGGCAAACAGAGGATTTAATATGGTCGGGCGCATAAACCCAAAGTGCCAAGTGTAGGATTAAAGTGCAAGGGGAGGCGGTGTTTGTAAACAAGGTGGTTTGTGATGTTTTCCTGACAATCCTCATTACGTCCATTTTCGTCCAATAACTTTCACGATGCCTATCGTCCGTCATGCCCGCGCAGGCGGGTATCCACGGGTGTTTGCGACAACTTCCATTCATATACCAAATTCAATCCAACAGCGCATGGCATTCCCCATTTAACTTTGAGACTGTTGACGGGTGCGTGGATACCCGCCTTCGCGGGCATGACGTTGAGGGAAGAGCAGTGATGTTGGCTGGAGTCTATTATGGATAGTGAAATGGGGATAAGTTTCAAAGATAGCACTTCAAATACCTGTTTGACATAAACCCAAATTCCGCCTAAAAGCCCATTCATAAGCGGGCTGAAAAACCCGCTTTTTATATGTCCCGTGAAATCAACCGCTTTGCAGCGAGATTTCTGTCAGTTTTCCTGGAGTTTTCAGGCTAACAAAGGAGGGCGTATTCCAAACTTGTCAGCGCCGAATAACCGGGGCTGCGCGAT
>JAJRQF010000078.1 GCA_024280375.1 Alphaproteobacteria bacterium | reverse complement strand
TGCTCCAACTGAACCGATAGGTGAAGCGCGAAGCGCCTCCTGAGTTTATCGAATGGGGCGGAGCAATGGCAACGCCATTTGCGTGAGCGCTTTATTTAACGTGCAACATGGGTTGATGCTCACCCTATCATATTTGGCGAAGGTGACGGATAAATCAAATCCGAACTGGTGGAAACACTGTTCTTATTTGAAGACTATTCCACTCACGCAAAATGCGCTATGCGCATAACTTTTCCTAAGGTCCATGTTTTGCGCTTCGCTTCGCTCAACGTGCAACATGAACTAGGCTCTACGTGCAATTTGAATTGATGTCGCGCTCTCAAGCCACCACCACGGTAGAGCCGCGCGAAATGCGGCTGTGCAGGTCGATAATGTCCTGGTTTAAAAACCGGATGCAGCCCGATGACATGGATTTGCCAATCGACCACCATTCGGGCGAGCCGTGCAGGCGATAGAGCGTATCGACGCCATCTTTATACAGATAAAGTGCGCGTGCGCCGAGCGGGTTGTCGACCCCGCCGGGCATTCCGGTGCGAAATTCTGCGAGCTTTGGTTTACGCTCAATCATTTCCGATGGCGGGGTCCAGGTGGGCCAGCGCGCCTTGCGGCCAATCACGGCGGAACCCGACCAGGCAAAACCTGCTTTGCCGATGCCGACACCGTAGCGCACTGCTTCATCGGGACTTACCACTAGAAATGCAAAATGCTGTCTTGTATCAATCAACACGCTTCCAACCGGCAGGCCGGTTTTGTTGACCACGCGCTGGCGGCGATATTTCGGGTCCATTTTTTCATAAGGCACGGGCGGAATGAAAAACTCGCCGTCCTGCATACCGCGATACATTTTGGCAGAGCCGCTGATATTTGGATCAATGCTGATGGCCGGGCGCCTAACGGCGGATGAAACCGAGCCGGTGGTCATCGTGTCGACACCTTCAAACTTCAGCGCACTGGAATTGCAGCCCATTGGCAGGGCAAGCGCGCCAAAAGCAGAGATTTTACAAAAATGGCGTCTGGAAAATATTGTGGTCACGGGCAGGGTACTCGATATTAATTGGCTTTCATTACCATGCGTAATCTATTGTGGTTAATGGGCTTTTAACTGTGTGAGAATGTTGAGATGGTCAATTTCCATGCCAGCTAATTGGTGGCGCACTGAAGGGCACTGTCGTTCAAGTTTTGAGCTTGTTGATGAGGCATCCGGCTGAATGCCGCATTCGCTTTAGTTTTTTGGAGGGAATAAATTTTACCCCAATTTTGCTCTACTCTCATATGTCATCCTCGGGCTTGACCCGAGGACCCATACCGTGATCTCATTCACAAATGCCCTTCTATGTTTACATGCTCGCAAGTCGCAAAGGCGGAACGATCTACACCGGAATGACAGGCGATCTTGAAGGACGTATATATGATCACCGCGAAGGTCGAGGTAGTAAATTTACTAAAGAGTATCGCGTGAAAAGACTGGTTTGGTATGAGGAGTACGATCAGGCGATAGTCGCTATCCAGCGCGAGAAAAATATAAAACAATATTATCGAAAATGGAAGATTGAGTTGATTGAGGCAATGAACCCGGAATGGTCTGATTTGTATCGCATGTTGGGAATTTGAGTGTGTGCTAATTAGTTTGATTGTACTTGACTATTGGCATGGCTCATTTTGTTGGAGAGATCACGGTATGGGTCCTCGGGTCAAGCCCGAGGATGACAAAGGATAGGGCTGTTAAAATGGAATGTCATCATCTGTTTTTGGTTGAAAAACGATTAGCTTTTCATTTTTCATCTGCATTTCGTTAGGAGTGAATCTATTAATATAATTTACAAATGAACTGCTGCGGGTAATTTCCCAACAGCCATTTAATTGGGAGTTGTTGGGGAGGGTGCTAGCATATTTAGCCATCCCGCTCGATTAACTCGAGCTGATCTTCTGCCGTAGGGGGAAATAAAACGCTGTGAGTTTAATTTATGTTCCTTTCAATTGCTGGTGGAGTTGATAATATACTTACAAAAAGTATTCTTTCTGAATTTGTAAGAGGTGGATGAGTGACTAAGGAAACAAAATATATTTATGCAAAGTTTTTCAAAGCAGACCAAATATTTGAACGTAGTTTTAAACTTTCTATAGATAAAGGTATATTTGAGTGGGACGGCAAAGTAGAGAAAAAAACAAAAAGTAAGAAAAAAGGAGTTACAAAAAATGCACAAGATTTGTCTTTTTTTGAACTTAATCAAAAGATATTCAAGGATTTTAATTCTTTCTATTCAATAGTTCCATCACTAATTGCGTTTTCACTAATTACTCCTGGAATTGCATTGAAGAGTGATACTTTGAAATTAATAAGAGATAAGGGTGAAATAATTGAAGAAGACAATGATGTAGTTAAAGCCAAACTTGATACCAAGTATGCATCACAAATCGATAAAATTGCTAAAAAAGCAGAAGACTTAAGTGCAATTTCTCGGCAATTTCCAAGTATTTATGTGGTCGGCTTAATAACAATTTACGATTATTTTATATATAATTTGGTTAAAATAGTAATTAACAAGAACCCAAACATAATATTTAGTAGTGAAAAAACAATAACCTTTGAACAAATAGGTTCCTGTGACACAATAGAAGATCTTAAATCTGAATTGCAAGAAAAAGAAATAGGTATAATACTAAGAAAAAGCCATACTGAGCAACTTGATTGGTTTTCAAAAACAATTGGCATGAAAATTGAACCTGAAGATCGATTAAAAGGTAGGTTTGTAGAGTTGTGTGAGAGGAGAAATTTGTTTACACATGTTGGCGGCGTTGTAACATCTGATTATTTGAGAAAATGTAAATCTGTAAACTTCGATACAGGAAATTTGAAAATTGGTGACTATTTAAAAGTAGACAAAATTTACTTGAGGGAATCAATTGAGACAGTAATAGAAATATCTGCACAACTACTTTATGTTGTTTGGAATAAAGTTGACCCAGAAGGCGCAAAAGACTCTTCAAAATCACTAATTAATATTGTCTATAATCTAATTTTGGAAGAAAAGTTTGATCTATCGATAAGGATCATCGAATTTGTTATTGGTAACAAAAGCGCGCGTATGGATGACGGTACTCGGAAAAGACACATAGTAAATCTTGCGAATGCTAAAAAAATGCGTGGTGATGAAGATTATTTGGAAATCGTTGATATAGAAGACTGGTCTGCTGCTACGCTTGACTTTAAGGTGTGTGTTTCCGCAATAAAGGGTGACGTGGATGACTTTGTGCATGTTATGTCATTGTCAGTGAATGGCAATCATATAAGTAAAGAGGATTTAACTGAGTGGCCAGTTTTCAAGTCTATGAGAGTTGAAAAAAAGGTTAAAGATAAATTCTTTGAACTATTTGGTTCAAATATTGAGCGCGGTGACTTGGGGCATATTGAAGAATAGCGGATTGCTCCTATCCTCATTTTTTCTCGTCTCATCTACCCTCGCGTCCGTTTCCCTACCCACCAACTCAACTCTCACCCGCCAGCGCCTTGTTTTCCACGCCAATGCGCACATACAGCATCCATGCATTGAGGATGGAATAGGCCAAGGCCAGCCATGGTAGGCCTAATGCCAGAGGGACCACGGCAATTTCGCCGATGACAACCAGATAATTGGGGTGTTTGAAAAACCGGAACGGTCCGGCTGTAACCAGGGTTTCTCCATCCACAATCAGGATACGGGTGGTCCAGCGTGATTTCAGTGTGGCAAGTACCCAAAGCCTGCCCAATTGCAGGGCGGCAAATATTGCCAGCCAGAAATATGATAACTCGTTATCTGTGCCCAAAACCCAAAGCAGCACCAGCCAGCTGCCATGCAACAGGATCATGAAAATGTAATGGTCGGCCCCTACTTCGCGCGCGCCCTTTGCTAAAAGCTTTTTGGTGTTGTGTCTGGCAATCACCAATTCGGCCAGCCGTTGCAGGGTTAAAAACAGCAACAACCAGATCGCCTCAGTCATGAATTTTTACCGGTAAGAATGAGGCCGTAAAGCCCGGTCCGAGCGAAGTCATCATATATTGACCGGGTTTTCGTTCCGCCAATACCCGCTGCAAAACAAACAGCACCGTTGGCGCAGACATATTGCCGTAATCGCTCATAATCGCGTTTTCATGATCGAGCGTGCCGCTTTTCAATTCAAGACAGCTTTCAATTGCGGAAATGACCTTGACGCTGCCCGGATGACAGACAAAGCGGTCAATATCATTGATTTCAAGTCCGGCTTTCGCCAGCGCCTCATCAACGACGCTGCGCAAATTATCCCGTGTAAATTTGGGAATGGAACGATCAAGGATCACGCCCAGACGGTTTGCATTAACATCCCACCCCATATTGTCGAGCGTATCGCGCCAAAGGTGTTCGGTTCCCTCGCCAATGGTGATGCCCTTGTCGTTGCTGCCCGCATGAGAGCGTAAACAAACGGCGGCTGCGCCATCGCCGAACAGCACGGTTGCGACAAAATCCGATTTGGAAGGATTGTTGGTGTTGAAGGAAAGCGAACACAATTCTATTGTTACCATCAATACTTTGGTGTCAGGGGCTGCGCGTGCCAGTTTTGTGGCGATTGCCAGGCCAGTCACTCCGCCGGCACAGCCAAGGCCGAACACCGGCACCCGGTGCACATCCAAGCGAAATCCGATCTATTGCATGGCGCGTGCATCCAGCGTTGGCGTGGCAATGCCGGTAGATGATACGGTGACGATATAATCAATGTCTTCGGGCACCATCGAGGCATCTTCCAACGCCTTCAATGCGGCTTGCTTGAACAGAGCAGTCGCCACCTCAAGATAAGCATCATTGCGGGCGCCAAAATCATGGTTTTCAGCATACCATGCAGCCGGTTGCGCCAGATATCGGCTTTTGATCCCGGCATTCTGCATGATTGAAGATAGCCGGGCAAAATCCTCGTAACGATCGCCCAGCATTTCTCTCGCCAGGTTTTTTACGACTTCCTGGGGCATCATATTTGGCGGCACGGCGGTTGCCAAACCTTCCAGTGTGACGGTGCAGCAGGTAGTGTTTTTTGTTTCCAACCGCGAACCGGGCGCTATGGCATCCATTATTGTTGTTCCAGACAATTTGGTAAAATTAATAATCCACAACAGCCAGATAACTTGTTGCTACCCCTAGGGCAAGGGTGTTCAATTTTAATTGTGGTGGGAATAATTTCGGAAATTGCCTTTACGAACTCTGCTGGCCGGGGGCGTTTTGATTGTCGCCTAAGCGCAGGATTTTGTGCGTTTTCCCGTCACGTCAATCCGCACATTGGTCCAACCGGCGCGCAGGAAACCTAATTTTTGGGCAGCCTTTTTGGTAACATCAACCACCCGGCCGCGAATAAACGGGCCACGGTCGTTAACGCAAAGGATTACCGATCGACCATTACGCAGGTTGGTCACCGTGATATGGGTGCCAAAGCGCAGGGTGCGGTGGGCGGCTGTCATGGTGTTGGGGCTGGCGCGTTCGCCGCTGGCGGTGCGGCTGGTCATGGCATACCACGAGGCTTTGCCCTGTTGGGATGCGAAGCTCGGCGTGGCAGATAAAATAGCTAATCCGCTGAATGCCAGAATTGCGGCTTTAATGATTTTAGATGATTTATGAATAAACGCAGACATTTAATAAGTTTTTCCATGATTGAATTTCGTGCCGCGCATAAGATGCTTATTTGTGGCGAGAATGCGGCACAGGCCGAATAAATCGACCCATGCCCTTGTTCTTGCCTTTGCTGATAATTGTATATCTGGCGCGAAGGCTCTAGAATTTACCATTCTTATTGGCTGATTTATCATCTGCTAAAATGGTGGAAATCACATCCCAATGCTCGGCAATTTTGCCGTTTTGCACCCGAAAGAGGTCGTAAAATGCTGTCGGTTTGCCGCCAAACTCGCCTTCAGAAACAGCCAGCACGAAATTGCCTTCGCCATAGATCATGTGGTTTTTGGTAATTCGCATGGTGATGCCCGCATCGGCAAGCGCTTTCAGACCGGCACCAAGGCCGCTCAAGCCATCGGCAATTTGCGAATTGTGTTGCACATAATTATCCCCATCAAAAAAGCCGGGTAACTTGGCGAAATCGCCGGTTACCAATACATTGACGAATTCGCTTACCAGCTTCTTGTTGGCCTCGGTCTTGTCGAGGTCGGTTGCTTTCGTTGGTCCATCGGTCTGGCTGTGGCCAGATGGATTATTGGCGACGACCGGTGAAAGGTTGTCCCAATGCTCGACAATTTTGCTGTCTTTGACCCGGAAAACATCAAAGCCCACCAGCGGCACCTTGGCGAAACCTTCGTAAATTCCGTGGGCAATTGCGAAATCACCATCGGCGAATAGGCGGATCATCTTATATTTAAATGCAGGATTTTTGGCGATGGCCTGATCGGCGAGCCCCTTAAAAGCTGCAAGCCCGGTTGGCACCTGCTGATTGTGCTGGATATAGGGTTCGGCAAAATATGTATCGATGACAGCCATGTTCTTTTTGATCATCACCTCGTTCAGGGCGTTGGCAACGATTTCCTTTGTGCTTGCGGCGCTGGCCGTAGATGCGGCGGCACTTGCAAGCCCCATTGCGACAATGGTTGCGGACGCTAGTTTGAGTAATTTCATCTGGTTTCTCCTTCGGTTGCAGCGCATGTCGCTGGTCTGGAAGGAATATGCCCCATTGTATTTTAACGCATAAGATGGTTTTATTTGATTTCATTGTTCGATTATTTGATGGAATGAAATGCTCAATCATTTACGCGCGCTGGCGGTATTTTCAAAAGTCGCCGAACTTGGCTCGTTTCGCGCTGCATCAAAGCAATTGGGTATTTCTGCATCCGTGGTCAGCCATCATGTGACCATGCTGGAGGCACATCTTGATACGCCATTGATTTATCGCACCACCCGCAAACTCAGCCTAACGGCGGCTGGCGAACAATTGGCCGGGTCAGCGCGAAATATGTTGATGGCAGCCGAAGAAGGGTTTGGTGCTATTTATCGCCAAAGCCCGGAATTGAAGGGCAGTTTGAAAATCACCGCGCCGGCAATATTGCAATATGCGCGGTTTGTGACCCGAATCGCAACGTTTTTAAAGCAACATCCCAAAGTGGAAATCTCCATTAGTTTCAGCGACAAGCGATCGAACCTGGTTGAAGAGGGTTATGATCTGGGGTTCCGGGTTGGTCTGTTGGAAGATTCATCAATGATAGCGCGCAAGCTTGCCGATGGGCGTTTAATGCTGTGCGCTAGCGCCGATTATCTGGCGACGCATGATATTGTTAAGCGGCCGAAGGATCTGGAAAAAATGCAGCTGATTGATCTAGCCGGTGTTCAGACGGAAATTGTGCTGACACCCAAGGCTGATAATCCGGTGACGAACAGGCACGGGCAGCTGGTTCGGGTCCCACATCGTATTTCGCTTGATTCCGGGTTTGCGGTGCGGCGTATGGCGGAGGAGGGGCTTGGGGTGATGATGTTGCCGGACTTCTTTGTGCACGAGGCAATAGATGCGGGCCGGCTGGTCGAGGTGCTGCCCGAATGGCAGGCCCCCCCAATCGGCATCTATGCGATGTGGCCGCCCAATGCGGGCCGTAATCATGTGCGCAATGCGTTACTGAAATATGTTGCGGCGATTGCCAATACAGAGCCTGAAATGGACGCACTGCCGGTGGAATAGTGGCTGTGCGATTGACACTGCGCGTGTGCAATTTTGCAATTGATGCCTCTCACAGTATTCGGGGCAAAAAAGGCTTTGCCCAACTATCGTTCTTGACGGCAGGTTTTAACCCCAAACCTGAACCTGGGGCTGAACTTGGGGCCAGACCTAATCACACACGATGGCGCGTTTACCGCGATAGGTGATGTAGCTGCATTGCGAGCCATCCTCAAGGCGCAAACGGTGGTCGAAAACCACAATATTGGGATTTCCGGTTGCAGCACGAAGACGCTTGTCGAAACGACGGCCAAAAAATACGTGCTGGCTGAAAATGCGGTTTAAATGTTCCACATCTGATGCGCGTGCGCCAGAAGGTATGCTGGCAGCGATTGAAGATGCGGGCAACATTATAGCAGCGATTATACCTGCAGAAATTAGACTTGCGAGTTTCATGGGAGTTTCCTTTCATCGTGGGTATTGAAACTATATATAGGCGAATTTAGTCATAATTTGTGTCACTCAGGCTTAATTGAACAATTGTGAAGTGGGTGAGGCAGGGAAGGCCGTGTTTAGTGGTCAGTTCATTTTCAAAATAGCGGAACATTAGAATCGCAAGGTAATGCCGGTTTGAATTGACGTATCATTTGAACCGTAACCGACAATGGAGGAACGGCCCCAGCGTTGGCTAACCTCAAAAGTTGCCGATAATGGTCCAGCTATTGCAAGGCTGAGTTTTGCTGATAGGTTTAGATCGAGATCTTCTTCGCGCCGGGTGGGGTCTATAAACGGACTGGGCTGATCATAACGGCGCAATTTGATATTTCCTGATATTGACAAGCTGGACCATGCGGTCCTGTTAATCGGGGTTTTAAAACTGTGCACGAGCTGGGTGCTTGATGTTACTTCTATAAATGAGTTTTCCCGGTATTTTGCCCATTGACGCTCGAATTGCACCTCAAGATTAAAATCCAGATTGGTTGCCATAGGCAATGAGATTTCGCCTTTCAGATAATAATTCGGGCCGGAGTTTTCTGTTGCAAAGGGGGCAATGACCGAGTTTTGGTAAGCCCGATAAAGAATATCGGTATCAATCGCCCAAGACGCATTGTTATCAGCGCCAAAATATCCACCAAATCCGGTGCCGATGCCGTAGCTTTGATAAAGTGAATAATTGCCGGCACGGGCCCAGTCATATTCCAGGTAGGGGCTGATCCATTGCACCGGTCCGAAATCCTTGACGATGAATTGTGGTCCACCGGTAATTGCCAGTTTTGAAGAGGCAAAACGACCAAATTTCAAATAGCCATTGGTATCTGCCTCGATCGCAATTTCGAAAGCCGGAGCGTTGATGCTCTGGTTGGGCAGGCGAAAAACAATATCGGCATTGGTAAGTAAATATTGCGGGCGATTAATTTTCCGCCAGTTCTCAGCAATGTTTAACAGGCCAAATTCAATTGTGCCTGAAAGCGAATTTGTGGTTTTACCGGTGAGTGCTGGCGCAGCCCGACTATGAATTGCCTTGTTCTCGCCTGCGCGGGCAAAGCCCGGGAATATGGCCGCGTGGGCTGCTATGAATAAAGCTGCTGTTTTGAGAACTGGATTTTTTGCCATTGCTGATCGCGAGTTCGTCTTGAAAAACAAAACCCCGGCATCAATTTAGCAAGGGTTCTGCGTTAGGTGAAAGTCGAGTTTATTTTCATGCACAAGCGGTTATGGGCGTTGGCGAGATGCTTTAATTCTGGCGCGTCCCAGGTCCCGAGCAGCTTTGGCGGCTTTTTTTGCGGCAGCGCGCGCAGCCTTGTCGGTTATATCGCGTCCACGGATATTGGCAACACGGGTTACAAACACCTTGCCATCTATCAGGCCAATGATTTCGGGACGATTGTTGCGGCGTGCATCAGCTGTATTTACCTGAATAAGGGTTGCCGTTAAACCGAGCGCGCAAAGGGCTATTGTGGCTGGCCGGATGAATTTTGCAGGGGTCATATTTCAATCTCTCTTTTGTTTTTCGTTTGAGTACAAAAGGATTGTTACTCCACTGCAAATTTCAAGATAAGGATAGATGGTCTGATCAATTTTCGGGTTTTGGTCTGAGAATTCATCGGACCATAGTCTGAGCCCGATATTTGCTTAACGCTCAAAACTATAACCCAACATGTCGGCTTGCCTGTGTGGCGCTGGAAATAGTTTCTCAAACTCTCCGTTTAACACCGTTTGAAATGTAGCAACATATTTGTAATGATTGTTTTTTAACAATGGCTTATGTCTATTTTCACGCTTTATATCTTACCTTAGGATATGCATTGTTATGGCGCTGGGGCGATTGTCGCTTTGTCGCCGCTAATTCTCCTGATTTTCGTCTGAATTGATTGGAACAACCGACGTTCTGCAGGTGTGGTCTGGCCATTTCTTGCAGCAACATAACCATTACTAACAAGGAGATGCGCAATGCGTTGTAACTTTAATTATGTAATGGGGCGGAATACGGGGGTGTTCTTATCACTAATCGAAATCAAATCGGCTCATATTGTGCAGCGCGGCATTGGTGCCATGTGCCTTCTGGGGCTGACCTTTTTACTGGCTATCAGTGGATCAACTATCGCGCAGGCTGACGGGACGACGCCGCTCAAAAAACCTGCCAGTTTTGAAGAGCGATGGAATGGTGTTTATGGCGGTATCAGCATTGGCGGTGGCTGGGGGGAATCCAACACCTTCTATAACCGGGCCGGTAACAACCATCTCACACCTGAAACCATTGACCCATCCGGGTTCATGTTCTCGTTGAACTTTGGTTATAATCATCAATTGGCTGATAATATTGTCGTGGGTATTGAAGCCGATATTGGCTTTATGGATATCAGTGCTGCCGATCGTCAAAATATGTGGGATGGCCATATATGGAAAAGCCGCTATGGCGGGATGTGGGGCACGGTGCGGCCACGTATTGGCTATGTTATTGATGACTTTATGGTGTTTGCGACCGGCGGTCTGGCCTTCATGGAAACCGATGAGTATATTTTGGGGGATAATGATGCGACGCAAAACACCTACAATACGGGTGTTCACACGGGTTGGGTTGCGGGCATCGGGGTTGAATATGCGCTGAGCGAGCGGATTTCAACCAAGCTTGAATTTTTGCATATGGAATTTCCTGAATATCGTGGATATACCAATAATAACGAGCTCTATGGCTTTCAGAACAGCGTTGATATGATTAAAATCGGGCTGAACTATAAATTTTAGTCGTGTTGAGAATAAAGCAATACCCTTTCCGGCAGGCCGGGAAGGGCTTATTTGTATGAAAATAGGGTGTGGGGGACGCAGCCTAACTGTTGGCCTTCACCCAGGCTTCAATCTGGCTGGCCTGCATGGCGCCGGGTTGCTGGGCGATCATTTTACCGTCTTTAAACATCATCAACATCGGAATAGAGCGGATTGCATATTGGGCGGCGGTTTTTTGCGCCTTTTCCGTGTCCAGTTTGGCAAGTCTGTAGTTGGGTTCCAGATTGCCCGCCGCCTTGGCAAATTCCGGCCCCATCATTTTGCACGGGCCGCACCATTCGGCCCAGAAATCCACCACGACTGGAACGGAATTTTTGGCAATGAAACGGGCGAAATTTGCATCGGTCAACTCAACCGGTTTGCCAGAAAAGAGCGGGGTTTTGCACTTGCCGCACTTGGCCGCATTGGCCGGTTTGTCGTCGGGAACCCGGTTGATTGCCGCGCAGGCGGAGCAGGTTATCTGGTTGGACATAGTCTTGGACCCTTGGGAGGTGTGATCGTTGCGATACAGATAGGAAGCATGAATGACGGCGGCAAGGGGAGGGTGTGTTTCGCCATGTCGTGCGATCTGGTTATTGGCCCATCTGCCGCTTACAATGGCTGTTGTCTTGGCGCTTAAGCTGGGAGAGGCCTGCGTTATCACTAGAATTAACTATATAACACTCATTCATGCGGATATATCTTGGATTAATATTATTCACTGAGACCTCTGACATTTATATTATAATTGCTGCAATATTGATTGTAATTTCGGCAATAACCATTGCCCTGTCTTGAAACTTTAGCAGACGTGTATTTGGATATAGCCGCCGGTCATGATTAATTGTGATGAGTATGTATTAATAAGAATTATTGCGTTCAATTTGTTGCAATAATGTCATATCAGATGACGAATCTAATAAATTATGGCCAAAATGAGAGGAAAAATAGTTAATTTCAAGTTAATTGCTTGCAAAGTTATTGAATCCCGATACGCTTTTTGTGTGTGGGCTTACACATTGTTTGAAGGCGGGTTTTATGACAAATTTTAATTGCAGGTTAGTTGCGAATGCGGCTGACACTGGTGACGTTTCAAAATCATTTGGTCGAATTGCAAATTTCTTGCGTTCCTCTGTGTCGGGCGGAGCTATTTCAACGCGGAGTGCCGCTTTAATATTGGCGGCGGCGGTGCCGTTAACTTTATCTTCCACTTCTGCTTATGCAGTTTGCGCAGAAACAGCGCCCGGGTCTGGCATTTTTGCTTGTTCCGGTGTGGATGTGGTGACCCTAACACCTGCTTCTGCCCCCGGCGGCGATCTCGTCGTTACCACCACAGCGCCATTTAGCGTGATTGCCCCCGGCGACGGGATTCTCCTAACCAACGCAGGCGCGGATGTTGGTATCAGCTTCATTGATAATAATGCCTCGACGATCATAACAGGTTCTTCCGATGGTCTCGATATCAACAATAATGGTACCGGTGCTTTGACGATTGTAACTTCCGGCAGGGTTACCGGCAATAGTGATGTGGGTATTGAAGCGACCAACGCCGCAAGTGCCACAAATCTGTCGATTACGGTGAATGCCGGTTCTGTCATTACAGCTGATGAGGAAGGTATTAATGCCGACAATAACGGCTCCGGTACATCCATGATCATTATCAACGGCACTATAAACGCGGAAGATGAAGAGGGCATTGACTTTGATGATAGCGCCACCAGTGGTGCGGTGACAATAATCGTCGGTGCGACCGGCGTTATCACCAGTGGTGATGATGATGCGATTAATGCAGACTCTGATGGTGTTGGCGATCTGACGGTTATTATAAATGGGCGACTGGATGGTGACAGCGATGGCATAGATATCGATAAAAGCGGTACGGGCAACATCATTGTTATGGCGGGAGTAGATTCGAATATTAAGGCGCGGTTTGAAGGTATCGAAACCGATTTATCGAGCCCCGGCGGCACAACGACGATTGTGGCTAATGGTAAGATTATCGCAAATGATTTTGGTATTGAAGCTGATAATACCCCGGGCTCCGGCTTTATATCCATCACCACAGGCGCCAGTTCCTCTATCATCGCAGAAGAAGATGGTATCAATGCCGATCAGGACGGTAACGGACCGCTGACAATTAATGCTGGTGGCACGATAACTTCCATGGAAGATGGTATTGAAGCGCGCAGCACTCCGACCTCGCCAATTGTAATCAATGTCAGTGGTGTAACCACGGGTGGTGTTGCTGGATTTTTTGGTATCAAAACAATTACCGGTGCTACGGGCATGACGACACTTACGCTGAATTCAGGCGCTGTGGTTTCTGCGACCTCCGGAGATGCTATTTCCAACGATGCTGGCGATTCTACCACCACGGTTAATACCGGCGCTTCAGTTTTAGGCACAATAAATCTTGGTGATGGCAGTGATAATCTGATTTTTGCCGGGGGTGATTTTTCCGGAGTTACATTGTTTGACGGTGGCGATGACATGTCTCCCGCTGATACTTTCATCGATACTCTTACTTTTGCCGGTTCCAGCGGTGCCGTAACTGGTGCCAATGTGATGAATTTTGAGAAAGTGGTTATTGGTGCCGGTTCTACTATATCGTTTAGCGATAATATGGTGACGACTGGCGAATTGATGACCAGCGCGGGCGGCACACTTTCTGCCACCGGCGGCACGCTGATGATTACTGCCAATGTGATAAACAATGGCACGATCAGTGCTCGAAATGGCGTTGCTAACGACCGTGTTGAAGTTAGCGGCAACTATTCTGGTACTGGTACGCTTGCAGTTGATGTTAATCTTGCCACCAACAAATCCGATGTGCTGGCAGTGGCTGGTAATGCCACCGGTGGCGCTACCACAATTACGGCCAATTACCTTTCGCCTACCAGCGCCAATGGCGCAAATATTCTGGTGGTTGATGTTACCGGTACGTCGAGCGCCGGTGGCTTTGCTCTTGGCAACCCGGTTTCCGGTGCCTTTGCATATGATTTAAGCCAGATCGGTGCTGACTGGTTCCTGCGGCAGACGGGCTTTAACCCGGCGACGCCAACCTATGAGGCTTATCCTCAGGTTTTGTCCAATCTCAATCAATTGTCATCGCTGCAACAGCGTACAGCCAATCGAAAGAGTGTCGGCAGTGGATCATCAACCAGTGCAGCGCTGGGCTATGCACCCGCTACCAAGAAACGCAAAGAATTTGCCCAGTTTGACAATGATACTTCTGCTACTGAAAAACCATTTATCTGGGGCAGAATTGAAGGTTCTAAATCTACGGTAGCTTCCTCTGTTTCTAGAACTGGTTCCAGTTTTGATACAAACCGTTGGGCACTGCATGTGGGAATTGACAGTCAACTTCCGATCAATAGTGCGGGGCAACTTTTCCTTGGCATTAATACCAGTCTGGGTGGTGCAAACACCGATGTGACCTCAGCCACCGGTAATGGCTCTATTAACACCGAGAGCTATGGGTTTGGCTTTAGCGCTACATGGTTCGCTAACAGTGGTTTTTATGTGGATGGCCAGGCACAAGCAACCTGGTTCACCAGTGATTTGAACAATGTGGCAAACGGTGCTCTGATTAACAACAATAGTGGACGTGGTGTGGCGTTCAGCATTGAGGTTGGTAAGGGTTTTGAAGTGGGAAATGGCTGGATCCTGACACCACAAGCACAGTTGATGACATCTTCAATCAATTTTGATAATTTCACCGGACCTAATGGTGAGCTTATAAGTTTGGGTGATGAGAGCAGTTTTACTGGCCGTTTGGGCGCACGAATTGAGCATAAAGGCGCGTGGGGCTCGAGTGGGGGTAGCCAATCAACAATCTATGCACTGGCTAATGTCTATTCGAAATTTTCCGGTGAAAGCCGGGTCACTGTAACAGGTGTTAATTTCAACAGCAGGCCAGACGAATGGACCGGCGAGATCGGTGTCGGTGGTTCGGTTGATGTTGGCAGCTTCGCGAATGGTGGCCATGTTTCTCTATATGGTCAGGGTACGGTTGGCACATCGCTTACAAACTTTGGCGATTCCAATCAGTATGGGGCACTTGCCGGGGTTAAACTGCGCTTCTAATACAGTACAAAGTCCCAGAGTCTTTCATTTTGATTGGAAGACTCTGGCCCGGTATTGAAGAGGCCGATAATTACAGACAGCTTCTGAAATCGAAAATAGGTGCGCTGGATTATTGAATATTCTTAACGCGTCAATTGGTTGTATTCACTTCTTCCATATGCGCCGATGGGTATTCCGCTGGGCCCGTTCGCGCATGCGTTTGCGCGGCCACGGGATGGAGACCCTCTACACCCTCATCCTGAGCTTGTCGAAGGGTCCCTGCGTTATATTGCTTTGTGGCACAAGGCCATATTATTTGTCGCAATAAATTTCGAACGGTTTGCTTATTGACCCGGTCGGCCTGATTTTCTCCGTCGACCTCGGCCACTCTTTTTGCTCAAATCTTGCGCTTCGCTTCGCTTAACGTGCGATTTGAGTACTGGTTTTTCAGTTCGCCCAACCGTCATTTCATCGAGCGTGTTTTTGCGGAAAAGCGTGGCGTTCTTGGTTGTAGAATCTTTCTTATTGGCTTTCGTCGACCCATCCGGGTCAACGCCCGTTCGCGCGCCTGCACTCCGTCCTTTGGCCGGAGCTTGCGCTGCCACGGAGGGGGGAGCTTTCCGGCCAGCCTTAGCTCTCACGGCCGTTTTCCTGCGCTTCTCCTGCGTATTGCCAATGCCGACATCGCGGGCCATAGGGTCGTTGGCAATCAGCAGTTCGGTTTCCTGCAGGCGCTTGATCTCATCGCGCAGGCGGGCAGCATTTTCAAAATCAAGATCGGCTGCCGCATCGCGCATTTGTTTCTCCAGGCTTTCCAGATGAGCGGCGAGATTATTGCCGACCAGACCACCTTCGGCAAAGTCGGAAATATCAGCGGTCACATGGTCGCCCTCATAGGCGCTGCCCATAATATCGCCGATGCTTTTCTTGATCGATTCCGGCGTGATGCCGTGTTCGAGATTATAGGCCTGCTGCTTTTCGCGGCGGCGATCGGTTTCGGCCATCGCGCGTTCCATCGAACCGGTAATCCGGTCGGCATAAAGCACCACCTTGCCATCGACATTTCGCGCGGCGCGGCCGATGGTTTGCACAAGTGAGGTTTCGGAGCGCAAAAAGCCCTCCTTGTCCGCATCAAGAATTGCAACCAATGCGCATTCAGGAATATCCAGCCCTTCACGCAACAGGTTAATACCGATCAGCACATCGAAAGTACCAAGGCGTAAATCACGAATGATTTCAATACGCTCCAGCGTATCGATGTCAGAATGCATATAGCGTACCCGCACATCGTGCTCGTGCAAATATTCGGTCAGATCTTCGGCCATGCGTTTGGTCAGCACGGTTACCAGCGATCGGTAGCCTTGCTTCGCCACCTGCTTGACCTCGTCCATCAGATCATCGACCTGATTTTTTGCCGGGCGAATTTCTACCGGCGGATCAATAAGGCCGGTTGGGCGGATTATCTGTTCGGCAAACACGCCGCCAGCCTCTTCCAACTCCCAGGCAGAAGGTGTGGCGGAAACGCAAATAGTTTGCGGGCGCATGGCGTCCCATTCCTCAAACCGCAAGGGGCGATTATCCATGCAGCTCGGCAGACGAAAACCATATTCGGCCAAGGTTGCCTTACGGCGAAAGTCACCCCGATACATGCCACCAAGTTGTGGAATGGTTACGTGGCTTTCATCCGCAAACACCAGCGCATTGTCGGGCAAATATTCAAACAGTGTTGGCGGTGGCTCGCCCGGTTTGCGGCCCGTCAGATAGCGTGAATAGTTCTCGATGCCGGCACAGGCACCGGTGGCCTCGATCATTTCCAGATCAAACCTTGTGCGCTGTTCCAACCGTTGAGCTTCGAGCAGCCGCCCGGCATTGTTCAATTCTTCCAGCCGGTGTCGCAGTTCTGCTTTGATCTGCTTCGAGGCCTGATTAAGCGTTGGGCGCGGGGTCACATAGTGCGAGTTGGCATAGATTTTCACTGATTTAAGGGAGTCGGTTTTTTGGCCCGTTAGCGGGTCAAATTCGGTAATTGTCTCGATTTCGTCGCCAAATAGCGAAATACGCCAGGCGCGGTCCTCAAGGTGAGCCGGGAAAATTTCAATCGTATCGCCGCGAACCCGGAAAGAGCCACGCTGGAAATCCGCATCACGACGGCGATATTGTTGCGCCACCAGATCGGCCAAGAGGGCGCGTTGGTCGAGCGTATCGCCGATCTCCATTTTGAAGGTCATGGCCGTATAGGTTTCGACTGAACCAATGCCGTAAATGCACGACACCGAGGCGACGATAATCACGTCATCGCGCTCCAACAGAGATCGGGTGGCCGAATGGCGCATGCGGTCGATCTGCTCGTTTACCGACGATTCCTTCTCGATATAGGTGTCTGACCGCGCCACATAGGCTTCCGGCTGGTAATAGTCATAATAGGAGACGAAATATTCCACCGCATTGTCGGGAAAAAAGGATTTCATCTCGCCATAAAGCTGGGCGGCAAGCGTCTTGTTGGGTGCTAAAATCAGGGCAGGGCGCTGGGTTTCCTCGATCACCTTGGCCATGGTGAAGGTTTTGCCGGAACCGGTAACGCCCAAAAGAACCTGCGTTCTTTCGGGTATTTGTTGAGCAAAATCTTGCGCATCGCTTCGCTCTACGTGCGATTTAGCATGAAGAACCTGCGTTCTTTCGCCAACTTCGTTGGCTATTATTTCGCTCACGCCAGCGACTTCGTCACGGCTCCGCGGGGGCGGCGCATTAGCGCCGGCAACCTCTTCGGTTGCTTGGCTCGTAAACTCGCTGGCATTCATCGACCCATCCGGGTCGATGCCCGTTCGCGCGCCGGTACTCTGTCCATTGGCCAGAGCTTGCGCTGCCACGTAGGGGGAGACTTCAATTTTGTTATCGCTCACGCCAGCGCTTGCTGCCTTGTTTCCCTCCCCCTTGTGGGGAGGGTGGCCCGAAGGGTCGGGTGGGGTAGAATGGCCCGGCACAGCCGGATCAGCCCGCGAAACAGGTAGCTTTTCTAAATTGTTCAAATCTTGCGAATTGTTATCGCTCGCACCAGATGCTTTCGCATCGGCTCCGCGGGGGCGCTTCGCGGCAACCTCTTCGGTTGCTGAGATGCTTGGAACAGACACCGAAGAGGTGTCCGGCCGGTCA
The DNA here is from genome assembly GCA_024280375.1 of Alphaproteobacteria bacterium. Lineage (GTDB taxonomy): Bacteria > Pseudomonadota > Alphaproteobacteria > Rhizobiales > Rhizobiaceae > SZUA-100. The sequence continues at coordinate 2,432 of JAJRQF010000078.1, read as the reverse complement.
GGCCGCGCCGTTGCAGGGCCCGGCACAGCCGGATCAACCCGCGAAACAGGTAGCTTTTCTAAATTGTTCAAATCTTGCGCATCACCACTTTGCGGTTCTACGTGCGATTTGAACTGCGTTCCATTCAACCCAGCCACAAGCTCAGCAATTGCGGTTGGCTGGTCGCCCTTGGGTTCAAATTCAGATACCACCCGAAATGGAATGCCGCCCTCATCTTTTTCTGGCCGCAGTGGACGATGCGGTATCCATATATCGCCCTTCATTTCCTCACGGCCAAATTCAATCAATTGCGATAGAGCATCAACTGTGGCAGTGACGCCGGAGGCGGAAAGTGTTCCGGCCTCTTCCAGCGAGATTTCCAGACCGGATACAGGATTTAAACCGGACGCCGCGCGTTCTTTTGCAGAGGCCGCTGCACCGGTAGACGTTCCTCGTGCGGTGCGAGTGGCTTTTTTGCTGTCTCGCTTTGGCGGTTGTTTTGGGCTTTTTTTAACGCTCACGCCAGCGACTTCGTCACGGCTCCGTGGGGGCGGCGCATTAGCGCCGGCAACCTCTTCGGTTGCTGAGTCGCTCACGCCGGATGCTGGCGCATCGGCTCCGCGGGGGCGGTCTGCCCGACCGGCTCGCTCTTCGCTCGCTTTATCGCTCTTTTTGAGACCCAAATCTTGCGCGTCACCGCTATGCGGCTCTACGTGCGATTTGAGTTGGCGCTTTGCCCTAGTCTGCGCGGGCGCGTCCTTGTCAGGTGTTTCGCCTATCGGCCCTGCTTCTTTGGCAATATCATTTGCCCAATCAGAGACCGAGCCCGCGAGTGGCTCACCGCTTAGCGGTGGCTGCGGCGCTTCACCAAAGCCTGATTTTTTTGAACTCGATGTCATGCGGCCAATATGACCGAACAGGCTGCGGGATGAAAGCGGAAAATTGGATATAAATCAGCATGCTGACAGTACGGTGGCAGTAGGTATCGGTTGGGAGAGGGAGAAAAAATGGCTTTGACAAAGAAACGATTGTTATAGGTTGGAAAATTCAGTGCTTCGTGGCAAAACAGTCGCGCCTTTCAATAATTTGCGAGGTTTTGGGGGTGAAAAAACTAAACAGGGAGAGAATATATATCATGAGACAATTTGTATTGGGAATGCTGACAGCGGTGATCACCTTTACGTCGGCGATTGCAGCAGAGGTTTCGCCGGCCATTGTGTTTGCACTTGGCGGCAAGTTTGACAAATCATTCAACCAATCCGCATGGGATGGGGCGGAACGATTTTCTAAGGAAACCGGGATTAAATACCGTGGTTTTGAAATTCAAAATGCTGCCCAGCGTGAACAGGCGTTTCGCCGCTTTGCCCGTGATGGTGCCAATCCGGTCATTGCAATTGGCTTCGATGCGGCGGAAGCTCTTTCCAAGGTGGCCAAAGAATTTCCAAAAACCAATTTTGCCATTATCGACATGGTTGTCGGTGCGCCAAATGTGCGTTCGGTTGTTTATAAGGAACATGAGGGTACGTTTCTTGTGGGCATCATGGCGGCCATGGCTTCCAAAACCGGCGTGATGGGATTTGTCGGTGGCATGGATATTCCGTTGGTTCGCAAATTTGCCTGTGGTTTCGCCCAGGGGGTGAAATATCAAAACCCGGACGGGAAAGTTTTGCAAACCATGATCGGCGCCACCCCGGCCGCGTGGAATGACCCGATCAAAGCTTCAGAAATTGCCAAAGCGCAAATGCAACGCGGTGCCGATGTGATTTTCGGAGCCGCCGGTGCATCCGGTCTTGGTGCGTTGCAGGCGGCTGTAGATGCAGGCAAGCTTGGCATTGGGGTCGATGCCAACCAGAACTATCTGCACCCGGGAAAGATGCTGACATCCATGTTGAAGCGGGTCGATATTGCCGTATATAACGCCTTTATGGATGCGAAAAATGACAAATGGACCAATGGCATCAATGTGCTCGGCCTTAGCGAAGACGGGGTTGGGTATGCGTTGGACAAATATAACGCTGAGCTGGTGAACGATGAAATGAAGGCCACGGTTGAAAAGGCCAAAGCTGATATTTTATCGGGTGCTATCAAAGTGCATGATTATATGTCTGACAATAGCTGCCCGGTTAAATAAAACCGTAGCTTTTGATTTGTGAGTTTTACGGCTGCTCCAAATATTGGGGTGGCCGTTTTGCTGGGTAAGTTAAAATTTAAAGCGGTATAGTATTTGCCCACGCAATATGCGTTTTCTCTTGTTGTCGCATGTCTTTATCCCCAAAACCGGTTCCCACTTTTGGGAGACAAGCTTTAGGGTTTCGCCAAAATTTAGGCAAAAAAAACCGGACCACTAGGGTCCGGTTGAGTTCAGAAGGGAGATCTATTGGATCTATCCCTTCGGAGGGGAACAGATGAGGCATAAACTACCGGGAGGAGGGTTTGTTCATGCACAACATCTG
>JAJRQF010000077.1 GCA_024280375.1 Alphaproteobacteria bacterium | reverse complement strand
TGTTAAAATACGGATTTGGCGAAAACGCAGCTTTCAATGCCCTGATTGCCGAATGTGACGGAGAAGCCGTCGGCATGTGCACCTATTTTCCGATATTTTCCACCTGGAACGGCCGACCGGGGGTTTTCGTGCTCGATTTATATGTCGCCCAAAGCCAGCGTGGGGGCGGGCTGGGCGAGCAACTTTTAACTGAACTTGCCAGCATTGCACGCGCGAGCGGCGCAGCCTTTGTGCGCCTGAGTGTCGACAACCACAATATCCGTGGTCAGGCATTTTATCGCCGCATCGGGTTTACGGCGATGGAAGACGAATGCAGCTATCAGATAGATATTGAGAAGCTAAGTGCATTTACAGGGTAAATTTGAAGAAACCAGCTATGAAAGCCTTTTGTATATCCCATACTTAAATTGCATGACCCTGATAGTTTCCTGACCAATGGAGAAATGATACTCTGTCCGAACAACAGACAACTCACCTGAAATATTCCTCAGGTGTTCTACAAAGACCGTAGTCCGGTTGAAATTTTTCTCAAGGGAGAAATCGGTACCAATACCGAACGTGTTTGAGTATTGTGGCAAAGATTAAATAGTACTTTGTGGAAAAATGATTAAATGAATAGAGCAGAAAAACGTCGTCAACAGAAAATAACCAGGAAGGAAAATAAAAAATATCTGGCCAGGAAACCCGGAGGCGGAAAACTCGATTCCCAGCAAAACCAAAGCACACTACTCGCCCTAGACACCGCAGTACGTTATCACAGCGCAGGCGACCTGAGCAAAGCTGAAGGCATCTATCGACAAATACTGCAAACCGATCCCAATCAACCAGATGCCCTGCACTTAATTGGTACAATTTCTCTTCAGGTTGGAAAATACGAAGACGCTGTGGAGCTTATCTTTAAATCCATCCAAATCAAACCCGGTAACGTCAATGCACTCAACAATCTGGGAGACGCATTGAAAATGTCAGGGCAACCAGAAAAAGCTGTCGATTATTTGGTCAAAGCCATCGACATCAACCCCAATTACGCTGAAATCCACAACAATCTTGGAGCAGCTCTGCAGGATACCGGTCGCTTGGATGAGGCTATAGTCAGTTATCGTAAAGCCATAGAGTTAAATCCAAATTATGCCGAGGCTCACAACAATCTGGCAAACACACTGAGAGCATCGGGTCACTTGGAACAAGCTGTTGATTCTTATCGCAATTCCATAGACATTAATCCAAATTACGCCGAAGCCCACAACAATCTGGGAACCACTCTCCAAGACCTTGGGCATCTAAACGAAGCTGCCGATTACTTTCGCAGTGCCATCGACATCAAACCCGGTTTTGCCGCAGCGCATCGCCACCTCACGGCTGTAAAAAAACATTCCAAATACGACGATGACATCCGGAATATGGAAAAAATATTTCTCCAACCCGATACAACGGATGAGCAGAAGATGAATTTGGCATTCGGTTTGGGCAAGGCCTTTGAGGACTTGCATCAATATGAAAAAGCGTTTGAGTATTTCGTTGAAGGAAACTCGATAAAACGAAAGACATTCAATTTCGAAATTGAGCAGACAGAAAAACATGTCAGAAGTTTAAAAACAGCCTTCGATGACGCTCTGTTTGCCAGGAATCGAGCTGCGGGATGCGCCAACAAAACACCCATTTTCATTCTTGGCATGCCTCGTTCAGGCACTACATTGGTAGAGCAGATTCTGGCCAGCCATCCCAACGTGCATGCAGGTGGCGAATTGAATGTTCTTAGCGATGCAGTCACCTCCTCGTTCGACAAAGTTAAGTATCCCGACAGACTTGATCACGTAAGTAGCGAAATATTTTCGCATTTAGGAGACAAGTACATTCTTTCAATCAGAGAGAAATTCACAGATTCCGCATTTGTAACTGATAAAATGCCCTATAATTTTATGCACATCGGAATAATAAAACTGATACTTCCAAATGCCAGAATTATACATTGCCGACGCAGCCCTCAGGACACCTGTCTATCCATATTCAAAAGCCTTTTTACAAGTGAAGGAAACGAATTTTCTCATGACCAGATTGAATTGGGGCAATATTACAACCTTTATCTTGAATTGATGGATCACTGGCACACCGTGATGCCCGGTCACATCTATGACATCCAGTACGAAGATATTGTGGGTGATCAGGAGGAGCAATCCAGAGCATTGTTGGCCCATTGCGGTCTGGAATGGGATGAAGCCTGCTTAAAATTTTACAAAACAGTCCGCCCCGTCACTACAGCGAGTTCGGTGCAGGTTCGTCAACCGATTTACAGAGATTCCATTCAATCATGGAAGCGATATGAAAAGCAGCTGTCCCCTCTGCTCAAAACCCTGCAATAACATTCTTTGCCTCCCGCTGATATAATTGGGGTCCGCCTGCCCCATCCGGTAACACGAGAAATCTGTGACCAATAATGCGTTACTCCGTCCGCAGCTTGATCTTGTGCCCGACCTCAACAATTGCCTCAATCACCGGAATCAGTTCCTGGCCAAGATCGGTGAGTGCATATTCCACCGATGGCGGGGAGGTTGGCTTGACGTTTCGCGACACCACACCTTTGCTTTCAAGATCGCGCAATCTTGTGGTCAACACTTTGGCCGAAACCGGCGGAATATCAATTTGCAATTCAGAAAAGCGCCGCGGACCACCGCTGAGATACCACAAAACATTAGGCGTCCATGCCCCGCCTAAAATAGCCATACATTGCGACAGCGGACACTCATGGGGAGTGTTCGGGCTTTTGTTCTTTCTAACCGGCAAGACCATGCGCTGTCCTTTAGCAATGTGAAGTTACTTTAGGTTACCAATCGGAAACCTTATAATGTACTAACTTAAAGTTATTT
>JAJRQF010000076.1 GCA_024280375.1 Alphaproteobacteria bacterium | reverse complement strand
CTTGCCCATCAGGTGACGGGCGAAGACAAGATTGTGGAAGACATCGAATAAGGCAATCAGCCGATCACTATCGGTAAATCAGTTTCCGTGAATATTTGCACCACCCGCAGCCATCAGCACATGATGGGCTTGATGATGGGCGCCGGTTGCCATTATCCCAAAAAAGCCGAGCGCCTTGATCTTTTGCAATTCCTTCGGATTTTCTGAATTTACAGTCATAATGGCCCCTGTATCCGTCACCTCAGCCTTAACATTCCAGTTGGTAGAGTTTGAAAGCACGCCCGCATGGGCAGGCACCATATTATGAACAGCCTTTAGTGCTCGCCCCTCGGCGGAAACCGTAAAAATCACGCTGGTATCCGAGGCGGTACTGGTAGCACTTGCATATAAAGTAAGCTCATTCATATCGACCAGATGTTCGCGAAGTGCTGTAATATCGACCTTGCTCCAATCTGTTTTAGGGTCAGCGCTTAACAGGGCAACGATTTCGGCAATTGCTGCAAATCCACCCTGCCCCGGCTCGCTTGCTACTGGCAGCTTAGCCGCGCCCTGCTGCATCATTTTGCTATGGTCCATGCCCGATTGATGTTGCATCTTGGTTTGGGCAAAAGATGTGCCTTGCATTGCCAGCAAAGCCACAAATGCCGCAGTCAGTTTAAGGGTAGAAAATTCTGCCATAATTCTTCTTTCCAAATATTACATGGGGGATTTACCTGATGCCGACAATGCCATATTCACACCCTAGTAGATATGATTTCAATCATAAGTGAAAAAAATATGCTTCCAGATCTGTTCCAGGCTACCCCCACAAATGCGATGCGCCATTTGTCTTTGGAAAAAGGCCAGCATCTTTTTCACCAGGACCAGAAAACCGGTGGGCTTTTTTACGTGGAAGAAGGATATATTGAATTACGGCGTGCCACTCAAACCGGGGAATTACTGCTGGTTCATAATGCGGTCAAGGGCGAAACATTTGCAGAAGCCTCGCTGTTTTCTGATTTTTACCATTGCGATGCGGTTGCGACGGGTGACAGCACCTTAATCGAGATCGACCGGAAACATGTTTTGGAACACCTGCAAAACGATCCCAATTTTGCAATTGCAATGATCAAACATTTAGCCCGTCAAAATCAGGTTTATCGCAGCAAACTGGAAATCATGGCGATCAAAAGCGCGCCAGAACGCGTATTTTCGGCCCTAAGCGATGATATGTTAAAAGGCGATGTTATTGCGCTTGCGGCTGAAATTAGCCTCACCCATGAGGCGGTCTATCGCAGTTTGCGAAAACTGGTAAAGCAGGGCCGCGTGGTGCAGACTGGCCGAGGGAAATATTCTATAAAATAGCGCAATCCGAGTTACTTTAATCCACTCCAATTGCCCAATCGTTCAATCGCGATTTCAATATCTGATTTGGTGCCAGCAAAGGAAAAGCGAATGTAGTTCGGGCCTCGCACGGGGTCAAAATCCAGCCCCGGAGTAATGGCGACACCGGTTTCGCGCAACACACGCTTGGCAAATTCCATGGAATCATCGGTGAAATTTTCAACTGATGCATAGGCATAGAACGCCCCATCAATCGGCAGGATGTTGGTGAAGCCGAGCTTTGGCAGCGCGTCCAGCATCAAAGTGCGGTTTTCAGCATATCCGGCTTTCACCTGCTGCAATTGCTGTTTGCCATCAAAGGCAGCAATTGCTGCAATCTGCGACAATTCCGGCGGCGAAATATACATGCTTTGGGCAATCCGCTCGATAGGCCGCAACAGGATTTGCGGCACAATCATCCAGCCAATGCGCCAACCGGTCATGCAATAATATTTGGAAAATGAATTGATGATGATGACATGATCGCTGTATCGAAGGGCGGTTTCCTCCTCAAGCCCGGTTGCATCGCCATAGGTCAGGCCATGATAAATCTCATCAGAAATCAACCAGAGACCTAGTTCCTCACATATCTCGACGATTTCCTTCAATGCTTCCGGTTTCATCATCGTGCCGCTTGGGTTGGCAGGACTGGCAATCAACACGCCTTTTAAGGGAGATGATGCGTGCGCCTCGCGTATTTGATCTGCGGTCAGCGCCCAGCGGGTTTTCTCGTCAGTCTCGATTTCAACCGGCTCAATTGCCAGTGCGCGCATGATATTGCGATAAGCGGGATAGCCCGGTGTTGCTATCGCCACCCGGTCACCGGCATCAAATGCCGCCAGAAAAGCCAGATTGAAACCAGCGGAAGATCCGGTTGTGGCAAACACCCTTTCTGGTGACAATTCTATTGCGTATTGCTCATTATAATGTTCGGCCACCCGGCGGCGAAAGGGCTGAATACCGGCCGCATCGGTATATCCCAACCTGCCGCCCTGCAATGCTGATCTTGCAGCCTCCAACGCCGTATCCGGTGCAGGCGCACCCGGCTGGCCGACACAGAGCGAGATAATATCCCTGCCTTCTTGAGCAAATGCATTGGCCATCGCCAGAATATCCATTGCATGAAACGGCTCCACATTGCTGCGAATGGCTGCCTTCGGCTTGCCGGAATGAAAAGATGCGGCCATTTTGTTACCTTATTCATATTGAATTGGGTCGTATCCACGCCCAAATGAACTTCAATTGAGTTGTGTTAGGGTGCAACCATCGTCTAAACAACAGGTATTCAACCAGTCAAAGGGACATTGTCAATTGAAGAATAAGCTTCTTGGTATATTCGTTGCATTTACGCTTGTTGTCACATCCTCCATTTATCCGGTCAATAATGCCAATGCGCAGGGCCG
>JAJRQF010000075.1 GCA_024280375.1 Alphaproteobacteria bacterium | reverse complement strand
TGCCACCCTTGGCATAGGGGGCCAGCAGATCAACAACCTTAATACCGGTTACCAGAATTTCTGCTTCTGTGGATTGATCCAGATAATCAGGAGCGTCCTGGTGAATTGCGCGTTTCATGGTGGTCTTCATAGGACCAACTTCATCAACCGGCTCACCAATCACGTTCATGATACGACCAAGCGTTTCATCACCAACCGGCACCATAATAGGTTCGCCGGTATCAGTAACGCTCTGCCCGCGAACAAGCCCTTCGGTCGCATCCATCGCAATGGTGCGAACCGTGTTTTCACCAAGATGTTGCGCGACTTCAAGAACAAGGCGGTTGCCATTATTGTCCGTTTCAAGCGCGTTCAAGATGTCTGGAAGACTACCTGTAAATTGCACATCGACAACCGCGCCAATCACCTGGGTGACGGTACCAGAAGCCGTTTTAGACGCTGCCTTCTTGGCAGGTGCTTTTTTCGCAGTGGTTGCAGCTTTCGCCATAATTATACCCTCACATATACTAGAGCGCTTCAGCGCCCGAGATAATTTCAATCAATTCATTGGTGATCTGTGCCTGACGTTGTCTATTATAGGAAATAGACAGTTTATCGATCATATCACCAGCATTACGGGTCGCATTGTCCATAGCAGACATACGCGCACCCTGTTCAGAAGCGCCATTTTCCAACAGCGCACGGAAAATCTGCACCGAAACATTGCGCGGCAACAGGTCTTCCAATATTTCAGTTTCATCCGGCTCATAATCATAGGAAACAGATGCATCCGTTTCTTCGCGGCTCTGAATTTGAGGTGGAATTATCTGTTGCGCCTGTGGAACCTGACTGATGATGGACTCAAATTCCGAATAGAACAAAGTTGCCACGTCAAACTCGCCATCGCTAAACAGGCCCAGAACCTTCCTGCCGATCTTGTCAGCATCAGAAAATGCCATCTTTTTGATCTCACGAATGTCGATCAGATCAAAAATCAATTCACCAAATTCCATTCGCAAAGAATCCCGGCCTTTTTTGCCGATGCACAGAATTTTGACTTTTTTGTTCTTGGCCAGAAGCTCACGGGCAAATTCGCGCGCTTTACGGGCAATTGATGAGTTAAACCCACCGCACAATCCGCGTTCAGCAGTTGCAACGATCAAAAGATGAACGTCGTCTTTTCCGGTGCCGACCATCAAAGGTGGCGCACCATCCTGACCATCCATTGCTGCCGAAATATTCGCCAGCACTTTATCCATACGTTGAGAATACGGGCGTGCCGCCTCTGCCGCTTCCTGAGCGCGACGCAGCTTCGCCGCCGCAACCATTTGCATGGCCTTGGTGATTTTCTGCGTCGCCTTAACGGAGGCAATCCGATTTCTTAGGTCTTTAAGACTTGCCATCAGGCACTTCCTGTTTCAACATTTCCGTGAAGTTAAGCAAAGCCTTTTGCAAATGCATCGATAGCAGCGGTGAGATTTTCTTTCGTCTCATCACTGATAGCCGCATCATCACGAATGGTGTTCAAAAGATCAGCATGGTCTGTACGAAGGCTGGAAAGCAGCCCTTTTTCGAACGCACCAACCTGATTGACTTCAATGTCATCGAGATAACCGTTCACACCGGCAAAGATAACAGCAACCTGCTCTTCGGTTTTCAAAGGTGAGAATTGTGGTTGTTTCAACAATTCGGTCAAACGGGCACCACGATTAAGCAACCGCTGGGTCGAGGCATCAAGGTCGGAACCAAACTGCGCAAACGCAGCCATTTCACGATATTGAGCAAGCTCACCCTTAATTGATCCAGCAACCTGTTTCATCGCCTTAACCTGCGCCGCAGATCCCACACGAGACACAGACAAGCCAACGTTCACCGCAGGACGAATGCCCTGGAAGAACAAATCGGTTTCAAGGAATATCTGACCATCGGTAATTGAAATCACGTTAGTTGGAATAAACGCCGAAACGTCATTGCCTTGTGTTTCAATCACTGGCAGCGCGGTTAATGAACCACCGCCATTGTCTTCATTCAGTTTCGCTGAACGCTCCAGCAAGCGGGAGTGAAGATAGAAAACATCACCAGGATAAGCTTCACGTCCAGGTGGGCGGCGAAGCAACAATGACATCTGGCGATAAGAAACAGCCTGTTTCGACAGATCATCATAACCGATCAAAGCATGCATGGAGTTATCACGGAAATATTCACCCATTGCACAACCGGTAAACGGCGCCAGATATTGCATAGGAGCAGGATCAGACGCGGTAGCCGCAACAATGATCGAATATTCAAGCGCACCGCGCTCTTCGAGAACCTTCACAAACTGCGCAACAGTTGAACGTTTTTGCCCGATAGCCACGTAGATGCAGTAAAGCTTATCGCCTTCCGCACCACTGTCGTGGATAGGTTTCTGGTTCAAAATCGTATCAAGAATGATCGCTGTCTTGCCGGTTTGACGGTCACCAATGATCAATTCGCGCTGGCCACGGCCAACAGGAATGAGCGCATCAATCGCCTTCAAGCCGGTCGACATAGGCTCATGCACCGATTTACGCGGGATAATACCCGGCGCTTTAACATCCACCCGTGAACGGGTTTTTGTTTTAATCGGGCCTTTACCATCAATCGGGTTACCAAGCGCGTCAACAACACGGCCAAGCAATTCCTTGCCAACCGGTACTTCCACGATGGCACCTGTACGTTTGACCGTATCGCCTTCTTTAATACCGCGGTCATTACCAAAGATAACGACACCGACATTGTCAGCTTCAAGGTTCAGCGCCATGCCACGAATTCCACCTGGGAATTCGACCATTTCACCGGCCTGAACCTGATCAAGTCCATATACGCGCGCAATACCGTCACCGACGGAAAGCACTTGTCCTACTTCGGAGACCTGAGCCTCCTTACCGAAATTTTTTATCTGGTCTTTCAGAATTGCGGAAATTTCCGCAGCACGAATGTCCATTAGCCGACCTCTTTAAGTGCGAGCTTCAGGGAAGAGAGTTTGGTTTTTAGTGTTGTATCAATCTGGCGTGAGCCGATTTTTACAATCATGCCGCCGATTACCGACGGGTCGACAATTGCATTAATTGCAACGTCTTTGCCAACAACGCTTTTTAACGCTGCTTTCAATTCTTTGGTTTGCTTGGCGCTCAGTTCCTGCGCAACGGTAACGTCGGCAGTAACTTCGCCACGATGATCAGCCATCAATTGGCTAAACCCTTGCAGAATGCCGGGAATAACAAACAAACGACGATTATCGGTAACAACCTTGATAAAATTACCCACAAGACCGGAAATTTTTGCCTTGTCCAAAATAGCAGAAATCGCATCCAGCTGTTCGCCAGCTGAAAATGCCGGAGATGCCACAAGACGCGAAAGATCCTCGCTGCCGTTCAGCAATTCACCGAACCGCATCAAATCTTTTTCCGTATCGGCAAGCTTCTTTTCTGCCAAAGCAAGATCGAACAAAGCTGACGCATAGCGTTCAGCAACTCCGGAAACAAGATTAGCGGATTGAGCCACGTATTAGTCTTCTCGAGCAATGGCACCGACCTGGCGAAGGTTCATCCTTCATCATTAAGCGGGCCTGTTGAATAGTTCATTGGTACGATCATCTTAAACCATCGAAACCGCGCCTCACCTAGCACATGATTTTTCACACCGCAATATGTAGTCTCGCATGCTTTTGGTCAGGATGTCGCAGTTTTTTGGATATTACTCCAATTCCACCGGCGGATTGTCAGAATCGACCGCGTATTAATCGAAATATCCAAGCACTGACAGTATCAACACCGCTGCAATACTGGACTTTGCAATCAACAGGATAAAACCGGATATAGAAAAATCTCGATCGACGATTATGGAAATTATTTGGCTTAAGGCCAAAAAACCCCAACTTATCCCCAAAGCCAAATATAAAAGCGGCTGTTGCAGCAGCAACACAGCCACGCCAAGCCCTAAACAGAGGCCAGAAAGGTGCGATCGCAACACAATCTTCGCCGATCGTTCAACCGATTCGCCAGCCTGCCCCGAAATACGCAAAAACATGCCCGGCGCCAGCAACAAAATAAGCCCGACCAAAATTGTAAACGCCGCACCGCTTACCTGCACCCATTCGCCTGTGGATACAGGTGGATAAAATTCAATCACGTGGAAAAACTCCGCCTTAATCTATTTCGCTTTCGCCTTCACAAAGGAGCCCGGTGCCGCCTCCAGCACAGGATATTTTTTTGAACCAGCCTCCCTTGGTAAAATTTTCTTACCCGAGCGCCGCTTCAGCCACAAGGCCCAATCATCCCACCAGGACTGCTCATGAAAATCAGCATCCTTAAACCATTTATCAAGATCGCTTACAGAAGCCTTGTTTGTCCAATGACCATATTTACCCCCCTTGGCCGGGTTAACAATGCCGGCAATATGCCCCGACTGCGCCAGTATAAACTTCTTTGTTCCGTTGGTTTTGTTCAGCCCCTTAAAAGAAGATTTCCACGGCGCGATATGGTCGGATTTTGTTGCAATCACACAAAGCGGCGTTTTAATCGCCGCCATATCGAGCCGTTCGCCCAATATCTCAAATTCGCCCGATGATAATTTATTATCGCGGTAAAGACCGGACAAATATTCCCGCGCCATTTTTGCCGGCAGATTGGTCGAATCGCTATTCCAGTAAAGCAGATCCAACGCCGGCGGAGCTTCGCCCATCATATAGGAACGAATAGCCGGGCCATAAACCAGATCGTTGGCACGCAAATAAGAAAATGTTCGCGACATAAAAAAGTGACTGAGATAGCCCTTCTCTTCGACCTCGCGCTCAATCCCGGCCAAAAATCCGTCGTCTATAAAAACGCCCAGATCACCGGAATCCTCAAAATCGGTCATCGCAGTAAAATAGGTGGCGCATTTAATGCTGTCGTCACCCTTTTTGGCCATATGGGCAAGCCCAATGGTGAGAAGCGTTCCGGCAATGCAATAGCCGATCACATTGACCTGCTTTTCACTGGTGATTTCCTTCACCACCTCAACCGCTTTAAAAAGCCCGTCTTCAACGTAAGTATCAAAACCCACATCGCGAAAGCTTTCATCCGGATTAACCCACGATACGATGAACACGGTAAAACCCTGATCAACCGCATATTTAATCAGGCTGTTTTTCTCTTTCAGGTCGAGAATATAAAATTTGTTGATCCACGGCGGAAAAATAATCAGCGGTATCGCCTGCACTTTTTCGGTTGTTGGCTTATATTGTATCAGCTGAAACATCCGGTTTTGAAAAACCACAGAGCCCGGCGTGGTGGCTATATTAACTCCCACCTCAAATGCATCCGGGTCAGCAAGCGTTACCGCAAGTTCACCCTGATTGGCCTCCAGGTCGCGCACCAGGTTTTCCAACCCGTCAATCAGCGATTGGCCCTCCGTTTCCACAGCCTTTTCCAACGCGTCCGGATTGGTTGCCAAAAAGTTTGCCGGTGAATAAAGATCAAGTATCTGACGGCTGAAAAAATCCACCTGGCGCTGTTCTTTGTCTGAAAGGCCATCCAGCCCGTGAATGGAATTTTCCATCATCTCGACATTCAGCAAATATTGCTGCTTTGCTTGTCGGAAATAGGGATGGTTTTCCCAAAGCGGATTCTTAAATCGCCGATCCTGCGACATTTCCTTGTTTTCAACCGGCGGCTTGGCCTCACCCGCAAGTAATGTATTCTGCGCCTCGCTCCAATATTTTAGCGTTTCGCCCCAGTAGCCAACCTGCTGCTCAATCAATTTCGATGGATCCCGCATGGCTTCACCCATCCATGCGGATGCAGCTTTCGAATAAAGTGCCGCATCCGGCCCTTGCAATTCGCCCTTTTGCGGCTCTTTTCCAGCAACAGCAGCAACCAGCCGATTGGTCAATTCTTCCAGCCGTTTTAAATTATTGCTTAAATTTACGCTATTATCATCGCTGGTAGTTGGTTCATGCGGCATGATTTGTAGTTTCCTTTGGCGCTACTATATGCATTATGGCCCTTAACACTCATTTATAACACCCTTTCGAGCTCCCAATTCAGATAGGCAATGCAGAAAATGATGCAATCTCCCTTTAATTATGACTATTTCGAAAGCCTTCGCCAATCCAACAAGTGGATGGGTGCAACAGCACAGGCTTTTTGGCGAAACCCGGTTTTTGCCCTTGCGCCAAACCCGTTGCCCGCAACCTTTGCCGCCTGGGGCGAAGTGACCGAGCGAGCCTTTGAAAAAGTCGCATCGAAACCCGATTGGGGCATCGACAGCGTCGTATCCGACCATTGCGAATATGTGGTTAAGATTGAAACGCTCATAGACAAGCCATTTGGCAAGCTCATTCATTTCAAGGTTGGACGGGCAAAGCCCAAAAAACGCCGCGTATTGTTGATCGCCCCGATGTCAGGCCATTATGCAACACTGGTTCGTAAAACTGTCATCAGCCTTTTGCCCGATTGCGAGGTCTTTGTGACCCAATGGCGCAATGCCCGTGAAGTGCCGGTTTCAAAAGGTAAATTCGATATAGAGGATTTCACGCTTTACCTGCTTGAATTTCTAAAAATCCTTGGCAAAGACACCAATGTTATTGCCGTTTGCCAGCCGGCACCGCTGGCGCTTGCCGCAACCGCTTTGCTTGCCGAAGACAATGCCGAGCATCAACCCAAAACCCTTACACTCATTGGCGGGCCAATAGACCCGGATGCCAATGCCACCGATGTGACAGATTTCGGCAACCGCGTTACCATGGGCCAGCTGGAGAACAGCGTTATCCAGACCGTCGGCGCCACATATCCAGGCGTTGGCCGCAAGGTCTATCCAGGTGCCGCCCAACTGGCCTCTTTCATGGCAATGAAACCGGAGACCCATTCCAAGGCATTTCTCGATCAAATTGTTGCGGTTGCCAATGGGGAGGCCGCCGACAATGATCGCCATAATCGCTTTTATGATGAATATCTTGCGGTGATGGATATGACCGCCGAGTTTTATTTATCAACCGTCGAACGTATTTTCAAAAACCGCGAAATTGCCGATAACCGCTTTGAAGTTGAAGGCCGCAAGGTTGATTTTGCCAAGATCACCAAAACGGCGGTCATCACCATAGAGGGCGGCCATGATGATATTTCGGCCCCCGGCCAATGCGTTGCCGCCCTCGGATTATTGAGCGGATTGAGCAAAAAGCAAAAAGCCCAACATCTGGAGCCGGAAGCAGGCCATTACGGTATTTTCAGTGGTGGTGCATGGCGCAATAACATCCGCCCCGTGGTGCTGGACTTCATCGACAAGCATTCGTGATTTAAGTATTCCGCCCGGCCCTCCGGCCGCCCGTCCGTTTGCCGGGTTCTTTCCTCTCCCCTTGAGGGAGAGGGATACGAAGACCGGTTAAGCGAAGCTAAACCTTGGACGTAGTTGGGTGAGGGGTGTAAAAAATTCAACTACCCCTCATCCGTTCATCGCTTTGCGATGCCCACCTTCTCCCACAAGGGGAGAAGAAAAAGGCCGCCGCAAATCCTATTTACAATTCGGTATCAATCTACCTTTGCCGCAAATCATTCTCGTTGAACAAAAGCGCCATGGCGCAGGAGGCAACACGCGCCTTTTCGCTGTTGGCGCGACTGGTCAAAACAATTGGCACACTCGCCCCAACCACAAGACCGGCTGCCTCGGCACCGGATAGAAATGTCAGCGCCTTAAACAGGATATTGCCCGCATCAAGATTGGGCACCAGCAAAATATCCGCGTCCCCCGCCACCGGTGATTCTATACCTTTGATCTCGGCCGCAAGACTGCTTACCGCAATATCGAGCGCAAATGGCCCGTCGATAATCCCGTCTTTAACGCCGCTTTTCTTAATGGTTTGAACCATTTCAGCCGCATCCATCGACGATTGAATGGCGGGATTAGCCGATTCGACACAAGAAAGTACGGCAAGTTTTGGTTCAGCCAAACCAAAGGCCTGCATTAAATCGACCGCGTTTTGCGCAATCGAAATTTTGCGTTTAACGCTTGGTTCAATGTTCAGCGCCGCATCTGTAATGACGACCGGTTTTTTCCACCCCGGAATATCCATCAAAAAACAATGGGAAAGCCAGCGATCGGTGCGAAGCCCGCTTTCTTTTTTCACCACAGCGGCAAGCAAAGTATCGGAATGAATATGGCCCTTCATCAGCGATTGGCCGCGCCCTTGGTGAATAAGCTCAACCGCGATACGGGCGGCATCCTCATCACTTTCAGCCGCAACAACTTCAATATCACTGATGTCAAAACCCGCATCCCTTGCGGTTTTGGCAATCTTTTCCGGTTGGCCAACAAATATCGGTACAATCAGGTTTTCTGCTTGTGCTGCTAACGCACCACCCATGGCCACGGCGCGATGCGGACAAACCACGACCATTTTTAACACCGCAATATCGCGGCATTGAGAAATCAAATCATCAAGAAAAGGGCGTGAGGGGATTTGTGACATATTCAAAACTACCCTTCAAATACGATCAACAGATCCTTGGCATCAATCTGGTCACCGGTTTTCACCAGCACCTCAGCAACGACGCCATCGCGGTCCGCATGTAGTGCAGTTTCCATTTTCATCGCTTCGATTGATAACAATACATCGCCCGCTTTCACCTCATGACCGGCCTCGGCCGCAAGCGTTGAAATAACCCCTGGCATGGGTGCAGCCACATGTTTTTCATTGCCAATTTCAGCTTTCGGACGGCTTGCGGCAGCTGATGCCCCATGGGCCCGGTCTGGTACTTTTATGCGCCGTGGCTGACCATTTAATTCAAAGAATACGGTGACCATGCCCTGATTGTCAGGCTCGCCAACCGCCAGACAACGCACCACGAGGGTTTTGCCTTTTTCAATTTCCACAAAAATTTCATCGCCCTGCGAAATTCCGTAAAAATAAACCGGCGTGGAGAGCATACTGGTTGGGCCATAGTTTTCCTGCGCCCCGGCATAGTCGACAAAGACTTTCGGATACATAAGATAGGAAGCAAATTCCAATTCGCTCACATCGCGGCCAATGGCTTCAATCACTTCGGCCTTGAGTACCGCCAAATCAGCGTCCGCAAGCAATGCACCTGGACGTTCCGTATAGGGTTTTTCATCCTTGAGAATTTTCTTCTGCAATTCCTTCGGCCAGCCGTTTTCGGTCTGCCCCAAATCACCGCGCATGAGCGAGACAACCGAATCCGGGAAGGCAATATCCTTTGCCGGGTTGGTCACATCATCAACGCTCAAATCCTGCGAAACCATCATCAAAGCCATATCGCCCACAACTTTCGAAGATGGGGTCACTTTAACGATGTCACCAAACATGGCGTTCACATCGGAATAGCTTTTAGCCACATCATGCCAGCGGGTTTCCAGCCCCAGCGAACGGGCCTGCTCTTTTAAATTGGTATATTGACCGCCGGGCATTTCGTGCAGATAAACTTCCGATGCCGGTGCCTTCACATCACTTTCAAAGGCTGCATATTGCCCGCGCACTGATTCCCAATAAAGCGAGATTGAGCGAATGGCCTCTGCATCCAACCCACTATCACGGTCACCACCGCGAAGCGCTTCAACGATAGAGCCAAGGCAAGGCTGTGCTGTACCACCGGAAAGCGCATCCATTGCCGCATCAACAGCGTCAACGCCAGCTTCCACAGCCGCCAACACAGTTGCCGCAGAAATGCCGGAAGTGTCATGGGTATGGAAATGAATTGGCAGATCAGTTTCCTCGCGCAGCGCCTTGAATAATACACGTGCCGCCGCGGGTTTCATCAATCCTGCCATATCCTTGATACAGATAATATGCGCGCCAGCCTTATCCAGCGCGCGAGCGTGGCCAAGATAATAATTCAAATCATATTGGGGGCGCGATTGGTCGAGCAGATCGCCCGTATAGCAAATCGCTGCCTCACATAATTTGCCGGTTTCCAGAATTGCATCCATCGAAACCCGCATATTTTCAACCCAGTTCAGGCTGTCGAAAACACGGAAGAGATCAACTCCACCATCGGCTGCCTGATGGATAAAATGCTTCACCACATTATCAGGATAACCCGTATAGCCAACACCATTGGAACCACGCACCAGCGCCTGCAACAAAAGGTTTGGCGCACGCTCACGCACCAGCGCCAGACGTTCCCACGGGTCCTCGGTCAAAAACCGCATAGCCACATCGAAAGTGGCTCCACCCCAGCATTCCAGCGACAAGAGCTCGGGCAAGGCCTTGGCATAGGCACCGGCCACCGCCACGATATCGTGGGTGCGCATACGGGTTGCCAAAAGCGATTGATGCGCATCACGCATGGTCGTATCGGTGATCAGAACTTTCTTTTCAGCCCGCATCCACTGGGCAAATTTTTGCGGCCCATCACGTTCCAGCCGCTGCCGGGTGCCGTCGACAATTTCCGTATCGAACCAAGGGGCGCAAGGTGCGGCCAGACCTTCGGTAGGCAAGGTTCTGCCCTTGGTTTCCGGGTGACCATTTACCGATACATCAGCTATATAGGTTAGCAATTTAGTTGCCCGGTCCCTGCGGCGAACATGTTCAAACAGTGACGGCGTATTATCAATAAACTTGGTTGTATAGGTATTATCGCGGAATTTTTCGTGCCCGATAATGTTTTCAAGAAAAGTCAGGTTTGTCGCCACGCCGCGAATACGAAACTCACGCAAAGCCCTGTCCATACGCTTGATGGCCTCATCAAAGGTCGGAGCCCACGCGGTTACTTTTTCCAGTAGCGGATCATAAAAGCGCGTGATCACCGCACCGGAATAGGCGGTGCCGCCATCAAGCCTGATGCCAAAGCCGGTCGCACCGCGATAGGCCGTAATACGCCCATAATCTGGAATGAAGTTCTGTTCCGGGTCTTCAGTTGTAATCCGGCATTGCAGCGCATGACCATTGAGGTGAATATCTTTTTGCAAAGGCACACCGGAACCGGGCGAACCGATTTCAAATCCATCAATCAGATGAATTTGCGCCTTGATAATATCAATTCCGGTCACTTCCTCGGTAACCGTATGTTCCACCTGAACCCGAGGATTGACCTCGATGAAGTAGAAATCATCACTGTCGATATCCATCAGAAACTCAACCGTGCCAGCCCCCACATACCCGGTGGTTTTACCAATTTTTATCGCGTGCTCTGCCAGTTCGCGGCGCTGATCATCCTTCAGATAGGGCGCAGGAGCCCTTTCAACGACTTTCTGGTTGCGCCGCTGAACCGAACAATCGCGCTCAAACAGATGAACGATATTGCCCTGTTTATCGCCCAAAATTTGCACTTCCACATGGCGGGCGCGCTCAACCAGTTTTTCCAGATAAATCTCGTCCTTGCCAAAGGCTGCCATCGCCTCACGCTTGGCCTCAAGCACCTCGCGGTCAAGATCTTCACCGGAGCGAATTACCCGCATACCGCGGCCGCCGCCACCCCAGGAGGCTTTCAACATAACCGGATAGCCAACCTGTTCGGCGAGCTTTTTAATTTCATCCATATCATCTGGCAATGGCGGCGTTGCCGGCACCACAGGAACACCGGCGGAAACGGCCAAATTACGCGCCGATATTTTATTGCCCAACGAACGCATGGTCGCAGCCGATGGCCCGATAAAGGTTATGCCAGCCTCATTACACGCATCAACAAATTCCGGGCTTTCAGACAACAGGCCGTAGCCCGGATGAATGGCATCAGCACCAGACAATTTGGCAACGCGGATAACCTCTTCAATTGAAAGGTAGCTTTCAATTGGCCCCATATCTTTTTCAAGATGCGTGCCTTTGCCGACCTGATAGGCTTCGTCCGATTTAAACCGATGCAGGGAAAGTTTGTCTTCCTCCGCCCAAATGGCAACGGTTTTCAGACCCAATTCATTGGCGGCACGGAATACCCGGATCGCAATTTCAGAACGGTTGGCAACGAGAATTTTCTTAATGGCCAAGGGGGAGGCTCCTTAGAAGAACTATTCGGGGGGCAGCGATTACAATTTACGCGTCTTCTACAGGCTTGAGAGATTTATGTAAAACTCCAAAACCTGTGACCATTTCTCGTATTGATATTGACGCTAATAATCAGGTTTTTGCACGACCGGTAACAAAGGGAAGCAAAAACAGACCTAATAGAAAAAGCACAATTATTGGAATTACACCAATTTGCTGGCTGCCAAATGTTGCGGTAACGAATGCAACGGACAGTGGCGCAATAAACGATGTTGCCTTGCCTGAGAGAGCATAGAGACCAAATGCTTCGGTCATCCGGTCCGGGTCAGCTTGATCAACCAGCAAAGTTCGGGATGCGGCTTGAATTGCCCCTCCTCCAGCGCCGATAAGTCCGCCACAGGCATAAAACATTAGATCCGGCAAACTCGATTTATTTTCCAGAGTTCCCACTTCCATAAACAGAACATGCGTCGGGTCAGTGGTAATAATTAAGATACTGGCAAGCGTTAAAATCAGTAACGATCCTACAACCACCGGTTTTGGCCCGAGTTTATCATCCATTCGACCACCAAAATATGCACCAATCGCACCGGTTAGTGCCGCTAGAATTCCAAAAATTCCAACCTGGGTAACCTCCCAATTCAATACGCCAGCTGCATAAATTCCGCCAAATGCGTATAGGCCATTTAACGCATCACGGTAAAGCATGCTCGAACCAAGATAAGCAAACAGGCTAGGTGTTTTGGGCAGATTTTTCAGTGTCTGGAGTAATTCTTTCAGTCCATTGGCAACGGCACCTGCAACCTTGGTGCTGCGCGGAATATCGGGCGTAAACAGAAACATCGGGATTACAAATATGAGTATCCAGCCGGCGGTCAAAATACCACTGGCGCGCTCCCCTTCAGCCAATGCAGGATCAAGACCCAATATCGGGGTCATCCCGATCAGCGTGGTTCCACTTTCCGAATTGGCAACCATCATTGTCAGCATCGCAATTAACACCAGCAAACCGCCAATATACCCCAACGACCAAGCATTACCGGACAACCGACCCAACTCTTCACGAGGCACCAGATCAGGCATCATCGCATTGTTGAATACGGCGGCAAATTCAATGCCCGCCAAAGCAACCGCGAGAGCAATTAACCCCCAGAATATCGTTGTATCATCTGCATTTGGCACCAGATACCAAAGATAATAGGAACCCGCCGCAGCCATTGCCACAAACACAAAAATCCACGGTTTTCGAGGACCTGTCGCATCCGCAATAGCACCAAGTATTGGCGACAATATTGCAATAATTATCCCGCCAATACCAATTGCATAGCCCCACGCGGCTTGTCCTTCAACTGCATTTGGCACCACTTGCGCAACAAAATATGGCGCAAAAATAAACGTGAGAATCAACGTGTGAAAAGGCTGTGCAGCCCAGTCAAACAGCATCCATCCCCAAATGCCTTTTTTCGAAGTTTTGCTTAACGCCTGTTCTTCCGCCACGTCAGTTATCCCCTTTATTTTGTTGGGGCTAACTTGAACTGCCTTCATATAATTATCAAGCCTTGGCAAGTTCAGAAAGCGTATTAGCAGCAACCATCAACCGGGAAACATTGAGATTACCGCTTCTGGCAATTGCAATTGTGGTTTTCTGCACGTGCCCCGCGATTGCCTTATTAGCTTCAATCCAGTCTTCCGTAGGGTTTTGCGATTCGGGGAATGCCGACAAGGCCGTGATTGCCAATTCGCGCCGCGCATTATCAATTGAATGCAAAGAATGGGCGAGCGCCAAACCATCGTAATAATCCACCGTGGAAATCTCATCCGCAGCAAGTTGAATACGTCCAATACGAAACGCCTTCGTGGTGCGGAATAAAGCATTGGCAGAAACCAGCAATGATTGTTTGCTTTGTTTACCAACCAGCGCAATATCCGAGACAAGACCGGTAACTTTCAACATCGCTATTTTTCGCGCCAGAACTTCTGGTACATTCTGGCCAACATATTCCGCAACTTCCTCGTCGATACGCGCTATCAAAAAATCCGGTAATATTTTGTCTATTTCCGGCATCAATTTAGCCAGATTAGCACGACAGGTGGCAATCACCGGGTCCAACCCCTTGCTGAAATCAGCATTGCGCAATTGCCAGTCTGTCTGGTCATGCAACAGGGTTTGTACCTGTTGATAAAGTCCAAGCTGCACCTTGCCGGATATTTTTGCATCCAGTTGATCAATTTCACCATTCAATCCCTGCAAATCAAATCCATCACGCACCGTGACATAAGCACGGGCAATCTGGTCCGGCTCCGCACCGGTCAAATCTGCCATACGGGTCATAAATGTTGGGCCGCCACGATTGATCATCGAGTTGGCAAGCGCAGTTGCAATGATTTCACGTTTCAGCCGGTGACCATCAATCTCATCAGCATATTTCTTTTGCATTTTAACCGGAAAATAACGCTCCAGTTCCATATGCAGATAGGGAAGATCCGGCACATCGCTGGCAACAAGTTCATCCAGTAATACTATTTTTGCATAGGCCAGAATTACGCCTAATTCCGCCCGCGTCAACGGCTGTTTCGCCGTTTGCCGTTCAAGAAGAGCCGCATCATCCGGCAGCAATTCAACCTGCCGATCAAGCAAATCGCGTGCTTCCAAATCCTGCATGAAACGGGTTTGGTAAGCCAGATCATCCATACCCTGTTTTTCGCACAGCGATAAAGCCAGAGTTTGCAGATAGTTATTGCGCAATACCAACTCGCCAACGTTTTCGGTCATTGATGCAAGCAATTTGTTGCGCGCTGGCAGTTTCAGTTTTCCGGTTTTCATGGCGGAAGAAAGCGCGATCTTGATGTTTACTTCCACATCAGATGAATTCACCCCGGCGGAATTATCAATCGCATCGGAATTACACCGCCCGCCATTGAAATTATACTCAATCCGCGCTCTTTGGGTCAGCCCCAGATTGGCACCCTCACCAATAACTTTGGCACCAACCTCTTTAGCCGTTACCCGAATAGCATCATTGGCCCGGTCGCCCGCATCCGCATCAGATTCCGAACTTGCGCGAATATAGGTGCCAATACCGCCAAACCACAACAAATCCGCTTCCATTCTTAAAATGGCATTCATGATCTCATTCGGGGTGGCTTTTTCCTTGCTTAACCCGATGGCCGCCGCCGCCGCCGCTGGCAGTTTTATCTGCTTATCCCGGCGTGAAAAAATTCCGCCGCCCTTGGATATGGTGGATTTGTCGTAATCCTGCCACGAAGAACGACCCACATTAAACAAGCGCTCACGCTCTTTAAACGAGGCCTTGATATCAGGATCGGGATCAATAAATATATCGCGATGGTCAAAAGCTGCAATCAACCGGGTTTGCTTGGAGAGCAACATACCATTGCCAAACACATCACCCGACATGTCGCCAATACCGATTGCGGTAAACGGTTCAACTTGAATATTACGATCCATTTCACGGAAATGACGCTTCACCGCTTCCCATGCACCACGCGCGGTGATCCCCATGACCTTGTGGTCGTAACCGGCAGAACCACCTGAGGCAAAAGCATCATCCAGCCAGAACTCGTGGGCGGCTGAAATCGCATTGGCCGTATCGGAAAAAGTGGCCGTTCCCTTATCAGCTGCGACCACGAAATAGGGGTCATCTCCATCATATCGAACGGTGCGCTTCGGTGGCACTACCTTGTTGTCCACCAGATTATCGGTCAGCGACAACATGGCCGAAATGAACAACTTATAGGCCGAACGTCCGGCTTCAAATACCTCATCGCGCGAACCACCCACCGGCAATTGCTTGGGATAAAACCCGCCTTTTGAACCCACCGGCACAATCACCGCATTTTTCACCTGTTGGGCTTTCACCAGTCCGAGCACTTCGGTGCGGTAATCCTCTGCCCGGTCAGACCATCGCAAGCCGCCACGCGCGACGGGGCCAAAGCGAAGATGCAAGCCTTCCACCACCGTGGAGGATACAAATATTTCGCGATAGGGCTTTGGAGCAGGCATCATGGCTATTGCTTTGGGATCAAACTTCATCGCCAAGACATCAACACCTTTGGAATCTTCAGGTTCAACGCCGGGCAGAATATCGATATTTTGATAAAATGTAGTGCGCAGGGTAGCGCGGATCAACGAGAGAAAATTACGCAAAATCCGGTCATCATCAAGGCTGTCAACTTTCTCCAGCGCTTTTTCGATATTTGCAATAAGCGCTTCCTGCTTCTCTTCACGGCCTTTAATTGTCGGGTCAAAGCGCGCATGAAACAGGGCAATCAAATCGGAAGAAATCGCCGTATACCGCGCCAATGTTCCCCAAATATATTCCTGGGAAAACCGAATACGCAGTTGCTTTAGATATTTGGCATAGGAGCGAATGACAAAACAATCCCGCCAATCTGCCCCGGCTTTTAATACCAGCGCATTAAAGCCATCATTTTCTATCCGCTGGTCCCAGGTCGCAAGACAACATGATGTCAGCCTGTCGCGATCACTGGTAAGGTCGATATCAACTCCGTCAGCATGTTCCAGCACCATATCGTGAATGAAAATAGCCTGACCATCCTGCCGGTTGATCTCGTAAGTGTGCTCTCCCAGCACCTTAAAACCCATATTTTCCAGCAATGGCACCCGCCGCGAAAGCGGCACGGTAGCGTTTGGATGATAAATTTTCAGCCCGATCTGGGATTTGTTTTCACCGCTGTTATGTCGATCAATCGGATGAAAATTCACCCCGACCGAATCTGATGATTTAAGCTTTCGTATATAGTCAATATCTTCAAGCGCAATTGCCGGCGCAAAGGCCTCGCGATAGGCCGCAGAAAATGAACTCAGATAGCCACTAATATCGGTGCCCGTTTGATGCGCAACATCAACCAACGCGTCATCCCAGGTGAGCACAATGGTGCTAACAACAGATTCAAGTATATTTTGGTCAATTTCCGGGGTTTTTTCCCCCGATCGCCCGATAATAAAATGAACCCGCGCCATACCATTATCAGGAAAGGACGGGAAATAGGCGGTCAGCCGACCCTCAAATGCCTCTACCAGATAACTGCCAATACGAATACGGATATCGGAATTATAGCGCTCGCGCGGCACATAAACCAAAACTGAAACATAACGATCAAATTTATCAATTCGCGCCAGCACCCGCACCCGCGGGCGTTCTCCCAGTCGCATTACCACATTGGAAAAATTCGCCAACGTTTCCACATCAACCTGAAACATCTCATCACGAGGATAGGTTTCAAGCACATTTGTCAGTGCTTTGCCCGAATGACTGGCAGGTTCAAACTTGGAGGCTTCCAGCACCGCCTCAACTTTTTTGCGGATCAGCGGAATACGTTTGACCGAGCGGGTATAGGCGGTCGAAGTAAACAACCCAACCATACGCAATTCGCCAGACAGTTTGCCCTTGGTATCATACAGTTTTACCCCGATATAATCCATATAGGCACGCCGGTGCACAACCGATTTCACATTGGCTTTCGAGATATAAAGCGGCTCTTTGTTCAGTAAAAAATCCCGGATTTCAGGCGTCATTGTGACGGTCTTGCCACCGCGTTTCAAGACACTGACATCAGGATCCGACAAAATGCCAAGCCCCTCCATACCTGCCCTTTTTAAAGAGCCGCGTTTGGCTCCACCGGTGAAAACATAATCCCGCATACCAAGAAAGGTGAAATTCTCATCGCGAAGCCAGGAGAGCAATTGCACCGCTTCAGCGATTTCGACCGCAGGAATTGGCGGCGGATTGGTACGATAATCAACGATCGCCTGTTCCAGACGGGCAAGCATTGGTTGCCAATCTTTTACCGCAAGGTTGACCGCATTCAGCACCCCGCGAAGACGGCCAATCAGGGCTTGTTGCTCATCTTTGTCAAACTCATCCAGATAAATTTGAACCAATGAAAGTCTCTGTTCGCTCTCGCCTTCATTTGCCCCCTTGCCGAAACGCTCGAACTTGCGTTTTTGGTTAAAAATGGTTGCAAATGTTGGATGGGTTACAAGCCGAACATTCAAACCTGAATCAACTATTTCACCCATGACAGAATCAAAAATAAATGGCGTGTTCAAAGTTACAATTTCGAGCACACTGCAAGGGTCGCCAAGTTTCGGCGCCTTGGCGCGGGTAATGCTAATCTGTGATTTACCGGGTGAAAACTTGCCAATCTGCGACAGCATCGCTGTTACACCGTCGGCGAGTATGCGCGGCCCAAGTTCAAGCAAATCTTCCAGCGAGGCGTGGTCATACATAAAATGCGTTAATGCAGATTTGTTTTCACTTTCCTTACCGGAAAATAATTCTATGATTGCGGAGATAAGTGATTTTCGGGATTTATCGGACACGTGACTCACCATAATTAATTGCAGTAAAAAATTTAACACTCAATAGTTGCAACAAATACGCGCAAATCAGTTACCATCCGATTAACCGGTAATTGCTGACAGGAAAGTGGAACATGGCAAACAATAAAGAGCAAGGGGTAACAGCACTAAACATACCCTCAACCGGTGAATTAAGTGCTGAAACTTCAACCTATTTTGATATATGTCGGGAAAAGCTAGGGCTTTTGCCAAACGTCCTTGCGGCCTATGCATTTGACGAAACAAAGCTGCGCGCTTTTACTGAAATGTATAATGATTTGATGCTTGGGCCCTCAGGCTTGAGTAAACTTGAGCGCGAAATGATCGCGGTGGCTGTATCCAGCGTCAACTCCTGTTATTATTGCCTCACTGCCCACGGTGCCGCGGTACGCGGGCTTTCCGGCAACCCGGAATTGGGCGAGCAGATGGTAATGAATTACCGGATCGCCGATTTAACCGACAAACAACGGGCGATGTTTGATTTTGCCGTTAAACTAACCTCCCACCCGGCCGAAATAATTGAGAAAGACCGGCAGGATTTGCGCGATGCGGGCTTTAGCGATCGTGATATCTGGGACATTGCATCAATTGTCGGGTTCTTCAATATGTCCAACCGGGTCGCGGCCGCTTCCGACATGCGCCCTAATGAGGAATATCACTCGATGGCCCGCTGAGTTTTAAACCTGCAAATATCGTTCGACAATTAGATGCAATTCCTGGCGGGCAGCCTTGTCCGGTTTTTTACCCTTTTGGGCAAACCGCAAGGCAAGCCCTTCGATAAGATCAAGAAACCGGCGAAGCACTTTTTCCGGGTCATCACCGCTGCCCAGCAATTCAATAATATCCTCAAGTTCACGCGATTCGATCTCGGCCAACTCAAGAATGAGCGCCGATTTGCTGGCAAAATGATTGTAAAGATTGCCAACGCTGTTAATGAGGGAGACAAACCATAATCACCTCGCGTTGACATCAAACATTTGCCGTTTTACTGCAAGAACTGCATTTATTCTCGCTAAGCCACCATGTCAGATATTATCAACATCATATTACCGGTTTTTGCCCTGATTGGCCTTGGCTATGCTTCTGCCGTTTCCGGTATATTGAAAATGGATGTGGGTGACGCAATGGCAAAGTTCATCTTTGTTATTGCCATTCCCGCCCTCTTGATGAAGACCATGGCCACGGCCGATTTTTCCGGTGCCAATCCATGGGGTTTCTGGGCGACCTATTTTGGCGGAGTGGCGATTGTCTGGCTGCTGGCTCGGATCATCATATTCAACCTGTTGGGCCGCGATCAGCGCGCTGCGGTCATTGCCGGTGTATCGGCTGGGTTTTCCAACATCGTGCTCACCGGCATTCCGCTGATCGAGCGTGCCTATGGCGAGGCGGGCATCGCAATTTTATTGCTGCTGGTTGCCGTTCACATGCCGGTAATGATGACCGCATCGACATTATTGATGGAGCAGGCAGTACGCGCCGACTGGGTGGAAAAGTCGCCCTATAATCTAATCAAGCTGTTTAAAAACATCATCAAGAACCTACTGACCAACACAATTATTCTTGGTATTTTGGCGGGGCTTGTGTGGCGCTTGAGTACCCTGCCATTCAGCGGCATATTTGCTGAGACCGCCGCCTCCATCGGCAAAACCGCCGGGCCGCTGGCGCTGTTTTCCGTCGGCATGAGCCTCAATAAATACGGCATCAAGGGCAATCTTTTTCAAGGCTCACTGCTGGCGGGCCTAAGCCTGATTGTCTTACCAGCAAGCGTATACCTGCTGGCCAATTATGTCTTTCACCTGCCCGCAGACTGGGCAAGAATTGCGGTTACCGCCGCCGCCCTGCCAACCGGGGTTAATGCCTATCTTTTTGCCAGCCATTTCAAGGTCGCCGAAGGGCTGGCGACCAACACCATTATTCTCACCATTTTGGCCAGTGTGGTTACATTAAGTTTTTGGCTTTGGGTAATGAGCTAATACTCAAAAACTATATTCACTCAACAATACCAATTATCGGCCCGGCGGGAAAATAGGCACGGCGGCTTTTATTGTCCCAAAGCAGCGAAGAAATTGACCCATCCAAAAACAGCGCATTCGGGGTTTTCAATCGTGATTTGAACAATTTACCAAAGTCCCAAAACCGCACCGGGCTATGTGAGATGGCAAAATAGACAATCCGCCCCCCTTCTTTTACGCCCACACCGTTACGGATTTTAAACGAGTCTGAATCCTTCAAAAACCGCGGGTGCAATTTCCCCTCAATCACTAGCATTGGGCCGGACTGGGTGGCAAATCGCGGCTTTAAGTTCGCAGCCATATAGCGTTTGGTTTCCATAACGCCTGCACCATTGGGGCCAAAATAAAACACCCCATTCGGTAGCAAGTGAAAATTACCAAAACCGCCTTTTGTTGAAATGGGTTTTTTCTCAACACCCTCAGCAATATAAAGCCCAACCGGCGAATAGTCCCGGTGATACATGCCGCCATTCATCGCAAAGCGTAATTTTTGCCCCATTCCTTCAAGCCCGGATTTCAATCGCCACAAAGATCCATAAGCCTCGCTTTTTTCATCATTCAAAAAAAGCTGCAATCGCGACTTTGAAAGATCGACCCGGCAAACCGTGTAGCGATTTTCCCCCATCACCTCATCAAAACATAATGATCCGCCACAGGCACCAAACATCAGACAATAAATAATAGAGAAATATTCAATCATTCAACCCTGTTATCCTGTTTTACGGCTTCTTGAAAGGTGCAGCCCACCCTCCAGACATTGCCCAAACACGCCTTTCCATTGAGGCAATTCAGCCATTTCTTGGCCCAGCCTCTTGACCCGGATCAGCATTTAGTCGCATACAAATTTCAATATTCTGCGCAGGCATGAGGATAAATCCATGGCAAAGACATTATACGACAAAATCTGGGATGATCATCTGGTTGATGAGCAGGACGATGGCACCTGCCTGCTTTATATTGACCGCCATCTTGTGCATGAGGTTACCAGCCCGCAGGCCTTTGAGGGTTTGCGCATGACCGGCCGCAAAGTGCGCGCACCGGAAAAAACCCTTGCCGTGGTTGATCATAACATTCCAACCACCGATCGCAGCAAAGGCATTGCCAATAAGGAAAGCCGCATTCAGGTTGAAGCCCTTGCCGCCAACGCGGCCGAGTTTGGCGTTGAATATTATTCCGAGACAGATAAACGCCAGGGTGTCGTGCATATTATCGGCCCGGAACAAGGCTTTACCCTGCCCGGCATGACCATCGTTTGCGGCGACAGCCACACCTCCACCCACGGTGCCTTTGGCGCTTTGGCCCACGGTATCGGCACATCAGAGGTGGAGCACGTGCTTTCCACTCAAACGCTGATCCAGAAAAAAGCCAAAAACATGAAAGTCGAAGTCAATGGCATTTTGCCCGAAGGCGTTAGCGCCAAGGACATCATTTTGGCCATCATCGGCGAAATCGGCACCGCCGGCGGCAC
>JAJRQF010000074.1 GCA_024280375.1 Alphaproteobacteria bacterium | reverse complement strand
GGGCTGTGACGATTGCGTGCGTGCGTGCGCATCTGCTCATGATGGTAATCCGAGGTTTGTACGGCACGGGATTTCCCACCAAAACCTGATGGTTGCCAATGCCTGCATGCATTGCAAAGACGCGGTTTGCCTGATTGGCTGTCCCACCGGTGCCATTCACCGCGATATTGATACCGGTTCTGTGATTATTGACAGTGTGACGTGTGTGGGGTGTGCCACTTGCGCCAATTCGTGTCCTTACAATAATATCCGTATGGTTGAAATTCGCGGGCGCGATGGCACATTTTTAACCGATGCTGAGGGTGCGCAAATTTATAAAGCAACAAAATGTGATTTGTGTGCCGGTCAACTTGGCGGGCCGGCATGTGAGCGGGCGTGTCCGCATGATGCGTTGACCCGGGTTGATATAAAAAATATCGAAAAATTGTCCGACTGGCTGGAGCTTTCATAAACGCCATGCAGAAAATTTTTCGAAACTCACTAATAACCGTCATTGCCATCGTGATTATGTACGCGGTTTACTGGCTGTACGACACCAGCTTGCGTGACGTCAGGTTTTTCGATGGCTGGGTTTTGAGTGCTGGAATTGTGTTTCTGGTGCTGTTTAATATCCGGAAAAAATTGCCCATGATGCCGTTTGGCCGGGCGGCAATCTGGATGCAGCTTCATCTGTATGTCGGCTATTTCGTGGTTGCTGTATTTTTAATGCACACCAAAATGTCTCTGCCCGACAGTATACTGGAATGGGCATTGTGGTCGGTGTTTATCCTTGTGGCTTTGAGCGGAATTGCCGGGGCCTATCTGTCACGGACAACTCCGGCCAGGCTTGAGCAGCATTCCGAGCGGGTGATCTTTGAAAGAATACCGGCCTTTCGTGTTGGGCTGGCTGAAGAAGCTGAAGCTTTGGCAATTGATTCCGTCGACCAGGCAGGCTCTCTGACAATTTCAAATCTTTACGTCAATACTCTGCATGGGTTTTTCAGGCGGCCGCGCAATTTTCTGTTGCACCTGAGAAGTTCGAGCCGTCCGCTCAACCGTATTCAGGGAGAAATTGACAGCCTCAGGCAATATCTTGACGATGCCGGTAAAGAGCGACTGGCAAAAATCAAAGACCTGGTTCAGGCGAAAGATAATCTGGATTTTCACTATGCCCATCAAGGGGTTCTCAAGGCATGGCTGTTTATCCATGTTCCCGCAACCTACGGCTTGATCGTGCTCATCATTGCTCATGTGGCCATCATGTATGCCTACTCATCGGGAGGTCCATAGGTTGAAAATTTTACAGTATTTTGGTTTTCAGAAAAGTTCCTATGAACGCCCCAACCAGAAGTGGGTTTGCGGTCATCGTGATGCGGGTAATCCGTGTCCGCTGGGGCCAGATGGCCGCGGCGTATGTCAGGCAACGTTCGAATGCCAGCCGCATAAATCGGAAACTGAAGAACGGTGGGAATGCACACGACCGGCAACACGTGGCGGGAGTTGCGAGCAGGGCCCGCTGCCTGATGGCACGTGTTGCAAGGCATTAACCAAATGTAACCCGCAGTTGAGCTTACGGGCAAAACGGGGACGCGCAGTGCGCTGGGCGATGGCTTTGGCGGTCGGGCTTATTGTGTTTCTGGTAGCTTTTAATGGCGATCAGAGATTTTTGTCGCCGGGACCTTTGAGCTCTGTGCACAGCTCTTTGAATAGCTGTCAAAATTGCCATGCTAATGTTGCTGCCGGTGATTTTAACTGGATGCAGTCGATTTTTGTATCCGCAGATGCGCCCAAAGACAGTGCGGCGTGCAGTGATTGCCATAAATCCGGTAACCAGGCGCTCAAACCGCACGGGTTGGCTGACGCCAAGTTGCAGGCCATAACCAAACGCCATCAAGCTGTGTCACCGATAGGCCCTGAACCGATATTGACTAATTTCCGCAATGCCATGTTCCCGGTTGAAGAGGTTATTGAGAACGGTGTTACTTGTGCCACCTGCCATAAAGAGCATCAGGGCAAAAAGAATGATTTGAAAGCCATGCCTGATACTCAGTGTCAGACGTGCCATGTAAAGCAGTTTAGCAGTTTCCAGGATGGCCATCCTGAGTTCACCAATTTTCCTTTTGAGCGCAGAACCCGTATTATCTTTGATCATGCCGCTCATTTTGCCAAGTACATCCCCAAAACCAGGACGGATGGCAAAGTCTCCGGCAAGCTCCCGGAAACCTGTGCCAATTGCCATAAAACCGATGGCAGCAAGGGGCTGATGGTTGTTAAGCGCTACGACACTATGTGTGCGACATGTCATGCGGGGCAGATTGCCGGCGCGGAACGCGCTTCCGGGCCCAAGGGGGTCACCTTTTTGACTTTGCCTGGTCTTGATCTGACTGTCTTGCGCGAAAGGAATGCCGATATTGGCGAATGGCCTGAAGATGCTGAGGCTGAAATTTCGCCGATGATGAAGCTTTTGATCGGCTCGGATGACAAGCGTAGAGAAATTCTCGATGCGGTAGAAAAACTTGATTTGCTGGATCTGACGGATGCGAGTGATGATGATATTGCAGCGGTTGAAAAACTTGTCTGGGAAGTGAAATCCCTGATTTATCAGTTCACCGCCGTAAAACCGCGCGATGCGATGAAGATGCTGAGCCCGGAGATGGGCGGAAATATCGATGCCGGGCTTTTGGCCAGACTTACCGCCAATATGCCGCGCGATGTGATGCAAGGTGTTCAGCGCGACTGGTTGCCCAACTTGCCAGCTGAGGTTTTGAGGCGTCTGCAAGGGCAACGGCTGGAGCCAATTGCATCTGTTGCACCTGTTGCAGCTGATGACACTGTGGCGGAGGAAGCTAAGACTGACGGTGCTGATACGCTATCTCAAGACAGTGCGGATGGAGCGGGAGACAACATTCTGGCCGAAGATAAAGGCAGTGATATTTTATCCGGTAGCGAGGATATTCTGGCTGAAGATAAAGGCAGTGATATTTTATCCGGTAGCGAGGACATTCTGGCCGAAGATAAAGGCAGTGATATTTTATCCGGTAGCGAGGATATTCTGGCCGAAGATAAAGGCAGTGATATTTTATCCGGTGGTGATGATATTCTGGCTGAAGACAAGGGTGGGGATATTCTATCCGGTGGCGACGATATTCTGACCGAGGACAAAGGCGATGATATTCTGGCGGATACCAATGAAGGTGGCATTCTTTCCGGTGATACCGGTGCCGAAGAAGTGACGAAAGCTGCGGAACCAAAAAGCAAGCCGGAATTGCCCGAACCATTGGATGCCGAGGCCTGGGCTGAAGCCGGGGGGTGGTATAGACAGGATTTTACTGTTCTTTACAAGCCCGTTGGTCATCGCGATAACTTCATGCAGGCGTGGCTGGATTACAGCGGTGCACAATATGGCAAAGACACGGCCAGACTGGCGGCTTCGGTTTTTGATATGTTGAGCGACAAACAGGCCCAGGGCCAATGCGCCAAATGCCATAGTGTTGATGGTGCCGGTGAAGAAAGTCGTCGTGTTAACTGGAAACCGTTCAAGGTCTTGAGGTCTTCAAAGAAGTTTACCAAATTCTCCCACGAGCCACATTTTGGTCAGTTCAAAAACCAGGGATGCCTTGCCTGCCATGTGGTTGATAGTGATGCGAAATATACCGACACCTATAAATCTCTTGATCCAAAGGTGTTTGTGTCAAATTTCAAGCCGGTCAAACAGGAGCAGTGCAGCGCCTGTCATCAACCCAAAATTGCCGGACAAAGCTGTGTTCTTTGCCATGTTTACCACATGGATAATGTCATCACACCAATCCTGACCACCAGAATCCCGGACAATTGAAAACCGAAAATGTTTTAGAGCCTGTCCATTTTAATGGAAGCGTTATACGACCACCACACCGTCCCGGCTCAAGGCCGGGACGGTGTGGTGGGTAATTGGCTATAAGTTTGTTCGATTTTGCTCTGGTGGATCTTGAATGAAAGCAATTTCGTCAAACACGGACAGGCTCTAGATATCCAATACCAGATTGCTTTTCGGTCGGGTGATACAGGTCAAACATGAGCCCGCTTCGGGTTTTTTTCCGGGTTTTGACAGATAGTCAACATCACCCTGTTTGAGGGCTGTGAGACACGTGCCACAGTTGCCGGCACGACAGCCCGAACGCGCCTTGACGCCATTGGCCTCGGCCAGTTCAAGTAACGTTCCCATGCTGGCTGCCCATTTCACCTTGAGTTTTGAGCGCGAAAACTCAACGTCAAAAGTTTCTGCATCAGCATCAGGTTCGGCTGCATCCGTGCTCGATGTTTTTTTAACGGTGGCCGGGCCAAATGCCTCGAAATTGATGTCTTCTTCGGGAACACCCCATTCTTCCAGATCCTTTGTCACCATATCCATCATCGGTGGTGGACCACAAATGTAGAAAACATAATTGTTTGATCGCAGTTTGGCCTTCATCAGATCAACACCTACGAAACCCTTGTGATCGTAATCCACCCCCTCTTTGCAAGTGTCGGAGGGCTGGCTGTAGGCGACTACGGTATTGATATTGGGGTTTTCGCGTTCAATTTGTTGAATGTTTTCATACATCGCATGTTCTTTACGGTTTCGGGTGCCGTAGAAAAACCAGATTTCGCGATTGCTGTGGGTAGAGGCCAGCCAGTTCAACATGGAGACAACCGGCGTTAAGCCAACGCCGCCACCGATCAAAACAACGGGGCGGACGGATTCCTGATCAAGATAGAATTCTCCAGCGGGTGCGAAAACCTCGACGATGTCGCCTTCCTGCACAT
>JAJRQF010000073.1 GCA_024280375.1 Alphaproteobacteria bacterium | reverse complement strand
GCCCTCCGAAGGCAGAGGTCGCGCGTTCGAATCGCGCCGGGTGCACCAAATTTCTCTTTTTTTTTACAATATGTTGAAGACTTGGCTGTTTCAAGGCGGTTAGCGCAATTTGCGCGGGTCATCACGGATTTTCCATCTTGGGGCATGTGACTCCACAGGTAGGCTAAGCTAGAAACTAACGCACGAGACTTTGAGCCAGGCACCGTAGAACATTTTTTCCAAGGTGATAGCTTTTCTTCACTTCTTCGTAGTTTGTTGTGGTTGGAGCTTCACCGGCGTGAACAAAGGCATTCCGCCATGTTATGAGGTTCTTATACGCCCCTTTCATGCTTAGCCTTTCCGATTTCAATAGCAAATCTTCCATTTCGTTGAGTTTATTCGTAAATCTTTTCTCGTAACGTTCACCAAAGTTACCAACAAAATCATCCTTCAATTGCTTGATTTGAATCCGGGCATTAAATCTTTCAAATCTATTTTCTGTAAACTCCCCAAAAACTTTATGCTTTTTTCGGGTAAACTCGAAAATAATATCCTTCGCAGCAATCTCGTAAACTGTTACAGCAGACACAATTGTGAATCCAAGATATCGACTCTGGATAAAGCCATCTTTAAGGCCAGCAATATTCTGGTCTACATGTTCAATATAGTCATCTGCAATCTGAAAGTGTTGTTCAAAATCCATTTTACTTAAGAGTGTTTCTCGTAATTTTAAGCCGCTCTTCAACAGTCACAGCATCACTTGTATTGAAGAAAATTGTTTCTCGATATTCTTCATTTGCAAGTAATTTCTCGAATTTATAGGGTATATCATCTGAAATATTTTCTTTCAGGTTTATGAGAGTACTCATAACCGAATCCAGCGCAGCTAGGTTTATTGGGCCCCGAATATGAAATGGCTTTTCCTTAAAATTATTGGCAATATATTCCGTTATAGTCAGAAAACGGGTAGCGAATTCACTTAACGTCCCGTGTATGTCGTACCGGTGTTCGTTCATTTGTTTGTTGAGAAACTCTTTCATCGGCTTTTCATAGTTCTTGCTATTGTACGACATAGCGAAAACGCGAAGAATAAATTCAACATCACGCTGGTGTTTATCTGGGTTAGGCCGCGAAATTATTTTCCTCCAATTCGCATTAAGATTTAACTCATTGAGCTTCTTTACTATAGGACCATGGAAAACACAGTTGCGTATTTCTTGGGGTTTTAGCGGTGTTCCACCTGTATTCAACCGTTCGAAAATATGGAAAATACTGGTATTGTCATCTTTTGGTGAGAGCTGTTTTACATTCACCACTCTTAAAGTGGTTTTTGACAGTTTTTTCTGATCTTCTGGTTCTAGGTCGACAAACCGCTTATCACAATACGGGCTTTTGGGGTCTAGACCCTTTAGTCGGAAAACGGTTTTTTTGCCCTGCAGGTTTTCTTCGCCAAAATAGCCACTAAAATAGTAAACGATTGACAAAATACGTTGTTGGCCGTCAATGAGCAAACTATCGTTATCTTTGTCGATATACATGAACGCCTGAGGAACTGGTAACCCAAGCAAGAAGCTCTCAATCAGCAAGGAACTCTGCTTAATCGTCCACACGAAATTTCGCTGAAAACCTGGAATTTTTATTTCTTCTTTTTGCCAAAGCTGATTTATCATTTCCAACGAATAATCCGAAGGGTATGTGGCAATATCATAGTCATGATATGCAATGACTTCTTCTTCTTCGGAATCGATGGCAATTTCAGCTTCTTCTTTGTTTTCCATAGATTCCTCAAATCAATTGTTTTGTAGTATTAATGCACCGAATATTACTAGTATTTGCTCAGCGATAAAACATTAGAGCTAGATAGTAGCCTTAGCAATTTTTTTTCGCATAAAACTCCCGCCTATGCCTCTCCAAAAACGCTTGATCCGGCAAAAACCGATTAGGCAATTCCAGCTTGCCTGTTTCCACCCGCTCCAGTTCGCGCCGTGCCACCGCTGGCACATGGTCGGCGATTTTCATTTTGTAGTCTTCATCAAACGTGATCAAATGCCGATCGAAGGCGCGGTCGTGCAGGGCGTTTAGACAGATGCCGTTTGCGGGGTTAATGCGGTTTTGCGGGTCGTCTTTCCAGGCAACGATGTGGCTGGCGTTTAACAAGCGCTTGTCTTCTATGCCGGTTAGGGCGCAACGCTCGCGGTATGAGGTTAGAATGATGTTGCGGAAAAATCCCTGGCCAATTCTTTGGGTTGTTTCGACCCGGCGTTCGCCAGCGCCGGTGAAGTCAAATTTTGCAGCTGGCTCAGCCATACCCGGAAATGGATTGGGTTGGCTAGCGGTTGCTGGCGGCGGCATTGTCTGATGTTCCCAGGCTTTGAGCACTCCATCAGGATCACTGAGAAATTCTGCCCACACTTGCCTGTCCATATTGCTGGCATTGGCCATACCTTTTTGCGGCAGACTTTCATCAAGAGCGGCGAGGTTTGAAAGTTTCAATGCGACGGCGCTCGGCGTTCGGCCTATGCGAGAGGCCAAATCAATAATATCGGGATTGCGACTGTGAAAGCGGCCAAAATCGGTCACCAGATAGAGCGCCAGCGCGTGGCGCACTTCCTTTTGCGACCAGTTTCGACGCTCTGGCATCTCACACTCCCGAATTATTTCTAGCCATACAACCGCTTCTCGTAAACATCTGAAATCTCGCTCCCGTTCCACACATAACATAAATGCCGCTCGTGGCGGCAGTGGGACAGAAGTGGAGGGCGAAATATGGCGATGCACTGGCCCGGCTGGTGGCGAACGCTGTTGTAGACAATGCCGTTTGAATTGTCGCTGCGGAGTGTGCGGGCAAAATCCTGAGATGCGCCATAGGCATTTAGGTCATGGAGTTCAGGTCGTTTGCCCTGCTGACCACGAATATCATGCAACTCGCCTTCAGCATCCGTGACCAGAACCCGCATGTCCAGCTCCATCGCCGCTTCACTGGTGGCGCTTAGAAAGGCTGAGCGGTGAAAACGGGTTTCAGCAATGGCTGTATCAAGATCCTTGCCTGCATAATAAACACCCCAGCTGCCATCAGAAAACCGGCTGCCATCGGGATTGAGATGGGTGAACGCCGCCATGATATAGCTTGTGCCGGGGCCAGAAATGCGATCCCTCGGTGGAACCAGTTGCAACTCGCCCACTTCATCCCGCAGCCGGTCATTGGTCATCGCTTCTATCTCAAACACCGCCTCCAGATCATCCGGGTCAGCAACATCTTCAAACAGTTGTATGGGCGGGAAACGGCTTGGGATAATGCGCCAGCAGGGTTTCCATTCGACATGAGTTTTCGAAACACTCAAGCCCAGCCGCCCCTTTGCGCATCGAGATATTGGCGCACCACATAGAGATCAGCCACATTGCCTGACAACATGCGCTCAA
Organism: Alphaproteobacteria bacterium; assembly: GCA_024280375.1. Taxonomy (GTDB): domain Bacteria; phylum Pseudomonadota; class Alphaproteobacteria; order Rhizobiales; family Rhizobiaceae; genus SZUA-100. Next base: position 22,619 of record JAJRQF010000073.1, on the reverse strand, counting down.
GCGCAGAGCGTCCGGTAAAGAGTTTGGCGCTGTTTGCCTTTTTCACCCAGGCATCGGCAGCTTCATTGGGGAATAAAACCTGCAACGCTTTGTAAATCCCAAAAATATAGGAAATCCGTTCCAGCGTATCGCGCGGCAAAGCAACTTCTGCATCCTTCTTCCATTTGTAGAAGGTGGAACGAGCCGTTACCCCAAGCAGCTTCATTTGCTCATCCGGGCCAAGCTGCCATTTGGCCGCAATATTGAAAAAAGTTCGTAATGCCGGGCCTGATAACTGACGGCGATCAAGGGGCATTTCTTGTGCCAGGGCAACCATATCAAATACTCCAAAACAAGACTATTCAAGCAATATAGTCTATATATGGAATTACGTCAAGAAAGAATTGATGCTCCGAACTGACTGATGATGGGATGTTTAAACGACAACAGTGACAGAAAAATGCTCACCGCGTTGACTTGATCAGTTGAGCAATTTGCGTCTTATCCACTGAGGCCGCGACATCAATATTAACAGGCTCAAAAGTCTCAGCGGTCATGGCAGCGGAAATCTTGAATAGATCCCGGTCAGTTGCCCTTGAAACAGCTGTAGCAAGTGCACGCACCACAGGTGGTTTCTATCCGGAATGCGGATTCTGATTGCACGTGAATTATGTTCATGCTAAGAAAGTATGCAATATGTCAATTAGGTTTCTTGTTGGATGGCTGATACTAGCACAATACTCTTGGTGATCGCTAATGGTGAGGAATGGGCCGGCGTCCGAAAACTGCTGGTCAATGAATATGGCTATCGGGTGCTTGTTGCGCATTCCATAAAAAAGGCAATGGATACAACCGAAGAGGCCATTGTTGATCTGGTAATTTGTGAATCGGTGCTGGATGGTGAGGACGCGATTGGTGTCCTTCAGCAATGCCGGGTTTCGTGCCCGAATGCGATGCGAATTCTGGTTAAAGAGCCAAATGGCAATGATGGTAATTACCATCAGGCAGCTGAATTGGGTGCAATTTATCAATTCATCCGCAAGCCGATAGATGAAGAACAAATAGGCCTTGTGGTAAAAAGAGCGCTTGAGGCATCGGAATTGGCAAGGCGGCACCGGCTGATTTCAAGAGAACTAAAGTTGAATGAAAACTCCCCTTTGTTTTCCAGTGAGCCGGCGGGGAAAGTCGTCGCAAAATGCAGTAATTTTGAAAAGCTGGTTTATATTTCCGAGCCGATGGCCGAATTATGCAGTATTGCCAAACAGGCGGCAGGTACAGATTTACCCATTCTTATTCAGGGCGAGACCGGCACCGGAAAAGAGCTGATGGCGCGGGCCATCCATTTCAACAGTGATCGAACAGATAGCCCATTGCTGGTTCAAAACTGCGGTGGAATGTCGGACGAACTTTTACATTCAGAGTTGTTTGGTCACAAGCGAGGTGCCTTTACCGGCGCAATCAGCGACCGTTTGGGATTGTTTCGGGCAGCAGATGGCGGAACCGTATTTCTAGATGAGATTTCAGAGGTATCTGCGTCATTTCAGGTCTCCCTGTTGCGCTTTGTCCAGGAAGGTGAAATTAAGCCGCTAGGCTCCGACCATGTTTCCCATTGCAATGTTCGCATATTGTGCGCTTCCAATCGCCGGCTTGAAAAAATGGTGGAGGCAGGTGAGTTTCGGCGGGATTTGTACTTTCGCCTTAAAGGGTTCGAGCTGGTGGTCCCACCTTTACGTGAGCGCCGGGATGATATTTCCGTATTGGCGGAGTTCTTTGTGCGCAAATACAGCGAAAGCATGAATGTAAAACTGCTCGGAATATCCAATAATGTGCTGGACCAGCTACAGCATTATGATTTTCCGGGAAATGTTCGAGAATTGGAAAACGAAATTCGACGTTTGGTGGCCTTGGCAAAAGATGGCGAATATCTAACCACCCGTCACCTTTCCAAAGAAATTGCATCAGCAACCCCGAAGCAATCAAAAGACGACATTCAGCGCAACCTGGCAATCGATGGAAATTCGCTTAAGGAAAAAGTTGAATCGCTTGAAAAAATACTGGTGAGCGAGGCTTTAAAACGCCTTCGCTGGAATCAGAGCGAAGTTGCCCGGGAGTTGGGATTGTCACGGGTCGGACTTGCCAATAAGATAAAGCGATACGATCTGCAAAATCTTCATTGAGAATATCATGAATAATGATGACGGAAAATCCGGTAAGCCCGCCGCAGCCAATGCCGATATTATTTCGTTTCCGCATTCACGTGTTACGCCAAAATCATCCGCTGATGGATATAAAACCCTCGGGATGGGAAGAATGGCGGAAACCCTTGGCGCTGCCAAAGAACAGCAATCGGGCCACTGGTGCTCCCGTTGCAAAGGTATTTGGTTTGGTTTTTTGCTCGAGGTTGAATGCCCGAAATGTGGTAATCGGCAGGGTTGAATTTGCGTATACTTGCTTTGCAATAGCCAATTAAAGTTAGTTTACAGTTCATTAACCTGGACCGGGTTTTGTTCAAGCAGAAATTTTAAGTCGTTGATTTTGCACTATAAAATTATATTTCAAATTCTGGCACACCTCTTGCATTGATAAGTTAACGCGACGGGTCGTTAAACTAACTTGGGAGGAATACATGGCCAATCTATTGTGGCTTCAAGGCGGAGCATGTTCAGGAAACACGATGTCGTTCTTGAATGCGGAGGAACCAAGTGCCGTTGATTTGGTAACGGATTTTGGAATTAATATATTGTGGCATCCATCATTGGGTGTGGAGCTTGGTGATAATTTAAAGGCCTTGCTGGAATCATGCATATCGGGTGAAACCGCACTTGATGTTTTTGTATTCGAAGGATCGGTGGTCAACGCGCCCAATGGTAGCGGTGAATGGAACCGTTTTGCCGGAAAGCCAATGAAAGAATGGGTGCAAGCCCTTTCTGACGTTGCCCAGTTTGTTGTAGCCATCGGCGATTGCGCCACCTATGGCGGTATTCCGGCAATGTCGCCTAACCCTTCTGAATCGGAAGGCATGCAATTCCTCAAACGGGAGCATGGCGGATTTTTAGGCACGGACTTTACGTCCAAAGCTGGCCTGCCGGTAATCAATATTCCTGGCTGCCCGGCCCATCCGGACTGGGTCACGCAAATTCTGGTGGCTGTTGTCTCCGGTCGCGCTGGAGATTTGACGCTGGATGAGTTCCAGCGACCAAAAACCTTCTTTTCAAGTTTCACCCAAACCGGTTGCACCCGTAATATGCACTTTGCCTATAAGGTGTCGGCAACCGAATTTGGCCAGCGAAAGGGCTGCTTGTTCTATGACCTGGGTTGTCGCGGTCCAATGACCCATTCGCCTTGTAACCGTATCTTGTGGAACCGTCAGTCTTCGAAAACCCGTGCCGGAATGCCGTGCCTGGGTTGTACGGAGCCGGAATTCCCATTCTTCGACCTTGAGCCGGGGACCTTGTTTAAAACTCAAACCGTTATGGGTGTACCCAAGGATCTGCCGACTGGTGTCGACAAGAAGGGCTACATCAAGCTCACAGGTGCTGCAAAAGCCGCGTCACCGGAATGGGCTGAGCAAGACATGTTCGTCGTTTAATTTCGACATTGTAATTCCTTGAAAGGATAAAGAAAATGGCAGAAGCTGCTGTACAAACCCTTGATATCTCGCCGGTTGGCCGGGTGGAAGGTGACCTCGACGTCCGTGTCGACATTCAAGATGGCGTCGTTGTCAACGCATGGACAAGTGCTGAACTATTTCGCGGATTTGAAGTAATCCTCAAAGATAAAGACCCGCAGGCCGGGTTGGTGGTAACGCCGCGCGCTTGCGGAATTTGCGGCGCGTCGCATTTAACCTGCGCTGCCTGGGCGCTGGACACCGCATGGGGTACAGAAGTACCTCGCAATGCAATTCTTGCCCGTAATATGGGGCAATTGGCGGAAAGCCTGCAAAGCCTACCACGTCACCATTATGGCCTGTTCATGATTGATATGGTCAACAAAAACTATCAGAAAAGTGAATTTTACGAAGAGGCGGTCAAACGCTGGGCGCCATTTACCGGCACCAACTATGAGGTCGGTGTAACAATTTCCGGTCGTCCGGTTGAGATTTATGCACTGCTGGGCGGCCAATGGCCCCATTCCAGCTATATGGTGCCGGGTGGCGTTATGTGCGCGCCAACTTTGACGGATGTTACCCGTGCCTGGTCAATTCTTGAGCATTTTAAGCAAAATTGGCTGGAATCCATGTGGCTTGGCTGCTCGCTGGAACGTTATGAGGAGATCAAATCCTATGATGATTTCATGGCCTGGCTGGACGAAAGCCCGGATCATGCAAATTCTGATCTCGGTTTGTATTGGCGCATGGCCAAGGATATCGGCCTCGATAAATATGGCCAGGGTGTTGGTAAATACGTCACTTGGGGTTACCTGCCGCATGAAGACAAGTATAACAAACCAACCATTGAAAACCGTAATGCGTCAATGATTATGAAATCTGGCGTGTATGATGGTGCAACTGATACCCACGAATTGATGCACCACACCCACGCGCGTGAAGATGTAAAGCACGCTTGGTATGACGAACCATCGGGTCAGCATCCTTTTGATCGGACAACCAATCCAACCCAAAACAACACCATGGACCATGAAGGCAAATATTCATGGTCAACCGCAGTGCATCACGATGAAAATGGTCGCTTGGAAGCGGGCGCGATTGCCCGTCAGCTGGTTGCCGGTGGCAGCCACGGCGAAGACTGGCAGCATACCGATCCGCTTGTGCTCGACATGTATAAAAAAATGGGCGGCGCAAGTGTTATGCTTCGTCACTTTGCCCGTATGCATGAGGGTGTAAAAATCTATCGCGAAATGGAACGCATTTTGCGGGAGTTCCGCCTCAATGACGAATGGTATATCAAGCCAACCGAGCAGGATGGCCAGGGCTGGGGTGCAACAGAAGCTATTCGTGGCGCGCTTTGCCATTGGATTGAAGTAGAAGGCGGCAAGATCAAAAACTACCAGATCATTGCACCTACCACCTGGAATGTTGGCCCTCGCACGGATGACGATGTACGCGGCCCAATTGAAGAAGCCCTGATTGGAACACCAATTGCGGATCCAAGTGATCCTGTAGAAGTTGGCCATGTGTGCCGCTCCTATGATTCATGTTTGGTGTGTACTGTTCATGCGCATGATGCCAAAACCGGTAAAGAGCTTGCCCGGTTCCGCACCGCGTAACCGGTATTGTTCTTTAAGTTGGAAGATCAATGCTGATCACTTGATCCGGGCGCAGTGCATTTGTGTACTGTGCCCCGTTCGCCGGTTATGAAAGGAACTGCCATGGGCGCTATTCAAGGCAAAGATTCAGAAGCAGTCTTGAAAGAGATTGCCGAAATGCTGGAAGGTGGCCTGGAAACACAAACCGAGCCATTTCCAGAAACCGCAGTGGATTTCGCACGTGTCCTCGACGAGTTGCGGGCACTTGAACCAGATGACCTGAAAGGCCGATTGGTTATCGGCGGTTTTACCGACAAGCCATATGGGCCTGATGAAATGCGGTGTCAGGAATGTATCTATTTTCTGGTCCACCGAAAGTGGTGCGATCTTCCCGAACTTGCCGTGCCGGTGGAGCCGGAATGGTGGTGCCGGTTGTGGAAAATATAGGATCACTCTAATCGCCAAGCGAGGCTCAAATGTCCCAGTCGGATGATGCTATCCGTAAAGAGGCAGAAGCACTGCTCGAGAACGGGTTAAAAACGACAGTTTTTCCGCGCGCCGATGACGATGCGCAAATTTCGTCTATTATTGCAGAACTGAACAAAAGTGACGGCAGCCTTGAGCAAAGATTGGTTATTGGTGGGTTTACTTTGGAACCCATTGAGTACCAGGAAATCGAACAGGCCTGTGAAACTTGCATGTACTATCTCGTTCATCGTCGTTATTGTGAATTGCCTGAATTGGATGTACCAGTTGAGGCAGAATGGTCGTGTCGCTTGTGGCGGATTTAGAGATAAATGCTGACAATTATCGGATGTGGAAATCTCAACAGGAGCGATGACGGGGCAGGCGTTATTGTCACCCGCAAATTAATGGATGAATTTGGCGGCAATCCACCCCAGGGCATCCAGATATTTGATGCCGGAACCGATGGCATGGGCGTCATGTTCAAGGCACGCGGTTCGAATTCTCTCATTATAATTGATGCAAGCAGCACCGGTTCAAAACCTGGCGCGGTTTTTGAAGTGCCGGGTAAGGAACTGGAAGGCAAGCCACCCGATAGCTACAATTTGCATGATTTTCGTTGGGATCATGCGCTTTATGCCGGGCGCAAGATTTTCAAGGACGAATTTCCAAAAGACGTAAAAGTGTTTTTGATCGAGGCAAACAGTCTGGAACTGGGACTGGAGCTTTCACAAGAGGTTCTGGATGCGGTTGATATTGTCGTTGGCAAAATCTCAGGCAGGATCAAAGCACATGCCCAATAATGATGCGGCCGCCAATTTTATTGTGTTAAAGCGCGGTAGCATTTATTTAAGCGCCTATATTTACAAGACCTATTTTGCCGGATTGGATGCGGTCATATTGCTTGATCGCGATAGCCATCTTTTTATCATGCCGGTGCGCAACGCGAGTGGTGGAGGCTATTTGTTGAAACTTCGCAATCCCGCCGGCGATCGAATAATAAACGCCATGGATTTTTTTCGTGAACGCAATCTAGATGATTTTGCCGAACGCAAGATTGATATTGCCTGGGATCAGGATATGGCCGCTATAAGAGCCGAAAAACTGTTCATAGATGCAAACTAAGTATGCATATAGATAAATTACTTGACAATTTGCGATTCTGACCGGTAGTCTGTTTTATCGAATAAAACAGGCGCCAATCTGGGAGGGAACGCGCGTGGTAAGCCGTGTAGAAGAAGAAGTGCGTGCTGCAATAACCGCTGTTGAAAGCGAGGATGCAAGTGCTGCGGAAAAGGCTGAAATGCTCATGGAAATTGCCATGGGACTTCAGGCAAAACCCAAAAATACCGCGCAGATTTTAAGCGCTATAGAGCTTTATGAAAAATCGCTGGCGCAATGTCCGGCAGAGCAATTTCTGCTGCACGCGCGCATCGAAGCGCGTATGGCTACCGCTTTGCAGGCCGTTCCCGGCAATTCAAGCGAGTATCTGGAACGTGCCCGTGCCAGCTATGATGCGGCACGAGCAATCTTCAAGGATCACGGCACACCGGAAGAAACCGCTGAAACCGAGATGAATTTGGGGCTGGTGATTCAAACTCTATGCGGAATGCACAAGGCGATCATCACCGATGCTATTTCAGCCTACCAGCGTTCACTTCGCACTTTTAACAAAGCCAAATTCCCCAAGGAATTTGCAATTCTTCAAAACAATCTTGCGACCGCATTTCTTTCGATGCCCTTTACCGATCAGCGATCCAAAATGCGTGAGGCCCTAGCTGTTCAATCTTTTGAGGAAGGCTTGTCGGTTGTAACCCTCATTGACCATCCGACCGAATACGCAATGCTGCAAAACAACCTTGGCAATGCGCTGCAATATTCTTCATCAAGTCACGCGATTGAAAATAATTTGCGGGCATTGGATGCCTATGGCGAGGCTCTCAAAGTACGCACCCTGCAGGCAACGCCATTTGAATATGCCAATACAATTTCTAATAAGGCCAACTGTCTTTTGAGCTTGCCGGACGATCTGGAGCATCCGGAAAAAGGCAATCCAGATAATCTGGAATTGGCCATCGCACTTTATGAAGAGGCACATGGGGTATTTCTAGCCCATAACGGGCAACAAAATGCTGAAATGGTTGCCGGTGTTTTGATGGAATTAAAACAGGACATAAATGAGCCGGCATCTGGAGAATCCGTTGCCAACGGACAAGCATAAGCAAAGATCAACGTAAATTGGGACAAACGACATGATTACAACATTACTAATAGCACTGGTGGCGGGAATAATCGCATCGGTGATCGGTGGGGCCATCGGCGGGATCATCGTTGGCGGAAAAGATCTTGGATATGAGATTGCGGGCATGATGGGCGGCTTTTATGGCCCTGTTGCGGGTATTGCGGGGGTCATCATTGGCCTTGCAGTTGTTTCAATAATTTAGCGGAAGGAATTGATCTAATGTTGGATATGGTAATGAATTCCGTCACGCTGTTCTTTCAGGGACGGCTGTTTAAAGACATCGGCGCGGTGATCAAAATGGCAATGATAGGCATTGCCCTGACCGCTATTATATTGATTGGTTTGGTCTTGGCCGGGCTTCCATTGTGGCTATCAGCGGTAATCGCCGGCCTTATAGGTGGGGGCGTACAACCCTATCTTTTCAAAGATCTCAAATATGCTTGATTGAAAGGTAAACATGGGCCAGGCACAGCAAATAGAAGCGCCGCAAATCACGCTTGATGAGTTGTTGACAGATATTGCAGAATTTGATGCAATATTTGACACATGGGACGACGATAAAAAGGCGGCGGTCGAGGGATTTAGAAAGTCGGTTGACGGCCTGCACCGGGAAGCATTGCGCCGCCTGATCAGCGAAGTAAAATCCGAACCGGCTGCCATGAGCGCTCTTAAGGGCGCGCTGGGCGATGAAGTTGTTTATGCGGTTTTACGGCATTTTGGCCTGATAAAAGCATCACTTCAGGAACGGGTGGAAGAAGCGCTCGATTCCGTTCGTCCAATGTTGGCATCCCATGGCGGCAACGTTGAGCTTGTAGCGGTCAAGCCGCCCAATCAAGTTGATGTGCGCTTTGTCGGTGCCTGCGACGGGTGCCCTGCATCAATGTTGACATTTACGGCAGGGGTCAAAAAAGCCATTGAATCCCATTGTCCCGAGATTACCAAAATTGAACAAATCAAAGGCCTGGCTGCGCCAACCGATGCCAATGGCGGCGTGCAATTTGTCTCTCCATTTGCTGTAAACCAGGCTGGGGGATGGTTAAAGGCCTGCACGCTTCCAAGCATACCGGATGGTGGGATATTGAAGCTGAAATTGGGCGGCGAAAACGTCATCATGAGCAAAAATGGAAGTGTTGTATCTTGCTTCCAAAATGCTTGCGCCCATCTCAATTTACCACTTGATGATGGTGAGATCGTTGAGGGTATTCTTACCTGCCCACACCATGGGTTTCAGTATGATCTCCAGTCCGGTGAATGTTTGACTGCGCCTGAAGTGCAGTTGCTGCCTCACGCTGTGCGGGTGGTGGACAACAAAGTTGAAGTGAGGTTGGCTCAATGAAGGTATCTCTCGCATTCGATCGAAACCTGCCACCCCCACCGATGGCGATTTCAGCAATTGCTGAGCCGATGCTCGATCCTGATGGCCCAAGATTGGTTCTCGGTGGGCAAAATGCTGATTTGGCGCTTGCGCAGCCCATTGCACCATCCCGGTCAACAATGTTTGGCTCTCGCGGTGCCGCAATTGTCGGTAATGCTCTTGTTGTTTGTGATACCGGCCATCATCGGTTGATGGTGTGGAATGAGGTGCCGGATGATGACAATGCTGATTGCGATTTCATTATCGGCCAACCGGATTTCGACCGGGAAGGGCGCAATGCCAAGGGCGAACCAAATGGCGCGACTTTGAATGTCCCAACAGGCATTGCAACCGATGGCAACGTGCTTGTTGTGGCGGATGCCTGGAACCACCGGGTGTTAATTTGGCATTCAATGCCCAGGGAAATGAACCAGCCGGCTGATGTGGTTGTGGGTCAGATGGATTTTTCCGGTGTGTTGGCCAATCGTGGCGAAGAGGCCAAAGCAAACACCACCAACTGGTGTTATGGAGTTGCGATTATCAATGGAAATCTGATCATCGCCGACACCGGCAATCGCCGGGTTCTGATATTTGATGGCATTCCAGCAAAAAATGATGCGAGTGCCACAATGGTTCTGGGCCAGAAAGACCTTGTCACCCGTGATGAAAATGCAGGTCTCGATCCAGGACCGCTTGGAATGCGCTGGCCACACTCCGTTGTGTCATTGGGTGAAAAATTGCTTGTTTCGGATGCTGGAAACAACCGGGTAATGGTTTGGGAAAAATGGCCTCAAACACCGGGAGAGCCTTGCGATTATGTGCTCGGCCAAAAAGACAATTTCTCGCTTGAACACAACCGCGCTGCCTATGCGCCCAATGCCAAGGCGCTCAATATGCCTTACGGAATGACAGCCATCGGCGATTGGCTGATTGCAGCTGATACGGCAAATTCCCGTTTGGTTGGCTGGCGCAAGGACCAGATTTCGGCCGATATTCCTGCAACCGGCGTCGGCGCGCAGCCGGACCTCGCATCGAAAGGCGACAATCGCTGGTTAATGCCGGTGCGCGATAGCCTGTGCTGGCCCTATTGGGTTTCCGCCAAGGGGAAAACGCTGGTAATCGCAGATTCGGGTAATAATCGGGTCATGTTATGGGATCTCGTCCAATGACAGCCATTCTTGCACCTGCCTCAAATGTTACGGAGCACATGGAAATTCGTGTTCGTGGAACTGTGCAAGGTGTAGGTTTTCGCCCCCATGTCTGGCGCTTGGCCCGCGCCTGTAATCTGGGTGGCAGCGTGGTCAATGATGCAAGTGGCGTGCTGATAAAAGTTGCCGGGGACGCAGACGATATTGCTGAATTTCGCCGGCGTCTGGAAGATGAAACACCCCCTTTGTCCAAAATAGACAAAATGGAATTTCGCCGCACAGATTTTTCAGATATTGAAACAGAATTCCGAATTGATGAAACTATTGGCGGTGAAACCCGCACCCAGATTACCGCTGATGCGGCGATGTGCGATGCGTGTCGCGAAGAAAGTTTCAGCCCGTTTGAGCGCCGCTATCGCTATCCGTTCACCAATTGCACCCATTGCGGACCACGTTTTTCAATTGTAAATTCAGTGCCCTATGATCGCGCCAACACAACAATGGCGCAATTTGAACTCTGCGATAATTGTGCCAGCGAATATAGCGACCCATCCGATCGCCGTTTTCATGCCCAACCGATTGCCTGCCATATTTGTGGCCCGAAAGCCTGGCTTGAACATCTGGGCGAGGGTATTGTCACATTTGACATGCACTCAATGCTCGATGATGTCGATGCGGTATGCTCACTTTTGCAAAAAGGCGAAATTGTCGCCATTCGCGGCGTTGGCGGATTTCATCTGGCCTGCGATGCAACAAATGAAAAGACAGTTCAGCTGCTGCGTCAACGAAAAAAACGCGATGCAAAACCCTTCGCATTGATGGCCCGTGATCTTGGTATTATTGAGCGCTATTGCCAAATCGACGATATTGAGCGTGGCCTGCTTGAATGTGCCGAGGCACCAATTGTGTTGTTGGAAAAGAATGCAACTGAAGCGCTTCCAGATGCGGTTGCACCGGGCTTGGATCGCATCGGCTTCATGCTGCCATATACGCCAATGCATGCATTAATTTTACGACGCATGGAACGACCGGTGGTAATGACCAGTGCAAATTTGTCCAACGCACCGCAGGTTACCACCAATGAAGCGGCGAAGGAAAAACTCTCAGATATTGCCGATTATGCGTTGTTTCATAATCGCGATATTGCCAACCGGGTCGATGATTCCGTTGTCCGTGTGGATGACGGTATTCCACGCCTTTTGCGCCGTTCGCGCGGCTATGCGCCTGGGGCAATTTCATTGCCGGAAGGGTTTCAAGATGCGCCCGATATATTGGCCTATGGGGGTGAGCTGAAATCAACTTTTTGTCTGTTGAAAGACGGCGCGGCCATTCTTTCTCAACATCAGGGCGATTTGGAAGACGCAGAAACATTTGACGAGTACCAGGCCAATTTGAAATTGTATGAAAGTATTTATGATCACCGGCCAGAGGCGCTTGTTGCAGACCGGCATCCTGAATATTTATCGACCAAATTGGCAGAAAAAGAAGCCCAAAGCCGCAATCTGCCATTGGCAAAAGTGCAGCATCATCATAGCCATATTGCCGCCTGCATGGTGGAAAACAGCGTACCGCTAAATGCTGCCCCGGTGCTTGGCATCGCGCTCGATGGCGTGGGTTTCGGCGATGATGGCACGATTTGGGGTGGCGAATTTATGCTCGCCACCTATACCGGTTACCAGCGGGTTGGCACCTTCAAGCCCGTCGCGATGATCGGTGGCGCAAAGGCCATAAAAGAGCCATGGCGCAATACCTATGCCCACCTTACAGCTGAACTCGGCTGGGCCGAGTTTAAATTTAATTTCGATCAGCTGAAACTGTTCAAATACCTCGAAGCCAAACCCCGCGCCACGATTGATCAAATGTTGAAAAATAACATCAATGTGCCATCGGCCTCGTCCTGCGGGCGGTTGTTTGATGCGGTGGCCGCAGCCATTGGCCTGTGTGATGACCATGCGGCCTTTGAAGGCCAGGGGGCCATGTTGCTTGAGGCGGCGATCGACCATGATGTTTTGAGTTCGAGCAATGAAGAGAGTGCTTATCCGTTTTCCGTACCCGATCTGCAATCAACATTCATGCCGTATATTGAACCTCTTGCCATGTGGCAGGCCTTGCTGGGTGATTTGATATTGAACACGCCAGTGCCGATTATGGCGGCGCGTTTTCACAAGGGGCTTGCCAAGGTAATAACCCAACTGGCTGAAAAATGCGCGTCGAGGCAAAGTGAGCAGGTTAACCAGATTGCCCTTACAGGGGGGTGTTTTCAAAATGCCACATTGTTGAAACTGGTTGAAAATAAACTCTCCCAAATGAATTTTGAAGTGCTCACCCATTCACGCATTCCTGCCAATGATGGTGGGCTGGCTCTTGGCCAGGCTGCCATTGCGGCGGCAACTATTTTGAAAGACAGGAGTTAATTATGTGCCTTGGAATTCCGGGACAGGTTGTTGAAATATCAGATGCCACGCGCAAACTTGCGATGGTTGATGTGAGCGGTATCAAGCGCGAGGTCAATCTCGCCTGTATCGTCAATGAGGACCATACGCTGGACGAATGCATTGGCGACTGGGTTCTGGTTCATGTGGGATTTGCCATGAGCCGTATTGATGAGAAGGAAGCCGCCCTTACCATGGAGGTTCTGCGTGAACTGGGCGAGGCACAGGAAGAAATAGAGGCCATGCGACTTTCGGGTCAAAGATAGGACTGAGTTTGATCAAATGAGTAAAGAAGACCATCTTTCAGGGCTTTACCCTTCCTTCACGGCAAAAAGCAGGACGCCGCGTCGATGAATGATGCTTTGCTTGAATCTGTTCGGCAAAAGGCCGCGGACCATGTTTCTGTGTTTGAACGATATTTTGAAGAAAATCAGGCACCGATTGTAAGGGCCGCCGAGGTCATTGCCAAAATGTACCGCAATGACGGTCGTCTTTTTACCATGGGTAACGGCGGATCAAGCTGTGATGCTGCCCATGTGGCGGTAGAATTTTTACATCCTGTTACGGCTGGGCGCCCGGCGCTAACCGCAATAAATCTGACGACTGACATCGCCATGATGACAGCCGTCAGCAATGATGTTGGCTATGACCATGTATATGTGCGCCAGATTATTGCGCAGGGACGTAAGGGCGATTGCCTGATTGGAATGTCGACGAGTGGCAATTCAGAAAATCTTATCCGTGCCTTTGCCAAGGCGCGCGAGATGGGCCTGACAACAATCGGTCTTGCCGGAATGAGTGGCGGCGAAATGGCCAAGGCCGGCCTCGATGCCTGCCTGATTGTTGAAACCGATAGTATTCACCGCATTCAGGAATGCCACGTGGCGACCTACCATATTCTTTGGGATCTGGTGCACACTTTATTGGCTGACGATCGGGGCGGATCAGCAATTATGGGAGAGAATGCATGAAATATGTAGATGAATTTCGCGATCCGGAAAAAGCAAGATCACTGTTGAAGGAAATCAACAGACTGGTCACCGAAATTGATACCTGCAAGGATCGACCGATTTACATTATGGAGGTTTGTGGCGGTCATACCCATTCGATATTTCGCTATGGCATTGAGGGGATGCTGCCCAAGGAGATTGAGCTAATACATGGTCCCGGTTGCCCGGTTTGCGTTTTGCCAATGGGTCGGGTCGACGATTGTGTGGCGCTGGCAGAAATGCCCAACACGATTTTCACCACTTTTGGCGATGCCATGCGGGTGCCGGGTTCGAAAAAAGCCTGCTTCAGGCCAAGGCCGATGGGGCCGATGTTCGCATGGTTTATTCGCCACTTGATGCCTTGCAATTGGCCAAGGAAAATCCAGACAAGGAAGTTGTATTCTTTGGTCTTGGCTTTGAAACCACCATGCCAAGCACCGCTTTTACGGTGTTGCAGGCAAAAAAAGACGGCGTCAAAAATTTCTCTTTGTTCTGCAATCACATCACGATAATTCCGACGGTTAAAGCAATATTGGACTCGCCCGATATGCAGATCGACGGGTTTTTGGGCCCGGGTCATGTGAGCATGGTAATTGGCACGCGTCCCTACGAATTTATCGCAAAACATTATAAACGCCCGCTGGTGGTCGCAGGTTTCGAGCCGCTTGATGTGCTGCATTCAGTGTGGATGGTGCTCATGCAAATTGTTGAGGGGCGGGCGGAAATCGAAAATCAATATGCCCGCATTGTGCCCGATGAAGGAAATGATGAAGCGCTCGCCGCAGTTGCCGAAGTGTTTGAATTGCGTGAGTTTTTCGAATGGCGCGGGCTTGGTTCAATCGACCATTCAGGCGTGCGCGTGCGCAAAGAATTTGCTGCCTTTGATGCAGAACGAAAATTCACCGTACCGGATATTAAAATTGCCGATCCCAAATCCTGCCAGTGCGGTGAGGTTTTAAAAGGCGTCATTAAACCGTTCGATTGCAAGGTTTTTGGCAAGGCCTGCACGCCGGAAATGCCGCTTGGTGCTTTGATGGTATCTTCTGAAGGTGCTTGCGCTGCCTATTACCAATATGGCGATCCGGCCCGGATGCGGGAGCTTGAAAAGGCATGAACAAGCACGTCATGATGAACAAGCCGCCGAGAAAACGCGGGACATTGAGCGTTAAGAAAATATCGCTCTCCCATGGCGGCGGCGGTAAGGCCATGCGCGATCTGATCGACGATGTATTTGTAAATGCCTTTGACAATTCTCATCTCGCACCACTCGAAGATCAGGCGCGGTTTTCGCTGGAGGATCTTGCAAAGCATGGCGACAGGCTGGCATTCACCACGGATTCCTATGTGGTCGACCCGCTTTTTTTCCCCGGCGGTGATATAGGCAAATTGGCAATATGCGGCACCGTCAATGATTTAGCCGTTGGCGGCGCGATCCCGCTTTATCTGACCTGTTCGATGATAATCGAAGAGGGGGTGGAAATTGATTTGTTGCGCAGAATTGCCGCTTCAATGGCGGCGGAAGCAAAAATTGCCGGAGTTCAAATAGTAACCGGCGACACCAAGGTGGTGAATAGGGGCTGCTGTGACAAGGTCTTTATCAACACCGCTGGAATTGGTGTTATTCGTGAAAATTGCAATCTGGCAACCGGTGCGGCCGAGCCTGGAGATGTTATTCTTGTCAATGGATTGCTCGGCGATCACGGCGCAACTATTTTGGCCGCGCGGGGCGATATGATACTTGATGCGCCGATCGAAAGTGATTGCGCGGCATTGAACGGATTGATTGAAGCTTTGCTCGATGATTGCCCGGAAATTCGTTTTATCCGGGATGCAACGCGGGGCGGGCTGGCAACCGTGCTCAACGAAATTGCTGAAGCCTCAGGCGTCAGCATCGAAATCTCGGAAGACAAAACACCGCTTCGCGCCGAGGTAAAAGGCTTTTGCGAAATTCTTGGCCTGGACCCACTTTATCTCGCCAACGAGGGAAAGCTGGTCATGGTCGTACCACCAAACAGCGCGGACAAGGCCCTGAAAATTATGCAATCTCACCCCCTGGGCAAGGGAGCTGCTGCAATTGGCGAGGTCGGAGACTGGGATGCGGGCCGGGTTACCATGCTGACAAGTTTTGGCGGCAGACGCATTGTCGATATGTTGGTCGGTGAGCAATTACCGCGAATTTGTTGAGGCAGGGAAGGGGCTCGTCATGCATGAAATGGGTATAACCCGCAATATTGTTTCTATTGTTGCCGAGCACGCGAAGAGCCAGAAAGTGCGCCGGGTGCGCCTCGAAGTGGGCAAGCTTTCAGCCGTAATGCCAGATGCATTGCTGTTTTGTTTTGACGTGGTTGCCAAGGGCACCGTGCTTGAGGGTGCTGTATTGGAAATAGTAGAAGTTGTTGGCCGTGCGAAATGCCGCAAATGCCATGCAGATGTCGAACTGCATGATCTTGTTACCGCCTGCAAATGCGGGTCGCGCGACCTGCAGCGGTTGAGCGGCGAAGAATTGAATATCAAGGAAATGGAACTGGAGGCAGCCTGATGTGTGGAACTTGTGGATGTTCTGATGGCAATAAAGCCACAATAATTGACCTGCAAACCGGTGCGCATACCCATATTGACGCGGATGGGAACGAAATTACCCATACTCACGATCACGATCACGATCATGGCCATGACCACGATCACGAGCATGGCCATACCCATGAGCATTCGCACGATCATGAGTACGCACAAGCGCATTCAAATGCCCACGGCACGACAATAGCGCTGGAGCAGGCAATCATGCAAAAGAACGATGCGCTCGCAGACCGCAATCGGGCATGGTTTTCTGGCCGGGAAATTCTGGCTCTTAATCTGGTGAGTTCTCCAGGCTCCGGCAAAACAACGATACTTGAGCGCACCATTCGCGATCTTGTTGGCAAAACCCCAATATGTGTTATCGAAGGAGATCAGCAAACCGCCAATGATGCCCAGCGCATTAAGGACAGCGGTGCGCCGTCGGTGCAGATCAACACCGGTACGGGTTGCCATCTTGAGGCCGATATGGTCATGGCGGGCGTTAAAGCGCTCAAGCCCGCGAGCGGATCAATTGTGATGATTGAAAATGTCGGCAATCTTGTATGCCCGGCTCTTTTTGATTTGGGTGAGGCGGCAAAAGTTGCAATCCTGTCGGTGACCGAGGGTGAAGACAAACCACTTAAATATCCACATATGTTCCAGGCCGCAGATTTGATGCTGTTGAACAAGACAGACCTTTTGCCATATTTGGATTTTGATGTTGAAGAATGTCTCGATTATGCGCGCAAGGTAAACCCAAAAATCAAGACCATTCAGCTTTCCGCAAAAACTGGAGAAGGTATGGAAGATTGGTACGCCTGGCTTGATGCCCAACGCATTGCGGCTGGCGAAAAGGCCTTTGCCTGAGGAAAATCTGAATGTTATCTGTTTTGATTTTGGGTTTTTTACTGGGTATGCGCCATGCGGTCGAGGCTGATCATATCGCCGCCGTCGCCGCACTTTCCACCCGCAGCAATTCGCTTTGGCATGCCGTTAAACAGGGTGCCGCCTGGGGAATTGGTCATACATTGACGCTGTTTTTATTTGGCTCGATCGTTTTGTTTGTCGCCAATATAGTGCCAGAAAATATAGTGCATTGGATCGAGATTGCCGTAGGCATCATGCTGGTGTTTTTGGGTGCGGATGTTTTGTGGCGGGTATGGCGTGAGCGTGTACATTTTCACAGCCACTCACATGGATCCAGCAATCGCCATTTTCACGCCCATTCGCACAAGGGCGAAGACCGGCAGCAGCATGATAAGGCATCCCATAAGCATGAACACCCGCAAGGGTTTCCCATACGGGCATTGCTGGTCGGGCTAATTCACGGCATGGCAGGATCGGCCGCACTGATATTGCTGACACTGCAAACCTTGACCTCCCCCTGGTTGGGGCTGGTCTATATCGCCATATTTGGAGTTGGATCAATCGTCGGAATGGGGCTGTTTTCACTTGTAATTGGAATACCATTGCGGGCGGCCCGCCATTTGACATGGGTTTATAATGCAATGCAATCAACGGTTGGCGTGGCGACCATAGGGCTTGGCCTGTTCACGATTTTTCAACTAAGCAGCGGATAATCCTGCAAGTACATTCCGAGTGGCGACACCAGGATCTAGTTCGCAATATTAAGCCGCTTATCTTCTTCTTCTGCAATCCGTGATGAGTGAAAGTCTGACAGCAGGAATTGAGGCAGTTCGTCAATTTTAAGCGGTTTTGCAAAATAGAAGCCCTGGAAAATATCGCATTTTAGTTGCGCCAAATATTTCACCTGAGAAGCTTTTTCAACACCTTCAGCGGTAATTTTCATGTTGAGATTATGGCCAAGTGAAATAACGCTGGAAATAATCTCCTCGGCCCTGCCATCGCCCGATCCCAATGCATCAATGAAGGACTTGTCGATTTTGATTTTATCAAATTCAAAGTTCCACAAATAGTTCAGGCTTGAATATCCAGTACCAAAATCATCAATTGCAATTGTAACGCCAAGCGCTTTTAGTTCACGAATTTGCCGGGAAATGGATACTGAATCGCTCAAAACCAGAGATTCTGTAACTTCCAGCTCAATCTGCGATGGGGAAATTTTGTATTTTTTAATCAGGTGCGATACTTGAGATACCAACTCATCATTCTCAAATTGTAGTGTTGAAAGATTGATTGCCACAAACTTATCCGCAGGCCACGTGCTGGCGGTTTTGATCGCCTCTTCGAGTACCCAGCCACCAATTGCGATGATCGTCCCATTGCTTTCTGCCATTGGAATAAACTGTTCGGGGGAGATTTTTTCTCCATCAATTGTTCGCAACCGCAAAAGCGCTTCAAATCCAACACATTGGCCAGACGCAGATGCAATAAGAGGTTGAAAATCAAGGCTGAATAATTCTCTTTCAAGGCCGTGATTAAGTGCTGACAGAATTTTTCTGCTTTTTACCGCCTGTATTTCCAGTTCAACAGAATAAAAATTGTGCTGATTGCCTCCATCAAGTTTCGACTTGTAAAGGGCAAGGTCAGCCCGGGTGATCATGTAATCCAGATCAATAATCTCGTTGTTTGCCAGCTTAATACCAATGCTGACATTGCCGGCAACCGTTGCGCCCTCAATAAATATTGAATTATTGGCAGCGGTGCAAATGGCATTGGCAAAGT
This sequence comes from Alphaproteobacteria bacterium, assembly GCA_024280375.1. Classification (GTDB taxonomy): domain Bacteria; phylum Pseudomonadota; class Alphaproteobacteria; order Rhizobiales; family Rhizobiaceae; genus SZUA-100. The sequence continues at coordinate 3,603 of JAJRQF010000073.1, read as the reverse complement.
CGGATAATTTACGCTCCGTTGTGTTAGGAAAAAAGACAGCAAACTCATCGCCGCCAAATCTGGCAACCAGATCATCATCTCCAATGTTGGAACATATGCTTGTCACCAGATTTTCCAGATATTTATCGCCGACATTATGGCCATGCATTTCATTGATCGCTCTAAAGTTATCGATATCGATCTTCATTAATGCTGCATATTTAAAGTCATCGGAGTTTTTGCGCATGAGCTGTTTTATCGTCTCGACAAAACTTTGACGGTTGAGTGTTTCTGTCAAAACATCATGGTGAGCTAAATACTCCACCCGCTTGCGGGCGCGCTGTTCCTGAAAGTTTTTGGCGATATAGGCAAGCAGCGGTGCGCCAAATGCCAGGGAAACCAAAAGGGCAAGAACAATAGACAAGATTGTAAAAATACGGTTCAAATAATGCACTGTCGCAGATTGGTCGACATATACTTCAATTGCACCAATGGTATTTTGCCCGGTGTTCAAATGCGGAATATATGCTTCCACATATACGTCCGGCCTGTCGGGCACGCCGACGCCATTTTTTAATTCAATGCGAGAATTTCCGCTTGATATAACTCCCAGAACTTTATTCTCATGTTTGCCGGCAGTGGACTCTTCGCCATATCTAAGTTCATCCGACACAAAGCGCAGGTTTCCATCCAGCCCAAACAATTTGAAGCGAAATACCTTGCCAAATTTCTCGGCTGCCTTGATCGCTTCGATCTGTTTTTCTGTAAGAGGCATGCCTTTGACCAGATTGTCTATGTTTGGAATGGCATCGGTAAAGTAGTTTGCCCAGGAGAGTGCGGTCTGCTCGGAATCGTGCCGAATAACAATTTTCACCGCCTGCTGAACGCCGACATAAACCGCAGTTCCCAGCACGACCACCAAAATTGCTGCTACCGCCATAGATGCAACTGGACTTCGCATGACTTTCACCTCCTCAATGAAGGTTAAACTTATACTGCAAATAAATTAATTATCCATCAATGGGAACAACGTTAATATTTAGTGCTTTCAGCCATGTAAAAATTAAATTGTTGCTTCGAGTGTGGCGGCAAGTTGGCCTTAAAAATCCGAATTTGTCGGAGACAATAGCAGGCGTTACTTTAGGTTGCTAATTTAATTAAAATTGATTTAGTCCAATTAATTAGCGCCAGAATTTGAACCCAGTTTAACAATCGCTGTCAGGTAAGATACTTCACTCAAATATTATGAACTCAGGCAGAAACATTGGTCGCGCAATTCCAATTCAAAAAGATCAGTTAACAATAATTTACTAGCAAAGAATTCTGGCATACGTTTTCTGCTGTAGATGAGTTTTGCATGCAAATTTTGGTGTTGTAGCGGATATTAGGGAAACGGAATTGACGGTTGAAAAAATAGACACGCTCATAGTAGGCGCTGGTTAGGCCTGCAAGGTTTGGCGGGGGTGCCGGGGACGGGAGTGCAGCGACCAACGGCGGATAATCATTTGGCGGGGGTGCCGGGGACGAGAGTGCAGCGACCCGACGGCGGATAATCAAATGGCGGGGGTGCCGGGGACGGGAGTGCAGCGACCAACGGCGGCAAAACAAATGGCGGGGGTGCCGGGGACGGGAGTGCAGCGACCAACGGCGGCAAAACAAATGGCGGGGGTGCCGGGGACGAGAGTGCAGCGACCAGCGGCGGCAAAACAAATGGCGGGGTGCCGGGGACGGGAGTGCAGCGACCAACGGCGGATAATCAAATGACGCACACCCGGTGGGTGGGCGGAAAACAGGAAACAAAATTATTATTGGCATGGCGATGGTAACTGCGGGAGAATTTTATATCGGACAAGATGAAATGCTTTCAACAGTACAACTCATTGGAGTTGATGAAGATTTGTCCGGTTCTTTGCTGTCTGGAAAAATATTATTGCGACTGATACAGGTGATAAAAAGTGGGGTGAGTTGCGCGGTGCAAAACGCACGCTTATGCACGTCACCACTGGCAGAAACCTTGCCGCAACCGATAGGCTCATGCGGGCATCCGGGGCGAAGTGTATCGGAGGTGGCTATGTGGCATGAGTTCTGTAAAAAGCTAAGAATGCTCACAGGAGGCGAGATTTGCTGTGGAGTATAGTGGGTTTTTTATAAGGTATTCCTTTTTTATTATCTTTGTTGTTTCTGTATTTATTTCAATATTTGGCAGGCAAAAAAATGGGATATTTATTAGATGGCCAAAAAACAAAATGTATAAAGTTTTGTATGTTTCTATTTTGGTTTATTCTATAAGTTTATTTGTGTTTTGCGGATTTTATAACGCATGTAGAGGTTGAACTAATTGGCTTTTAAAAATAATGGATGGGGATTTACTACTGGACGGGTCTATTAATTCTAATCATCTGGTTTTTATCCGTTGAATTTCACCGGTAATCTGTGCTGCAATTTCCGCCGGTGGGCGCATGGCCGCGTTTTCAGTGGTATTCACCACAACCCACGGACCAAGCGTTTGATTTTCAGACAATTCTAAATATAAATTGCGAACTCTGGATTGAAGGTCATTATCTTTTTCATGAACATCATATTCCAGATCGGTGTAATCTCGCTTGTTTTTCTTCGCCACGTTAGATTTCGACACATCCAGATCAGTATCCAGAAACACATTCAGGAATGGGATCGGCAGTGCATACATGTTGATTTCAAGATTATAGATCCAGTCGATCATTGCTTTTGATTGCGCATCAGCAACCTTCGCTCCCTGATAAGCCAGGTTTGAGCCGATATATCGATCGGAAATCAGAAAATCGTGCGTGTCCATGAGAGTTTTAATCTCGCCGATCGATTCAAATCTGTCCAATCCATAAAGAGTTGCCACAACACGCGGGTCGTCCGGGTTATTTGACCTGCCTGCCAGAAAGTCGCCAAGTGCCTTGCCTGCAATATTTGTTGAATATTTTGGAAAGGCAATTTTGGCAACACTATAGCCAAGCCCGATCAATTGTTCGGCCAATTGGTTGGTTACGGTGTTTTTTCCGGCACCATCGCGGCCTTCAATGGCAATTAATTTTCCCACAGATTTAGGACCCCTAAATAGAAAACTGCACAATACCTGATTTTCTTATCGATTGCGCGCGAACTGCGCAATGAAAGCAATCTCTATATGAATAGCCATGCGCTTTCTAGGCACTAAAGCCCATCGCGTACATTGGTATTCACTCAATATGCTTTATCTATCTGTTTTCACGTGTCTTTATTCCGAAAACCGGTACCCACTTTTAGGAGACAAGCTTTAGCTCACCTAATTTCGAACCACCCGCAAAAGTTTGTTCACTTGAAGATTGCCTTCAATACGGTGTTTGAGACAGATCGTTGCCTGATATTGTTGAATTTTATGGTGCCCGGGGGCGGATTTGAACCACCGACACGCGGATTTTCAGTCCGCTGCTCTACCCCTGAGCTACCCGGGCACTCTGCTTTGATGCACAATCATCTGAAGGTATCGCTCGATCATGTATATTCACCAATGACAGACCGCAGATGACGAAGTTTTAGCGAAGAATTGACCGCTAAAGGCACATTGCAAAAGCCAGCGGGTTATAGGCATTTCAACCTTCGCTGTCCAGCCTG
>JAJRQF010000072.1 GCA_024280375.1 Alphaproteobacteria bacterium | reverse complement strand
CGACTTGCGGGTTGGCAAGCCCCAGATACAATATTCTCTGTCGGAGGGTGCCAACGCGCTTGGTTTTACCTCGCAGGCGGTTGCCACTCAATTGCGCGCCGGAATGCTGGGTGATATTGTTGATAATATTCAACTGGGCAACCAGAATATCGAAGTTATCGTTTCACAAACCGGCCCCGAAAGAGACAACCCCGATGGTCTGGATCAAGCGCTGATAATTTCCCACCAGGGCCAAGCGGTGCCCCTTGAAGTTTTAACCGATGCAAGTGAAACCCGCGATTGGGCAAAAATCACGCTGATTGACGGCGTGCGCACTATTTCGGTGCAGGCCAATGTTGATGCGGGTAAAGCAAACGCCACCGCATTGATGGGGGACCTAAAAGTGAATTGGATACCCCAGTTTGAGGCAGAATACCCCGATCTGAAGCTTGAATTACTGGGACAGGTCGCAGCAACTGCCGAAACCGCCACCTCCATTGTTCGGGGTTTAGCAATTGGAATGTTGGGTGTTTTCCTCATCCTTTCCCTCCAATTTCGATCATATATCGAACCACTAATCGTCATGATTGCGATCCCCATGGCGCTCATCGGATCGATTTGGGGGCATGTGTATATGGGTTATGATATCTCCATGCCTTCCCTAATCGGCGCCGCATCTTTGGCTGGAATTGTTGTGAACAACTCCATTCTCCTTATGCAATATATCAATAAATACCGTCATCAGGGCATGGAAATTATACGTGCCGCGGGACAGGCAAGCCGCGCCCGCACCCGGCCAATTTTCATCTCAACAACCACAACGATTATGGGCATGTTGCCTCTGCTTGCTGAAACCAGCGCCCAGGCCGCCTCCATAATTCCACTGGTCATTTCACTGGTGTTTGGCTTGCTGGTGTCGACGACATTGGTTCTGCTTGTTCTACCCGCCCTTTATATAATCCTAAATGATATTGGTGCCACAGGATTCCAACAGGAAAAGGTTGGAATCGCCGAGGCCGCTCTGAAAAAGTACAGCGCTTAGCAGCCAGCCCCTAACTCACCCGTGATTTTTTGCTCGCATGCGAAGCAAAATTTGGATTACTTACAATTGAATTGAAACAATCGACCGGTCATCAAAAAATTCAGTGCTCATTGAGCCTTTGACTGAGGGGAAGTCATTCGTTTTATGGAAATCCTCTCGTTCAATATCCCGGTGCATTGTCTCCCAATCTGCAACACTTGTATTTTGGGGCAACCCCAAATAACCATCGCTAAAAACTTCAATGGTTTGAATTTGGGATAGCTCAATTCTCTCATCAATCACGTCAGCCATCGAAGGCTCCCGCCCATTTAAACTGCTATAACCCAAGGGGTGATCGGCCAAGTTTGCAAACCGATTTTGTGTCTTGATACCGCTGGCAAGAAAGTCTTTAATGTCGTCCGCCATCCCGTATTCCATAAATTTGGATTGAACAAGACTAATCACATCTGTGATATCATCCTTGGTCAAAATTCCATTTTTCAAGTCACTATTGTGTAAATTATCAAAACCGAGAAAAGCGGCTTGTCGTGCCAATTGCTCCAACACATCCATATCCTCGATCCGCTGTTTTAGAATCGAAAAAACAGCAATTCTGGAAGTCGCAGAAACATCGTCAATCAGTTTCGCATGGCGATAAACCCTATCCCCATTAATCCGGATACCACTGTCTCCAACACCAATTAAACGGATGGAATCGGGCAAGAATAGAATCAGCGATAGGGTCGTTGAGGGAGAACCAACAAACCCCATTTGCTTGATTCGTAACGCAAGTTCTTCGCTGAGATGCCTAACAATCTCACCGGCGGAAAGCTTGATATTTTGCTGATCCATAAAAAGTCGCGTGCAAGCCTGAGCAATGGTTTCTGCGGCAAACTTACCCGGCGAAAAACCATTTTTCTGCTTGCCCAATGGGTCCGTCGCACCATCCAGAACTGCCGCCATCACACCAGGAACAAGAAGAACACAATCATCCCCCGATTCAGAGGTAGTTCGATATTTCGATTGTGTAAAGGCTTCAAAATTCATAACTTATGTCCGCTTTATGTTTGGGTCACACCCGGTAGATAAGAATACTCAGATAAACGAGGATTCCTTATTTTCAGAAAACCGGAAAACCACATAGACGCATATCCCCGTGCTAAAAAGCAGGATTGTGGACAGGGCAGCTGCTAGTCCAAACTCCCCATCAAGCACTGAGATATATATTTTCACCGGCATCGTAACCGTCCCCGCAGTGTACAGAATAAGCGTGGAGGACAATTCATTGATCGCCGTAATAAAGCTCATCAACGACCCAACAATCAGCCCCGGCAAAATTAGTGGCAATGTAACCTGAACAAAGGCCTTGAGTGGATTGGCCCCAAGGTTAACCGCCGCCTCTTCCATCGAGGGTTTAATCTGACGCAGGGCGGTGGTTGTTGAGCGCACCCCATAGGGCAAGCGTCGAATAAAATAGATCATAATGATGATTGTTGCGGTGCCCGTCAGGTCAAACCACCCGGTGCGAAATGTGGTAACGAAACCAATAGCCATAACGATACCCGGCACCAGATACGGCACCATCATCATCAGATCAATCCCACCGGAAAAAGCATTGTCCCGACGAACAATCAAATAGGATATCAGGGAAGAAAAAATCGCAATAAACATCACGGCGATAAATGCAAACATAAAGCTGTTCAAAATCGCCTCAGGCGCATCCGACATCACCCGTGTGTAACTTTGCAGGCCAAACCCACCGATAAATACCGGGCCACTCGTTTTAAGGAAGGAGGTATAAACAACCACCAATGTGGGCGCCATGGCAACGAATACTACTGCATAGCAGAACACGTGAACGCCAATATTGCGCCACCCATGAAGCTGTTTCACCACCGGAGGATTGGTAAGTGAACTGGCATAACGGCGCTTAGCCAAAATACGCCGTTGCGCCAACAGTGCGAGCATTGAAATGCCCATCATCACCAGCGAAATGGTCACCGCCATGGTGGGCGTGCCCCCAAGTTCTGATGTATAGGCTGAATAGGCAATGGTCGAGAGTGTCCTAAACCCGCGCCCCAAAATTGCCGGGGTGCCAAAGTCTGCAATCGAAAGCACAAAACAAATTATTGCACCGGTGCTGATTGCAGGAAAAACCAAAGGCAGAGTAATTTTGAAAAATCTCTGCCAAACGTTACATCCCAAATTTTCCGCCGCATCCTCAAAGGATTTGTTCACCGCATTAAGCGCTGTTTGCGTCATGAGAAAAACGAACGGGAAAAACTTGAGCGTAAAAACCAAAATCACCCCATGCGCCCCATAGATCGTTGGTGTAATAATGCCAATGCTGGCAAAGAAATTTGTGATAAAACCGTTCGAGCCAAACATCATGATCCATGCGTAAGCGCCAATAAACGGAGGCGCAACCAGCACCAATATCGCCATTGTCGAAATCAGCGCCTTGCCGCGAATACGAAAACGTGCCGTAAAAAACGCGAGGGGCACGCCAATAAGCGTGGCACCCAAAGTCCCCATAAACCCGACAAAAATCGTGTTCTTAAACCCGGAGATGTAATAGTTTTTTGTAAACAGCCGAATATAATTGTCCAAAGTCAGTTCGCCAGTTTTTCCATCAAAAAAGCTAACCAAAAACACGCTAAAAATCGGCAAAATTAACAGGACAAATAGTATCACGACCGTAGCAACGGTGACAATTGTCCAAAAATCCATGCGCCGCAACGAACTCAGCGTACTGGAGATTGAAACACTCATGACGAACGTTGCCCATTTTCCATGCGCAGCCCATCTTCCAAGCGTAGCCCATTTTCATTGTCTTCAAACAGGATCACATCGGCTTTTGCAAAAATAAATTTAACGCGAGCACCAGCCTTTAACTCCAGCACATCAACATCCGGGCGCGCAATAATTTTAAGGGTTTCGCCGGTATCGGTGCTCGCATGCACTTCCATTTCTCGGCCAATGAAACTTATCTGATTAATCGCGCCAGGAACACAAACATTGCCCTTTTTGAGTTTCTCCTCACCCAGCACAATCGAAATATTTTCAGGTCGAACAGCCGCAACAATTGGTGTTTGCGTCGCACTGACCGGCCCAAGCGACGCCTTAGCACTTGGCAAATATGCCTCAGCGTCCTTCAGCACAACTTTCAAGAAATTATTCCCCCCGACAAAGGATGCAACAAACTTATTCGCCGGTTGATTATAAAGTTCAAGCGGACTGGCCGCCTGCTGAATAATACCATCATGCAACACGCAGACCACATCAGACATTGCCAATGCCTCTTCCTGATCGTGGGTCACATAAACCGTGGTCATACCCAAATCCTGTTGAATGCGGCGCAATTCAGCGCGCAAATCAACCCTCAGCTTTGCATCAAGGTTCGACAACGGTTCATCCATCAACAACACGGTCGGATTAATCACGATTGCCCGTGCCAAACCAACCCGCTGCTGTTGTCCCCCGCTCAACTCATGGGGCATTCTCTCAGCAAACTCGCTTAACTGCACAGCTTCTAGAACATCGGCAACGCGGCTCTTGATATCAGCGGCGGAAATCTTGCGTTGTTTCAGGCCAAACGCCACATTGTCAGTAACACTCAAATGAGGAAAAACCGCATAATCTTGAAAGACCATGCCGACGCCTCGCTTATGGGCTGGGGCGTTTTCTATCGATTTCCCATCAATATGGATTGTCCCCGCATCTTGGAAATGAAACCCGGCGATGGTGCGCAATAACGTCGTTTTACCGCAACCGCTGGGTCCCAAAAGGGTAAAAAACGCCCCGGACTCGATGGTTAGAGTAATGTCAGAAAGTGCAACAACATCCCCATAAAGTTTTTTCAACCCAACAATTTCTACGGACGCCATGAAACCCTCAACTCATATAATTACAAAAACAAAGGTGGCCGCAAATATACGGCCACCCGTTTATTGGTGTTTATTGTACGTCAAGTACAACTTCGCCCCAGGCTTCAACCAGGACGGCACGATTGTTTGCTGCCCACTGGAAGTCATAGTCCACAGCTTTAATTTCGGTCAACGGCACCAACAATTCATTTGATGCAACATCGGAACGAACCGGGCGACGCCCAAGACCAGCAACAATTTCTTGTGCTTCCTTAGTCAGGATAAAGTCGATAAAGGCTTTTCCTTCTTCAGGATTTGGCCCACCAGCAACGATTGCCATGGCATCGGGTGCCAACGCAGTTCCTTCACTCGGATAAACGATAGTAACTGGACCACCACCTTGCTTATATCGCAGCGCAGCATCTTCAAGTGTAATCCCAATGGGAAGTTCACCATCATTAACAAAGCGCGGCACAGCGCCTGAACTATCGGACAAAACGAAATTGCCAAGCATGCCCTTATAGACTTCCCAGCCAGCTTCTTCGCTGCCAAATGCCTGAAGAACCGTGGCAAACTGAATGAAAGCAGAGCCAGACTTATCAGCGCGAGCCGAAGAAATCATGTCGTCATATTCAGGCTTTGCCAAATCGGCCCAGCTCGTAGGCACAGCCAAACCATCAAGTTTGCCTTCGTTTACAATGAACGCCATCACAACAGCGGTAAACGGTGACCACATATCACTTTTCACCAAATCCGGTGCAATCATATCCGCATGCACAGATGTATAAGCTTCAAAAAGATCAACGTTAAAATCGATGACGGTGCCATCAACGCTCCACAGAACATCGGCAATGGGCCGAGCACTTTCTGCAGTCAGACGGTTCAACAATTCACCAGACCCGGCCTTAATAATTTCGACCTTGGTGCCGGATTGTTCCTCAAACATGGGTACAAGTGCGTCAACGAAATTTTGCGGTGCCGCAGTATAAACTGTAATCGTACCTTCAGCCAGAGCCACGCTGCTAACGAGACCCGCGGCCAACATAACGGCCAGCTTTTTCTTAAATGTAAGCATTCTTTCCTCCTGATTATATTCTTGAATAGAGATTCCGGCCTGTGCCAGAAACGTGTAAATCAAAACCACACGATTATATTGCAGCGCGCAATATAATAAAGCAAGGATTTTTTTGAAAAAATACTAGCCGGAAATCAAAACAGGTTTTAAGTTTCATTTATGAGCAAAGACATTCTGCAAAAATTCAACGCACGGCGCATCATCGTACTCATCCGTACCCACGGCCCGCTCTCACGTTTGCAATTAACCCAAATGCTGAGTGTTGCCCCCTCCACCGTGACCCGGCTGGTCAATCAGATGATGGACATAAATCTACTGACCGAATTCCCGAACCCCGAAAAACAGGGGCAAAAGGGTTTTCCCGCTAAATTATTACGCTTTGTTTCAGATAGCTTGGTTACAGCAGGTGTATTCTTTGACCCGGATCGGATTTTTACCTGCATTGCAGATTTTGATGGAAATCCCCTGAGTGAAGAAGAAATTCCCATTACCGAGCGCTCCTTTGAAGCCATCCTTAGTCAAGCCAGTCAAAGCATCGACAATCAAATCGAAGCCCTTAAGCTTAACTCCACACATATCGTTGGATGTGGTGTTAGCTATCCGGGCCAGCACACCGAAGAGCCGGGCCGCAATCTTAAAACCAAACAATTTTCCAATTGGCCCAATGTCGATGTGCTGAACGATTTACAACCGTTTTTTGATTTCCCCGTTTACCAGATCAACGATGCCAAGGCCGCCTGTCTTGGTGAAATGCTTTATGGCGCCTGCAAACCATACCAGAATTTTTGCTATATCTGGTTGTCCTACGGCATAGGTGGTGCCGCCGTCATTGATCAAAATCTTTACCTCGGCAATAATTTGGCCGCCGCCGAATGGGGCGGGCTTTTTCCAAAGTCCAAAATGCGCCCTTCTGGTCAACATTTTTTGGATACATTGCGCGTTTCAGGGCATGAATTAAAGCGCCTAGACAGCATCACTGACTGGCATTTAGAGCAACCCGAAGCCCGGCAATGGATTGACGAAGCGACACAAAAACTCCAATGGCTAAGCCTTGTTATCGCACGAACATTTGCCCCTGAAGCCATCGTGTTCGGCGGCACCCTCAATGCAAGCCTGATTGATGAAATTCAATCTCGAATTGCATCCACAGAGCATCTGGGGGAAGATTTCTTAATTAGCCCACCGGACATATTGCGCGCCACGACAGATAACAAACCCCAGCTAGGTGCCGCAGCCCTCGCCATTCACGAAATGCTGAGCCCATCCAAATTCACGCAATAAGTGAGTTGTCGTGAGATAGGTAAAATGGTGGTGAGAGGAGAAACCTCGAACCAAAACCAAGCGACCGAAGAGGTTTCCGGCCAACAATTTGGCTGCCCCATCGGAGCGAAGCACGAAGTGCGTCAGCGCGAGATCAAAAAATGGTGGGCCCGGTAGGACTCGAACCTACGACCAGACCGTTATGAGCGGTCGGCTCTAACCAACTGAGCTACAGGCCCACACAATATATCGCGCGATGCAAAAACAGCGCGCGCATGCCTGTTACCCGAAACATAAGGGTCGCGTCAAAGCAAAAATGAATTTCTCTTACACGCCCTAAATTAAACGCAAATAGGCAACACAAAACTAGGCAATCATTCTCTCCAAAGGAATTCCCCCATGCTTCGAACTGTCCTGTCTTTACTCGTTTCTGCTGTGTTCGCACTGATGGTTATTTCGCCCGCGCAAGCGCAAACTATTCGGACACCAAGCACCATTTCCCTGACCGGATATGGCGAGGTTTCTGGGGCTCCAGATATGGCAATCATAAGTTCGGGTGTGGTTACACACGGCAAAACCGCCCGTGACGCACTGGATGCCAATACCACCGCCATGAATGAAATTTTCGCCATTCTTCTTGGGGCAAATATTGCGCAAAAAGATATTCAGACTTCGGGATTTTCTGTGCAACCCCAATATCAATATTCTGACATTCGCGATACCAATGGTTACCCCCTGCCCCCACGCATTCTAGGCTATCAGGTTTCTAATATGCTGAGCGTGAAGGTGCGCAATCTTGATGATCTAGGTCAGTTGCTCGATAGCGCGGTTAGTGTGGGCGCCAACCAGATCAATTCGATTTCTTTTGCCGTCACAGATACCACCCCTTTGCTCAATGAGGCACGCCGCGCCGCCATGCGCGACGCCATCGCCAAGGCAGAACTTTACACGCAGGCCGCAGGGGTTAACCTTGGCAATATCATTGCGATATCAGAGGGCAGTCCCAACTTTGACCCTCAACCTGACATGATAGTGATGTCACGCATGGCCGAGGCTTCTTCAGCCGTTCCCGTCGCCGGCGGCGAATTGAGCTTTTCCAAACAGGTTTCAGTGGTTTGGGAACTGGTGCAAGAATAAAACACAGGCAAAATACAAGGTTACGCCAGTGCCTGCCATAACATCCGAGAACCCACGATAAGCAGGAACGCACCAAAGGCACGTTTGAGGTGTTTCTGCTCCAGTCGATGGGCCAACGCTGCCCCAAAAGGCGCAATACTCGCCGCCATTATTCCGATCACCAGCATCGCAGGAATGTTGACGTAGCCTAGAGACAAAGGCGGACGCCCGGTTACATCCCAGCCCGATACTATAAAACCGACGGTAGCTGGCACCGCAAGTAACACCCCAAGGGCTGCACTCGTTCCCACTGCCTTGTGCATAGAATTACCAAACGCCACCAAAGTTGGCACGCTCAATGATCCACCACCGATCCCCATCAGCGCCGAAATGTAGCCGATAAAAGCCGCGCTAATTCGATTGGTTACAACGGAACCACCTAATTTTGCCATCAGGTTTCTTTGCACAGGCAATATGATATTAAGGGCTACGAACAGCGCCACCACACCGAAAATAATACGTAAAATATCGCCGGTAAACATGCGCGCCATCAATCCGCCAATAAGCGCTGCCCCAACAATAAATGGCCCCCACATTTTAAGCACATCAACCATCACAGCCCCGCGTGAATGGTGCGTCCTGGCGCTTGCTAATCCCGTCGCAATGATCACCGCCAACGATGTGCCGACCGCCACATGGTGATAGACATTTGGACTAAGCCCGATAATTTCAAACGCGACAGCCATGGCAGGCACCATCACAATGCCGCCACCCACGCCGAGCAGCCCCGCCATAAGACCCGCCAACGCCCCCGCCGCCAATAATCCCACGACCAACGGCAAATATTCCATCAATAATGTCACGTAAAAATCCCTAAAAACTTGTCCCAAGCACTTACGCGCCCCATCGGATTTCAACCCGATGTTTCTAACTCAAAATTATTATCTTATATTTATTGCGCGCCATTTTGTAAAAACAGTGCCAACACCGGTTCACGTCGTTCAAGAGGGGCAACACACACGACATCCACCGCGAGCTTACCTTCAGAATTCTTAATATCCGTGCGTGCGCCAGCCTCGAGCAAAAGCGCAACTATATCCGTGTTGCACCACGCCGCCGCCGTATGTAATGCAGTGCGCCCTTCCCGTGAAATAGCATTTAAATCAACATCGGCCAGCACCAAACGTTGCACAACGTCCAAACCACCCTTGGCCCCCGATGCAACATAAAGCAAACTATCTCTGCCATTAAAAACATTGGGGTCACCCCCTTCGGCCAAATATTGCCCGAGCCGATTGGCATCATTGTCCCTTACTATTGAAAATATCGGGTGCTCATTTTCGCCCCCTGGCTGACACCCCGCAAGTATCAAAGTGAATAAAACAATCAAGCCGGTCCGCAAAAGCATTCCGATATAGTCCATTTTGATTTTCTGAACCATCAACCTATCTCCCAATGATTTGCATAACCACCTGACGATGGTGCGGGTGCGAACGATGTTCAAATAAATATATTCCCTGCCACGTGCCTAACATTGTCCGCCCCCCATAAACAGGAATACTCAATGATGTTGCAGTTAAAGCGCTCTTGATATGAGCCGGCATATCGTCAGGACCTTCACAGGTGTGCTTGATCCAATCCATACCCTCTGGCACAAGACGCGCAAAAAATTCTTTCATATCCCGGCGCACATCCCTGTCCGCATTTTCCTGAATAACCAGCGAAGCCGAAGTATGCCGACAAAAAACGTTCAACACCCCTTGGGTAAATCCACTTTGCGCGACAAAATAATTTGCCTGTTCTGTAAACTCATAAAGCCCCTGCCCGTCGGTTGAGATTTCGTGAATGTCTTGTACCATATCCATATCAGATATCGTCCCCATGCGTGGGCATCAAATCGACCAGTTTCACTTTTTCAAACTTGCGCAACCATCGACCTGAAACAGCGCGAAATGG
>JAJRQF010000071.1 GCA_024280375.1 Alphaproteobacteria bacterium | reverse complement strand
TGCCATGGGATGAACCTTTGAAAAACTCAAAAATGATTATAGGAACTGGATTCAAATGACAGTTGGGAGCCATCATCGTCATATAACCCTATGCCATCTTTGGCATCTTTCACAACACCTATTTTTTCAATTGATACTGGTAATAAATGGATTGCGGCTTTGAATTCAATGATTTGCTTTTCCGGCACTGAAAATAGCAGTTCGTAATCATCGCCACCGGTCAACACAGTTTCCAGTTGTTCGGGGATAATCTGAATTAGTTTTCTTGCCGGTGATGATATTGGAATCTTTGATACTTCTATGCGTGCACCGACATTTGAAGCCTTACACAGTTTTTCCAGATCTCCGACCAGGCCATCGGAAATATCCATGCTGGCCGAGGCAAATTCAGCGATAATCGGCGCCATCAAGAGCGAAGGATTGGGCAATAAATAGCGCTGTTGCAAATGGGTTTTTTCACCCATTCCCAATATGCGTTTATCAAATTGATCCAGTTTTTGCTTCAGGCCCAGCGCCGCATCGCCAATTGTGCCGGTTACAAAAATTGTATCACCAATGGATGCGCCAAGCCGGGATGTATAGTTTTCCTCATCCAGCAGACCAAAGGCAGTGATCGAGATTGTGGTTCCTCCGTGGCTTGCATAGGTATCGCCACCGGTGAGATGCATATTGAAACGTGCCTGATCTTCGCCCAAGCCTTTGGCAAATTCGGCGATCCATGCCTCGTCCCAACCATCGCCAAGCCCGATCGCCATTGAATAGGCAAATGGCAACGCCCCCTTGGCAACAAGATCGGAGATATTCACCCGCAAGGCTTTTTGGGCGATCAGCTTTGGTGGGTCGTCGGCAAAGAAGTGCACGTTGGCTGTAAGCGCGTCCTGGGTGATGACCAGTTTTTTGCCTTCTGGAACGGAAAGAATCGCCGCGTCATCCTGCAATCCAAACGCCCCCTCGCCCGCGAGCGGTGCGAAGTATTTTGCAATCAGCTCAAACTCAGCCGGACGGGTTATCATCGCCATCACTATTGTCGTCTTTACGGTCCGGGGCGTCTTCCGCAGTGCCCAAAACATTGTCAGCATGGCCGGCTAATTCGCCATCACGCAATTGGCGGGTTAACCGGTCAAGCACGCCATTGACCATTTTGGGCTCGTCACCTTCAAAGAAAGCCTTGGCAACATCCACATATTCGGTAATGACCACCTTGGCTGGAACATCTTTGCGGTGGGAAAGTTCGAACACCCCTGCCCGCAATATTGCGCGCAAAATCGATTCAATGCGGGCCAAAGGCCAGTCATCTGGAAGAGCGGCATGAATGATCGGGTCGATCTTTTTTTGCTGTTCGACAACGCCAGCGACAATGCCTCGAAACCAGGAGACATCGGCGGCAAGGTAAGTATCGCCATCGACTTCCATGCCAAGGCGGGAATTTTCATATTCCGCAACGGTTTCCATAACGCCGGTGCCGACAATATCCATTTGATAAAGCGCCTGCACGGCGGACAGTCTGGCGGCGCCACGCTTGTTGGCTGGTTTAATTGTTGGATTGGAATTTTTATCGGGCATTTTATACAATCAGGCTTTGAGTTTTCTACGAAGGGCGATCATTGCCAGAGCGGCTTCTGCGGCACCACCACCTTTGTTTTTATCGTCCACATTGGCCCGGGCCCAGGCTTGAGTTTCATTTTCAACGGTCTGAATACCATTTCCAAGGGCCAGAGAATAATCAATCGACAGGTCCATCAACGCGCGAGCAGATTCGCCCGCAACAATATCATAATGGGTGGTTTCGCCACGAATTACACAGCCAAGCACGATATATCCGTCATACAGGGCCGGGCCATCATTGCCATCTTCGTCAAAATTATCATTGTCGCCGAGTATTCCCAATCCATCAAGTTCGCTATCCATTGTCATTGTCAGGGCTGCTGGAATTTCCAACACGCCGGGAACCGAGACCACGTCATGGGTGGCACCGGCGGCTTCAAGCGCCAGTTTTGCGCCGCGGTAAAGCTCGGCTGCGATGTCTTTGTAATAGGGCGACTGAATCACCAGAAGATGAGGTGCTTTCGGCATGGAAATTCCATTTAATATTGGTGTGCTGTTTAGAGTCGGTCATCTCTTAATGGAATCGTTTGAGCGCCGGAATTTTGTGATTTGGCTTGAATGTCTTTTACGCCCCGGCTTTGTCAAAGTCTTTGCCCGATATTCATATCGCGCTTCAGTCTTTTCCTCGCCGGAACATAAAATCCTGTTCATCAAACTGCTTCCATTAAGAAATGATCGACTCTAGCGCTGTGAACCATGATGACCATCCTATGGCAAGTATAATTTTTCGCCCGGGTGATATTCAATCAATTTCCGTCAGAAAATTCTGCAAGCCTTGCCGCATATCGGGCCATTGTATCAACTTCAAGATTGAGCCTGTCGCCAATTTTCGCATCACCCCAGGTGGTGACTGCAAGCGAATGACGAATGAGTAATACGTCGAACCGGCTGTCATCAACCGCATTAACCGTGAGCGATGTGCCATCAAGGGTGATGGAGCCTTTTGGCGCAATAAATCTGGCAAATTCATCCGGCACTGATAGCGTAAACCGGGTGGCTTCCCCCTCGCTTTCAATGGCCGTAATTTCAGCCAAACCGTCCACATGGCCGGAAACAATATGCCCGCCAAGCTCATCGCCGACTTTTAGCGCTCGCTCCAAGTTGATTTTATCGCCGGGTTTGCAGGTGGCAAGACTGGTAATCCGCAAGGCCTCTTCCCATGCTTCCACCTCAAACCAGCGGGCATTGGCGCTATCGTCCGGCAATTCAACGACTGTCAGGCAGACGCCGCCACAGGCAATTGAAGCGCCTATTTCAATGGTTGCCGGATCATAAATTGAAGCAATACGCAAGCGCGCCCCTTCTGCAAGCGGGGTGATTTTTTCAATCGTTCCAATATCGGATATAATACCGGTAAACATCAGTGCTCGCCCTTTCGGTAGACATAAAGCACATCATCTTCGAAATGTTCAGTGCGGACAAGGCTAAAACCAGCAGGTGGTAATTGCCGGTTAATTGGCGCGGTAATTCCATTTTCACCAACCATCATATCGCCAATGAACATATTGACCTCATCGACAAGGCCCGCCTCAAGAAATGCGTTTGCGACCTTAGCGCCGCCCTCAACAAACAGGGACGAAATACCTGTTGCGGCAATATCTTCCAGCATTTCCGGCAGGGCAATGCGCCCATCAACCAGTTCGCCCGATATGATATTGGCTCCGGTTTTTTGCAACGCGTCGATATTTGTCTGGTCTGCATTGGGGCCGACAACAATGGATAAGGGCGCTATATCAAGGCTATTTACAAGCCGCGATTTTGGCGAAAGTCGTGCCCTGCTGTCCAAAATGATACGATGCGGCGAACGGCTTTTCAAACTTGGACGACGGCAAATCAATTCCGGATCATCTTCAATCGCAGTTGAAGAGCCGACCATGATTGCATCATGATAACTGCGCATCATATCCACCTGGGCGCGCGATATGGCTCCGGTAATTTTCACCTGCCCCTTACCCTTAACGCCAATATATCCATCTTTTGAAATTGCCAGTTTCAAGGTTACCCAAGGGCTGTTTTGTTGCTTGCGGGCGAGATAGCCGCCGAGATCATGGCGTGCCTCTTCGGCCAGAATGCCGGTTTCAACATCTATTCCGGCAGCCCGCAGCATGGCATGGCCCTTACCATCCACCCGGCTGTCGGGGTCAACCCATGCGGTAACAACCCGGGCAATGCCGGCATCTATCAGTGTTTGGGCGCAGGGCGGTGTCGCGCCGTGGTGGGCACAAGGTTCCAGCGTCACATAGGCAGTGGCACCTTTGGCTTTATCGCCTGCTTCCGCCAGCGCCACAGGTTCGGCGTGCGGTCTTCCACCGATGGCAGTGATACCGCGACCAACAATCTGGTCTTTCCCATTTTCAGAACGGACAATTATACAGGCAACAGACGGGTTGGTTTTTGTGCGCGCAATATTTCGACGGGCATAACGAATGGCTGCAGCCATCAAGCGCTCGTCAATAATTTTACTCACAAAAACACCTCATTCTCTATGCTGGACTATTGAGAAAAACCCAAACAACGGACAAGAGCTAAGCCTGTCAATTCTTGTCACCCTCTTCGTCAGCGGGCTTTTCAGCCCCGGCTTCTGCTTCCTCATCACCGCTTAGCTCATCAAGAAGTTCCTCGAAATCCTTTGCCTCGCGGAAATTCCGGTAAACACTGGCAAAGCGCACATAGGCCACATCGTCAAGACCGCGCAGGCCTTCAACCACCAAATGGCCGATGGCCTCTGATGCCACATCACTGTCGCCGGAACTTTCAAGCTGGCGCACAATGCCGGTGATCATCCGTTCAATCCGCTCCGGCTCTACCGGTCGCTTGCGCAAGGCGGTTTGCACCGAGCGCGCCAGTTTATCACGGTCAAAGGGTGCGCGACGTCCGGATTTTTTTATCACATTCAGATCGCGCAATTGCACCCGCTCGAAAGTGGTGAACCGGCCACCACAATCGCCGCATACACGCCTACGCCTGATCACCGTATTATCTTCGGCGGGTCTTGAGTCCTTCACTTGGGTATCATCAGAACTGCAATAGGGACAACGCATTCAGATTACCTTTTTTCACTCGCGGCCGTATCGCTGCTTTGCACCGTGCCTGCGTAACCGCGCCGCATTGGCGGCTGGTTCATTGATTAATTCACTATCACAGCGCCATTGAACTACAAATCACTTTGGCAATTGCACGATCAAAGTCCCGGATACATCGGGAAATTATCAGTCAGGGCAATAACCTTTGCCTTAACCGCTGCTTCCACGGCTGCATTGCCCTCGTCTGAATTGACCTCTTTCAGCCCGTCCAGAACCTCGGCAATCAGATTACCGATTTCAGTAAATTCAGCTTCGCCAAACCCGCGTGTGGTGCCTGCCGGTGTGCCCAAACGAATGCCGGATGTGACAAACGGTTTTTCAGGGTCGAAGGGAATGCCATTTTTATTGCAGGTAATGTTAGCGCGACCAAGAGCAGCCTCGGCGCGTTTGCCGGTTGCGTTTTTCGGGCGCAAATCGACCAGCATCAAATGGTTATCGGTTCCACCAGAAACTATATTCAGGCCATTATTTTGCAGGCTTTTGGCCAGCGCCTTAGCATTGGCAACAACCGCCTTGGCGTAGAGTTTGAATTCCGGCTGTAATGCCTCGCCAAAACCAACGGCTTTTGCGGCGACTACATGCATTAAAGGGCCGCCCTGCATTCCGGGGAATACGGCTGAGTTGATTTTTTTGGCGATTGCCTCGTCATTGCACAGGATCATGCCACCGCGCGCACCGCGCAGGGATTTATGCGTTGTTGTGGTCACCACATGGGCGTGCGGAACCGGTGTTGAATGGACACCACCCGCCACAAGACCGGCAATATGGGCCATATCAACCATCAAATAGGCACCAATCGAATCAGCTATTTCACGGAAACGGGCAAAATCCCATTCGCGCGAATAGGCCGTACCGCCAGCAATAATTAGTTTGGGTTTTTCTTTTTCGGCGATTCTGGCGACCTCATCCAGATCAATCAAATGGGTATCTTCACGCACGCCATAGGAGACCACATCAAACCATTTACCTGACATATTGACCGGAGAACCGTGAGTAAGATGACCACCGGAATTTAGGTCCAGCCCCATGAATTTATCGCCCGGCTGTAGCAATGCCAGAAAAACAGCCTGGTTCATTTGACTACCGGAAACCGGCTGCACATTGGCAAAATTACAGCCAAACAACTTTTTTGCCCGCTCAATCGCCAGCGTTTCGGCCACATCGACATATTCGCAACCACCATAATAGCGGCGGCCCGGATAACCTTCGGCATATTTGTTGGTCATGATCGAGCCCTGCGCTTCAAGCACTGCACGCGATGCAATATTTTCGGAGGCAATCAACTCGATTTCATTGCGCTGGCGACCCAATTCATTTTGAATGGAGCCAAATATATCTGCATCAACCTGTTGAAGAGGACGGGAAAAGAAATCCTTCACGCTGGACGCGCGAGCCGGGTCTATTGATGTCATGGTCATTTATTCCTGAGTTGCCGATGAAACTGTCTTGATTGGCAAGACATGCCGCCGCATCTAGCACAAAAGCAGGAATAGTAAAATGAGGTATTATTGCCCGAGCGCCAGTTCATCCACCCCGTCTCGGCGATAAATATCATCGCGGAAATGCACGATACTGTCGGCCGTTGACCATGCGGTGATGTAGGTAATATAGACAGGAACAGGATTTGTGAGTTTGATATCAATGCGTTCGCCGGTTGCAATGGTCTTTTCGATATTGCGACGCGACCAGCCTTCGGTATCTTTGGCCAACCAGCTCAGCAGATCACGAACATTCTGCACCCGGACGCAGCCGGATGATTCGAACCGTAGCAATCTGGAGAACAGGCTCTGCTGCGGGGTGTCATGCAAATACACCGCGTGGGGATTGGGGAAATTGATCTTCACCGAACCCATGGCATTGTTGCGTCCCGGCTCCTGACGAAAACGGTATTTCGCTGCTTCATCCGAACTCCAGTCAATTTCGTCTGGCGAAAGCTCGGTTCCATCACTTTTAAAAACGCGGATTTTAGCATCGGTCAGATAGGTCGGATTTTTGCGCATTACCGGAATAATATCTTTCTTGATGATTGAAACCGGCGCGGTCCAATAGGGATTGAGGTTCAGCTCATAAATTTTAGAATTCAGAATTGGTGTCTGGCGGCTGGTACGGCCAACAATCGCCGTATGGCGCTGGGCTACACGGCCAAATTCCACCGCTTCAATCTGAGCCGCCGGAATATTGACCATCACATAGCGATCGCCAAGAAAGCCCGACATCGAGCGCAAACGAACCAGATTGGTTTCTAATTGACCAAGGCGAACATTGGCAGGAATATTAAGGGCAGCATAGGTAAAACGACCTAAAACACCATCCGGTGGCAGGCCGTGGCGTCGCTGAAACCGCCTAACGGCAGTATCGACATAGGAATCAAGTTGATTGGATACCCCTACCCGGCGTGAAAGATCTCCTGATACCATCAACCGCTTGCGAAGAATTGCAACATTGGGATCATTGGAGCCAAGTTTCAGCTTTCGATTCGCTGGCATAATTGGCCAGCCGCCATTTGCGACAATGCCCTGATAGTGAATAATTGCCTGTTCGATATGCGTAAGGGTTTGGGCTGCAAATATCGGCAAGGTGGAGGCGACATTTTTTACCTTTGTGCCGCGCGAATCAAATTGATCATTCCATTGATCGCGCCCCTGTGCATTGAGTATTTCATCAATTGCATTGTCCGCGTCCGCGCGTGCACCAGCACCACCTGAAGCAATTAATACCGCCCCAAGCGATAGGACGCCCACGACGTGTTTGATTGAATTCCAGTTTATTTTCGCGATACCCATAATATTCTATTCCAGCCACTTGGTAATTACGGACATATAATAATTGTCGGCACTATGCCATCATTGAAGTAGATTTAACGTGCATTAATGCACGTTCAAGTCACAATTAACTGATTAGCCGTATTTGATCGTGCCAATTTTTAAACAGCAAGTGGTTAATAACCCCATACCTGCCCCAACAACATTCCGTAAGGGAAGCTAATGAAGCTCAACTTTGGCAACACTGTGTCATAAACACGCCTTCACATATATGATTTAGTGGAAATTTAAGCCAAAATTTTCAACGCAAAAACCGGTCTGGAAAATCTCCAAACCGGTTTCTGGTAAACACAAATGTGTTTTCAAAAGGCTATAACGCTGGTGGCATTTATGCCTGCCACCCGGCAATTACCGAATAATTACAAACGATAAAGTATCTGGTCAGTCCAGAAACGTTCGAGCCTTTGCAAAGACTTGTTCATTGTAACGAATTCGTCTGAACCAATTCCGCCAACCTGTTCAATTGATTTTAGGTGACGATTGTAAAGACCATCCACAATTGCAGATACTCTTTGACCTTTTTCAGTCAGACTTACTTTTACAGAACGTCGATCTTTTTGAGAACGCTGATGATGAATGAAACCCTGATCGACCAGCTTCTTCAAATTATAAGAAACATTTGAACCAAGATAATAACCACGGGAGCGCAATTCTCCTGCGGTTAGTTCAGCATCGCCAATATTGTACAGCAATAAAGCCTGTACAGCATTGATATCGTCCCGACCTTCACGATCGAATTCATCCTTGATAACATCCAGTAAACGACGGTGAAGTCGTTCAACCAGCGTTAAAGCCTCAAGGTACACAGTCTTTATAGACCCCGTATCCTGCGGCTCAACCGGCACACCGGCCATAGTTGGTGCGTTGATCATCGAATAGCCTCTCTGTTGTGCGGTGGTTTTTGATTTTTTGGTCCACCATGAGAAAGACAATACCGCTTTCGTATAAAATTCGACTTAAAACACAGTATTAATTTAATCTTACCAGGTTTTTCGACTCTCCGGCGAAATCCGGGCTTTCAATACTTTGGTAATGATGTTGATTCACGCTTTTTTGTCGTTGTAGATAAAGTAACCGCGAAAAATCAGAAATATTACTATTGTAACCAGGTGAAATATAATGATATTCGGATTGCGGCCAAACTGTTCTGGCAACCAGCTATACATGATCAGTTCGGTTACAACTGCCATAGTCCAAACCACCTGCCCCCAGGACAAGGCAGACCAAAGCCCGACAGCTGAAACCGGCAATAATACCGCTAACATTGCGCTGGCAATTTTCCAGGATGATGACATCGTATCGAAACGCCAATCCGGGCCACTGTAATATCCGGTTACCCGCAACCAATATTGTATGGTGAAGCCGATGAAGCATATCGCCAGCAATCGCAAAAACCAGACAAAGGCAATTTCCTGCCAGGTATCTGGTTTTGGTTTGATGTTTTCAATATAGCTCATTCAATCTGCAATTCACCGCCCAAAGTTCCCGCCTCTCCCGAAAGGGGGGCAAAAACTGCATCAATCATGCCTTGATCAATAGAATCAATATTATCCGGTGTCCAATCAGGATTGCCATCTTTATCGATAATTGCGGCGCGAATGCCTTGGTAAAACTCGGTGCCCACCAGCACCCGTGAGACAATTCTATATTCTAATTGCATGGCCTGATTAAAGGTAAGCTTTTTCCCCTCCCGCATTTGGCGAAAAGCAATTGCCATACTGGTGGGGGATTTGGTTTTCATGACATCAAGGGTTTTAGTAGCCCATTCAGCGGTCGCATCTATATTCGCCATCTCCTTTAGGCCTGCAAATATTTCAGATAATGAAGTAGCCGCAAAGGCTTGATTGATTTGGCTGAGGTTTTGATTAAGTGGTGCATCACCCGGCTTTGCCTGATAATCAGCCAGCAAAGCCTCCACATCGTCGGACTGACAAAGCGCCTCTTCAAGTGCCGCCAAATCATTGCTCGAACAATAATGGGTTGTTAGCCCGCTCCACAGGCAATCATCCATTTTAATCCGGTTTCCGGTGAGTGCCAGATAAAGCCCCACCTCGCCGGGCAGTCTTGGTAAAAAATATGCGCCCCCCACATCGGGGAAAAACCCGATGCCAACCTCCGGCATGGCGAAAGATATATTATCACCCGCCACCCGGTGGCTGCCGTGAAAAGAAACGCCAACGCCGCCGCCCATGACAATACCGTCGATCAGCGCGATATAGGGTTTAGGATAAGCCTTGATATAGGCGTTCAACCGATATTCATCCCAGAAGAATTGCAGATGTGGATTTCCAGCAACTCCGCGCTCATAGAGATCGCGAATATCGCCACCGGCTGAAAATGCCCGGCCCGGTGCGGCCTTGATAATCACCTGCTTTATCGTCTCATCCCGCTCCCATTGCAGTAATTGCGCGTGCAAAAGCTTCACCATCGAATGGGTGACAGCATTCAACGCCTTTGGCCGATTAAGCGTGATTATGCCGGCATTGGCATTTT
The DNA here is from genome assembly GCA_024280375.1 of Alphaproteobacteria bacterium. GTDB lineage: Bacteria > Pseudomonadota > Alphaproteobacteria > Rhizobiales > Rhizobiaceae > SZUA-100. Next base: position 2,624 of record JAJRQF010000071.1, on the reverse strand, counting down.
GATGAAAAAGAATTTCGGATTGAGGCATGGGGTGGATTTACCGAGAGAGGGAATCACAGAATTAAATTGAATTTACCATTGCGGGAGCTATCATAAATTGTAGCACGTCGCCACCTTCAAAAACCGCGTCAACCATGCTAGAAACCCTCAAATTTGTTAAAACAAAAAGACCATATCTATGAACCAGCATCCCCCCTTCACTTCGTCAAGCTTAGTTGATGATATTACCGGGCACCGTCGGTTGCGGCGCAATCGCAAGGCCGCATGGTCGAGGCGAATGGTACAGGAAAACCAGCTGAGTGTGGATGATCTGATCTGGCCGGTATTCATTATTGAGGGTGAAAACCGCCGCGAGGAGATTACGGCCATGCCCGGAATTTCGCGCTATAGTGTAGATCTGGTGGTGAAAGAGGCTGAAAAAGCCGCCAAACTGGGCATTCCGGCCATTGCCCCCTTCCCCAATGTATCGCTTTCAAAACGCGATCAAACCGGTTCGGAAATTCTCAACCCGGATAATCTTATTTGCCAGTTCATTCGCGCCATCAAAAAAGAGGTGCCTGAGATCGGCATTATCACCGATGCGGCGCTCGACCCGTTTACCGACCACGGCCATGACGGCGTATTGCGCGATGGCATTGTTGCCAATGATGAAAGCGTTGAACAAATCACCCGCGCCGCACTTTTGCAGGCTGAGGCCGGCAGTGACGTAATTGCGCCATCTGATATGATGGACGGGCGCATTGGTGCTATTCGCGAAGCGCTGGATGGTGCTGGTTTTCACGATGTCTCGATCATGTCCTATACGGCGAAATATGCCTCGGCCTTTTATGGTCCTTACCGCGAAGCGATTAATACAGGTGGCCTGCTAAAGGGCGACAAGCGCACCTATTACATTGATCCGGGCAATTCAGACGAAGCCATGCGAGAGGCGGAAAGCGACATTGCTGAGGGCGCCGATATGCTGATGGTTAAGCCGGGCATGCCCTATCTCGATATTATTCGCCGCATGAAGGATGAGTTTTCCATGCCGACCTTCGCCTATCAGGTTTCGGGTGAATATGCGATGATTGAGGCCGCAAGTGCCAATGGCTGGCTGGATGGTGAACGCGCCATGATGGAAAGCCTGCTTGCCTTTAAACGCGCCGGCGCGGACGGAATTTTGACCTATTACGCTCCGAAAGTGGCGGAGATTTTGAATAAGGGGTGAATTACGCATTACCCGACAAGTTTGCGGGCCGCCTCATCCAAAACATTTTCTGCCCATTGATTGAGACTCTTGCCTGAAAGTTCAGCAGCAATTGATGCATTTGCATGGACTTCCGGGGCCACTCTAAACATCATCTTACCTGAATAGGATTTTTCAGGTTTTTTCCCCGTTTTGGCGCAGGTTGCAAGATAATCATCGATGGCCTCATGAAAAGCCAATTTGAGATCTGCAACCTTTTCGGCATGAAACCCGATAATGTCATTTATCCCAATAATATGGCCAATGAAGATTTCATCTTCAGCATCAAATTCAACGCGGGCATGATAATTTTTATGTGTCATCATATTCATGGCTTAATACCTAGTTTGATCAGATAGTCACGCGCATCACGGACCTGATACCGTTTTGCTTCCTTGTTCGGGTGAGGCCGGTGGAATGTCGCAATGACCCCATCTTTTTCGAAACGAACTCGCGACCCCACCCCTTCAATTGTATTGCAACCAACAGCAACCAGTAACCGCTCAACCGCTTTCCATTCCAATGAACCAGATACAGGTTTTTTGAATATGGTATGAAGCGTCTTTAAATGCTTGCTGTTCATGCTAGCAATATAGTTGTTCATCACAAAATTGCAAATAGTGATTTTGAGAGGTAATAACAGATTGCATTCTCATCCTCTTGAATCTCCAACAATCGCTCCCCACATTCATTGTTGAAGGAGAGCGACAACAATGTCTTACGACTATAACCACGCCTATGATTATGATGAATTAAACCCGCAGCCGGTTACCCGCGAGCAATTGGACGGGGTGCGCACGGCGCGCATATTCTCATTCCTGATTGATTATGTGATCGTGGCACTGCTGACTATTCCCTTCGCAATTATTGTTGGCATTCTGGGCGTTTTGACCTTCGGCTTGGGTTGGGTGCTTTATGCCGTTCTCCCGGCTCTTGTTGCGGTATTTTATCTTGCAATCACCATGGGTGGCCCCAATCAGGCGACCATTGGCATGGGCATGATGGGCATTAAAATTCGTAAGCTGGAAGGTGGTCGGGTTGACCCGTTTCTTGCGGCCCTGCACGGCATTCTATTCTGGGTTTTTGCATCGATCCCGCCCTTGCTGCTTGTCTCGCTGGTATCATCGAAAAAGCGGCTGTTGCACGATATTCTGCTCGGCACTTATGTGGCGAAAACAGAGCTTTAGACCCCCCCCTTTGCAAGCGCCCCTCCCAGCTTGCATTGCCCGGATTTGCACGTGTTATTTAATGTGGCACAGAGATTAAATTCTCAGCAATTCCGGGCTTAGTTTGTTATTCGCTTTTCCTCCGGCAAAGCGCCCGTTCGCGAGCTTGCACGCCATTCTGGCGCTTGCTCTGCCACGGAGGGAGCTCGACTTGTTTGTTATTCGCTTTTCCT
>JAJRQF010000070.1 GCA_024280375.1 Alphaproteobacteria bacterium | reverse complement strand
CGCGTTTACGACCATTAAAAATATGGGTCTGAGCCATGCTCGCTCCTATCAAAGTGTCATGCAGGACACGAAGGTCCTGAAGGTGCCGTTGTCGACTGCATTTTGCGAAACCTGTCGCCAAAAAATCCTATTCAACCGGATCTTCAGGACACCTGTTTCCCAATACAGACCACACGAAATGTAAATTTGATCAATGGATCCAATTTACTCGATTTAGTCCGCGACCCCGGGCAGAAATTTCCACCCGAGGTCACAATTCTTCAATGCATCGTCACTAATCGCGCACGATCAGTGACAAGCAGAATTACTTGACTTCAGCAGTAGCGCCGGCATCAACAAGCTTCTTGACGATTTCTTCTGCTTCGCCCTTGGAAATGCCTTCCTTGATGGCTTTAGGAGCAGCTTCAACAAGCTCTTTTGCTTCCTTGAGACCAAGGCCGGTAATGCCACGAACTTCTTTAATGACGTTAATTTTCTTCTCACCAAATGCGGTCAGAATAACATCAAATTCAGTTTTCTCTTCTACGGCTTCTGCAGGAGCACCACCAGCAGCAGCAGCAGCAACAGGAGCCGCTGCAGATACGCCCCATGATTCTTCAAGCATTTTTGAAAGCTCGGCAGCTTCCATAACAGTCAGTGCAGAAAGATCTTCTACGATTTTAGCCAGATCAGCCATTTTGTATTTCCTTAGTTTGTTTGAACTTTTCGTTCAGAGATTATCTAGATTTTGTCTTACGCTTCTTCGTTCTTATCAGCATAGGCCCCGATCACACGGGCAACTGCGCCCGCTGGTGCGTTGATAACCTGTGCGATACGGCTGGCTGGTGTTTGAATCATACCAACAAGCTTACCACGCAGTTCATCAAGTGATGGCAGAGAAGCAAGTTGCTTCACACCATTCACATCAAGGTTTGTCGCGCCCATCGCACCACCCAGAACAACGAGTTTCTCGTTCTTCTTGGCAAATGCCATGGTCACTTTCGGTGCCGCAACCGGATCGTCTGAATAGGCGATCACTGTCTGACCCGTAAACAGATCAGATATATGCTCGGCATCGGTGCCTTTAAGAGCGATTTTTGCAAGACGGTTTTTTGCGACTTTAACCGTTCCGCCTGCGTCCTTCATCTGACCGCGCAATGCGGTCATATCAGCAACAGTCAGACCGGCATAATGCGCAACAACGATCGAACCGGTATCTTTAAAAACACCGTTCAATTGAGTTACGAATTCGCTTTTTTCCGCTCTATCCACTCTTTCACTCCAATTGATGGAATACTCGATTGCTCGACTATGCCACCGGTTTGCCTTTGCCGTTACTTGCACCCATTGGGCACATCTAACGACGCTCGAGGTTCCCGCCCCCTTGCGTACCGCAATCTCGAAATCGAGACGCCAGTGCAAGGCAGTAACAGTTCAAACCAAACGCCCGGGCCAAAGCCCTTTTGTCTAACTTTCACACCATCTGTGCAGGCTTTTTGTATTAAGGCAAGCCGCCTGCAGTCTTGGACAGGAAACCGGATTGGAAACGCTCCTCTCCGGCTATTTTCCAGCTCCGCCAAATGTTTTGGCAGGGCTGGACAATTTGATAAACCATCAGCTTACACCGATGATTTAATGTAATTTATTATGCTTCCAACGCGGAAGCAGGATCAATTTTAATGCCAGGTCCCATAGTTGAGGAAAGAGCAATTTTTTGAATGTAGTTACCCTTTGCACCACTTGGCTTGGCTTTCTGTACCGCACCAACCAGCGCCTTGATATTTTCCTCAATAGCACTTGGCTCAAAACTCGCCTTGCCAACGCCGACATGAATAATGCCTGCTTTTTCAACACGAAACTCAACAGCGCCACCCTTGGCAGCTTTCACAGCCCCCGCCACATCAGGCGTAACCGTTCCAACTTTCGGGTTCGGCATCATGCCGCGCGGTCCAAGGATCTTACCCAGGCGACCAACAAGCGGCATCATATCGGGCGTCGCAATACAACGATCGAAATCAACTGTTCCGCCCTGCACAATTTCCAGCAGGTCTTCAGCGCCAACAATGTCTGCACCGGCAGCTTTTGCCTCATCAGCTTTCGCATCACGCGCAAATACAGCAACCCGCACATTACGGCCAGAACCATTAGGCAATTGCACAACACCGCGAACCATCTGGTCCGCATGGCGGGGGTCGACCCCAAGATTAATGGCAATTTCAATGGTTTCATCGAACTTTGCAGTCGCTGCTTTTTTCATAATAGCAACCGCATCACCAAGACCATAGTTTTTGTTACGATCAACAGAATTGCGACCTTCTGTAATCCGTTTTCCTTTACCAGCCATCCAATCAGCCCTCCACCGTCAGGCCCATAGAACGGGCAGAGCCTTCAATCATCAGCATTGCTGCATCGATATCGTTGGCATTTAAATCTTTCATTTTAATCTCGGCAATTTCCTTAACCTGCGCACGGGTAACAGAACCTGCACCCTCGCGGCCCGGAGTGGAACTGCCCTTTTTCAATTTTGCAGCTTTCCGCAAAAGGAACGACGCCGGCGGCGTTTTCATTTTGAAGGAAAAAGACTTGTCCTGGAAAATAGTAATCGTCACCGGAACCGGTGAGCCCTTTTCCATTTCTTGAGTCGCCGCATTGAACGCTTTACAAAATTCCATAATATTCAGACCGCGCTGACCGAGCGCCGGACCGATTGGCGGTGAAGGCGAAGCACTCCCCGCAGGCACCTGAAGTTTCAGGTATCCTTGTATTTTTTTAGCCATTACATTTCTGCCTTACAGCTTGCCGATGAACAAATGCCCAATCGGCTGTTTTGTGTTTACCGGCCCATCAAACAGATATGCCAGCGGTGCAGTTTGTGGTTCGGCGCATCAGACCGGCAAAAGCCCTGCCACCTCCCACAATATCAAGATCAAACCGCCATAAGCGCTCCAACCTCAACAAATCAGCCATCAACAATCCGGCTGAAAATTCAAAACCCGCGCCAATTTGCGGGCATATAACTAAACTTTTTCGACCTGTCCATATTCCAGATCGACCGGTGTTGCGCGGCCAAAGATCGAAACTTCAACTTTCAGACGGGCGCGTTCCTCATCAACCTCTTCAACAACACCGTTAAACGAAGCAAATGGGCCATCAGACACCCGAACATTTTCACCAATCTCAAACATGATCGAAGGTTTAGGACGATCCACACCCTCTTGAACCTGATTGAGAATTCGCTCAGCTTCTTTGTCAGTAATTGGCATAGGCTTATTGTCAGAACCAAGAAAGCCAGTGACTTTGGGGGTGTTCTTAATCAGATGATAGGCCTGATCGGTCATTTCCATCCGGGCCAACACGTAGCCTGGAAAAAACTTACGTTCCGCATCCACCTTGCGCCCGCGGCGCACTTCAACAACCTTTTCAAGCGGCACCAGTATTTTCTCAACCAGATGCTCTAGCCCTTTTTGCCGAACCTGCTCTTCAATTGATTCAGCGACCTTCTTCTCAAAATTAGAATAGGCATGAATTATATACCAGCGCATCGCCATGAAACTTTATTCCGTCGTTAGAAACTTAACTGCCTGAACCGAGCAATAACCCGATACCGAATCCCAACACCTGATCTACCGCTAAAAAGAATATTGCGGCGACAAACACCATAATCAAAACCATCACAGTTGTAATCATGGTTTCCTTGCGGCTCGGCCAAACGACCTTTGAAACTTCCGCCCGCACTTGCTGTAGAAATGTTAAAGGATTGGTTTTGCTCGCCATATTGCTCACATTCTTTCAAATAAATACCCTGATTCGGGTAGTTTTTCTAGATATTTGGGCACGACATTTAGGCGCGGCAAGCCAAAATTTGCTCAACGCGCCTTTGTGTGTGAACTGTAAGTAACGCCAGAATATAAAAAGTGCAAGTGGTTAGCTGCAATTTTTAGCAAAATGAATTCAATTATTGCTGCAAATGCAATCACCCAATTCAGACTACGGCTAAAAATTCAGAAAAACACTTAAGTATGCGCGCAATATTACCTGCTCCCCCGCTATTTGCTTTGGTAATCTGTCACTTACCAAAGCCCGCAAAATATCCTAGAGTACAGTGTAGCCGATTGCTCTAGCGCCGGGAAGATTATATGACAACTTATAAGCAAAAATATTATTGTATGCGTCCAATGATTTTAGAAGACGTCGAAATTGTTTCAAAATGGTTTGAACATTTAGCAGATTTATCAATTTTTGACCGCAATACCCCAATTCCAACAAATTCAAATATAGTCGCAGAAAACTGGAAAGAAGTTTTAAGCACCCGCGAGCCGCGCCAGGGATATTGGTTCGGCATTGAAGACCAAACCGGAAAGCTGGTTGGGATAGGAGGTATCGAAAATATCAGTTATGTGAATGGCGACGCTATTCTCGCCCTTTTTATGGCTGATGAAGTGCGCCGGAAAGGAATTGCCCGGCTGGTTTGTGGCGTAGTACTCGACCTTGCATTCGACCAACTTCGCTTAAACCGGATCACCTCGTACTATCGCGAGGATAACCAGGCCACAGAAAAACTAACCAGGACCGTCGGTTTCGAGATCGAAGGCACCAAACGCAAGGGTTGGTTTTCCGGCGGGAACTATCTTGATGTAATAACCGTTGGGATATTGGCATCCGAATGGCAGAATGCACGCACGTCGCTTGTTGAAAACCTCGGCGAGACAAAAAAAATACAGTTTGGCCGACCACCGTGGTCAGCAAGACTTTGGCCGGAAAAACTGGCTTGAATGGAATTTGGGAGAAAGCGTTAAATGGTCAGGTTTAGCAGATCAGATTACCGCGCAATTGGTATTAAAAGCGAAATGGCGAACAACAAAAACAACAAGACCATACGCACTTTGCAGGCAGCATTGTTTGCCGACATTGTTTGTGACAGCCAGTCTTCCAGCAATGCTGACCATGACACCCAGAATGATGTGTCCACATATTTTGCGCTGTTCAAAGACCATTGTGACAGGTTTGATGGTGAAATTGAGCAAAGTGACCATAACGGTGTATTTGCGCTTTTTTCCAGTGCCGTAAACGCTGTTGAATGCGCTGTAGAGACCCAACAGGCGGTGTTGGACTTTAACGAGAAAGCCGAAACGCCGATGACTTTTCGGGTAGGAATAAACCTCGGCGAAGTATTGAGGAATAATGACGGTGTATTTGGTGACAGTCTGAATATAGCCGAAAGACTGGAAGGGTTGGCCGAACCTGGTTGCGTGTGCATCAGTGGAGCGGTTTATGAACAGGTGCGCAATAAACTCGCCTATGGGTATGAATATCTTGGCAGTCAATTGCTGAAAAATGTAACCGACCCGATAGAGGCATATCAGGTGCGCCGTGATATTAATGGCGTCACGATGGCTGCAAGCCCCAGATTTCCAACCCGCGAAATTCAATCAACCCTGCCAAATAAGCCCTCGGTTGTCGTCTTGCCATTCGTCGATCAGGGCAGTGATGAAACCGAAAGCTGGTTTGCCGACGGTATAACCGAAGACATCACTTCAAACCTCTCAAAGTTTCAAAACCTTTTTGTAATTTCAAGAAATTCGGCATTTTTGTACCGCGATCGTAAAATACCACCGCAACAGGTATCAAAGGAATTAGGCGTTCGATATGTCGCCCAAGGCACCATTCGCAAAGCCGGTAACAGGGCCCGAATTTCAGTTGAACTGGTGGATGCTAAATCCGGTCAAATGATTTGGGGCGAGCGATACAATCGAAACATAGATGATATTTTCGAAGTGCAAGACGAAATCGCCAACACCGTTGTGGTTGCAACAGCCGCCCAAATTGAAACCTCGGAAACCGACCGGGCCCGGGTAAAACCACCCTCTGATATGGCCGCCTATGACTTTGTGTTGCAGGGCCAGCAATACGCCTATCGCTATCGACGCAGCGATAACAGCAAGGCAAGGCAACTCTTTCAGGCAGCCCAAGAGGTTGATGCGCGTTACGCCAGAGCAAGTGCAGCCATTTCCAGAACACTCAATATCGATTGGCGATATTCATGGAGCGACAATCAAGAATTTGCTTTGGACAAGGCGCTGGAATATGCCCGCAAGGCGGTCGAATTTGATGCAGGCGATGCACGCGGCTTTGGCGAACTTGGCTTTGCCCATCTATACCGCAAAGAACATGATGCAGCACTTGACGCCTATGAACGCGCCCTGAGGCTCAATCCCAATGATGCGGATTTAATGTCCGATATGGCCGATGCACTTTGCCATTGCGGGCGCAACGAGGAAGGTATTCTTCTGCTTGAAAAAGCCATGCTGCTCAATCCATTTTATCCAGACCAATATTTATGGCATCTGGGTGGCGCCCTATACAATATGAACCAGTATGAAGAGGCCATTATTGAATTGCAAAAAATGCATAACCAGACTGAGGGTCGACGGTTGTTAGCCGCATCCTGTGGTCAGCTGGGCCGTATTGACGAGGCAAAAGTGCACGCGGCAAAGGTTCTGGAAGCCCATCCAAATTTTTCCCTTGAGGCATGGGCAAGCGTTCAGCCAGACAAATCTCAAGAAGAAGTGGAACACTTTGTTGAAGGTATGAGAATAGCCGGCCTTCGCTAGTTCCTGATCACGCCTCGGTCATTCCTGTTTATATTCAAGAATGACCGTATTCAAAGGTAGGCAATTAATCAGGCTTAATCGCCTTTAATTTTAGCACCCGACACTTTTGCACCAGAAACCTTGGCGCCCGATACTTTTGCACCAGAAACCTTCGCCCCTGACACTTTAGCGCCCGAAACTTTAGCCCCACTTACAGTTACGCCGCCACCACTGCCATCACCTTCCGGGTCAAGCAATAGCTGACTGAGCGGACCATTTGACATATCCAGCCGAATTGAAAAATCCGCTTGATCATAGGCCCATGTTTTTAAATCAGACGAGAAGTTATAATCCTGCGCAGCAATTGAATTACTGTCAGTATCCAGATTCTCGATCTTTGAACCATCCCCATGAACAAGGAAAATAGTGGGCACTTCAAGCTCATGATATTGGCCCGCATAACTGTACCCGTAAATTCGGGCAAATCGAGTACCGGAACCCTCAAGCTGGTCAGCAAGAAAGTGGTTGTATCCTGAATTTTCGCCTGATGCAGATTTCTTCTTTCCTGCAGGCGTGTGCTTCAGATCATCCATCACATTACCGAACAATACAATTTTAGACGCATCGAGTAGTGTTTCACTCATAATAAATTCCCCTTAAATTTAAAAAAAATATATTTGGTTTGCCTAAGCCAGACTCACAAACCACTATTACCAATAGCCCACAATGACATAAATACTGTCTGATGACTATATTTTATTGGCAATTAAGGCGACCATTAAAGATCATTTGGTGTCATCATGCGATGCGCCAACATTTGGCTGCCTTTTTTGGGCTTCGAGACCTTTAAACCAGGTGTAAACTGGCCAATCTCACGCATATTAAAATTGTCAGCGATTATATTGGCAAAACGGCCTCCTGATATATTGTAATCAACCTCCACAAGCGCATTTGCAACACCAAGATAGCTCAATGATTCCGAATCGAGCAATTGCCAACTATCGGCCAGATAGCTACCGAGATAGTCGCGGGCCAATAGCAATGTATGGCGAAACCCTTCCGGCTCTGCCTGATAATACACATCAAATTTCTCTTGCAAAACAGCGGAATAATTTGACCGGCCTTCCAACTCATCGGATAATTCTTCAAAGCTTTGCGGAATTAATTTGTGCGCCAGCAATTGTTCATGAAAGACATCGACCAGAATATCGAACACAGCACCCGTAAGCGGCTCCCCCAAATCGTGCTCATCATCCCAGGATTTAACAAACTCAGACATCACCCGATCATTCGCAGCAATTCTAATCTGCTCATGCGATGCGGTCTCGGCAAAACGGGTCAACTGGTTCATCGTATAAAGATTGCCGCTGGTTGCCTCGAGCAAATTATCGATAACAGAATCAAAGTGCATCGAGGCAATCATTGACGTTATATCACCGGCGGATTCATGAAATCCCAGATATTCGGCATCATCGCCATTTCCCGGCGGCAGGCCAACCTCATTATAAATAATTCCATGGCCAATCTCGTGGGCAACAACATCAAAATTGAGATAGAACGCACTGTATTTGTTGTCAGCGACCACCCCACCGGCCTCAAGAAAGCCCCAGCCCATAAAGGCGTTGTCAACAGTGGGTAAAACCGAAAGCTCCAACCGCTCATATTCGCTGGTAAAATGCCAATCGAGCGGTCGGCCAAAATAACCCTCCCAAACATCGAGCGTAAACCGGGCGCAGCCAAAAAGATGGGCGGCCTCAAATTCCCGCGTTCCAGGTTTCAGGTGGTCAAAATGCCCATCGGGCCCAGGCATTGCAGGCGTATGTTTGTCGCCGTGCCAGGGTGGCAGAAACATAAAAGGTTCGCCATTTTCATTGGCGTGCAGCCCATAATGCAATTGCTTGCCCTTGGGATAGACCGCATACATTCGATCATCCGATGGCCCCGGACCAAGCGACCCTGCGGGCGACGAGACATATACAGTTTCGGGCTGAGTATTTTGATTGGCATCCGGTGATTGAGGGTAGATCAGAAACCGTGTTCCGGTTGCCTCACCTTCTGTTTCAATTTCAGAATTCATCATAAACACCTCTCGACATTCAATTTGTCCCGGCACTATGGTCAACACCTTGAAGAAATAAATACTCGCGCGCAAGCAATTGATGAAGCGCCTCGCGATCGGTCAAGCCCAAACCCGCAACAAGCTCATTAATATTGGATGGAATCACCTTGCCCAGTTTTTGGCAATAAAACCATTCCAGCAAAGCAGGCTTTGGCAACCCCGTATGTTCAACCGTCACTTCATCATACCCATTTTCAAGAAGCCAATCTTCTTTTTTGGTAGCGCGGGTGGAAAGTTCAACAAACACACAGTCCAATTTTAGCTGACCAAGCAAATAATATTGTAATTCAGTAGCTTGCAAATCAACGCTATTATTAATGGCAATTTGTTCCGCCAACAAGGCTTCTAACCCTTTCAATGTTAACTGGTTTTCTTCAAGCCATTGATAAAAGATTGCGGCGCTTAACAGTCCATTTTGTGTTCGCAATATGGTAACCGCATCCTCCACTTCAACTTGACTAATCTCACGCTGCACTTCACCAGATTGACGTAAAGCCAAAAAGCGCAATCGTGCAAAATCCACGGCCTTGACGAATTTGTCTGGTTGCAATCGCAATTCATCCAGAACCAGTTGAATTTTTACGACTTCCGGCGTTGTTTCACTATCCCACTGGGATATGGCTCGAACCCATTGATTAGTCGTTTCAAAATCAAATGGAAGCGGTGAATTTAGCGGTAATTCAACACCCATTACATGCGCTTGGATGGTCTCAATCATTTCAATTGCATCATCGCGCTTTTGATTGACCTTGCCCCGCTTCAACCAATCTGTAAACTTCGAATTAGGCTCAAGAACTGCCGATAAATCCCTCCAGTTACGCTGTTTATAATGCGTTGATTTCGCAATTTTTAATACCGACTTTACTTGCTCGGCATCAATTATCCGCTCACTCATCGCCAGTTCAAGTGTCGCGCGAATATTGACCATCGGTTCGCAAAGTGCCGGGTAGCCGATTTCAGCCGGGCCATGAATGACCGCGACCTCGTCATCATCCTCAAGCGCGCCGCTATAGAAATCCTCAAAAATCTGACCGACCCCGACCATACCAAAATCAGCCAGTTCGGCCGCCCGTAATGCGCCCATGCTGGAAGCACCAAACACCTTCACACCCTGCGCCATCGCCCACAGAATTTCCTTGTGCCAAACAGCGGCAACCCCATCAAAATAGCCATCAACCATACCGATATGGGTAGGTTTATGCCGCATGGCGCGATAAATATCGCCCTGTGCTGCCGGTGGCAGGCAAATCGCATCAATACTTGCCAGAGCATCAGATTTGGTAATTGTCGGGCCGATAAAGAGAACAACACTCATGATCCGCCCCCAATATTTACGACCCTTGGGCCGGGCAGAAAATCATCATCATCATGCGGCGCCTCAACCCCCGGAATAACCACCCGAACGACAGGAATGCCAATATCAGGCTTGGTCAAATCCACCCGAATAACCTGCTTAATTCCGACCGATTGCAATTGCCCAAGCAACCAGTTGAAATCCTCATCAATCGAGCCCGCGTCAAATTCACCAATATCGCCGTACTTTCGCGCAGGCTTTTCAGTTCCGATAAATTCGCGCGCTGCAATATTTTTCTCCTGAAGTCCGCCATCAACAAACTCTGCCGAAAGCAGATCATCGCGCGCACCGGAAATATAAGTCAACCGGGTTTGAACCGCCTCGGTAATGGTGCGCGACAGGGCAATTGCCTTATTGGGATGGCACCCTGCCCCCGCGCCAATATGTTCTAACTGCCCACTCTCGCGATTAATCAACAGCCCATAAAAGGCCGGCACGCCAATATTCGAGGTCGCATCCCACAGGGTCATTTCAAGATCAGCCTGCTCGAGGTGCTGCAAAAGTGCACAACATTCACCATCATCAACGCTGGCAAGCTCAAGCAGTCGCGCCTGCCGCGCGGCAATTGGCAAATAATGCAGCAGGGTTGTGGCATCACGCTCAATGACCTCACAAATGGCATGGTTCTGCGCTTCCAGTAGATGATTACCAGATGCCAAACCATTGGTACTACAGGGAAAGCATCCCTGCCCCGGTGGCGATGGCGCTGTATAGTCCGCATGAACCATTTCATGAGGCAGCCAGATCGGCCGTTGATCAATCAATTCAACGCCTTCAACCCACAGGATTCGCAACAGCTTATGATATTTAGTTCCATTGATTTGCGGCAGCACATTCGGGTCAACCAGCCGCCGGTTTTGCCCAAGATCATCCCGCGTTCCGTAAAGCACCGGCACATCAATATGCTCGGCGTGCCAGGTTTCAACTGATTCCATCAGCGCCGATGCCTTGGCGGCATCAAGATCAATGCCCTTGCCCTGCGATACCGCAACTGAGCGGGAATTGGGCCGCGTGACCATGACCACCGGAATGCCGATACGGTCCAACCCGGTCACATTTGCAATCCGGGTAATCCCCATCCGCTTCATTAGCGGGCGGATTTTTTCAATCGTTGCGTCCGGCGAATATATCCGGTGCGTCCCCGATCGATAGGTTTTCAATACATTGGTGGCGGAAGTCATCAAATAAACAATCTAACCCGTTTATCAGCCCAAAGGCTGGGATAAAATAATACAAACAATACAACATAATATACCGCCAGCCTAACCCGCTGCTTACCCAACTATCCAGAAAAATATTTGACTTGAGCAATTTCGTATGATTTCCTGACTGAATGATCAGTCAGGATTCAATGACCCGTAATTCATCTGAACAATCCAGTCTTCGCTCCAAAGCGGAAGGCACTGATATGTCTGCAAAACTCTCGACCGTCGCACAAACAAAACCCTCAAAAGGAAAAACCGGCGGTAAACGGTTCAATGCCATTCTTGATGCGGCAGAGGAAATATTTGCAGTCTCAGGCTTTAATGGTGCCAGTATGCGTGAAATTGCCGAAAAAGCTGGCGTTGCCCAGGCGCTCATTCACTATCATTTCAACACCAAAGAACGATTGATTGAAGAATTGATTGTAAGGCGCGGCGGTGAGATCAACAATCTGCGCCAACAACGATTAAATGCATTGTTTGAAAAAACATTGGTCCCCGAACTTGAGGATGTTACCGATGTTTTGCTGCGCCCTACCATCGAGATCAGCCACCGGGCTGGCAATCCTTCCAATGGGTTCGCCCGCATTCTGGTTTCCACCGCCAACAGTTCCGATCGGCTCAGCACCAAACTGACCAAGCAATATTACGACCCCATCGCCCGGCAATTTATCGCAGCCTTTGAAAAGGCAACACCCGGCCTTAGCCATGAAAATGCGGTTTGGGCCTATATGTTCGCCATTGGCGTTGGCATGACCATGATGGCGCAAACCGGCCGCTCGCAACGATTATCCGGCGGCCTTTGCGATGATACAGATGTGGAAGCGATGCTTGCACGCATCATTCCTTTTATTACCGCGGGAATACGCGCGGTGGTGGATGTAAAAAACCCACCAAATTCAAACCAAAATTAGAAAAACCCAGGGAGGGAAAAATGAGAAAATCAATCAAATATATGGCGCTAATTGCCATGGGCATCACCGCCGGGCTTGCCAGTGCGGGCAACAGTTTTGCCGAGACCATCAATGTCACAATTGCCGCCGGTCACCCGCCGGTATTTCGCTGGGTCAAGCACGCATCCAAGACATTCATTCCAACCGTCAACAAAGAGCTGGAAGGCTCTGGCTATGAAATCAAATGGAGCGAACAATATGGCGGCTCACTTGCCAAGGTTGGCGGTGTGCTCGAAGCGGTTGAAGAAGGTTTGGCTGAAATCGGCCTTGTTTCAAGCCTGTTTGAACCGGCCAAGCTTTCCCTTCAAACCGTGACCTACTTCACCCCGTTTACAAATCGCAATTCAACAGCGGTTTCCAATTTGATGGATGAATTGCATAAGACAACACCTGAACTACGTGCCACATGGGAAAAGAACGGTCTGGAATATCTGGGCGCTGCCATCGGTATTGATGATTACCTGATCATGACAAATTTTCCGGTCAACTCGATTGCAGATCTCAAGGGCCATAAAATTGGTGCGCCCGGCCCCGCCGTTAACTGGCTGAAAGGCACTGGCGCAGTTGGTGTATCAGGCAATCTCACCACCTATTATAACGAACTTAAAACTGGGGTTTATGATGGTGTAATTGTTTTTGCATCGGCCGCCCTTCCCGGCAAATTGTATGAAGTTGCGCCTTACATTACCAAGGTCGGTTTTGGCGCTCAATATGCCGGTGGCCTTGCCGCCAATAAGGATTGGTTTGATGCCCAGCCGAAAGTCGTTCAGGACGCATTGCGCAAAGGTGCAGAAGCCGACCGCGTTGCCTATCAAAAAGACCTAGATGCATCGGTTGCCAAATTTCTCGGCATCATGAAAGCCAAGGGCGCAACCATCACTGAAATGGACGATGCAACTCGTAAAAATTGGGCCATGGGCATGGACAATGTGGCCAAGGGTTGGGCCGCCAAACTGGATGCGAGCGGCCAACCGGGCACCAAAGTCCTGAAAACCTATATGGACGCCATGCGTGCAACTGGTGCCGTGCCGCTGCGCGATTGGGACAAGGAATAGAACTCAAAGGCATTCCTGAATAACTGCCAGATAACAATTTCTGGCAGTCCCCTGCCCATCCCTAGGGGTGGGGGCATTTCGGGAGTTTAGTCAAGCAATGAGCCTCATTACTCTCATCATCAACCGCATAACCATGCTGCTCAATGTGGCGGGAACTTTGCTGATTGTCGCACTTATGGTGCTGATCTGCACCGATGTTATTGCCCGTACAATTTTTTCCTCGCCTGTTTCAGGTGTACCGGAAATGGTCAGTCTTTCCATTGTGGCGATTGTTTTCTTGCAAGCCCCTGAAGCCTTTAGAATGGGGCGCTTTACTCGCTCTGAAGCCATGTTGAATTTTCTGGAAAAACACTCAATCAGATTAAGAGCAATTCTTGAATTCATCTTTGCGCTTTCAGCCCTTGGCATAATTTCCATATTGCTGAACGCAAGCTATCCCTTCTTCATCAAATCCTGGAACCGCGACACATTCATCGGCACGGTTGGCGACTTCATTGCACCGGTCTGGCCGGTAAAACTGGCAATTCTAATCGGATGCGCCGCTCTAATTGCCCAAATCGCGCTTTATCTTGCTCGCCAAATCGCTATTATCCGCACAGGTCAAAGCACTGAAAAAACCTCCAGCGAGGCATCTCTGTGAGCCCGTTTGAAATTGGCCTTTGGGCGCTCGGCGCGATGGTCGTATTGGTCTATCTGGGGCTCTATGTGCCAATCGCCCTGATGCTAACCTCATGGCTGGGTGTATGGGCCATAAAGGGTTCACCCATTCTGGCGGGCAAATTGCTGGCACTGGCAGCCGCCGATTCCATATCTTCCTACTTTTTCGGCGTGGTGCCGCTATTTGTTTTGATGGGCTATGTGGTGTCAATTTCCGGAATGGGGCGCGATGCCTTTGATGTGGCCAACCATCTGTTTCGCCGCTTTCGCGGTGGGCTGGGCATCGGCACCATCGGCGCAAATGCGATTTTTGCGGCCATTACCGGCATTTCGATTGCATCGGCCGCCGTATTCACCCGCATCGCGGTGCCGGAAATGGTGCGCCACGGCTATACAAAGCGCTTTTCCGTTGGCGTGGTCGCAGGCTCATCCGTGCTGGGCATGTTAATTCCCCCCAGCCTGCTGCTCATTCTATATGGCCTGTTGACCGAGCAATCGGTTGGCGATCTGTTTATTGCCGGTATTATTCCAGGATTATTGCTGGCTTTGATTTTCGCGATTGGCGTTTATTCAATGGCCCGGTTTTTCCCATCCTTTATTGGTGAAAACCTTTCCAGTAATGACGAAGATATGCTGACCGGCAAACAGGTTATGGCCAAGGGCTTACCGGTTAGCGGGCTGATTTTTCTGGTGCTTGGCGGCATATATGCGGGCTTTTTCACCCCAATTGAGGCCGGTGCCATCGGGGCGCTCGGCGCAATGATCATCGGCTTTGCCAAACGCACATTAAGCTGGCGCGATATATGGAAAGTCTTGACCGATACAGGTCTGGTCACAGCTGCGATCTGCTTTCTTATCATCTCGGCACAGATGTATTCACGCATGTTGGCACTTTCCGGTCTGCCCAACGAGTTTGGCCAGTTTGTCGCAACGGCTGACATCGGCTTTTGGGGTGTCATCCTCGCCTATGTGGCGCTGGTCATCGTCATGGGCACCATACTGGATTCATCCTCCATCATGCTCATTTTAGTGCCCCTCATGCTGCCCGTAGTTGTGCCCATGCAGGTCGATCTGATCTGGTTCGGCATTATCACCGTGCTTGCGGTTGAAATCGGCCTTTTAACCCCACCCTTTGGCATATCGGTATTCGTTATCAAATCGGCGCTTGATGACGAGAGCATTTCGCTGGGTGATATTTTTATCGGAGCCGCCCCCTTTGCCGCAATGATGCTTATTGTGCTGGCGCTGGTGCTGGCCTTCCCGATGCTTGCAACAATTTTAATTTAGTCAGGAGAAAAATATGGCCCGAAGATTTGTTGATATATCGGTTCCGCTGGAAACCGGCATTCAATCCGACCCTCCGATGATGCTGCCGGAGATCGAATATTTCGACCACCAGATGACCGCAGAACAAGTAATGATGTTTTTTCCCGGTCTGAAAAAGGAAGATCTTCCCGGCGGCGAAGGCTGGGCCATTGAAATGCTAAAAATCGCCACCCATAACGGCACCCATCTCGATGCGCCCTATCACTTTCATTCAACCATGAACAATGGCGAGCGCGCCATCACCATCGACGAGGTGCCGCTGGAATGGTGCTTCAACCCGGCGGTAAAACTCGACTTTCGCCATATGGACGATGGCTATGTGGCAACCGCTAGCGATGTGGAAGCTGAACTCAAACGCATTGGCCATGAGCTTCAACCGCTTGATATTGTGGTGGTCAACACATCGGCCGGAATGGCCTATGGCAAGCCTGAATATCTGGCCAAGGGCTGCGGCATGGGCCGCGAGGCAACGCTCTATCTGCTGGAGCGCGGCGTGCGGGTTGCCGGCACCGATGCCTGGAGCTGGGATGCGCCTTTTGTTCACACAGCCAAAACCTATGCGGAGAACAAAGACCCAAGCATTATCTGGGAGGGCCACCGGGCCGGCATGGATATTGGCTATTGCCATATGGAGAAGCTGCACAATCTGGAAGAATTGCCCGCCAATGGCTATACGATTTCCTGCTTCCCCTACAAAATCAAAGCCGCATCCGCTGGCTTCACCCGTGCCGTTGCAATATTTGAGGAGTAAATATCATGGCTAAAAACAACAAGAAAACCATCATCTCCTGCGCCATCACCGGCGCAGTCCATACCCCCACCATGTCGGATGCTTTACCGGTTACCCCGGAGATGATCGCCGAACAGGCGGTCGAGGCGGCCCATGCGGGTGCTGCAATCCTGCATCTTCACGCGCGCAATCCGGTAAACGGGGCACCATCGGTTGATCCGGCGCATTTTCGCCATTTCCTCGGGCGTATTCAAAGCGAGACTGATGCCATCGTCAATATTTCAACCGGCGGCAGCATCACCATGGGAATAGATGAGCGCATTGCGCCATCTGTAGAGTTTTCGCCCGAAATGTGCTCGATGAATATGGGATCGCTCAATTTCTCCCTGCACCCGCTGGCCGACCGCTATGAAAAATTCAAGGAAGACTGGGAAGAGCCTTTTCTACGGGGTTCAGAAAATGCGATATTCCGCAATACTTTTCAAGATATAGCTCAAGTCGCAGGAGCACTGGGAGGCGAACACCGGGTAAAATTCGAACACGAATGTTACGATGTCGGCCACCTATACAATCTCAATTTCTGCCTCAAACAGGGCATGTTTAAAGCGCCAATCTTCCTGCAATTCGTCATGGGTATTCTGGGCGGCATTACGGCTGAAGTCGAAAACCTCGTCTTCATGAAGCGCACCGCCGACAAGCTGTTTGGCGACAATTACAACTGGTCGGTGATTGGTGCCGGAAGCCAGCAGATGAACATGGCAGCGGTTGCCGCACAAATGGGCGGCCATGTGCGCGTTGGGTTAGAAGATTCGCTCTATATTGAAAAAGGTAAGCTGGCCAAATCCAATGCCGAGCAGGTGCATAAAGTCCGCTCCATTCTCGAAACACAGGGCCAGGAAATTGCAACACCGGCAGAAGCGCGTGAAATGCTTGGTCTTAAGGGTGCCGACAAGGTGAATTTTTAAAGGGTGCATTATGAGTGATACAAACCCCAATGCGAGCCTGCCGCCAAAGGCAGAAGTGCAATTTGACTGTCACGGTAAAGCCACCGGCAAAATGCGCAATGAACTTGCCGTTCATATGATTAAACCGTTCAAAGAAGGGCCATTTGAGCTGGCCACAGATGAAGGCCCGTTTCATGGGGGCGATGCCACTGCCCCGCCGCCGCTGGCGCTGTTTATCGCGGGCCTGACGGGCTGTATCATGACCCAAATCAGGGCCTTCGCCAAACGAATGGATGTGACGCTGAAAGACCTCGATGTAAAAACCAGCATTGTCTGGGACTGGGAGGCAAAGGGCCGACTTTATGAGACTGCCCCGCAATCCTTCGACATTGATGTGCTGATTGAAAGCGATGATGATGAGGAAAAGGTGATTGCCTTGATCAATGCGGCGAGAAAAGGCTGCTTTATTGAACAGACCCTAGGGCGCACAAACACCATCCGCCACCGGCTTAAATCGGGTAATGGCTGGATAGATGTTTAGACTCTTTCATGTTTACATGGAAGCAGTCGGGCTGCGAAGAGCGGCCCGGTGCTTATGCACCGCCCCAGCGGAGGCCGGGCGCGAGCCCGAATGGCCGTGAGCGAGATGTATAACCTTTATTCACAATATCCCCGGCAGGTTTAAACCCTGCTCGCGGGCGCAATCAATCGCTGACTGATAACCCGCATCCGCATGACGCATGACCCCGGTTGCCGGATCGTTCCACAAGACACGGCCAATGCGCCGTGCCGCATCATCGCTGCCATCGGCGCAAATCACCATGCCTGAATGTTGCGAAAACCCCATGCCAACGCCGCCCCCGTGGTGCAGGCTCACCCATGTGGCGCCCGATGCTGTATTCAGCAACGCATTCAGCAACGGCCAGTCGGAAACCGCGTCCGAACCATCCTTCATCGCCTCGGTTTCGCGGTTAGGCGAGGCAACTGAACCGGAATCCAGATGATCACGACCAATCACGATAGGTGCCGATAATTCACCCGATTTCACCATCTCGTTAAAGGCAAGCCCAAGCCGGTGACGCTCCCCTAAACCAACCCAGCAAATACGCGCCGGAAGCCCCTGAAATGAAATTCGTTCGCGTGCCATATCGAGCCACTTATGCAAATGCGGATCATCAGGAATAAGCTCACGCACCTTGGCATCGGTTTTGTAAATATCTTCCGGATCACCGGAAAGCGCGCACCAGCGAAACGGCCCAATGCCCTTGCAGAACAGCGGGCGGATATAGGCCGGCACAAACCCCGGAAAGGCAAAGGCATTTTCAAGCCCCTCTTCTTTTGCTACCTGACGAATATTATTGCCATAATCAAGCGTTGGAATTTTCATATTCCAGAAATCCACCATCGCCGCCACATGAATTTTCATCGAGGCGCGGGCGGCCTTTTCAACCGCTTTCGGATCGCTTTCGCGCTTTTCCTGCCATTCAGCAACGCTCCAGCCTTGCGGCAGATACCCGTTAATCGGATCATGCGCAGAGGTTTGGTCAGTTACCATATCGGGCTTCACGCCACGACGAACCAGTTCAGGAAAGACATCCGCCGCATTGCCCAAAAGGCCGACAGATTTGGCTTCTCCAGCTTTGGTCCAGCGCTCGATCATGGCAAGCGCCTCATCCAAAGTTTCGGCACTTTCATCCACATATTTGGTACGAAGGCGAAAATCTATCCGGGTCTGGTCGCACTCAACCACCAGACAACATGCACCGGCCATAACAGCGGCCAAGGGCTGCGCACCGCCCATGCCGCCAAGCCCGGCGGTCAATATCCAGCGCCCCTTCAGATCGCCATTATAATGCTGTCGCCCAGCCTCAACGAAGGTTTCATAGGTGCCCTGCACAATTCCTTGCGTACCGATATAAATCCACGACCCGGCAGTCATTTGCCCATACATGGCAAGGCCCATCTTATCGAGTTCATTAAAATGATCCCAGGTCGCCCAGTGCGGTACAAGGTTGGAATTGGCGATCAGCACCCGCGGGGCATCCGTGTGGGTTTTAAACACACCGACCGGTTTGCCTGATTGCACAAGCAGCGTTTCATCATTTTCCAGCTCCTTTAGGCTCGCGACAATCTTGTCAAAATCCTGCCAGGTGCGCGCCGCCCGGCCAATACCGCCATAGACCACCAGTTCATGCGGGTTTTCCGCCACATCCGGGTGCAGATTGTTCATCAACATCCGCATCGGCGCCTCGGTCAGCCATGATTTGGCAGTAATCTCGGTGCCGGTTGGCGGATATACATCGCGGCTGTTGCGGCGCGGATCATCACTCATTGAATTTGCTCCCTGCTTTGGTGGCCGGCCCAATTGGCAAGCGCCTCCAGAATTGATTTCAGAATTTTGCGCAATGCGGCGGCGTTTTTGTCCCCATAGGCATAGGGCAATTGCTCGCTCTGCAAATATTGTATTTGCGCCAGTTCCATTTGGATGGCGTGAATATTCTGCTCCGGGCGACCATAATGCCGGGTGGTCCAGCCACCTTTAAAGCGCCCGTTTAAAACCGATGAATAACCCTTAGCCGCTGCACATATATCAACGACAATCTGCTTGATTTCACTGACACAGGTTTGGCCCTCATTGGTGCCGATATTAAAATCCGGCAATTGACCTTCAAACAAAAACGGTATGTTTGAACGAATCGAATGGCAATCGTAAAGAATGGCAATGCCAAATTTCTCTCTCACCCGCGCAATCTCTGCCTCAAGTGCTGCGTGATAGGGCGCGTGGAAACCGGCTAATCGTCGAGCAATTTCCGCCCCATCCGGCGCTTTGCCTTCAAGGTATATCGGCACACCATCAAAATCTGTTATCGGGCAAATGGATGTCGTGTTCTGCCCCGGATAAAGGCTCTTGCCGGAAGGATCACGATTGGCATCAATCACATAGCGATGGAACCCTGCCTTGACGATGGAGGCTTGCGGCAAAAGCCCCTCATAAAGTTGATCAATATGCCAATCTGTATCGGCCAGCTTACGGCCATTGTCGTTGAGCCTGGCAAAAATTGCATCCGGCACAAAGGTTCCCCCATGCGGCATGGCGAGAATGATCGGGCAACTGCCGGAAATTACCTCAACCGGGCTCACAGCTCACCCCCCAATGGCAGGCAACAGTCTTGCCCGACAGATCGGGTAATTTCAGCCGATGCTATCAATGTGCCTGCCTGCTTCAAATCCGGTGCCAGAAACCGGTCATCATCCAGATGGGCTACGTCCTTACGCAACCGGTCGATGACATTCTGCAAAGATTGGCTGGTTTTCAAGGGTTGGCGAAATTCTATTCCCTGACAGCCGCAAAGCAGTTCGATGCCCAATATATTGGAAAGATTTCCATTCATTTGCATCAACCGGCGCGCCCCGTGGGCGGCCATTGAAACATGATCCTCCTGATTGGCGCTTGTCGGTGTGGAATCGGTTGAACATGGATTGGCCAAATGTTTGTTTTCGCTCATTAAGGCCGCCGTTGTGACCTCGGCAATCATCAGACCGGAATTTAACCCCGGATTGGGGCTTAGAAACGGCGGCAGATCAAACGACAGGGTCGGATCGACCATCAAGGCCACGCGCCGCTGGGAAATTGATCCAATTTCTGCAATGGCTAGTGCAATCTGATCAGCCGCAAAAGCTACCGGTTCCGCATGAAAATTACCGCCCGACAGGATGCGATCAATTCCCACCAGTACCAGTGGATTATCGGTCACCGCATTGGCTTCAATTTCGAGCGTGCGCCCGGCCTGACGCAAAAGATCAATACAGGCACCGGTCACCTGCGGCTGGCAACGGATGCAATAGGGGTCCTACACCCGCGTATCATCATCGCGGTGGCTTTCACGAATTTCAGAACCCGACATGAGTTTGCGCATTGCGCTAGCTACTTCAATCTGACCGCGATGGCCGCGAAGCGCGTGAATTTCCGGCTGAAGCGGCGCGGTCGAGCCCATAATAGCATCCGTTGAAAGCGATGCGGTTACGATCGCGGCTTCCGCATTGCGCCAGGCATCAAACAGTGAGGCAAGCGCATAGGCGCAGGAAAACTGCGTGCCATTGATCAGCGCCAAACCCTCTTTTGCCGCAAGTTCAATAGGTTTCAGCCCTGCAGCGGCGAGCGCATCCCCGCCCGACATGATTTTACCGACATACTCAGCCTCACCTTCGCCCAACATGACGGCCGCCATATGCGCCAGCGGTGCGAGAT
Source organism: Alphaproteobacteria bacterium (assembly GCA_024280375.1). Taxonomy (GTDB): domain Bacteria; phylum Pseudomonadota; class Alphaproteobacteria; order Rhizobiales; family Rhizobiaceae; genus SZUA-100. The sequence goes on along the minus strand of JAJRQF010000070.1, from coordinate 22,604 downwards.
CGCCCGATGCACCAACCGAACCCTGTTGCGGCACCAGCGGTGTGACCCCTTTTTCAAGCATCGCCTCGATCAATTCAATAATCTGCCAGCGAACACCGGACGCGCCGCGCCCCAGCGACAGGAGTTTTAACACCATCATTAATCGCACGATTGAATGCTCGGTTGCATCCCCAACACCGCTGCAATGGGAAAGGATGAGATTGCGTTGCAGTTTTGCAGTATCCTTTGGCGCAATCTTGATACTGGCCAATTTACCGAACCCGGTATTGACCCCATAGACGGCCTCGGTTCCCTCAACGGCGCGCACGATCTGGGCCGCTGCCGCATCGACAGCCGCTTTAGCTGATCGTTCAATACGAACCGCTGCATCATCGCGGTAAATTTGTTCAAGCTGCGCCAATGATATAGCGCCCGGAGTTAGTACTGGAATATTCATGATTGCCCCTCAAAAATCCGTTCATGCAATGGATTAAACCCAATGCGATAGGAAAGCTCCGATGGATGTTCCGCATCCCAGATTGCAAGATCAGCGCGCATTCCGGGCGCAATCATTCCGCAATCAGAAAGCCCCAACGCACGGGCAGCATTAGCTGTTACCCCGCGCAAGGCTTCCTCCGGTGTCATCTGAAACAATGTGCAGGCCATATTCATGGTCAAAAGCAACGAAGTGAGCGGCGAAGAGCCGGGATTACAATCGCTTGCAACAGCTATTGGCACTTTGTAGGAGCGCAACGCTTCGAGCGGCGGCAATTGCTTTTCCCGCAGGGTATAAAACGCCCCCGGCAACAGCACCGCAACCATATTGGCCGTGGCCATTGCTTTCACTCCGTCCTCATCCAGATATTCCAGATGATCGGCTGAAAGTGCCCCAAATTGTGCGGCTAATTTTGCCCCGCCAAGATTGCTCAATTGTTCCGCGTGCAATTTGACTGGTAGGCTGAGATTGCGTGCTTTTTCAAAGACCCGGCGTATTTGCGCCGGCGAAAAGCCAATCCCCTCGCAAAATCCATCAACCGCATCAACAAGCCCTTCTTTGTGGGCTGCCGCAAGCGTTGGAATACATATCTCGTCAATATACTGATCAGCCTTGCTGGCATATTCCGCTGGCACCGCATGGGCACCGAGAAAGCTGGTGACCACGCGAATATCTCGAACCTCACCGATGCGCCGCGCCACCCGCAACATCGCCAGTTCCGTATCGCGATCAAGCCCGTAGCCCGACTTAATTTCGAGTGTCGAAAGCCCTTCACTGATCAACGCATCCACGCGCGGCAGGGCTTCAGCCAACAGCTCATCTTCACTGCATTTTCGGGTCGCATTGACCGTGGAAACAATCCCACCTCCAGCTTTAGCTAGTTCTTCATAGCTTGCCCCGTTCAGCCGCATTTCAAATTCGCGTGCCCGATTACCGCCAAAAACCACATGCGTATGACAATCAATCAGTGCAGGCGTTGCCAGCCGTCCGCCCATATCGCGCAAAAGCCAATCCGAATATTGACCGGGCAACGCACTGTTTTCACCAACCCATTCAATACGGCCATCGACTATGGCAAGGCAGGCATTTTCAATTAGCCCATAGGAATGATCATCCGGCACCATGGTCGCAATGGTGATATTTGTCAGAAGCGTATTTTGCACGATTTGAAGCCTTGAATAACTCGCGTTAATTGATATTATGTATGCACATAATAAATTGTCAAGAAGCTAAACCATAATCAACATGCAAATATTATGGGCAGAAAAAGCCCTCACCTCCACCGGCTGGCAAAGCGATACCCGTATCGAAATAAATGCGGATGGCGTAATCCAATCCGTCACGCCCGACAGTCCAAGAGACGGTGCGCAATATTCTATTTTGTTGCCAGCCCCAACCAATCTGCATAGCCATTCGTTTCAGCGCGCTATGGCCGGTATGACCGAGTGGCGGGGTGCGGAAAAGCACGACAGCTTCTGGACATGGCGGGTGTTGATGTATCGGTTTCTGGATCAACTGACCCCGGACGATATCGAATCAATTGCGGCCTTTGTGCAAATGGAAATGTGCGAGGCGGGCTACGCCGCAGTGTGTGAGTTTCATTATATCCACCATCAAAGCGACGGCACGCCCTACAACAATATCGCCGAACTGGCCGAACGTATTGCGGCGGCGGCCAACACAACAGGCATTGGCCTCACCCTATTGCCTGTATTTTATCAATATGGCGGTTGCGACCTGCGCCCGCTCGGCCCCGGACAGGTGCGTTTTGGCAATGATCAACAGGTCTATGGTGAACTGTTCGAGGCCTCAAAACGTGCCATAAAGCCCCTGCCCGATGATTGTACCATTGGCGTTGCCCCCCATTCTTTACGCGCGGTTTCCCGCAAAGATTTAACCTTTGCAACGACAATTGCACCTGATGCACCATTTCACTTGCATGTCGCTGAACAAGTGGCTGAAATTGATGAGGTTTTGGCCCATTGGGGCGAACGCCCGATGCGCTGGTTGCTCAATAACCACCGCGTTGATGAGCGCTGGTGCCTCATCCATTCCACCCATATGGAGATGGATGAAACCATCGCGCTCGCCAATTCCGGCGCGGTGGCAGGCCTTTGCCCGATTACCGAATCGAGCCTTGGCGATGGCATATTCGATGGGGCCACATACCTGCAAAACAACGGACGCTTTGGCATTGGCAGCGATTCCAATTTACGTATTTCCTTGTCTGAAGAATTGCGCACCCTGGAATATTCCCAGCGCCTGCGCGATCGTGGCCGGGCAATTTTGGCTTCCGAAAAATATTCCACCGGCCGCACTCTATATGAGGGAGCAGCAAAGGGTTCCGCCCAAGCTGCCGGGCGTAATTCAGGCACATTGGAGGTCGGCAGGCTTGCCGATATAATCGCACTCGATGGCAACGCCACCGATCTTATGTTCAAGCAGGGCGATGCCATTCTCGATGCATATATTTTTGCCGGTGATGACCATATGATCACCGATCTTTGGTCGGCCGGCCGTCATCTGGTAGAAGACGGACAACACCGTGCGCGCACCACCATAATTGAACGCTACCGAAAAACTATTTCCTCACTACAGGACAGAATTTGAGAACATTGGAAAACAATTCCTGGCAGAATATTCAAGGCGAACTTTCCCGCCGCATAATGATGCGTGTCTGGCAACCGGGCGAGCAAATTCCCAATGAGGCCGATCTGGCGGTCGAATTTGGCTGCGCCCGCACCACCGTCAACCGCGCCATGCGTGAACTTGCCAATGCCGGGCTTGTGGAACGACGGCGCAAGGCGGGCACTCGTGTGGCACTCAATCCCATTCGCAAGGCAACGCTGGAAATCTCCATCACAAGACAGGAGGTCGAGCGGCGCGGCGCACAATATAGTCATATCCTGCTTGAGCGGCAGATGAAGCGGCCACCGCGACTGATTTCCAGCCAAATGAAACTCGCCGAAAAGGACAAATTATTGCAACTGAAAACCCTGCATCTGGCCGATAATCAGCCCTTCATGTATGAAGATCGCTGGGTGAACCCAGATGCGGTGCCGGAAATTTTGCAGGCGGACCTGAGCGAAATCAGCGCCAATGAATGGCTGGTGCAAAATGCCCCGTTCAGCGATGGCGATATCTCATTTTCTGCCATCAATGCCAGCGAGGTTGAGGCTGAAAATCTTGGTATTGAAAAAGGTACAGCGATTTTTATAATCGAGCGCATGACCAGGATGGGTGAAACGGCAATTACTTTGGTAAAACTTGCCTATGCGCCAGGCTTTAAAATGCACACGACAATATAACCGCTAGCTATTTAGCCTCTAAAAATTTCGTAAAATCTTCAGCCAATGCCACACTTGCCGCCTCCAGCAAGGCTTGCCCATGTTCAGCTCTTGCAAGGGCCGAATGAGAACCAACCCGCCCATCTGGAAATTGCTTGCGATGGTCGCCCGCCGGGCCATGCTTGTCGCCGGCATGTTGTTTCATGAAATTCGCAGAGAGTTTTTCCGGTGGTTCTTTAGCCAGCCCCGGCTCAATGTTCCGGCCAATTGCCTGGGTAATAGAAATTTCCGAAGGCGTTGCGTGCATTCCCTCCCAATCCCCATAATATTCCTGCCGTAGTGTATTCACCGTATCAAAACTCCACCAGCTTGCGATCTTGAATTGGGTTTTGGGAAAATGAGACGCAGCCCTTTCAATTGGCGCAATATTGGCCCCATGCCCATTAAGAAAATAGATATGGGAAAATCCGTGGCGGGTCAGCCCCTCAATAATTTCAACCACCATTGCCTCAAATAGAGGTTCGCTAATAGAAATAGTGCCCGGAAAATCCATGTTAAATGGCGCGGGCGTATAGGCAAGCACCGGCGCCACAAGTGCATTGACAATTTTGGCACCGCGATTGGCAATCTCCCCGGCACATATTGCATCGGTTCCAATAATCCCCATCGGGCCGTGTTGTTCAGTCGAGCCGGTCGGAATAATGATGCCACTGGATTTTTCCAGATAGGCCTCAATCTCATACCAGGTGGATTGATCAAGTCTCATTTTTACGCATTCTGTTTGAAATATTTATTCAGCAACGGGCGGTAAATTTCCAGCTCGGCCTTAACCGACGGAACTTGATTAATCCGCTCACGATATTCGTGAACTTCGCGTGGCCAAATCACATCAAGGCCCAAAACCGGGGTGAGCGCTTCCAGCCAGACAAATGTGACCGGAAAGCCGCAATCACCAAGTCCAAATTGCCCGTCTAGCTCTTTGCTGTTCGATAGCATTGTGGCAAATTGCTTTAGCCTCATGGCAATTTTTTCAGATTGTTGGCTGATAATTTCCTTGTCCCGCTGGGCGGGCCTGATATGGGGAAATAGTGCCCGAACCTCAGGCTCAAGTCTTGTATCGTGAAACCGAGAACGCTCGCGCATTTTAGCCCGAAGCATCAAATCATCCGGCAACATAGGGTCAGACGGATATTTCTCATTGAGGTATTCCGCAATCGCCTCAGAATCAGCGATTAAAATATTGTCTTCAATCAAGGCAGGCAGATTGCCCGATGCGACAATCGTTCGATATTCCATAGAACCATAACCACCCGGCGGTGGCACTTCCTGCCATTGCAAATGTTTATGACGCAGTAATATGCGCAGTTTCGCGCAATATAAACTAACCGGAATTGCATAAAATCTAATCATTTATCAAAAAGGGTGCCTTGGCAAATACCAAGGCACCCTTCCCCAGACCCTCATTCACGAAATCGAAAAATGAAGAATTTTACAAGCCCCATTTTGCGCCGGTTTTTATAAAGAAACCACGCGCAGTTTTGATCTTGATCCAGTTATTCACATAATTAATCCAAACCTGATCACCCTGCGGCAACAGCATGGCAATTGGAGAAGGTGCGCGTGCTGCTTTTACCGGAATTGGTTTGATGTTTGGGAACTTCTTCATCAAGGTTGCACCCTCGATATTGGAAGTCACAAACACATCTGAACGGCCAGACAACACTTCCTGATGTTGCAATGCGGGCGCTTCAATCGCCTTGATTTCCGAATTCGGGAACCAGTTTTTGACGTGTTTTTCGAAAGTCGTTCCAAGAGTGGCCGCAACTTTTACGCCGGGTTTATTGATTGAATCCCAACCATTAAACTTGGCGAGCTTGTCAGCCGTGGTAAACGGCATAATCTGCACGGCTATATAACTTTCAGAAAAACCGGCAACTTTCATGCGTGACGGGCTGATAGATGCGGAACCGGTCATGTGGTAATTGCCACTAACCACACCATTCACCAGCGTTTTCCAGTCTGTCGCCACAAACTCAACTTTTACACCCAGATCTTTTGCAAGCTCGGTCATGATATCAATATCATAACCTTTATAGGCATTGGTCGCCGGGTCTTTAATTGTCATCGGGTTCCAGTCACCCGTAGTACCAACTTTCAAGACACCGCCGCTTAGAATATCCTGTAATGCAGATTGTGCCTGCACCTGTGTAGTAGCGGCCATAATGATCAATGCTGCTGAAATCGTTTTGAATAGTTTCATTGGATCCCTCCCAAGTTTAAATTATTTATACATCATGGCACGGTGGTAAATAATTGCAATATAATAAATTTGTTGCATGAGAATAAACATCATGTTCAGTTATGGGCGAACACAACGAGGGTAAAAACAAGTGGCTGACGGTCAATCGACAAATCAACCCATTATTGAAATTGAATCTATATCCAAATTTTTTGGCGAGTTTCAGGCTTTAAAAAATGTATCACTCAATGTGAACCTCGGCGAGCGGGTGGTCATCTGCGGGCCATCGGGTTCTGGAAAGTCCACTTTAATACGCTGTATCAATCAGTTGGAGCATCACGAAACTGGGGAAATTCAGGTTGATAGTGTTGAGCTTGATGGCAGCAAAGATGCACTCAACGCCATCCGCGCCAATGTCGGCATGGTTTTTCAGCAATTTAATTTGTTTCCCCATCTCACCGTTTTGGAAAATCTTTCGCTTGGGCAAATAAGGGCACGCGGCAAATCCAAGACGGAAGCGCGTGAACTTTCCATGCAATATCTTGAACGCGTGCGGATTCCCGAGCAGGCAGATAAATTTCCGCGCCAGCTTTCTGGCGGCCAGCAACAACGCGTCGCCATTGCCCGCTCGCTGTGTATGGAACCAAAAATTCTGCTGTTTGACGAGCCGACCTCTGCACTCGATCCAGAAATGATAAATGAAGTTCTTGATGTGATGGTCGAACTGGCTGAGTCTGGCATGACCATGATTTGCGTAACCCACGAGATGGGCTTTGCCCGTAAGGTTGCCGATACAATGGTCTTTATGGATCATGGTGAAATTGTTGAAAACTGTTCGCCGGATAAATTCTTTGATCAGCCGGATAGCCAGCGCTGCCGGGATTTCCTGCAAAAAATACTGCATCATTAGGTCGTATCCATGAAAAAAATTATTGTCCTCGGCGCACTTGCCTTACTTCTGTCCAGCTGCTCAGGAAACTGGGGCTGGTATGTGGTTGACCCAACGCTTCCCAAGGGCCTAATCAACTTGAAGTTCCTGATAAGCGGGCTTTATTATACAGTCCTGCTTTCTGTAACAGCAATTCTGATTTCGGTGGTCGTTGGTTTGCTGGTTGCCCTTCCAGGTCTTTCGCCCAACAAATATTTGCGTGGTTTCAACCGCGTCTATGTTGAAATCATTCGAGCCATTCCCATTCTGGTACTGATTTTATGGGTCTATTATGGATTGCCACAAATATCCGGTTATACAATCAGCGTATTCTGGGCAGGCGTTATTGCGCTCGCTCTTTCTGACAGCGCCTTTGAGGCGGAAATTTTTCGCGCCGGCATTCAGTCAATTGATAAGGGGCAATATGAGGCCTCGCACACTATATCGCTGAACTATGTTGATACGATGCGGTTTATCATTTTGCCTCAGGCGATTAGGCGCATATTACCGGCACTCGGCAATCAGCTGGTTTACATGCTGAAAATGTCTTCGCTTGTATCCGTTGTAGGGATGCAGGAACTCACCCGAAAAGCCAATGAACTGGTGGTGACCGAATATCGCCCGTTGGAAATTTACACGGTCCTGCTTTTGGAATATCTGGCATTGATCCTGGTTGTTTCAGCGATTGTGCGCTGGTTTGAAAATAAAATGAATACGGATCAGAGATAGTTCAAATCGCACGTGACGCTCGTCGCGCAAGATTTGAACCACTAAGGGAGCATCGCACGTGGCAAAGTCGCGCAAGATTTGAACCACTAAGGGAGCATCGCACGTGACGTATTCGCGCAAGATTTGAACCACTAAGGAAGCATCGCACGTGACGCTCGTCGCGCAAGATTTGAACCACTAAGGAATGCTAGTGTGATAGCGAGAAAATTCGAGCCGCCGCCAATGCGGCGCACCCTTGTAGGCCCAATGCGCAGCATTGGAATAGCCGTGAAAGTAAATTCAAATCGCACATGACGAAGTCGCGAAAGATTTGGAATATTGTAAAGAAAGTTTAGAATGTCAGCCTGGATAAAAATGATTTCAGACGAAGATGCCGGTGATGAACTTAGCGAAGTTTTAAACCTGGCGCGCACCCCCCATGGCACCGTCGACAATGTCATGCGGGTTCATTCTTTGCGCCCTTCTACGATGCGCGGACACGTGGTTTTGTATCGTGCCGCCTTGCATGACAATGCAAATACCCTGCCCCAATGGCTGCAGGAGGTAATCAGTTCTTATGTTTCCATCCTCAATAAATGTGAATATTCACTGGCCAATCACTGGGCTAATGCCAGACATCTGATTGGTGATGATACAAAGGCAGACGCCATAAAGCTGGCATTGGATGCGGGCGCACCAGATAGAGAATTTAAGGGCCGCGAACTGGCATTGCTGCATTATGCCGAAAAGCTAACTCTGGCTCCACAAAATATGAGTGAAGCAGATATTGAAGAAATGCGATCAGCAGGTTTGAGCGATGGTGAAATTCTGGAAGCCAATCAAATCATTGGCTATTTCAACTATGCCAATCGCTGCCTTAACGGGCTGGGGGTCACCACCGATGGTGATGTGGTTGGATATTATTCGAAATAAGTATCCCCCATGCTAAATGCATCATGCGCATCGCTGTCCATCAATTTTGACCTGCAATTACAAGATACCCAAAGACTGCAAACACCGGGGCACAGTCCCCACCCTGAAGTGCTCCCAAGTAATAACCGAGCGCTATTACAGATCAAATATTAGAGTAGACTGTTTTGCGCTTTTAGCCGCCGCTTAACTTCGTAATAAGTTTCAATATCAGTTTTAAAACGTTTGGTTAGAATTTTGAAAGGACCGTATTTGACCTTAATTTTCATCCCACCCAATACATTATGCCCAAATAAAATTTTACAACCTTTACTTGAGTAGTCCACCACAGATTCAACTACATTTAAATCCATACCACCCTCCTAAATACAATTGACGGTATATATTTCAAATTTATACTATACAATAGTTGTTCGTAACAAAATTGTATTAACAATTCAACATCAATTTGTTTACGTAAGGGAATGAACATATTGGAGATAATTAAAATATATTGGTCTCGACAAGCCTCCTATTTCTAAATCGAAAATACTTATCAACCAGATACAGACATTGTCGCTCAAGCGGGCATCAAGTTTGATGGTGGAGTTTCAAAACCCAACGCTCCAGCGTACCAACATCCTGCGCTTCCAAATCTCTAATTCGGAGTTTCCAGTCACCTTCAATTTGCTGATCAATCAGTAAATCCAGCGCCCGTGCGTTGGTTGCATCATAAGTTATTCGCAAATCCCGGTCAGACCGCCCGGTACGGTTATGCAGCACAACCGATTGCCCCTGCGGCGACACCAACTCAACGTAAAGATCGCCAATGTAAGAGTGAGATATTTCCACCGATACGCTAACGGCTTTCAACAATCCCCGGTCTTGGACTGCAATAGTGCTTTCAACGCCCGCCACCGCATCATCTGGAATTTGCAGGTTAGGAGAAACCGAACCCTCAACCAATTGTCGCTTAGGTTCAAATTCCAGATCAAGCTTCCAGGAGTTTAGTCGCCCCACATCTTCCGCCTCGTGATCGATTAAATGAAGCGACCAGTCGCCAGCAATATCTTCGCCCAAAAATTCAGACAATTCTGAATCATCGCTCGTATAGGTGATTTTCAGATCGTCAGAACTACCACCCTCAACCTTGTGAACAACCACGATTACGCCACCCGGCGAGCGCAGAGATATTGTCAAATCCCCAACGTAGCTATGTGTTACATCGATACCAATCGAGAGCGTAATCAGCCTGCCGGATTGACCAACATTGATTACACTATTCACCCCCTCGGGCTGATCATCAGGAATAAGCAGATGGGCAATTTTCTCAACAGAAAATCTAGTCGCCTGCGCAATCGCATCACCACCGGTTTCAAATGAAATCTCATTCCCCGGCGAAGAGATGTTAGCAACAATCAAACCGGAATCGCTGCCATCCCATTGCGTGGCGGACGGAACAGTGTCGTGGGCAAGCGCAATTCCATCGACATTGCCAAACAGATCTTCCGCATCACTTGAACGGTTCATTTCGAGATCACGTCGCCCGTCGGCCTGCAAAAGAGCCACCTGATAATGCCGCGAGGCCGTGCCAGCCTGATACTCGTTCGAACCCTTCCGGTCGCAATGATAAACAGCCAGCCCGCCGGATGGCAGGAATTCATCAAGGTCTATATTTGCGCGGTTTTCAATCAGAAAATATTCATCACTATCATCGGTCAAATACTTAAACACCTGACCATAAGCACCATGGCGAGCGGAATGACTACCGCCACCATCTAACGAGATTTCCTCATCAACCCAATCCACCAGATCGCGCAAATAGGCACAGATTGGTGATGGAGTGCGACCCCGGTTTAAATGATTGCCATTACCCATCAGGCAATATTCACCGATGCCGCGGCTTTCCAAAGTATCACCATCCCGTTTTCCATAGTCATACAAATCCGGGAACCGGCAGAGCAAATGCGCGCTTTCATGGCAAAATGTGCCAATGGACAGATCAACCACCCGCCTGCCCATACTGGAAAGCATATAAAAATGCGTGCGCATGCCCCGGTGGCTTTGGTTGGTTATGGAATTATGCGGCCACAAACTGCTGGGATTTTGATTGTTGTTGTTGATGCCGTAAACGGTGCGCCCGGCATACATGAAATTGACCGCGTCAAATATGCCTTCGTTCAAACTGTCAAACTGACTCAGATCAACCCCATTGGCGTCCAGCTCGTCCATCGCCAATTGAAATGCCTCATTGATAAACGAGACGGTTTCATAATATTTTTTGCTATTGGGTAATGTTACCGGACCAACCACATGATTTTGGTAATTGAGTTTGTTGTTCGATACAATCTTGAAATACTTGTTCACCGAACAGTAATTGCCGTTAAGGGTATAATCGGCACTATTCAACAATGCACCCACATCTTCGCGGGTTACGCTGGCCTTGATGTCAGAAAACTCAACCAATATGGTCAAGCCCAGCACATTGCCTTGGCTAACCCTTCGCCCTTCAAGCAGCCCATCATTACGCCCAATGGTTAGAACGCGTCCATCAGATTCAGCAACCATCGGAATTGATCGAATATGGTTGTAGCGGGCATCAAACCGCGCCTGACGAATATCGGCAGATTCTTTTAAATGCCGTCGCAACCCCATTGGCGGACGTTTGTTGATACTGGCTCCGGTTGAGATAAATCGCCCGTTTCGTACATCGGCATAGCAAAACTGACCGGTCTTGGCGTCAGGCCAAACGGTGTATCCATCAATGGTTTCATAGCGGACATAAAATTCATCGCCCCACACAACAAGCTCAACCGATGCACCATCAGCTTGCTCTATTATCAGGGTTTCGCCATTGATAGCTGTCATATCAATTCACTCCAGCATTCAAAAATTGCGCGTCGGAAACTATTATAAATGATCAAATTATTATTTCGCACAGGCCCTAATATTGTCCCTGCAATTTTGAGGCATTCTCAAACAAATCCCCCGAATAAGTATCGCAGATTTCAAGACTACTCGTATGTGAATTTCTTCACACCTGCATAGTTGACAACGCCCAAAACCAATTAGGAATGGCCTCTAATAATCATGGCATCAGCAGGAAATGGGCCCGGTACGATTTGATGTTGCGCCGCATGCAATTATTTGCATATAATGCATCACTAAAGGGAGTAAGTGATGGCATATGCGCAGGCAAAACAGGTTAACGCAGAAATTATCCCGGTAATTGATATTACTCCGTTACGCGATGGAAGCAATCCAAAACAAGTTGCAAAAGCCTTGCATCTGGCAAGCCAAAATCTTGGGTTCATCTATATCAAAGGCCACGGCATTGCAGATGAAACAATAGAAGCCGCCAGAAATGCCGCCTATTCTTTCTTCCATGGATCCAATGAAGATAAATCATCCGTCAGCGTCTCCTCATCCCATCGCGGCTGGCTGCAACAGGGCGGCGCAAAAATGCGCGACGATGCAAAGGCCGATCTCAAGGAAAGTTTTATTTGGGGATATGAGGACATCAAAGGCACCACCCCGGATGACCACCCGCTACGCGGTGATAATCAATGGCCGGATTTTGTACCGGACATGCAAAAAGACGCGATGGAATATTTTCGTCAGGCCCATGAAGTTGCCCATCATTTAATGCGCGGCTTTGCCATTGGGCTTGATCTGGATGAAAATTTCTTTTTGCAGACCAGTTCAAGGCCGCTTAGTCGCGCGTCTTTTGTCTATTATCCAAAACAGCCGGAGGATATGGGCGACGAACAATTTGGCGTCGGCCCGCATACGGATTTCGGCGTACTGACGGTTCTTTGTCAGGACAATGTCGGCGGCTTGCAGGTAAAAGACCTCAATGGCGACTGGGTTCATGCGCCACCAATTGAAGGCACACTGATTGTCAATGTCGCAGACCTGCTGGCCCGCTGGACCAATGGTGCCTATAAATCCACCCTGCACCGGGTGGTAAACACCTCCGGCCGCGAGCGCATGTCGCTTGTGCTGGCCTTTGACCCAAACCCGGAAACCATAATTGATGCCCGTGACATATTCACTGAAGGATCTAATGAGTTCGAAAAAGCAACAACTTGTGGTAATTATTTGAACTGGCGCTTTAATAAGGCATTTTCCTACCGAAAAAGCTGAATTTGGTTTAAAAAGTACATTTGCAAAAAGGGTGACCAATTGAACGATGGCATAAATGATCAGGCAATCGGATCGGCCTTGCGCGATCTGCGAGAGGGTGGCGACTTTACAGCCCGTCAGCTTGCAGCTGAATCGGGCGTTTCTGCCGCTATGATCAGCCGCATTGAAAATGGCCAGGTATCGCCGTCAATTTCCACCTTGAGCGCCTTGAGCAAAACACTTGGTGTGCCCTTGGTATCGCTATTTCGCGAAACAGGCACAGACCATGCGGATTTCACCCACGTAAAAGAAGGCGAAGGCCTGTTGTCGACCCGGGTTATCGACGAACACAGCCATGACTTTGTCAATCTGGCCTTCCATACCCGCCGCGATTTACAATTCGAGGCGCGCAAGGTCACATTGCTGCGCCAGCCAGCCAGCCCACCGCGCTATATTGGCCATGGCGTGGTCTTCATCTACGCGCTTGAGGGTGAAGCGATCTATCGCTACGGCCAAAAAGATATGACCCTTAAGGCTGGTGAAAGTCTCAGCTTTGATGCGGAATTGAGCCATGGTTTTATCAAGGTAATTTCTCCGGAATTTGTGTTTCTATCAGTACAGGCAGAACGACGATGAGTTTAGAGCAAAACGCAATTGATGGTGCGAAAAACCTTCTTGTCAATTGTACCGATCTGAAATCGGACGAAACGCTGCTGATCATTTCAGAAGACCCCCAATATGGCTGGTACGATCTGGAGTCTGCAAATGTGGTTGCCGAACAGGCAGAACTAATGGGCATTACCGCCACTAGAATTGAGGTCGGCGAACCGGGTAATACCGCAGACCCCAAGGTTGATGCTGCCATCAAAGCGCATGACTGTACGATTTATTTTGCCCGCATCGGCGACCAGGATCGCTTCAGTGACCTGGCACCGGGCAAAAAAAGCGTCATGAGCTATATTCGCGATGTGGAAATGCTGGGCTCCGCCTATGGCCGCACCCATTATGGTGCAACGCTAGAACTAAAGGAAGCAATCAACGATATATTATTGTCAGCCAAAAACATCAAAATCTCCTGCCCGGCAGGAACGGATGTGGAGGGTCGCGCCTCAAGCAATGCACGCCAGCAAAAAGCAGATGTCGGCGTTCACCGCTTTCCGCTCGGTGTTCCCCTGCCAATGGAGGCAACGGATTTCTCCGGCCAAGTGGCGATTACCCGGTTCATCACACCGACGGGATCAAAAACCTATCAACCGGCCAGCGTTTCATTAAAAGGAACGGTTTTTGCCAAGTTCACCAATGGTCGAATTGATGGATTTTCCGGCGACCGTTGCGATATTGTCCGCACTGAAGATCACTATGCCATGGTCGCCCGCACGTTTAACATCGACCCGGACGTGGTTCATTCCTGGCATGCGGGCATTCATCCAGGTTGCGACAGCAATCACCCGGCAGAGGCTGACCCGGATCGTTGGTCGAACACCGTATTTACCAATCCACGCGTTCTGCATTTTCATACCTGCGGTGCCTATGCACCGGGCGAAATCTGCTGGATGATCTTTGATCACACGGTTTGCGTTGACGGGGTAAACCTGTGGGAAGATGGTCGCCTAATCCCGCAAGCCTTCGCGCAAACCCGTACCTGTTTAGAGAACTGGCCAGAACTAGCCGCCCTTTGCGATAACCCGGCACAGGGAATTGGGATTTAACGCTATACCAATCGCGCCGGTGAAATATCCGCCAATTCCAAACCCTGCTCAACAATATCCACTGGCATTGGCGAACCAAGCACCTGAGCTGCCGCAAGCCTTGAAAGTGCGGGTGCCGATTGAATGCCATATCCGCCCTGCCCGGCGAGCCAAAAGAAGCCTTCCACATTGCTATCAAAACCGACAACCGGGCATTTATCTGCAACGAAACTGCGCAATCCCGCCCATTTATTTTCAATTCTGGAAATTTTTATATCGAACGCGGTCTCTATCCGATCCACACAAATGGCAATATCAATCTCCTCCGGTTGCGCATCGCAAGGCGGCGAAGGTGTCTCATCTTCCGGTGAAATCAACAACCTGCCCGCATCCGGTTTAAGGTAGAATTTCTCATCAACATCACCCACCAGCGGCCATTCATCAATATCAACGCCGGCAGGGGCTGGAACGATTGCAACCGTTCGCCGTTTGGGGATAAGTCCGATCTTTTGCGCCCCAACCAGCGCGCCAACTTCATCGGCCCAGGCGCCAGCCGCATTGACGATTACTTTCGCTTTGATTGGACCGTCGCCAACATCAATCTGCCAATGATTATCCAGGCGCGAAAGTGCATCAATTTTTTGATTGAGCAGCAATTCACCGCCCAACTGTTTTAGCTGCCTCAAATAGCCCTGATGCAATGCATTTACATCAATATCCATGCCCCGCACATCATACATCCCGGCGGCAACTCGGTCCGGTCGCAGCAATGGTATCATGGCCAAAATTTCATCACGTTCAAGCCGCTGCACCGGTCCGTTTTGCGATATTTCCTCAATTAATCTATCAAGCGATGAAAGCTGATCTTTTGCAGCAATCATCAAAACACCACGCGGCAAAACCAGAGGGCTTGCCGAAAAACCTTCCGGCGGGTTGTGGAAAAAATCGGCAGAAGCACGGGTTAATGCCCGCATTGGCGTTGGCCCATAGGTCTCCGTAAATATTGCCGCCGATCGCCCGGTTGTGTGATAGCCGGGCTGGCTTTCCTGCTCCAGCAGCACCACCTTGCAGCTCTTGCCAAGTTCGGCGGCAATAGAAGCGCCCGCAATTCCAGCACCAATTACCGCAACATCATAGTGCATAACCTATCCCTCATTCATACGCCGCGCATTTTTGCGCCACTTGGGTCAAACAACGGCTCAAGTGCAATTTTAGCCGAACGACGAATGCCAAGAATTTCAATCTCGAAAATCCCGGCCTCATCACGCTCTGAAAGTGGCGATGGAATATAACCCTGCGCCAGCGAGGCTTCAACAAAATGGCCATAGCCGCCAGACGTTACCCAGCCAACGACCCGCCATTCGCCATCGCTCTGGGCTTCCGGTTTTGTAATCTCTTTGCCCTCACCATCAAATCTTGGCGCACCATATTCATGCGGCGCAGATACCGCCCCGTAATCCATGTCACCGATTTTGGCCCATACGGGCTCATCCCCCATAACATCCGCATCATCAGCCTCAATCACAAATGTAACACGCCGAAGCGCCGGCCCATCCGCGTGTTCCTTGGTCGCCTTTTCCCGGCCAATAAAGTCGTTTTTGGCAAGCTTGATAAAGCGCTCCATCCCCGCCTCATAGGGGCCATAGATCGGTCGAAGTTCGGCAAACCAGGTTGGAAAATTTTTCTCCAGCCGCATGGAAAGCAACGCCCGCATACCAAAATCTGCAATATCAAATTCCTCGCCCGCCTGTTTGATGGCAAAATATAATTGCCGTTCATAGGCTGGTTGCACCCAGATTTCATAACCAAGATCACCGCTATATGAAATCCGGTTGACCCGGCAAGGCACGCCTGCAACAGCCATCTCGCGATAATCCATGAACCGGAAAGCCTCGTTGGAAACATCAATATCGGCAAGTTTTTCCATAACCGCACGCGCATTTGGTCCGGCAATGGAAAGCCCAACCATTGTCTGATCAAAACGATGAATGTTGACCGATCCATCCTTTGGCAAATGCTTTTCAAACCAGCGCATGTGATAAATCTGCGCCGCCGACGATCCCCAAACCATGAAGCGTTCATCATCGGCTTTGGCAATGGTGAAATCGCCGATCAATTTACCGTTTTCATTCAGCATGGGGGTCAGCACTAACCGCCCGAGTTTCGGCATATTATTGGTCATCAAATGATAAAGATAGGCCTCCGCCCCCGGCCCGGTAAATTCATATTTTGCAAAATTGGCAATCTCCGTCACACCGACTGATTTTCTGACCGCCAGCACCTCATTGCCCACATTGTCAAAATCATTGGAACGATGGAAAGAAAGAATGTCTTCGGCTTTCTCACCCTTGGGCGCAAACCATAAGGGCGTTTCCAGCCCCCAGCTATCACCCATGACCGCATTGTTATCATTACGCATTATATCGTAAAGCGGCGTTGTTTGCTGTGGTCGGGCAGCGGGCAGTTCCTCATTTGGGAATGATATGGAAAAGCGTCTCGAATAATTTTCCCGCACTTTTGCGTTAGTGTAGCGCAAGCTTGCCCATTCGCCATATCGCGCCACATCCATGCCAAACACGTCATGGCCCGGATCGCCATGCACCATCCAGTTGGCCAGCACCAAACCAACGCCGCCACCTTGCGAAAACCCGGCCATAACCGCACAGGCAGACCAGAAATTGGTCAAACCCTGCACCGGCCCGACCAGTGGGTTTCCATCCGGTGCGAAGGTGAACGGCCCGTTGATGATCTGTTTGATACCGGCATTTTCTAAGGCCGGAAAATGCTTGAAACCAACTTCCAGCGACGGCGTAATCCGGTCAATATCCGGCTCCAGCAGCTCATGGCCAAAATCCCACGGTGTGTTGAGCGGTGACCAGGGCTTGCAGGCTTTTTCATAGGTGCCAAGCAGAATACCATTGCGCTCTTGTCTGGTATAAATCTCGCCCTTGAAATCAATAATACCGATAAGCTCGCGCCCGGTCGATTGATTATATTCCATTACCTCCGGCATATCGTCGGTTAGCAAATACATATGCTCCATCGCCAGCAATGGCAGCTCCAACCCGACCATACGCCCAACCTCGCGCGCCCAAAGGCCGCCCGCATTGACCACGTGTTCGCAGGTTACCGTGCCGTTCTCGGTGACCACATTCCACGTGCCGTCAGGCGATTGAGTAATCTCGATAACCCGGTTGCGCAATTCAATGCTGGCGCCAAGAATTTTTGCCGCCTTCGCATAGGCGTGCGTTGTACCGGAAGGATCAAGATGCCCCTCGACCGGGTCCCACATGGCACCAACAAAATTGCTTTCATCCATTAGCGGAAACATCGCCTTGGCTTCCGACGGGGTAATCAGCTCAGTTTCCATCCCCAGACAACGACCCTTGGCATGGGCCAGACGCAAAAAGTCCATCCGCTCCGGCGTATCCGCCATCATCGCACCTCCGGTTAAATGCAACCCGCAGGACTGGCCGGAAATCTCCTCAAGCTCTTTGTATAATGAAACCGTATAGGCCTGCAGCTTTGCCACATTCGGGTCGCCGTTGAGCGTATGAAAGCCACCAGCTGCATGCCAGGACGAGCCGGAAGTCAGCTCTGAGCGCTCAATCAGCATCACATCGCTCCACCCTGCCTTTGCCAGATGAAACAATACCGAACATCCGACAACGCCACCCCCGATGACCACGACCCTGCAATGTGATTTCATTAGGATACCTCCTCCATACCTGAAATATCAGCCTATCTGGATCATAAAAAAGCGCAATAAAAAACCCGACACATGATGCCGGGTTTAGAATTGATTGGTTTAGGAATTATTCGACTAAAAGAACCGATAAACGGTCAAGCGAACCTGAGTATAATCTTGTCCGAATACGGCTTCTGGTCGAACTGAAAACCCAGGAAGAGGATTCCAGTGCGCGCCAACACCAAACAAATCCGCGTTGGTGAAATCGGCATCAGTATAGCCAGCCCAAACCTTGAACTTTGAGTTCACGGTATAAGTAAGATCTGCACCCCATTGCCAATTTACACCAGCGGCTGACCCAAGATAACCGGTCACATATTTGGTATTGCCACTATCAGCCGCGTACCAGGCATTAATCCCAAGATTTTCGATCGCTGTAATATTAGCCGATACCTGCCATGCAGCTTCACTTACTGCACTATCATAAAGAACAGAACCGGCAATTCGGCCCCAGCTGCCACTATAAGCAACGCCCGCATAGGGATCATAAACATCTACACCGGTTGGAACAGCAGCAACGCTAACTGTATCTTGCACACCAACAGTTGCTGAAAATCCGTTGGCTGCATATGTATAGTCGAGCATAACGGCCTGATCAAAGTCGTAATAGCCATCGTTTCGCGCCAATTGCCAACCATAGCCATGATGCGTATTAAAAAACGTATCTGAATAGCCAAGCCGTAGTCCGCCGAGGCTGATCAATGCACGGTCAACAGTCAAATTTGCATCTGCCCCACCGCGGCCATTGCCCTGAAAACGAAGCTGTGAACGCAAGGTTCCCCATTCCGTTTCATTACGCGCATCAATATTCAAACGCCCACGCAATTGCCAATTGGTTGTCTCGGTCGTTGCCGTATCCGTATAGATAAATTCAACCCGCAAATATCCATTAAAGTTTAGGCAGGTTTCAGTTCCCGGTATGTAGAAAAATCCTTTGCCATAGGTTTCACATACCTGCACATATTCGGCAGGTTCAGGCTCCGGAGCAACAATTGCATCAGCAGCATTTGCGCCACCAACAAAAAGTAGTGCTGCAGCCGAGCCGAGAAGCAAGTTCTTGATTTCCATGTTTCGATCTCCTGTAGATTATCATCATCCCCGAATGCCAAATGAATAATTAAGAGGTCAAAAGCCACCGGAAGTCTGGATTAGAACGCCATCCATTGATCATCGACCATATTCCCGATGATCAAAGCCGCAATAATAACCTTGTAAACTTTTGGTGAGGAAAAAATTTGATCGAGATCAATATCAATTCCCCATTGGCGAATTGTTGGATTGCAATTAGAGAAATAAAGGATTTAATATCCGGAATTCTTGTTGAATTACAAATCATTAAGCGGATCAGCATTCTCCGTTTGAGACTCTGTTCACAAATAACTTATTTATATCTCACCAAGTTGATATCACAACTATTTGAGCAAAACAGGCAAGTTTGCTCATACATGTCGAACCATCGGTATCAAAAACAATCATCGACAATCGCCCTAACTCAGGTCTTTCAAATTTTTATAGGAAGGCACAAGTTTTTGTTGATGTCGGGTCGAGCGTCTTGTTTGAATAAGCTTTTCTATAAAATGAGATATTGCATAAATTGGATTGGATTTACGCAAGGATTGGCGCGAATGAATGGTAATCGGCTTTGCGGGCATTTCAGTATTACTACCCCGCTCCGATATAATACGGGCAATATGCGGAAACAGGTTATGCTCGTGCAGAATTCGTTGCCGTGCTTCTTCTATCGCAGGTTTTCGGGCCGTAAATTCATCATTGGCAATGGCATCTTTTATGCGCGCTGCCGACCATTCAGGCCGCGCCAGATCAAGCTCAATCAGCGCGTCTTTTGGAAAATAATCTGCGGCCCTTGTCGCGCCAAAATATAACGGCAGACAATAGCCCAAAAAAGCATCGGCCAGCTTTTCGGTCCAGTGGTCTGGGGCAATGTGGTTTTCAATCGCCACATGATAGCGATATGGATCAAGCGCCTCTGCCTTATCCGAGACCCAATGGGCACCATGGCCGAAAACCTGCAGCTCCTGCAATTGCGATTTCAAATATTGGGTAAAAACATAACGCTGATTATGCAGCGTAGATCGCTGGCGTTTGTCAGAACAAAATGTTGAAATCGATTTGTTTTTCTCTGGCCACGGGCGATTGGCCAATTCATCAAAGTCGCAACGCCCCTCACCCGGCTTGTCATACTTCCAGCCATAATACCAAACCATCGACGATTGTTCGATTATGGCACCGGGATGACTATGCGTGCTCCAGGGCTCCAGACCAGTCAGTACATATCCAAACTGGGACACATATTTCTTGCCATAGGTTTTGATTGTCGATGGCTCGGAGGTTACAAGAATGCTGTTTTTTGGTGGACAATTCAAAACCTCAAACTGACGTGAGCGGCCATTAGGCTGCCCCGCATCAACCGGAATTTTAGGAATTTCATCATAGACAATCAGCCAGTCGTAATTCCGGTCATCAGGATCAAGAGTAAATTCGAAAGGCTCGGTTCCCTCAGGGCCAAATCGCGATAAATCAAATTGCTTGAGCCATGCCCGATTTGAGCTATCCGCCAAATTTCTAGCCAGTAATTTTACCCGTTGCCTGCTCATTTCATATCTGCCAGTCAATTTTCGTCACTGAAACCAACCCCATTTGCGACCCCATCCCTGAAGCTGTTTTTCAAAAAACACCATATCTAATTTGGTCTTGGACCAATAGCCCCATAACCAATCCAGCTATAGCCCGACCAGACCAAAATTTTGATAGAAGATTCAATTGGCCATTACACAGAAAACTTCTATAAACTGCTCAAACTATATTCTGCTATTTGTTACAAGTCGCCAATCGCATTCAAGGTCGAAACTGCCAACTAAGAATATAAATTTACACCTAATTTGGAGCAGGTATAATTTTATTCAGGCTTCACGATATTTACCAGGGTACCTACGATCATGAAGATTGATAACCGCTCTATTCTATTTTTGTGTACAGAAGACTGGTTTTTTAAGTCTCATTTTCTGCCTTTAGCCGATGTTTCTCAATCTATTGAAAACTGCCGATCCAGCATTCTTTGCACCGTGGGAGATGCGACGGCCAATCTGGAAATCAAGGGACTAGATGTGCTGCCGGTAGAGTTTTCCCGCCGAAGCAAAAATCCGATCTCTGCAATTAGGCTAATACAACAACTTATAAAAGGCTTTAGAAAAACCAGGCCGGATGTAATCCATATGATTGCCATGAAACCAATTCTGCTTGGTGGGCTTATTTCGTGGTTTTATCCCAAATCCGGGAAAGTCTTTCATGTCACGGGATTAGGAACGATTGCTGAGGGAAATTCATCATTTGCAAAAATCCTTAGATATTTTCTATTTGGGTTGATTGTCAGATATTTAAAACAGCCCAACAGCCATTTGATTGTTGAAAACCCGGACGATCTGGAATTTTTGAGAAAATTTGGACCAATTTCAAGCGCCAAGGTAACACAGCTGGGTGGTGCGGGTGTTGATCCCGATTTTTGGAACATTATTCCACTTCCAAATTGCTCTCCCCCTTCGGTTGCCTTTGTTGGGCGCATGATTTGGACCAAGGGTGTCGATATACTGGTTGATTCAATAAGACTTCTTAACAAGGAAGACTGCCCAATACAGCTCAACCTCTACGGCGAGCCGGATCAGGGAAATCCAAAAGAAATTTCAAAAGAGCTGCTAAAAGATTGGAGCAAAATTCCCGGGGTCAGCTGGAAGGGGCGCTCGGATGATGTGAAATCGGTTTGGCAAAATGCCGATATTTGCGTGGTTTCCACACGCACGCGAGAAGGCATGCCGCGCTCGATGTTGGAGGCGGCGGCTTGTGGCCGACCGCTGGTTGTAACTGACGTTCCGGGTTGCCGTCATTTTGTCCGCGACGGAATTGAGGGATATGTCGTGCCGCCAGAAAATGCGGTGGAATTAGCACAGGCATTAAAGAAACTTGCGACCGATAGTGCACGACGCCAACAAATGGGGGAAGCTGCAAGGACACGTGTCCTGGATGGCTTTACAGAGGCCGATATTCGCAAGAAGGTTTCAGCTATTTATCAGCAAATTTTGATTTCGCAATAAAACCCAAATTTCCGATTGAATTAACAAGGCTGCTTCACACTTATCCGATGCTCATATTGCAGGGTCACTATCAGTGTTTTGATTTGGCTGTCTTTTGCCATCAACCGATATGGTCTTTGATCAGGGCAACGATTTTATTGGCTGCATCACCATTGCCATATTCATTAATTTTCTGGCGCGGTTGCACGAACTCATCCTCACTCCACAGCCTGTTCCAGCCCGCTTCAACCGTCTCCACCCATTCGGTCTCGGTGCGCATGGTGATACAGGGAACGTTGTGGAAATAGGCCTCTTTCTGCAATCCGCCCGAATCGGTAAAGACGTTATTGGCCCCGGCCAGCAGGCGGTGAATATCGAAATACCCAACCGGCTCAATCAGCTTCATGTTTTT
>JAJRQF010000069.1 GCA_024280375.1 Alphaproteobacteria bacterium | reverse complement strand
TGAAACTGCGATAGCGTGTGATTTTGGTGCAAAAGGATTTGTGGAAAATAACATTATGACACGAGGCATGTTAAAATCAGGGATTACGGCAGGTCGTTTGCCAGCGGAACAGTATAAGCAGAATTTTGATGACTTACACGCGCCTCTGTCAACCCATGAGGCAAGAATTGAGGCTGAGCGTTGTTATTTCTGCTTTGACGCCCCGTGCCAGACCGCCTGCCCAACGGACATTGATATCCCGCTGTTTATCCGTGAGATATCCACTGCAAACCCTTTGGGAGCGGCCAAAACAATATTTAATCAGAATATATTGGGGGGTATGTGTGCTCGTGTTTGCCCCACAGAAACCCTGTGCGAAGAAGTGTGTGTGCGTGAAGAGGCCGAAGGTAAGCCGGTAAAAATTGGTCAATTGCAACGCTATGCTACTGACTTGGCTATGGAAAAATCTGCGCACTTCTTTGAGCGCGCGCCCGCGACGGGCAAAACAATTGCCATTGTTGGTGCGGGACCAGCCGGGATCGCCTGCGCCCACCGTTTGGCCGTGCTTGGCCATAATGCCGTGATCTTGGACGCGC
Organism: Alphaproteobacteria bacterium; assembly: GCA_024280375.1. GTDB lineage: Bacteria > Pseudomonadota > Alphaproteobacteria > Rhizobiales > Rhizobiaceae > SZUA-100. The sequence goes on along the minus strand of JAJRQF010000069.1, from coordinate 3,997 downwards.
GTGATAAAGCCGGCGGCCTTAATGAATATGGTATCGCGACCTATAAGAGCGTCGATGGTTTTGCCCAGGCGGAGCTTGATTATGTTTTATCCATCGGGGGCATAACAATTGAACTTGGCCAAGCCCTTGGCCGTGATTTTTCCCTAAGTGATCTGGTTGAGAAATATGATGGGGTATTTATTGGCTTTGGTCTTGGGGGAGTAAATGCCCTGCGCGCATCCGGTGAAGAGGCAATCGGAGTTTCCGATGCCGTGGACTTCATTGCCGACCTTCGCCAGGCTGATGACCTGTCAAAAGTAGATATCGGTCGTCAGGTTGTGGTGATTGGGGGTGGTATGACCGCCATTGATGCCGCCATTCAAGCAAAGTTGCTTGGTGCTGAAGAAGTAACCATCTGTTATCGGCGTGGCCATGAGCAAATGGGCGCTTCTGAGTTCGAACAGGATTTAGCCGTATCAAAAGGCGTGGTGATGCGCCATTGGCTCCAACCCAAACAGGTGCTGAGCGAAAATGGAAAAGTGACCGGGCTTGAACTGGAATATACACAATTGAGCGATGGCAAACTTGTGGGCCTTGGCCATAGCGCCACCATTCCAGCCGATCAGATATTTAAAGCCATTGGGCAATCTTTAGATTCATCCCACGCCGACGGTTTGAACATTGTTGGTGGGCGCATCGATGTGGATGAAAACGGGCGCACCTCACGTAAAAGCATTTGGGCTGGGGGGGATTGCACCACCGGCGGTGATGATTTGACCGTAACTGCTGTGGCCAACGGGCGCGATGCCGCGGAAGATATTCATGCAGCTCTTTCGTAAATTTCTTTGGCCAATCATTGTGATGATTCTTGCGTTTGCATATGCGGGAACCGCCCTTGCAAAGGAAGCCAAGATGTTGGGTACCTGGTGTTCGGTGGATGAGCGCGAAATCATGTATTGGGAAAAACAGACCATTGCGTTTAACGAGCATACGGTTTGTGAGTTTGATGCGCCTCTGGCAACGGGTTCCCACACCATTATGACCCTTGAATGCGCCAACATTTATTTTATGGATGATGAAATTGTTCGGGCGTTTGAAAAGAGCGTTTTGTTTGAAGCCAATTATACAGCCCCCAATCGATTAAGTGTGACAATGGATTCTAACCCAACCCCAACATTGTTCACGCGCTGTTATGAATAGTTATAAAAAGGAAGTGCCATATGGCTGATCTCACAAATAATTTCGTCGGCATTAAATCCCCAAATCCGTTTTGGCTGGCCTCGGCCCCCCCAACGGATAAAGCCTATAACGTGGAGCGGGCTTTTAAAGCCGGTTGGGGCGGCGTCATGTGGAAAACCCTTGGGGAAGATGGCCCCCCGGTGGTCAATGTAAATGGTCCCCGTTATGGGGCGATATTTGGCGGTGATCGGCGTTTGATCGGTCTCAATAATATCGAGCTGATTACCGACCGGGAATTGCAGGTAAACTTGCGAGAAATTAAACAGGTTAAAAAGAATTGGCCCGACCGGGCGGTCGTTGTGTCCCTTATGGTTCCGTGTGAAGAGGATGCTTGGAAGACGATTTTACCGGTGGTTGAGGAAACTGGCGCCGATGGCATTGAGCTTAATTTTGGTTGTCCCCATGGGATGAGCGAGCGCGGTATGGGCGCTGCCGTAGGTCAGGTGCCTGAGTATATTGAAATGGTCACCCGCTGGTGTAAGGCCAACACCAATATGCCGGTGATCGTGAAACTCACCCCCAATATTACCGACATTCGTTATCCCGCGCGCGCAGCCCATCGTGGTGGTGCTGATGCGGTGAGCCTGATTAATACAATTAATTCTATCGTTTCTGTGGATCTGGACAATTTTGCCCCCAACCCAACCATTGACGGCAAGGGCACCCATGGGGGCTATTGCGGCCCGGCGGTGAAACCCATTGCGATGAATATGGTGGCTGAAATTGCCCGCGATGCTGAAACCAAAGGCCTGCCAATTTCAGGTATTGGTGGCATTTCCAATTGGCGCGATGCGGCTGAGTTTATGGCTTTGGGCAGTGGCAATGTGCAGGTCTGCACCGCCGCTATGGTCTACGGATTTAAAATCGTTGAGGAGATGATTTCGGGTCTGTCTAACTGGATGGACGAACGGGGCTATACTTCAATTGATGATTTTGTCGGCAAGGCCGTGCCCAATGTCTCGGATTGGCAATATCTAAACCTCAATCACATCACCAAGGCTAATATCGATCAAGACGCCTGTATTGAATGTGGGCGCTGTCATATCGCGTGTGAAGATACCTCCCATCAGGCGATTATGGCGACAAAAGACGGGAAACGCCATTTTGAGGTAATGGACGACGAGTGCGTTGGCTGTAACCTTTGCGTGCTGGTTTGCCCTGTTGAGAATTGTATTAGCATGGAAGTACAAGAAGTCGGTTTCATCGATGAACGGACCGGTCGGGTGGTTGCAAAAGACTATGCAAACTGGACGACGCACCCTAATAATCCGAGCGCGATTACGGAACCAGCGGAATAGGTGTGCGTCGAGCAAGTACCAAAAATGTAGGTAAAATTGTGGTCGAAACATATTCCGACTATATAGAAAAGTATCTTTTGTGTGAGCATACTCCAGGAGAGCACCACTTTGTGGCGGCGTATCTATTGCCGAGAGTTCTAAAAATTTGCGGCGTGATGCCGGACTATATAAACCCAGACGGAATGAAGAGCGTTATCGGCGATATTACATGGTTTAGAGGTAATAAGCACCATTTCGCAATTGAAGTGAAATTTGGCACAATTCGCCTAACGAAGAACGAGTTCAACAATTGGATTGTTTGTAAGGATTCTGACAATCATCCCGATGTATTTATCGGAATTGGTAAAAAGGGACTGATTTTGCTGTCGTGGAGTGATTTTATCGCCGCCTACAAGTCGTCAACCAATCTAATAGAACCATGTCCTATAGAAAGTGGATATGGCCCACAAAAGTTTGTGGATGTACTTTATGGCGAGCTAGATAAGGGTACATTCGGGTTAGGGAATTCACTGCAACAATGCAATATCTTAGAAAAGTCCTTCATTAAAAGCTTAACGGACATCTTGTCTGACATGGCGTAGGTATTTGTCATTGAGAGAAGCTCTCTCAACGAAGCTATCCATATCCTAGGACACAATGAGCCGGTGGTTCTGGATTGCCGCGCACCCCGAGAGGTGTTCACAATGACCAAGTTACACTAATCTCGCGGCCTCAGCCCCTTGCAGAATAGCTTTTCCAGAAAAACAGCGGCGTTCTGGAAGTGGGTTTCTTCGCTATCATTTTTCCCAAGCACAGCGCGTACCTGCACATCAAAATCCGCATAATGTTGTGTCGTGGCCCAAATCGAAAATAGTAGGTGATGCGGGTCGCAAGGATTAAGTTTGCCCGCCGCCATCCACCCTTCAATGATGTTTGCTTTTTCATTAACCAGGGATCGCAATTCCCCCTTAATCAGGCCAATAATGCGTGGTGCACCCTGTAATATTTCATTGGCAAACAAACGGCTTTCCCGGGGGAAGTTCCGGCTCATTTCAAGCTTGCGCCGGATGTAGGCGCATACTTCAGCAACGGGCTCACCCTGTGGGTTAAGTGCCCTGAGCGGGTCGAGCCACGTTTCCATCAGGCGTTCGATTAATGTGGTATGAATATCTTCCTTACGGGAAAAATAATACAATAAATTGGGCTTGCTCATGCCCGCTGCATCGGCAATTTGATCAAGGGTTGAGCCGCGAAACCCATGGGTGGAAAATACCTCTAAAGCCGCGTCTAAAATCAGTTCGCGTTTCTCCCTTTGAATACGGGTGGGGCCGGATTTTCGCGTGGTTGAGTGCGGCATTTTGTGAGTTTTGTCCCTATTCTTGATATCTATTGGTTTTAACGTAGATTTTGCTTGCTTGGCGCATCTATAATGGTAATCTTTGATCAACTGGTCAAATTTTATTAACACAAGAGTCCTCTAGCGCCAAACATATCAAACTAAT
>JAJRQF010000068.1 GCA_024280375.1 Alphaproteobacteria bacterium | reverse complement strand
CACCCCACCAGACGTCAATCTTTGGGTTGGATGCTTCAGCGCGAACCTGAGCTAATGTTTCGCCGGTGGACTTACGCACCATGGCCACATCAATGCCGGTTTTCGCTTCAAAATTGGCAACCATCAGGTCACACCAGTCTTGCTCGTTTGAACAGACCATATTGAGTTCGGCTGAAAGCGCGGGGGCCGCAACCATGAGACCCATGACGGCAACGCCGATTTTCAAACTAGTTTTCATATGTATTTCCTCCCAGAAATTATGAATGTTAATCTTATATTTTGTGGCAAAATCAGCTTTTAAACAAATATTAGTCCAGCCTGACATTTGCACAAGATGCAGACTAGCGATCTTTGACCGGTTTAGACAAGGCAAATTGTCATAAAACCGTCATACAACGGAATTGTTAGCGGTTTTGCCACATTTGAAGTGGTTATAGTAATTTCAAAATCATGCGTAAAATCCCGTGTTGAAAGATTTATCCTCTGGAAAAGGCACGCGTTCTATTTTGGCATCAGTGATTTTCGTTTGGGAGAATATTGAGTGACAAAATCGAGTTGTGTGAAAAATGGAGAAAAACTGGTTTTTGAAACGGGGGACATCATTTTCAAAGAAGGGGAAGAAGGCGATGTTGCCTACATAATCGAACAGGGTTCAGTTCAATTAACAAAAAAGCTCAAGACAAAAGTATCCGTAGTAGAAATTCTCCGCGACGGAGCCTTTGCATTGCCGCCATTGATCGACAATTATCCACGCCAATATACAGCAACTGCGCGGGAGTACACGGTTTTGAGTATTATTACGCGAGAATGTTTTGAAAAACGCTTTAACAGTTGTGATCCGGCCATTCAGGCTGTTGTGCATTACCTGACGCGCAGTTTACGTCAGGCGACCGAACGTTTGATGAATGGTGGTGTAATAGAACATAAGCGCGGTGATATGCATTAAAACACCAAGAATATGAGAGGGTCGGAAATGAAAAAAATCAAAATCCGTCCCCGATGTTCATGGGAATTAACCCCTGACCCTTATGAGTTTTCCAATTGTTCCAGCATTTCAAGCACTTGCTTAGACGCCAATTCAACCTTGGAAATTTCCTCTAGGGCCGCTGGCAAATTGCGATTGTTATAGTGGCGCACTGCCATAATTCCATGATCATGCACAACCTGGTGGGGCCCTTGTAATTCCACAAATATCGGATTGTTCACTAACTTGGGGTCAGTGACTTTGTTATACCATTTCCCCAGGCGGCAATTGTGATGATCTGCCAGTTCATTCGGATTAAGCCCCTCTCGCCCCACCATCATATTAGCAAGACGTTTAACCCATAATACGTGATCCGACTGGGCCAGCTTTATGATTTTATCAGGGAGTTCCAGTTCCGCCAATTTTGCGATTTGACTGGAAATCAAAACCTCGACATTGCCCATATTGCTGACAATCTGCTCTACGCCTTCAACATTTTTGCTAGAAATATCTGCAATGTGGGTAATGCCTTGTGCCACGTCCTGAGAGGCTTTTCTTTGCTCGCTCAGCGCATCTGAAATTTGTGCTGTATTTGCGGAGACTTCATCAATGGCGGTTTGAATTTCTCCCATTCGCTCATCGACTTCCTTGATGGCCTCGCTGCCCGTTTCGACCGCATTTTTACTGGCCTGCATGGCTTCAAAAATTTGCTTGGTTTCCTCTTGCAATTGCTCAACGACGGCATGGACTTCCATAGTTGCAGCGCGCGTTTGGTTAGAAAGAGATTTTACTTCTTCAGCCACCACAGCAAAACCTTTGCCCGCTTCCCCAGCACGTGCGGCTTCAATTGCCGCGTTGATAGCCAAAAGCGAGGTATGGTCTGCAACTTTTTTAATATTGCCTGAGATATTTGCAATTCGCTCTGAAAGCTCCGTCAAAATATCAACTTTGCTGACGCTTTGATCAACAGAATTGGCAATCTGTTGCATGCCCTCAATTGCCAGTTTCGTGGCTTGCGCCCCTTGGGAAGTGACTTTGGATACCTGCTGGGTTTTTTCAGCAATATTTTGCCCATAATTGCCAATTTCTTGCACCGTGGCGGCCATTTGCTCTGCGGCGGCGGCAATAGATTGGGCGCGTCCATCCACATCACGGGAATTGGATAACATGTGTGCAGACTGGATGGCGGTTTGCCCCGATTGTACGGAGAGGGATACCGTGCCACTCAAGCGCTCACTGGCGTCCTTGCGAAACTGGCTGACAAGATTTCGCAGACCTTGGGAAAGTTCATCATTTCCTGCTGGATCGGCAAAAAAATTGCCGTCGCAGATTTCCTTGAGGCAACGAAGTAAGTCTTGATCTCTGGCCGCTGTGCCATCAGCAAAAGCCAGTGCACCTTCACCGTCCGCTTGCTGGTCGGCAATATTTTGATCAAAATCTTTTTGTTGTGCGTTTATCATTGTGTATCCCGATGTTGTCAATGATTCTAAATTAGGAGTTATATTTACGCACAAGCCCTTATTTAATGGTTACCAAAAACTAAAACATCAGAGTTTTCGCAAAAAAAAGACCAGCCGTGAGGCCGGTCTTGATGATTTTACAAAATATTTGCGACATTTACCCCTGACGCAAAGGAGAAATTTTAATTTCAACTCGGCGGTTCAGGGCTTTGCCTGAATCTGTCGCATTGGAAGCGATCGGGCTGGTTTCGCCTTTGCCATCAATATAAAAACGACGGGCATCAATTCCAAGCGAAGAAATAACATTGGCAACTGCAATAGCGCGTTCGCGAGAAAGGTTCATGTTAAACTGGTCGGAGCCATCCGAATCCGTGTGACCCAAAACATCAACAATCGTTTTGTCAAAGCGCTGTAAAACCAATGCAACCGATTGAAGTGTATCTCGGAATTGCGATTTGATAGATGAAGACCCCACATCAAAAGTGATGTTAGAGGGCATATTAAGAATAATATCATCTCCAACCCGGGTTACTGAAACACCAGTGCCCTGCAATTGGGCCCGTAATTCTTGTTCTTGCTGATCCATATATGCACCGGCTGCGCCGCCAACCAAGGCGCCAACCCCAGCGCCGATAAGCGCGCCAATACGGGCATCTGTGCCTGTTGCCGCTGAGGCAACCAAACCGCCAACTGCACCAACCCCAGCACCAATACCAACGCCACCCGCTGTATTGGAAATCTGCTGTTGTCCAGTAAATGGATTGAATGATGTACAAGCCGAAAGCGTTAATGCTAATGCGGCTGCTACGAGAATATTACTTTTCATTTTGTGGTACCCCTGAGTAAACGTATAAAAAAATGCGGTGAACGCTCCACATGTT
>JAJRQF010000067.1 GCA_024280375.1 Alphaproteobacteria bacterium | reverse complement strand
GCGATGGGGTTTGTTGGTTCATCCATGGTGGTCGATTGCCATATTGAAGTTGGCTATACTCATACCGGCGGCATGCCGATGAGTGTGCATTCGTTCTGCCTGTCGTCAAGGCGGGCAAGCGTTCGCATCTATAATGACGGGTGCATTGAACACCGCACCGACCCCAACTGGTTCACACCTTACATGAGAAGGAATACTGTTGAATGGCAGGAAATGGTGAGCGCATGAAAACCGTAAGATTATCTGTTCCGATCAGCGATGAAGATCTCAAGTCACTGGAAATCGGCACGGTGGTCTATCTCGATGGTCTGATCATGACGGGACGTGAAAAAGTCTACAAGCGCATCCTTGATGACGGCGAGGATATGCCTGAAGGATTGACGCAGAGCTGTAACGTTGGTTTTCATTGCTCGCCCGCAGCAAGCGTTGATAGCCACGGTAAATTTTCTGTAGGCGCAGTAACGGCAACAGCCAGCTTTCGCTTTGCCAAATCCTTGCCGGGCTGGTTTGCCAAAACCGGTTGCCGGGTGATCATTGGCAAGGGCGGCATGAGCCAGAAGCATTACGATGAGATTTTTGTGCCGGCAAAAGCGGTTTACTTCACCACTGTCGGCTATGGCACCGGGGCGTTATTGGGACGTGGCATCATAGAGGTTGAAAATGTCCACTGGCTTGATGAACTGGGTATTGCGCAAGCAATGTGGGTGCTCAGGGTCGAGAATTTTGGCCCCCTGCTGGTCGAAAGCGACTTGCAAGGCAATTCGCTGTTTGAGCAAAACAACAAAGAGATTAATGAGAAAATTGAAAAGCTCTATGAGGGTCTGCGCGCGCCCTCTCTCAGTCGTTATGGTGAAACCGATAACAAGCGTGATGAGCTGATTTGAGGGAAATAAAAACGAGATTGCGGGTGAAAACGCAATCTCGTCTATTCAAAATTCAGCTTTCCAATGATTGATCGTTAGCGGCAAAAAACCTTGCGACCACTATAGGAGGTGAAATTTCCGGTACGGGGATTGAAACTGCGATAGCGGCGCGAACAATCCTTTTTCCAGGCACGAGACCAGGGTGCATATTTTCCACTATGATACCCGTAACTATGATAGCCGTGACCGTAATGGGAGTGATTATAATAACGATCAGTCTCATGGACAAAGAGGCCACCAACCAGAGCACCTATGCCAAGGCCCAAAAGAAACTCAACTTTTTTTACTTCTGTATTTTTGGTTATGCCATCTGATTGCACACTTGTCGGCATGTTGGATAAAGGAGCTGCTCCAGCGCTTATTCCTCCAACCAGTGTTGCTCCCAAAAACAGGGAGGCCAAAATTGCAGTTTTTCCAGATTTTGTCATACTAAATTCTCCTGCTTATACGCATAAAAATATTTAGTCAGAGTGCACTTAACATGTGTCGGTTAAATGCATTTCAGTTTTGCACAAAAAGAACAAAAAACCAAATTTGAAGAACGATAAACTGATTTGTAGGTGGTGCAATAAAAAATGAGGCTGCGTGTTCAAATGCAACCTCATTTCTAATCTTGCTCAGTTTTTTAATTCTCAGCCGTTAGCGGCAGAAAACGTAGCGACCGCTGTAGGATAGGAAATATCCAGTATCGGGATTGAAGCTGCGATAGCGACGGAAACAATCATCATACCAGGCATCAGTCCAGGGCTGGTAGCGGGTACGGTAATACCTGCGTACAGGTGCAGGTCGCCGGTTGCCGGCATTATAGCCGCGATCATAGGCTCTGTTGTTATTGTTGACGATGGCGCCACCGATCAGGGCACCGGCACCAAGGCCCAAAAGCAAATTACGCGTTTTCTTGCCGGTTTTCTGTACCAGATTGCCCGTTACCGCTTCGGGTTGTGCACTTGTTGCCATTTTAGACAGAGGCACGGCATTAGCGCTTATGCCCCCAAATGCTGTAGCTCCCAAAAACAGGGAAGCTAAAACTGTAAATTTGTTAGGTTTCATCATAGGAAATTCTCCTGCTTCTACACCAGATCTCACCAACTTCAGTTTTACATATAAGAATACGAATGCCAAATAAAAAGAGTGAGGGGCAGAAAAAATGGAAATTGGGGTTAATAAACCCTAGTTTTTCTGCAGTTTTTTCAAATAAATCAACCCTTATACCGCTTTTGTGGCAATGCCATTTTACACGCTTCCAGTATGGCGTTTTCACCAATCCGATAGGATTCATAAAGGTCGTCAATCGTGCCCGTCTGGCCAAAATGCTCAACACCCAAAGCCTGAACCTTGTGGCCATGAACAGCGCCGAGCCACGATAAGGTTGTGGGGTGACCATCGATGACAGTTACCAGCCCGGCATCACGTGACAAGGGTTGCAAAAGCTCTTCAATATAGCTGGCAGCCTTGGCCTGGCCGTGCTGGCGTGCAGTCTGGGCAGCTTTCCAGCCAGCATTCAAACGATCGGCAGAAGTGATGGCCAAAAGGCCGGTGCCGGGATTGCGATTGAGAAGTTTGCCGATGGCACTGGCAGCTTCTGGCGCAACAACCCCGGTATAGGCTAACGCCAATTGCGCTCCGGGCGCTGGCGGCCTGAGCCAGTAAGCGCCGGCAATGATGCCTTTTTTGGTGGCATCATCGAGTTGTCGCACCGGCTGGTCCAAAGAGCGCGTTGACAGGCGTAAGTAAACCGAGCCGCCGCTTTTGTCACGCAACCAGTCATCATCGGAAATATCATCGCTCTCGCGCTGAATGTAATTAAATGCCCATTCCATTATGACAGCAAGTTCATCCACAAACGACGGCTCGAACGTTGCCAGGCCATCCTGGGCCATGCCAATCAGTGGCGTCGAAATCGACTGGTGCGCGCCACCTTCGGGTGCCAGTGTAATGCCTGAAGGTGTGGCGGCGAGGATAAAGCGGGCATCTTGATAGCAGGCATAATTGAGGGCATCAAGGCCGCGCTGGATGAAGGGGTCGTAGAGTGTTCCCACCGGCAACAAGCGCTCGCCAAACAATTTGTGGCTCAAGCCCAGAGCCGCCAGCAGAATAAACAGGTTGTTTTCGGCAATGCCAAGTTCGATGTGCTGGCCCGATGGTTTTGAGTGCCAGCGCTGGGCCGACATCAGCTTAAGGGTCTGGAAGACGTCTTCGCGAGGCTCTTTTGAAAATACCGCGCGGCGGTTTACCCACCCCCCCAGATTGGTTGATACCGTGACGTCCGGTGATGTGGTGACAATGCGGTCAGCCATTTTTGTGTCGTGGCGGGCAATTTCGCTCAAAATTTTGCCAAATCCTTCCTGGCTTGACATTGCCACTGCTCCCTGGGCGGGTGACGCAATTGTCTCAATCGGGATCTTTGGCGAACTTAACAACCGCATTCCTTTGGCATTAAAAGGGGCGGTGTCAATCAGGTTACGTAAATCATTGGCGTTGGAGCCAAGCCCTGAAAATGGCTCCCATTCTTTGCCATCGGTTATATTATGTGCGGCTTTTAGCTCATTCATCTGGGCTGAATTCATCAGGCCGGAATGATTGTCTTTGTGACCGGCAAAGGGCAGGCCCTTGCCCTTGACGGTGTAGGCAACGAAGCAGACCGGTTGATCATCGGGGGCTGAGTTAAAAGCTTCAAGGCAGGTTTGCATGCAATGACCGCCAAGATCAGTCATTAATCGCGCCAGCGCGTCATCATCGTAACTGTCAATGAGTTTTAACGCTTGCGGGTTGGTGGCCAGATCCTGTTTCAGGTGTTGGCGCCAGATGCTGCCACCGGCAAAGGTCAGGGCTGAAAAGAGCGTGTTGGGGCAGATGTCAATCCAGTCGTGCAAAGCGTCACCGCCGGGCTGTTGAAAGGCTTTTTCCAATGCCTTGCCATATTTGATGGCGATGACCTGCCAGCCGAAGTTGGAAAAAATATTCTCGAGTTTGGGAAACAGTGCTTCCGAAATGACCGCATCGAGGCTCTGGCGATTGTAATCAACAATCCACCAGCAGTTTTT
>JAJRQF010000066.1 GCA_024280375.1 Alphaproteobacteria bacterium | reverse complement strand
CACCACGTGCGATCACTTAAAAGCGCTTCGCCTATCGGCTCAGTTGGTACGTTACGATAAATTCCCTCCGTGGCAGGGCAAGCATTGCGGCCAGCAATGTGCCAGCCCGCGAACGGGCGGCCAGCCGGAGGGCTAGACGGAAAAGAGTGAACACAATATTCGGGCGGCTTCCTCCCAAGGCACCCGATAAAATGGCCGGTCACAGTTTGATTTAATTATCATGGCTGTGGCCGGTTTTTTTCGCAATATTAAATGAAGCAGTCTAAAACAGTTGCTTCTTCATATATTCAACGATCAAGTCACCGATTTCCTTGTGAATATCAGCCCGGCTTCTATCACTTACCTCAGAACATATCGGCTCTTCACCCTCGCTTTCGATGATCCTGGCACCGAGCCAGGTGCACTCTCCCAAAAAGCTGAAATGGGTCGCGCCTTTGATGGTGCTGTAGCTGGCACGGGGCAATTCCTGTTTGATTTTTCTCACGTTAATGCCAGCCGGCACTTTGTCAGCCGCTCCCTGATTTATCAGCAAAACCGGTCGTTTAATCTGCTGCAGGCTTTCAGGCTGATAGGCCTGGGCCAATGCTGGATCAACTGCCACAACTACCGCAATACGTGGATCGGCGTTGCTTTGCTCAAATTTTTTCGCATCAATATCGTTCAGATCAACACCATTTTTTATCCAGATACAGTCTGAAAGCTTCGAATATTGGGTGCAATAATTGATGAATTTTTGCTTGCTTACCCGCCCACCGGCCAGACCAAGAACCGTGTATCCGCCAAGAGAGAACCCGACAGCACCAATTTTTGCGCCGTCAACCGACAGCCCAAACGGTCGGGCCTTTTGCATATAATCCAAAATAGCGGAAAAATCTGCGGTTCGTTGCCAGATTTTAATCGTCTCGCGCGGGTGAGAATCCCTCGATGTTGTGCCGGGATGGTTGGTCGAGACAACAATTGCGCCTTCATCTGCAAGGCGGGCGGCAATCCAGCCCAGATTAACCGCATTGCCGCCGGAACCGTGGGAAAGCAATATCAGCGGATGCGCCGCTTTTTTCGGGGCCGCCGCCTTTTGCACTTCGACGCCTTTGAACACGATATTTTTGCCAAGCCAGGTTTTTGCGCCATCACCCTGTGGCGGATACCAGATGTGAAGTGGCAGCGATTGTTCGCGGTGCTTTACGTCCAATGTCGTTGTTTGATAGCCCGGCGCGGCATGTGCCGATGTTGAAATGAGCAAGATTGCAAATGCGGCATGCGTGCTCAGTTTTATATTTTTATCTATCATGGGAATAACCTTTCCAAATTAAGTTTGCCCGACCACCCTCTCGATAATTTCAGTAACACGCGTCCTAAATCGCGATTCCGGTCGACCTAGAAAGCGATTGAGGACATAATCAGCTTTCCAACTTTTCCTGGCCTTCCCGGTGAATTTGCCCATGATCATGATTCCACTGCCATTTCTTATTGCCGCAATATCTATGGTGATATTTTTCCGGGAATGGACCGGCAAAGGTGAAAGCCAGCGAATGCACTGGTTCTTGTGGTTTCTGCTGGTGCTAGCGTTTCAGGAAATTTTGATCGGAGTTCGATTTGGCTATGGCATGGACTGGCTGCGGCAGATTCAACCGATCACAGCCGCCACTTTGCCGCCTTTGGCCTATTTCAGTTTTGCCCGTCCACCGGCAAAACCCGGCATATTATTGGTGGCTATTCCCGTTGCGCTGACGCTGTTGCTGATATTGCTGCTGCCAGATTTTCTCGACAGTTTTCTGGCGGCAAATAATCTGGTCTTCGCCATTTTGCTGGCCCGGCTGGGCATGCGCGGCACTGATGCGCTTGGTTGGGTGAAAATCGGCCATTCGCGCCAGGTGCTCACCCTGCTATGGCTGGTTTGTGCGGTGCTTATTGTTTCCGGTATTACGGATTTGGCGATTTCCTACGACTTTTTGAAAACCGATGGCAGCAACACATCAAACATTGCGGGCTCCGCCTCGCTTGCCGGTATTTTGATCGCCGCTACAATAAGCGGGCTGATTTTTTGGCGCAACAGGAATGCGAAAAGCGCCACACACGCCGCCCAAAACCCGGAAGATGCGGAAATATTTGCGCGGTTGGAAGCGCTTGTTCGCAAGGAAAACCTCTTTCTCGACGCGGATATAAACCTCAACCGGATCGCCCGGCGCATGGTGCTGCCGGTGCGCGATGTTTCGCGCGCGGTGAACAGCCAGACCGGGCAAAATGTTTCTCAATACATCAATATGCTAAGGGTAAAAGAAGCCTGCCAATTGCTCAAAAATTCCGACATGCAGGTGACGCAGATAATCTATGCGGCGGGTTTTAACACCAAGTCGAATTTCAACCGCGAATTTATGCGGGTTGAAGGCATGGCCCCGAGCGAATGGCGCAAAGGCGCGCAAGACCAACAATAGGGAGGCCCCGAGATTGCCGAGGTAAAAAGCGATAAAAACCCGAAAAAGAAAGTCATTTTGGCCCTGCAGGGCGGAGCCGCACACGGGGCTTTTGTCTGGGGTGTACTGGATAGGCTTTTGGATGATGACCGGCTTGCGATCGAAGGCGTATCGGGCACGAGTTCGGGTGCCGTCAATGCCGCGCTTTTGGCCAGTGGTATGATTGGCGGCGATAAGGCGCGGGCGCAAAAGCTGCTCGAAACATTCTGGCGGCAGTTGAGCGAAGAATTTACCCGCCGCCGCTGGAACACGCCCGCCCTGTTGCGCCTGCTGCGTTTTCAGATCATCCGCATCATGCAAAAAGAAGCATTTTTCGATGTGATGTCGCGGGTGCTTTTGCCCTATCACATAAATCCTGCAACCATGAACCCGCTGCGCAAGGTGATCGGCGATTGCATTGATTTTGAAGGTTTGCGCGAAAATTCGCCGATCAAGCTTTTCATCAACGCCACCAATATCGCCACCAATGCCAACCGGGTTTTTGAGACCAGCGAAATTACGCTCGACGCGGTGTGTGCCTCGTGCTGCCTGCCGTTTTTGTTTGATGCGGTGACGATTGATGGCGAGGCCTATTGGGATGGCGGCTATATGGGCAATCCGACGATTTATCCGCTGATATACGAATGCCAATCGCTGGATGTGATTGTGGTGCTGACCTCGACGCTTGCGCCAAAGCCGGCGCCCAAAACCTCTGCCGACATATTAAATCGCATTAGCGAGGTAAGCTTTAAATCTGCCTTCATGCGGGAAATGCGGGCGATTTCCTTCGTCACTGATCTGATTGAAAACGGCCATGTGGCGAGCGATGCCAATTTGCGCAAAATCAACGTGCACATCATCGCCCCGCCTGCTGATTATGGTGACGCGGGTAGCGCGGACCCGGAAGATCAAGGGGCGTTTAACGCAAAATTCTCACATTTTGAGGCGCTGCGGGATAGTGGAAGGGCCGCAACAGAAAATTGGCTGGATGAGAGCTTTGAGGATATCGGCAAAAAATCGAGTTTTGATTTGAAGGGTATGGTTTGAATTTACCGGAATTAGTTTATTTCAACACAAACCCTTCAAAAACCATTGGACTTGACCGGCGCGAACAAACTTGCCGTTTAGACACCAAACCCCTTATTCGATCTTAACGCGCAGCGGTTTCCATCGGGGTCAATGAATTCGGCAGTAGTGCCCCAACTGTTATCAACTACCCTGACTTTGATCCCTTTGCTTCGAAGTTCGTCGCTTGCGGCCTTAACGTCGGGTACGTTGAAGCGGAACTTTGTTGGGCAACACTCGATAGGTTTCGGACCATCATGCGCAACACCACCTGTTTCGATCATCAAGTATGTATCACCCAACATAAAGGTGGTCAGTCGTTCACCCGGACGGTCAATCTCGTGCAAGGTTTCTAACTCAAGGATATTGCCGTAAAAATCGACACATTCCGTATAATTTTGCGTAAAGAGGATAATTCCCGCCTTGGTGAAATCCATGTCTTTCCCTTCCGAACTGGTCTCAAAATATTCTGGCAGATTAATCAGAAAACGAGCATACAAGCTCAAGCAGGGTTTAAGTCAAGATACAATACTATACCTAGCGCATATACAAAATTTGGTAGGTCAATTTGCGCTCTCAGCAGTCATCCAAATTAATTTACGAGGGAACGGCGGAAGTGCGGCCTGAGTGACCAATGCTAAATTTCCAATCACAAGCCAATAAACAATCAGCAAGTGGGTTTCGCCGATGAAGACCAAGGGGCGTTTAACGCAAAGTTCTCGCATTTTGAGGCGCTGCGGGATAATGGAAGCGAAGCAACAGAAAATTGGCTGGCGGAGAGTTTTGAAGATATTGGGGAGCGCTCGAGTTTCGATTTGAAGGGTATGGTTTAGGGGGGGAAGCGGAATTCAATACTGAAACCAGCAAATAAGGAGTAATTCGAGTTGCGACCAGTTAAACTAAGATTATCAAATTAAATGAATATTGGCGAACAAAACAATCGTTGACAGTTTCCTCAAAGAAAGCCCATTCGAGGACATTTGACAAATACACATTGTAATATCGTATTTACAATTCTATATTATTCTTAGCATCCCGAATCATGATATAGTCGCTCTATGCCAATTATACACCCTTCATCATCTTCCTTATCCAAAGGAACTGTTGAAAAAATCGCAGAAAAGATTGCAGCTGAATTGAGTTATCAGCCGGGTGCAGATTTGTTCAAATTCGTCAAGCAGCTCGGAGGTCGAGTGTGCATTGTCGATTTTTGGAGCACATCCGAAGAGCACGGAGCTTTGACTGTAAAAGCGTACAATGATTTTGTGATCAATATACCAGATCACACCTCACCTCGTAGGGACAACTTTACAATTGCCCACGAATTGGGGCATTATTTTTTGCATTATTTTAAGGTTGTAGATCAGCTTAGCCCTGACGATGTATTTGTTGCAAAACGATTGGGGTCAGAAAGGGTTGAGTGGGAAGCTAATTGGTTTGCTTCTGCTTTTTTAATGCCAGAGGATATATTTAGAAACAAATTTCGCGATATCGAAGGTGACTTATTCGAACTATCTGATTATTTCAATGTTTCAAAAAAGGCGGCTGAGATTAGATCAATAAGGCTTGGGTTGCTTGAGTAATTATAATTTTATAAATTCATTTTCTAAAATTCCGCGCTTCATCCAACCTCGAGTACGCATATTTTTAAGCGTTGACTTGGTCGGGTCCTCAAAATTGAAACAAGCTGGACCTGAAAGAATCCCTCGCAATTCAATTAATAAGGTAGCTGGCGTCCCGCATGATATTTGGCTGCCGGAATTATCAAATTTTTATGGTGCGTTTCCCAAAATTTTTGCAGAAGAATGGGCCAGAGCAACATCCCTGTTCAAAGATGAATTCCCCCAATTTGTGGGGTACGAACCTTCTTTGTGGAAGACAAATGGTGATGAAATAATTTTTGTTAAGCATGTAAAGGATCGTTCAGAAATTGCTTTTTTTGTTGCATGCTGGATAAAATGCATCAAACGATACAAATCGGAAAGCAAAACAAAACTAGATGTCAAAAGTACAGGTTGGTGTGCAGGGTTCCCCTTAAATAATTCAGAAATAATTTTAGACACTTCAGTTGGGCAGTCACGCTCAGTCTACAACGAAGAGTGGAAATTAAACAATTACTACCTACTTGATGAATGGTACAAAAAAAACAACCGCAGCGAATTGCTTCGAGACTATATAGGGCCATCTATCGATATAGGATTCCGACTTTGCGAATTATCTAGCCCTTGTATTTTTCCTGTTTCTGTTGAACTAGCATGGTTTCTTACTAACCAGAGTTATGAAAATTTCTCTAAAAACAAACAAAATAAAATAAACAATTTTCTGGAATTACCAAAAACAAAATTTATGGGTGAGATCTCCCTTAAAGGAGTATTTGGAGGGCACCCCTACCCAATTTTCTATGTTGACGTTGATCCAAATATCGAACTGAAAAGCGCAAAAGACCATTTATTGGGTTACAGCAACGACGAAGACCAGGATCAAAAAATCAAAATCTATTGCGAACATTTTTTTGAAACATACCAACTGCATTTTCCAAAACCATTTATAGCGCAAGAAGATTGCAAATACCTAACCGAACCTCCACAACAATATATTGATGCAATCAAACAATTATCAAATCGATTCACCCAAGAAAAAAAGAGATACGAAATTGATGATTCACAAGGCAATGAAAACAATTTTTCGGCAGACCAGCCTAATAAATATGAGCCTGATTTCATAGAAATATTATTAACAAAGTTGATTAAAGATATAACTAAAAATTAAATCCAAATACCAATCAACTCCATTGCAGCCCCACCTAAAAATCGATGTTGGACACGCTTAGTGCATTGTCCTGAATGAATTCGCGGCGGGGTTCTACGAGGTCACCCATGAGGCGGGAAAATAGTGTTTCGGCCTCGTCCTGGTGATCGACTTTTACCTGCAACAGAGTTCGCACATCCGGGTCAAGCGTGGTTTCCCAAAGCTGCTCGGCATTCATTTCCCCAAGCCCTTTGTAGCGCTGGGTTGATATACCCTTGCGACCGGCGGCAAATACCGCTTCCAGCAGGTCCATCGGCCCGTAAACCTCGGTCAGCAGTTCCTTGCGCGAAAGGCTGGCGTTTTTGTTGTAGACTTCCTGCAATTCGGCGGCAAAACTATCGAGATGATGAGCATCGGCAGAACCGATCAGCGCCTGATCGAGCACATGCGCCTCGCGCACGCCGCGCACCATGCGCTCCAGCATAATCGCACCTTCATCGTTGATAGTGCCGGTCCAGCCTTTTTCGGTTTCCTCGGCCAGTTGGTCAAGCCTGTAGGCCACATATTCGGCAGCCTTTGCGGCCTTTTCTTTGTCGGCCATCATTTCCGCATTGAGACAACCGGCAATCGCCGCCTGCTCGACCACGCCTCGATCATACCTTGTGTGCAATCCTTCGAGCAATTTGCGCACGGCCAATGCCGTATTGACCACCTGACGCAGGTCTGCGCCAGAGCGCTGCTCGCCTTCGGCCAGGGTCAGCACGGCTTCATCCAGCCCGCCCTCGATGAGGTAATTTTCCATTTCCTCCTCGTCTTTGAGATATTGCGAGGACTTGCCGCGCTTAACCAGATAGAGCGGTGGCTGGGCAATATAGAGATAGCCGCGCTCGATAAGCTCAGGCATCTGACGGAAGAAAAAGGTGAGCAACAGGGTGCGAATATGGGCGCCATCAACATCCGCATCGGTCATGATAATGACCTTGTGATAGCGGGCCTTTTCGATGTTAAATTCGTCCTTGCCAATACCGGTGCCAAGTGCGGTGATCAGCGTGCCGATCTGTTCTGACCCGAGCATTTTGTCGAACCGCGCCCGCTCGACATTCAAGACCTTGCCGCGCAGGGGCAGGATCGCCTGATTTTTACGCGAACGGCCCTGTTTGGCCGAACCGCCAGCGCTGTCGCCCTCGACGATGAAGATTTCAGATTTTGCCGGATCACGTTCCTGACAATCGGCCAGTTTGCCGGGCAGAGAGGCGATATCCAGCGCGCCCTTGCGGCGGGTTAATTCACGGGCTTTCTTTGCCGCCTCGCGGGCGGATGCTGCCTCGATAACCTTGGAAATAACGATCTTGGCGTTCGCAGGATTTTCCTCAAACCACTCTCTCAGGGTTTCATTGACCTGGCTTTCGACCACCGGGCGCACCTCGGATGAAACCAGCTTATCCTTGGTTTGCGAGGAAAATTTCGGGTCGGGCACCTTGACCGACAATACGCAAGTAAGACCCTCGCGGCAATCATCGCCGGTGAGCGATACTTTCTCGCGCTTCATCAACCCGGATGCATCGGCATAACCGGTGACCTGACGGGTCAAACCGCCACGAAAACCGGCCATATGGGTGCCGCCATCGCGCTGGGGAATGTTGTTGGTAAAGCACAGCACATTTTCGTGGTAACTATCGTTCCACCAAAGCGCCAGCTCAACCGTAATGCCGTCTTTTTCTGATTTCAGATAGACCGGCGTTTCAATCAACGCGTTTTTAGCGCGGTCGAGATAGCGGACAAATTCCTTCAGCCCGCCTTCGTAGAAAAGCTCGGTGGTTTTTGGATCAACACCGCGATTGTCAACCAGCACGATTTTAGCGCCGGAGTTCAAAAACGCCAATTCGCGCAGCCGATGTTCCAGCGTCGTATAGCTGAAATCGACCATGGTGAAGGTATCTTTCGATGGCAGGAAGGTAACCTCAGTTCCCTTCTCATCACCGCATTCACCGGTAACCTTGAGCGGCGCGTCAGCCACACCGTGGGTATAGCTCATTTCGTGCACTTTGCCATTGCGCTTGATTTTTAGTGACAGCTTGACCGAAAGCGCGTTGACCACAGAAACGCCCACGCCGTGCAGCCCGCCGGAAACCTTGTAGGAGTTCTGGTCAAACTTACCGCCCGCGTGCAATTGGGTCATGATAACTTCGGCGGCAGAAATGCCCTCTTCGGTGTGAATATCGGTCGGGATACCGCGACCATTATCGTTGACGGTGACGGAACCATCGGCATTCAGCGTCACACTGACATGGTCGGCATGGCCAGCCAGCACTTCGTCAATGCCGTTATCCACCACCTCATAGACCATGTGGTGCAGGCCGGAGCCATCATCCGTATCGCCGATATACATGCCCGGGCGCTTACGAACAGCGTCTAACCCCTTCAAAACTTTGATGGAATCCGCACCATACTCCACATCGATATTGACGGTTTCTTTTGCAGCAGCATCATTTGTTTCGGGCGTTTCGGTCATTGACAGTCCTGTTATTTTTATTGCGCTTAGCCGGTCGATTAATAGTTCATCCGGGCAGATAATTCAAAGCCGGAAGCGGCTCGAATCATTGGTGAATTGATATTATTCAATATAGGGTGTTTGGGGCGTTAAATCAAAGGTCAAGGCTCTTGGTGCACATATCTCTCACGGCTGCTCCAAGGCGCTGCCCAAAGGCACGCAATGGGCCTGCGAGCGCGCGTCGCAGCTGCGACGGCTCGTTCGTCAACTCGCTTCCCTTCAATACGTGTCTATTTTCCTTAAAATTCGCCCCTGAAATACTTGTGCATTGTTTTCAATGATATAATAATTTGGCCTTACCAAGCCGCGCGGTAGATTGCGAGCGCATCGGATTTTGACAGTTCGCGCGGGTTATTGACCAGCAAACGGGCCTGCTTCATCGCGTCTTCTGCCATCTGTTCAATGTCGGTTTTTGCCACCCCAAGCTGGCGCATATTGGTCTCAAGACCAAGTTTTTTAGACAATGAAGCCAAGCGCTCAATGAAGGCCGAACAGGTGGCCTGGGTGCCCTCGCTGCGATCTATATCAGCGAATGCATAGGGCGCAAGTTCGGCATATTGGCGCGCCGAGCCATTGGCGGTATCGCTCGCATTAAATCGCAACACATGCGGCAGCACCAGCGCATTGGAAAGACCGTGCGGCACATGAAACGTGCCTCCCAACGGATAGGCCAGCGCGTGAACGGCTGCCACTGGCGAATTGGCAAATGCCTGGCCGGCCAACATGGAACCCAGCAACATCGCCGAGCGGGCCTTGCGGTCCTTGCCTTCAAACACCGCCTTTTCGATATTAGCACCAAGATGGGTAAGCGCTTCCACCGCCAGCATACGCGACATCGGATTGTTATTGGCGTTCTTTGAGGTATAGGCCTCGATCGCGTGCACCATCGCATCAATGCCGGTGGCAGCGGTTATATGTGGCGGCAGGCCAATAGTTAAATCCACATCGAGAATGGCCAGGTCGGGCAATATCAGCGGCGAGACAACGCCGCGTTTTTCGTCCTCCTCCACCGTGATAATGGATACGGGCGTAACCTCAGATCCGGTGCCGGCCGTGGTTGGCACCAAAACAAGCGGCAGGCGCGGACCTTTCGCATTACCAACACCCCAGGCCTCGTCCACATCTTCACCGGAACCCACAAGCAGCGCCACAAGTTTGGCAATATCGAGTGATGAGCCGCCGCCAAAACCAACCACCGCATCGACATTGGCGCTTTTGGCCATATCAACCGCCGCCATCAGGGTTGTACGCGAGGGGTCAGCCTCCACCGCGTCAAACAGGGTTACCGCAATGCCAGCTCTCTCAAGCGATAAAAGTGCCGGCTTGGTCAAACCAAGCCGGGTTAATCCATTATCGGTGATGAAAAGAATTTTTGAGCCAAGCAGATTGCCGGCGATTATAGCGAGATCGGCGGCTATTCCATCACCAAAGCGAATGCCTGCAGAAGTATTGAATGCAAAGGGTGTCATGGTAGGCCTCAAATATATCTGGCGATATTCCTGTCATTTGGTTGCCATAGGATGGAACATGGGCAACACTCGCGCAAGAAGCCCTAGGATATCAATACCAAATAATGCGTTTTTGATTAAATGGTAAAAATATTTTACGGCTAGGCGATCAAAAAGCTCGAAACTCAAATAATGACGTGCTAGCCTTTTGATTGCGGGAGCGAGGAATAATAAAAATGAGCGAATATGCCATTGAACTAAAGGGGATCAATAAAAGTTTTGGTCCTGTGCGTGCCAATCACGATATCAATCTGCCAATCACGCAGGGCACCATTCACGGAATTATCGGTGAAAACGGGGCCGGTAAATCGACCCTGATGTCCATTCTTTATGGGTTTTATCAAGCCGATAGCGGCGATATTTTTGTCAATGGCGACAAGATGACGATTCCCGATAGTCAGGCCGCTATCGCCGCCGGTATCGGCATGGTGCATCAGCATTTTATGCTGGTGGAAAACTTCACCGTTTTGGAAAATATCATTCTTGGGGCCGAAGGTGGCAATATTCTCAATCGCGCCATTGGCAATGCGCGCAAGGAGCTTTTGCAACTCGAAGAAGATTATGGCCTGACAGTTGACCCGGACGCGATTATTGAAGAATTGCCGGTGGGAATTCAACAGCGGGTGGAAATTCTAAAGGCGCTTTATCGCGGTGCGGAAATCCTGATCCTGGACGAGCCGACCGGCGTTCTCACCCCTTCTGAGGCCGACCATCTGTTCAAGATTTTGCGCCAATTAAAAGATCAGGGCAAAACCATTGTTCTCATCACCCACAAGCTGCGGGAGATTATGGCGATCACTGATAATGTGTCGGTCATGCGCCAGGGCACCATGGTTGCCACCCGAAAAACATCCGAGACCAGCGTTGCTGATCTGGCTGAATTGATGGTTGGTCGCCGGGTGTTGATGCAGGTCGATAAGGGCGATGCCAACCCAGCTGATGTTAAGCTTGCGGTGGAAAATCTCACCGTGAAAGACAGCCGTGGCGTCTCCATGGTTGATGATGTCTCTTTTGAAGTGCGGGCCGGTGAAATTGTTGGCATTGCGGGCGTTGCCGGTAATGGGCAATCGGAACTTTTGGAAGCGATTGCCGGCATAATGCCGGCGGAAACCGGGCGGGTGCTGCTCGATGGCGAGCCGATAAACGTGACCGGCGGGGCAGACCCGGCGCTTCTGCGCGAAAAAGGCATGGTGCATGTGCCCGAAGACCGCCACCACATGGGGCTGGTGCTGCCGTTTGAGGAATATGAAAATTCCATTCTTGGCTATCATAATCAGGAGCAATATCTCTCTGGGGCTTTTTTGAACATTGATGCTATTCGGGCCGATGCCAAAGAAAAGATCGAGCAATATGACATCCGCCCGCCAAATCCACGGCTTAAAACCGCCAACTTTTCAGGTGGCAACCAGCAGAAAATCGTATTGGCCCGCGAAATGGAGCAGGATCCGGTCGTGCTGCTAATCGGCCAGCCAACCCGCGGCGTTGATGTGGGGGCAATTGAGTTTATCCATAAACGCATTATCGAAATGCGCGATGCGGGGAAAGCCGTGCTTTTAGTCTCTGTCGAGCTGGATGAAATCCGCTCACTTTCCGACCGGGTGCTGGTGATGTTTGCCGGCAAAGTGGTCGGCGAGCGCAGCCCGGAAACCTCGGAAGGTGAATTGGGTTTGCTGATGGCCGGTGTCGAGGGACAGGCTGCCGAATGACCGGGGCTAAAATATCAATTTTAACACTTGGCGTTGAGGATCTGGAACAATCTCTCAGCTTCTATCAGAAATTGGGCTGGAAAAATTCTACCCATAGCCAAGACAGTGTTAAATTTATGCAGGGCAATAATATTGTTCTGGGTCTCTATGGTCGTGCGGCCTTGGCTGAAGATGCAAATGCGGATGAAACAAACCCTCCATCTGGGCAATTTCCCAATGTGGTAATGGCGATTAATCTTGCCTCTGAAGCGGATGTGGATGCATTTTTCAAATTGGCTATTGATGCCGGTGCCTCCCCGCAAAAAAACCCGGAAAAGGCGTTTTGGGGTGGCTATTCGAGCTATATCCGCGACCCCGACGGCCATTATTGGGAAATCGCCTATAATCCATTTGTAAAATTTGATGCCGATGGAAACCTTGTGCTGGAGGCTGCAACATGACCGCAGCACTTTTGGTGATCGATGTGCAGAACGCGCTGGATGACCCAGTCTGGGGCCGTCGCGGTCAATTGAAAATGGAAAAGGCAATCGCCAGCCTGCTGGAAAAATGGCGCGAACGCGGTGACCCGGTGATCCATATCAGGCACGATTCTACCGATCCGAACTCACCCTATCGGCCCGGACAGGATGGCAATAATTTCAAAAAAGAGGTTGCCCCGCTCGACAACGAACCGGTGGTTGATAAACGCACCCACAGTGCCTTTATCGGCACTGATCTAATGCAGGTGCTGGAAGATTGTGGTTGCACCGATATTGTCGTTACCGGCGGGTGGCTGGAAAATTCGGTTGAATCCACCGTTCGCATGGCGGGCAATCTGGGTTTTATGGTTTACCTGCCGGAGGACTGCGTTGCCAGTATCGACCGGCTGGACCGACAAGGGAAAAAGTGGACAGCAGAAGATGTGCACGCGCTCACCCTATCCATATTGGATGGTGAATACGCAAGCATCCTGTCCTCACAAGATTTACTAATGGAGGCAAACAATTGAAAAACGAACTTCCCAAATGGGCTGATTACGGGTTAATCCCGTTGATCAACCTGGCGATTGCCTTCACAGTTTCAGGCCTCGTGGTTTTATTCGTTGGCGAAAGCCCGATCGAGGCGGCAAAACTCTTGCTGCGTGGCTCGCTTGGCTATGGCGAAGGCATTGGTTTTACCCTGTTCCATGCGACCAACTTCATCTTTACCGGGCTTGCGGTGGCGGTCGCCTTTCACTGCGGGTTGTTCAATATCGGCGGCGAAGGCCAAGCCTATATCGGCGGACTGGGTGCCGCCATTGTTTGTCTCACACTCGATACCGTAACCCCCTGGTGGATAACCTTTCCGCTGGCCATTGCAGCAAGTGCGCTGTTTGGTGCGGCCTGGGCTTTAATTCCCGCATGGTTGCAGGCCAAACGCGGCAGCCACGTGGTTATCACCACCATTATGTTCAACTTCATTGCCGCCAGTGTGATGGTTTATCTGTTGACCGGAATGTTGCGCCCGCAAGGCTCGATGGCACCGCAAACCCGTACCTTTGAGGTTGGTGGCCAAATTCCAAAACTGGACTTTATGATGGACTGGTTTGGAATGGACATTGGCGGCGCACCGCTCAACCTTTCCTTTCTTGTTGCACTGGTTGCGGCATTTCTGGTCTGGGTTTTGATTTGGCGAACGAAGTTTGGCTATGAACTTCGCACCATGGGCACCAGCCCGACTGCGGCGGTTTACGCAGGCATTCCACCGGTTAAAACCGTTGTGATCACCATGCTGATTTCAGGTGCACTGGCTGGCATGATGGCGTTAAACCCGGTTATGGGCGAGCAGGCACGGGTTGAACTGGATTTTGTTGCCGGTGCCGGTTTTGTTGGTATCGCAGTGGCACTAATGGGCCGTTCGCATCCGGTTGGCATTGTCATTGCCGGTATTTTGTTTGGTATGCTTTATCAGGGCGGGGCTGAACTTGCCTTCGATATGCCGAATATCTCTCGCGACATGATCATCGTTATTCAGGGCTTGGTAATATTATTTGCCGGTGCACTTGAGCATATGTTCAGACCGGCCTTAATCAATTTCTTCGAAATATTGTCGATCAATTCCAAGTCTTCCAGCAAGGGGGCCGCGTAATGGATCTCATTATTCAACTGCTTGATACCACGGTCCGCCTTTCTGTTCCCTTGCTGCTTGCCTGCCTTGCGGGGCTTTATTCAGAACGCTCGGGCGTGTTTGACATTGGTCTTGAGGGTAAAATGCTCGGTGGGGCTTTTGGTGCCGCCGCCATTGCCGCCACCACGGGTTCGGCATGGCTGGGCCTTTTATCAGGCATCGCGGTCGCAGTAGCATTGTCGCTCATCCACGGCTTTGCCTCTATCACATCGCGCGGCAACCAGATTGTTTCGGGTGTGGCGATCAATTTTGTAGCGGCAGGTTTAACCGTGCTGCTTGGTCAAAGCTGGTTTGGGCTTGGCGGCAAAACCCCGCAATTGCCAAAAACCGCGCGTTTTTCACCCATCGAATTGCCCTTTGCCGAGGCCATGGCCGATGTACCAGTTATCGGCCAGATATATGTGGAATTAATCTCCGGCCATAATATTCTTGCCTATGTGGCCTTTTTGATGGTGCCGCTCACATGGTGGGTATTGTTTCGCACCCGTTTCGGCCTGCGGCTTCGCGCGGTTGGCGAGAACCCGGCGGCTGTTGATACGGCGGGCATTTCAGTTGTTTGGGCACGTTATCGTGCGGTAATTATCTGCGGTATTTTATGCGGCATTGCCGGTACATATCTTTCAATCGCCCAATCAGCCGGCTTTGGCCGCGATATGACAGCCGGCAAGGGCTTTATCGCGCTCGCGGCGTTGATTTTTGCCAAATGGAAGCCGGTTAATGCGATGTTTGCCTGCCTGCTATTTGGCTTTCTGGAAGCACTTGATATTCGTTTTCAGGGCGTTGAACTTCCAATTATTGGGGTAATTCCGGTGCAGTTGATGCAGGCATTACCTTATATCTTGACCGTCATTCTGCTTGCCGGCTTTATTGGCAAGGCAATTCCGCCGAAAGCCGGTGGTATCCCTTACGTGAAAGAACGCTAGGCAATGTCGGATCGTCTTTATAATGCGGCGCGCGCAGTAATGAGCCGGGCGCACGCGCCCTATTCCAAGTTTCAGGTTGGCGCTGCAATACTCGCTGCCAATGGAGAAATCTTTGTCGGCTGCAATGTGGAAAATGCTGCCTATCCGGAAGGATGGTGTGCGGAAACCTCGGCCATTGCCGCCATGGTTGCTGCGGGCCAAAGCAAAATTGTCGAAATCGCGGTGATTGCTGAAAAAATGCCGAAGGTTACGCCCTGTGGCGGCTGCCGCCAGCGCATTGCCGAATTTGGCAGTACCGATACAATGGTGCATCTTTGCGATGCCAATGCTATCATTGAAACGGTCAGGCTGGGTGACCTGCTGCCAAAATCGTTCAGCTTTGAGAATTAGCCTCAGGGCTCAATTAGGAAAACAATATGCGTGAAGCAACAACAGAAATCATCAGGCGGTTGGATGGTCTGGTCCCCAAACTTGCCCTTGTGCTGGGGTCTGGCCTTGGCGATCTTGTCGACAAAATCGAAAACCCGATAGAAATGCCATTTGGTGATTTGCCGGGCTTTCCGCAAAGCGGGGTTTCCGGCCATTCCGGCAAACTGGTCGCAGGCACACTTGCGGGCACTCAGGTCATCATGCTTTCCGGGCGCAAACACTATTACGAAGAAGGCGATGCGGCAGCCATGCGCTTTCCGCTGCAAGTGCTGAAAGAAATCGGCATTACCCATGTTATTTTAACCAATGCGGCTGGTTCCCTGCAAAATGATATGCCACCAGGATCGCTGATGCTGTTGAACGATCATATCAATTATTCCGGTCGCGACCCGCTGATTGGCGAAGAAAGCGATGCACGCTTTGTGCCAATGGTTGATGCCTATGACCCTGAAATTCGCAAGGCGCTGGAAGATGCCGCCGCCCAGGTGGGGGTTCATCTGCATCACGGGGTCTATATCTGGTTTTCGGGCCCAAGCTTCGAGACGCCAGCCGAAATTCGCATGGCGAAAATGTTTGGCGCCAATGCGGTTGGCATGTCCACCGTACCGGAGGTTATTTTGTGCCGCTTTCTTGGGCTTAAAGTTGCTGCTTTTTCCATCATTACCAATTATGGTGCAGGCCTTGCGGGCGGCGACCCTTCGCATGGCGAAACCAAGGAAATGGCCCCGCTTGGCGGCGAACGGCTGGGCCGCGTATTAGAATATTATCTGAAAAACCTGGTGTAAAAATGAGTATAGTTGAAACGAGTGCAACGCCTATCAAAGGGCTGCAAGCTGCTGGAACAAAAGAACTTGTGAGGCTAGATTCTCACGAGCACGAGCGCAATCCGGGCGGCCCACTTAAACTCGAATTGTTTGAAAATATGTCGATCAATCTTTCGGCGGTTAAACGCCGGGCATCAACGCTTGCCACAAGACGCACTGTCAAAAAACAATGGCAGGCCGCATGGCTTATCCGCGCAATCGAATGTATTGATCTCACCACCCTTGCGGGCGATGATACGCCGGGCCGTGTGAGGCGGCTTTGCGCCAAGGCGCGCCGCCCCTTGCGCGATGACATTAAAAGCGCACTTGGGCTTGGCGATTACGATTTACACACCGGAGCGGTATGTGTTTACCCGACCATGGTTGCAACCGCAGTCAAAGCACTTTCAGGCACCAATATTCCGGTGGCATCGGTTGCAACCGGCTTTCCGGCCGGTCTTACCCCCCTGCCGCAAAGATTGGCAGAAATTCGCTTTGCTGTTGGCGAAGGGGCACGCGAAATCGACATTGTAATTTCCCGTGCACAGGTGCTAACCGGCAACTGGCAGGCCATGTATGATGAGATTTCGCAAATGCGCGAGGCCTGCGGCGATGCCCATATGAAAACCATTTTGGCCACCGGTGATTTGAAAACCCTCAGCAATGTCTACAAGGCCTCAATGGTTGCGATGATGGCCGGGGCTGATTTCATCAAAACCTCAACCGGGATGGAGGGTGTTAATGCCACCCTGCCCGTTTCTCTGATCATGGTGCGTGCACTTCGCGATTATTTTGAACACACCTCCTACCATGTGGGCTTCAAGCCAGCGGGTGGTTTGAAAACCACGAAAGACGCGCTTTCATGGCTGATCCTGATGAAAGAGGAGCTTGCGGGCGAATGGTTAAAACCAGACCTTTTCCGCATTGGGGCAAGTTCGCTATTGGGCGATATTGAGCGCCAGCTTGAGCATAATATTACCGGGCGATACTCCGCCGCCCATCGCCATGCATTGGCATAGAGGGCACGTATAATGAACGACACAAATGACATTTTGAACACGATGGAATATGGCCCGGCAGTGGAAGATGCCAGCGAAGCGCTGCAATGGCTATCTGACCACAAGGGCACGTTCGGCCATTTAATTGGTGGCAAATTCACCGAGCCAAAAGAGGGCTCAACCTTCAAGGTGAGCAATCCCGCAAATGGCGAAAAACTCGCCATCATTGCCAAGGGCAGCAAAGCGGATGTTGATCTGGCTGCTAAAGCTGCCACCAAAGCCGCCACCAGCTGGGCTGCATTATCTGGCAATCAGCGGGCGCGGCATCTCTATGCGCTGGCCCGGCAGGTGCAAAAACATGCGCGTTTTCTGGCCGTGCTGGAAACGCTGGACAATGGCAAAACCATTCGTGAAACCCGCGATATTGATATTCCGCTGGTCGCAAGGCATTTCTATCATCATGCGGGCTGGGCCGAACTGGTGGAGGAAGAATTTCCCGGCCATGTACCTGCTGGCGTTTGCGGATTGATCATTCCGTGGAACTTCCCGCTGCTGATGTTGTCGTGGAAAGTGGCACCGGCGCTTGCCGCCGGGTGTACAGTGGTTTTAAAGCCTGCCGAACACACACCTCTAACCGCTATAGCTTTTGGCGAAATCTGTAAGCAGGCGGGCCTACCCGATGGGGTGTTCAATATCGTCAATGGTGATGGCGAAACCGGCCGTCATGTGGTTGACCATCCAGCCTTCAACAAGATCGCCTTTACCGGCTCGACCGAAGTCGGCCGGATTATTCGCAAGGCAACCGCAGGCACAGGCAAAAAGCTGTCACTGGAACTTGGTGGCAAATCGCCCTTCATCGTCTATGAAAGTGCGGATCTTGATAGCGCGGTTGAAGGGGTGGTCGATGCGATCTGGTTTAATCAGGGCGAGGTTTGTTGCGCAGGCTCCCGTCTCTTGGTGCAGGAAGGTATTGCTGAGCGCTTCTATGACAAATTAAAAGCCCGGATGGAAAAGCTGCGGCTTGGCAATCCACTGGATAAAACAATGGATATGGGCGCGGTTGTCGCCCCGGTGCAGTTGGAAAATATCACCAAATGCGTTGCCTCCGGTGTCAGCGAGGGTGCTACCCTTTGGCAACCCGAATGGGCCAAAGCGCTTTACGAAAGCAATATCAAGGGTAGCTTCTATCCGCCGACATTGTTCACCGATGTGGAATCTTCCTCCAATCTGGCACAGGAAGAAATATTCGGGCCGGTCATATCCGCAATGACCTTCCGCACCCCGGATGAGGCAATGGCGCTGGCCAATAATACCCGCTACGGGCTGGCCGCATCCATATGGTCGCAAAATCTCGATGTGGCCTTTGATGCCGCACGCCGGGTAAAAGCCGGCATTGTGTGGATCAACTCGACCAATCTGTTTGACGCGAGCGTCGGCTTTGGCGGCTATAAAGAATCCGGCTATGGCCGTGAGGGTGGCCGCGAAGGCATGGCCGAATATCTCGTGCCGGAATGGCAAAAATCAGCGGCCAAATTGCCCAAGCCGGATGACTTTGCCGAGGCCCATCCGGTGGGCACAAGCACACTTGCCAAACCGGACCAATTGGACCGCACCATGAAAATGTATGTGGGTGGCAAACAGGCCAGACCTGATGGCGGCTATAGCTATCCGATCTATGATTATAAGGGCAATATCGTCAGCGAGGCCGGTCTTGGCAGCCGCAAGGACATTCGAAATGCGGTTGAGGCCGCCCGCAAGGCAGACGGCTGGTCGGGCATGACCGGGCACCAACGGGCGCAGGTTTTGTATTTTATGGCAGAAAACCTTGAGGCACGGGCCGGTGATTTTGCCGAGGTTCTCAGCCAGAGTTCCGGCCTTTCCACTACTAAGGCGATGAAAGAGGTTTCAGCCTCTATCGCGCGCATTATGTATTACGCCGCGTGGGCCGATAAATACGACAGCGAGGTGCGTGCTCCCGCCGCCAATATGCTCGCCCTTGCACTCAAAGAACCCTATGAGGTGATCGGCATATCGTGCCCGGATGAAGCCCCGCTTTTGGCGATGATTTCCACTGTCATTCCAGCCATTGCCATGGGCAACCGGGTGGTTATCTCCCCCTCACCCCTGCAGCCGCTGGTGGCGGGCCTGTTCTATCAGGTATTGGATACCTCCGATGTGCCCGGCGGGGTGATCAACATCATCACCGGCAAACGCGATACGCTGGCCGAAACCATGGCCGCCCATGATGACATAAACGCGATGTGGTATTTTGGCGACCAGCAGGGTTCAACCATGGTCGAGCAGAAATCATCTGGTAGTCTTAAACCCACATGGGTGAACTACGGCAAGGCGCGCGACTGGTATGACGCTAAACAGGGCCAGGGCAAAGAGTTTTTGTTCAAGGCCGTGCAGATAAAATCCATCTGGACCCCATTCGGGGTTTGATGAATTGAATTGGAAGATTTGAAATTCGCTCCCTCGCATAGCAGTTGAGGGAAGAGCCTGAACCATCCATCGAAACCCCTATTCCCACACTAATTTTGCATACACATTTTGCGACGACCAAGCCTTTGTTTTTGCTCGATTTCAAAAGCCGTCGCAAAATGGATGGCTATTGCAGCGTAGGTTCATATATCCGATTATGCGACTTTGGCAACGAGGGTACGTTCAGAACCCAATTAAAGGTTTTCCGCAATGCAGCAAATGGCAGCTTCAAATTAATCCTCCAACTACATGCAATCCAAACGGATAATCAAAATGGCTTCGACGTTGTAGTCTGAGCCAGTCAATTTCTGGCAGAACGTGCATGAACAGATGGCAGTGAAGTAAGGCTCGGCTGATACACGAAACGCAACAGCACCACACTTACAACCGCAACTTTGAGAAATGTTGCTAGTTTCCATAACTGCACCATACAGGATGAATCGGTTTTGCCTAGGCTTTGTGACTGTTGCAAATAGGATCCATTTTGCAACGGGTCAAGGTCTGGTATGCGGGCCTTTGAGCCATTGAGTAAAGCATTTAAGATCGAATTTGCGACATGGCCTTAATTGCGGTTCGTGTCACAAAGAGAGACTTAATTTTCATCTCAGCTATCCTCTTATCTCACAGCAGTGAAGATGTGAGCCTGGATTTTAGCAGAAACCGGCCCGCTACCAAAGCGTTCGGCAATGGCCTCTGTTGCACGCTCTGTCACGTATTCCAACGAACCTGCATCACGGGCCTCAATTTCTGTGCGCAATGGTGTCCCCTGGCAATAAGCGACTGCAGGATGTCGAGGAGATGGCGCTCGACTCACTTCTTCCATCGTATCAACCGAAACATCAGAAAAACCAGCTGCATTCAAATCATCTCTAATCGCCTCCACGTCATGATAGCCATGCGGCGTTCGGGCGAGAAAGTGGGGAGGATCATCAGGAAAAACTTTGGCCGCCGCCGCTGTGACGACATCAGCGAATTCGTTTTCTCCAATGTGATCCCAGACATTGAAAATGTATTGCCCACCTGGTTTCAAAACACGATAGGCCTCTTCACAGCCTTTCACACGGTCCGGGTAGAACATAACCCCGTATTGGCAAATAACAACATCAAACGAGTTATTTTCGAAAGGCAGGTCAAGCGCATCGGCCTGATGCCATTCAATGCGGTCATCGTTTCCTTGTTTGTTTGCTGCATGGTCGAGCATGGGTTGATTGAGATCGGTTACAACGTATCGAGCGTTAACGCCGAGACGGCTAGCGAGCGCACGAGGCACCACCCCACTCCCCGCAGCTGTTTCCAAGACCGATTCTGGTGCAAGTGAAGCAACACGTGATGCCAGATCATCGGCATAAGCATCGAATATCAGTGGCACCAAGTAGGTGTCATAGAATTCTGGAATTGATCCTGTGAATTCTTTGTCTAACGCGGTCATGTTTCGCCTCCAGTTTATGGGTTTGGCTGACTTTGACCTACCCTCATAGATATAAAACGCAGCCTACTGAAATATTGGAGTCGTAGCAAGAATGACAAAGGTGGCGACTTCGGTTGGTGGACAGAAGCGAAGACATATACAGCCGTGAGCCATTCAAATCGCGATACGGTTCCACGGACTAAAAAGGGCTCGAAGCGGCCATTCGTCGTCATAGTCATATAATCGGATATATGGAACCATCCTTAATTTACATTATTACCAATTCTGTATATCAAAATTGGATTTACGGAGCCTGTGTCGCAAAAACATTATTTTTCATAAGATCTTAAATAAACTATCCCCTTCATATAAAGATGGAACACGCTATTACTGAAGGATCATAATTTTGAGTTCATACACTGACGATCTTTTGAAGCTCATCGTCATGAGCGACATTCATCTTTTGCCAAAAGGCGAAGTTAAACGCGGGTTGGATACAGCACCACGTTTCAAGCTTGCAATTGAGAATGTTAATGAACTTCATGCGGATGCCGATCTGGTGGTTTTTGCCGGTGACATCACCGATAAAGCCGATGCAGATGCCTATGCTGTTTTTGACGAAATTCGTGCCGCCAGTGATTTGCCGCAACGGGTTATGATGGGCAATCACGATGATCGCAATGTTTATTTGCAGCATGCCAGGGATCCGATGCTCGATCAAAACCAATTCGTTCAAGGGTATGAGGATATAAAAGGCCACAGAATTATTATGCTGGATTCTTCGGAACCTGGCGTGTTACGCAGTGGCCTGTGCGCCAAACGGCTTGCGTGGACCGCTGAATGTTTGACTGAGGCAAAAGCGCAAGACTTGAAAATTATACTTCTATTGCACCACAACCCTAGCGCATTGCAGATGCCTGTCGATACTTACAGACTTGCGGAGCCTGAAAAGCTTTTGAAAGTTCTTCACGAAAGCCAGGCCGATATTATCCAAATTCTTGCCGGTCATTGCCATATTACCACCGCAGGGAGCTGGGGAGGTTATCCATGCGCAACTATTTCGGGCAACCAACACCGGGTTGAACCGTATCTGCGAGGCCGCACCGGCCAGCAGAACTGTTTTGAAGCTCCGGCTCAATATGCGGTGATTATGTCTGACAGAATTAACTGTGCGGTTCACTTCCAAAGCTATGTCGACCAAAGCACAATCATGGACCCCAAACTTTTCCCATACAAAATTGATCAAAAATTTGAGGTCATGGATTAGCACTTAGTTGCTTAGGGTTTATTGGGATGCCTCTGTCATTGATGCATCCCTCCGTCATGCCCGCGCAGGCGGGTATATGGAATTAGTAAACAGAAGCTGTTGCCAGATGAAACTTTACCGCCAATATTTATGCTGTCCCTCTCCATCGTCACCCCGGAATCGTGGCACACGATATCCGGGGCCTACTATGCCCTTCCCAGGATGCGGGATGATTTATGACGTTGCAACTATCACCATATCTCGCAATCCCTAAATCAACAGCTACCACCAGTGGGTCCCGGCTCGCGCTTCGCTTGGCCGGGATGACGGAAGTGAGGGTGAAATTTGATGGTCAATGTGCAAATATAAAGGCAACGATGGGCGAACAAATTGCTGCAAATTTCCAGGCAGTGGCGTATACTTTTGAATACCCTAACAATTCAGGACCACACCCATGCTCCCACAGGAAACAATTAGAAAAAAACGCGACGGCGAAGCGCTGTCGGCTGAGGAGATTGCCGAATTTGTGGCGGGCATCACATCCGGTGCCGTATCAGAGGGCCAGATTGCAGCATTAGCAATGGCGGTGATTTTCAATAATATGAACCGCGATGAGGCGGTTGCGCTAACGCTCGCGATGCGGGATTCCGGCGATGTGCTCGACTGGTCTCACCTAAGCGGGCCAGTGCTTGATAAACATTCAACCGGCGGCGTGGGGGATAATGTCTCGCTCATATTGGCACCGGTGATTGCCGCATGTGGTGGATTTGTGCCGATGATTTCTGGTCGTGGGCTTGGCCATACGGGCGGCACGCTGGATAAATTTGACGCGATCCCCGGCTACCAGACCCAGCCCGACAACGCCCTGTTTCGCAAAGTGGTTGAAAATGTCGGCTGTGCTATTATTGGCCAGACGGGCGATCTTGCACCGGCTGACAAGCGGTTTTATTCCATTCGCGATGTGACTGCGACGGTGGAATCCGTGCCGCTGATAACCGCTTCCATCCTGTCGAAAAAACTCGCTGCCGGGTTGCAGGGTCTGGTGCTCGATGTAAAATGCGGCACCGGGGCTTTTATGGATTCACTCGACCGCGCCCGCGAGTTGGCCGCAAGCCTTGTGGCAGTTGCCAATGGAGCAGGCCTGAAAACCACCGCACTCATAACTGATATGAACGAGCCGCTCGCATCGGCCGCCGGCAATGCGCTTGAAATGCGCAATGCCATCCAGTTTCTCAATGGCGAACATGTGGATTCGCGCCTTTGGGATGTGACCGTCGCCCTTTGCGGCGAAATGCTGGTTTCCGGCGGGCTTGCGGGAAATGCCATCGAGGGCCGTGAAAAAGTGGCACGCGCCTTTGACAGTGGCAAGGCCTGCGAGATTTTTGCCAAAATGGTAAGTGGGCTTGGCGGGCCTAACGATATGGTTGAGGCGCATGAGAAATACCTAAAGCCAGCTACAGTTATCAGGTCGGTTTATGCCGAAGAAGAAGGCTCGGTGATCGCCACCAATGCGCGTTCCGTCGGGCTTGGTGTTGTGGCGCTTGGCGGCGGCCGCACCCGCCCGCAGGATGAGATTGACCATTCGGTCGGCTATAGCGATCTTGCGGCCATTGGCGATATGGTTGATGCGGAAAACCCGATTGGCATGGTGCATGCCCGCAATGATGATGAGGCGGAACAAGCGGCCAGAATTTTACGCGAAGCCTATAAAATTGGCAACGCGCGCGATGTAATTGATAACCCGACGGTGATTGAGCGGATAGCCAATTGATAATTCAGCGTCGAGCATCGAACAATGTGGCTGTGAATGCGAGTTGACTAACGAGCCGCCGCCAATGCGGCGCGCACTCGCAGGCCCAACGCAAGCTCTTAAGCGAAGCATTGGAATAGACGTGAGAGAAATCAAAGCCCCTGATTATAATCGCCAACTTCCGGGTTTTCGCGCAGCACCGCATCCATTGCGTGGAACATGTCGATTTTACGCTGCTCAGAGACCGGACTTTCCACTACCACAACCAATTGCGGGGTATTGGAGGAGGCGCGGATAAGCCCCCAGGTGCCATCATCGGCAACAACACGAATACCGTTGACGGTGATGCACTCGACAATATCGTGGCCGGCAATTTTCTCGCCCACATCCCGCATGGCCAACAGGCGTTTGATCACCCGGTCGACCACCTCATATTTGATCTCATCTGCGCAGGCTGGTGACATGGTGGGTGAACCAAAGGTAAGCGGCAAGGCACGGCGCAGATCGGCCATGGATTTATCCGGGCTGCGATCAAGCATATCGCAAATGGCAAGGGCAGTAACGATACCATCGTCATAACCACGGCCAATAGGAGCATTGAAAAAGAAGTGTCCGGATTTTTCAAAACCAGCGACGGCGTTGATTTCATTGACCCGGCGCTTGATATAGGAATGCCCGGTTTTCCAATAATCGGTTTTTGCACCCTGCTCTTTCAACACCGGGTCGGTAAGGTACAGCCCGGTGGATTTAACATCGGCGACAAAAACACTGTTGGGCGTAATTGCCGAAATATCGCGGGCCAGCATTACGCCAACCTTATCGGCAAAAATCTCTTCGCCCTCATTATCAACCACCCCGCAACGGTCGCCATCGCCATCAAAGCCAAGGCCAATATCGGCCCCATGTTCCAACACCGCATCGCGGATCGCATGCAGCATAACCATGTCTTCCGGGTTAGGATTGTGGTTTGGAAAGGAGTGATCAAGCCGTGTATTAAGCGGAATAACCTCGCAGCCAAGGCGCTCCAAAACTTCCGGTGCGAAAGCGCCAGCCGTACCATTACCACATGCCGCAATGACTTTAAGTTTGCGCCTAATTGGCTGACGATCAGCCAGATCGTCGATATATCGGGCGGCAAAATCCGTCACATAATCATAAGAACCACCGCCGATCAGTTTGAATTTGCCATTCAAAACGATGTCGCGCAAACGCCCCATTTCATCGGGCCCGAAGGTCATTGGTCGCTCGCAACCCATTTTCACCCCGGTCCAGCCATTATCATTGTGGGATGCTGTGACCATCGCAACAGAAGGCACATCAAGTGCGAATTGAGCAAAATAGGCGGTTGGCGAGAGGGCCAAACCAATATCTTTTACATTGGCACCGGCGGCCAGCAATCCGGCGATCAGCGAATTTTTAATCGAGACCGAATAGGCGCGGTAGTCATGGCCAACCACAATATCCGGCCCGGCGCCAAGTTCGCGAATAAGCGTTCCAAGCCCCATGCCGAGCGCCTGCACGCCCATCAAATTGATTTCCGGTTCCTTGTCGGAATCAGGATTTCCAAACCACCAGCGCGCATCATATTCACGAAAACCGGTCGGCTTTACCAAGGGAGTGATCTCGAATTCACGAGTATTGGAAATTACATCTGCCCGGGGAGTTGGGAACATCAAGGACCTCTTGAACGGATTGAATTGCTGGAAAGGATTTTTTACTGGGTAAGGATCAAGGTTGAATTGCTTATCTCGAATTTTCTGAGCTTTCGCAAAAAAGTCATGCCTAACAGAGTGCTGTTTAAAGAGCTATCTTTTAAAACCGCAGCGCGAACATTATTTACAATTACACGTCCGATTTTAATTTCATCGATCGTCGCCGAGGCAAAATATGCAATGCCGTTGGCGGTCTGGCTTTTATGTTTGAAATCAGCATTGGTAAGCTTGATACCCAAACGTCGTGCAGTCGAGCGATTGATCGCAACGCCGGTTGCACCGGTATCAACCATCACCTTAACCGATGCACCGTTCATTTTGGTATTGAAATAAAAATGCCCGTTGGATTGCATGCGTGCCCGGGCGGTTCGACCAGCCAGAGGATTATGGGAAGATTTGCGCTTTTGAGTTTTTGAT
Organism: Alphaproteobacteria bacterium; assembly: GCA_024280375.1. GTDB lineage: Bacteria > Pseudomonadota > Alphaproteobacteria > Rhizobiales > Rhizobiaceae > SZUA-100. The sequence goes on along the minus strand of JAJRQF010000066.1, from coordinate 27,164 downwards.
GATCTCTTTGATGTCGTATTTTCGGCATTGGAAAAGCGGACATTGGCTTTATCCCGGCCATCAAGATAGCGGGTCATTAATTCTGGTCCCTTGACCGAAAAGCCAACGAGAGAAACAGCAATGAAAATATAACGCCACATAGAAATTTACCCGTCACAACACTGATGCAGGAGATAATAGCGCATGCGAGTTTACATCGCGTTAAATCAAGTATTGGGAAAATATGACTGCTTTACAGCCAACCACCATCGACCACAAAGGTCTGGTTGGTACAGGCCGATGCGGCATTTGAGGCTAAAAACAGGACCGGGCGGGCAATTTCATCCGGGTATAGTTTTCGCTTCAGGCACTGGCGGGTCATCAATTCATTTTCCCCTTCAGGGGTTAGCCATTTTTCGACCTGCCGATCTGTCATAATCCAGCCTGGTGCAACAGAGTTGACGCGAATATTAAACGGGCCAAGATCGCGTGCCAGCGAACGGGTCAGCCCCATAATGGCCGCCTTTGCGGTGGTGTATCCGGGCATTCCACCCTGCCCGAACATCCAGGATACTGATCCCATATTGATGATCGAGCCACCGCCCAGCTGCTTCATATCTTCAATAACCGCCTGGCTGGCAAAAAACTGATGCTTGAGATTAACCGCCATACGCTCATCCCAATATTCAGGGGTCACCTCTTCAATGCTGTGGCGTTCGTCATGGGCGGCATTATTGACCAGAACCCTGATTGGACCAAAATGAATACGTACCTTGTCGATTGCAGCTTTTAACGCGGAAATATCGGTCAGATCGCAGTTGGCATAAAATACACTATGCCCCTGTTCCTCAAGTTCGCTAACCAGCTTTTTAGATGGCTCATCTACAATGTCGAGAAAACCAACTCTCGCACCCTGTCTGGCAAAATGGCGCACAATTTCTGCACCAATACCACTGCCGCCGCCGGTTACAACAATGACAGCATTTTCAAGATCGGGATAGGTTGGATCCAAATCTGCTTCACTCATTTTGTGCCATACATCCGGTCACCGGCATCGCCAAGACCCGGCACAATATAACCGACTTCATTTAGATGATCGTCAATCGCTGCGGTATAAATTGGCACGTTAGGCAGGCGTTCGCGGAAATTTCTGATGCCTTCAGGCGCTGCCAACAGGCAAAGAAAACGGACATCCTTTGCACCACTTTCAATAAGTTTTTCAATGGCCGCTGTTGCTGAATTAGAAGTTGCAAGCATCGGGTCAACTGCAATTACCAACCTGTCCTGCAAATCAGTTGGAGCCTTGTAATAATATTCAATGGCTTCGAGGGTTTTATGATCGCGGTAAAGGCCCACATGCGCCACACGGGCAGATGGCACCAGATCAAGCATGCCTTCAAGCAATCCGTTCCCGGCACGCAAAATAGAGGCAAAACACAGCTTTTTGCCCTTCAATGTCGGCGCATCCATCGGGCCCATCGGGGTTTCGATGGATTTGGTGGTCAATTCAAGGTCGCGCGTGACCTCGTAACAAAGCAGCAAGGAAATTTCGCGCAATAACAAACGGAATGCACCGGTTGATGTGTTCTTGTCGCGCATAATGGAAAGTTTGTGTTGCACAAGCGGGTGATCAATTACTGTGACGCCATCCATCGAATTATCCTTTTGTTAAATTTTGCGTCACCCTATCGCGCCATTCGTGCCAATTGGAAGTAAGAATTTGCAACGGACCGGATTTGAGCCTGCGTATTAACAAGTTTTTCGATTTTGCAGTGCAATTGAAAGCTTCCGACAGGTGGCGGCTGCCAATATTGGGCAAGGTAGGCCGCGCAACACTCCATTAAATCATAAGAAGCTGCTGCCAACCTTTCCGGGTTTTATGCCCAGATGCGCGGCAATGGTTTCGCCAATATCAGCAAATGTATCCAAAGCACCAATTTCGCTCGCACCAATATCTGGCCCGAATGCCAATACAGGCACCTGTTCGCGCGTATGGTCTGTGCCCGGCCATGTGGGGTCGCATCCGTGATCTGCCGTGATAATTGCCAGATCGCCCGGCTTCATTTTTGCTTCGATTTCAGGCAATCGTCGGTCAAAATGCTCCAGAGCCGCCGCATAGCCCGGTACATCGCGTCGATGGCCGTAAAGCTGGTCGAAATCGACAAAATTGGTAAATACCAGATCTCCATTGGCCGCGTCATCCATGGTGCGCAAAGTGGTATCAAACAAGGCTTCATTGCCATTGGCTTTACGAATATCGGTGACACCCTGATGGGCATAAATATCGGCGATCTTGCCAATTGCAAAAATCTCGCGCCCATCATCATCCAACCGGTCGAGAACCGTTGGCGAAGGTGGGGGTACTGATATATCGCGCCTGTTGCCGGTGCGGGCAAATGTATCGCTGGTTTTGCCCAGGAACGGGCGCGCAATCACCCGGCCAATATTATAGGGATCGACCAGTTTTCGAGCAATTTCGCAAACCCTGTACAGCCTATCCAAACCAAAATATTCCTCATGCGCGGCAATCTGCATGACCGAGTCTGAGGATGTATAACAAATCGGCTTACCGGAGGTTATGTGTTCAATGCCCAATTCCTCAATAATTTCGGTGCCGGATGCATGACGATTGCCCAAAATACCCGGAAGTTCAGCTTCCCTGATTAAAGCTTCGGTCAATTCGGCTGGAAAGGTCGGCACTTCTTTTGGAAAATAGCCCCAGTCAAACAGAACAGGCACACCGGCAATTTCCCAATGGCCGGAGGGTGTATCCTTGCCTTTGGAAAGCTCTTTTGCATGGCCCCAATGCCCTTCGGCTTTTTGGGTGCGATCAAGGTTTTCCGGGCGCTTGCCACTTGCCGATTGTGCGGCATAACCCAGTCCCAACCGTTCAAGATTTGGCAGTTTCAACGGACCGGTGCGCAACCCATCGCGGTCGCCATTGCCTTTGGCGCAGTGTTCAGCGATATGCCCCAAAGTGTTGGAACCAACGTCTCCATAGGCTTCCGCATCCGGTGCGCCACCGATGCCAACAGAATCAAGTACAAACAGGAATGCGCGGGCCATATCATCTCCGAGTATAAGTCATCTTTTATGAAATCAAGCATACCAGAATTACACCAAGGCGAAAACCGGTTACTGCTAATAATCGACCTTTTCAAGATAAAGCCCTTGTGGTGGAGCAACCGGCCCGCAGCGCTTGCGATCACGCGCCTCAAGTGCTGAAACCATATCGGCTTTCGACCATCGCCCCTCGCCCACGCATTTAAGCGACCCGGCAAATGAACGTATCTGATTATGAAGGAATGACGGTGCATTGGCATAAATTTGAATATGCTGACCGTCGATTTTATCAACACATGAAACCTCCAGCTTGCTCAAGGTTTTTACTGGCGAGTTGGCCTGACACTCGGTTGAACGGAAGGTGGTAAAATCATGCAGACCAATCAGTGTCTGGGCGGCATCATGCATGGCCTTCACATCAAGCGGCACCTTCACGTTCCAGGCACGTCCGGCATGGATGGTCAGCGGCGCGCGGCGGGTGATGATGTGATAGATATAATGCCGGGCTATTGCTGAAAAACGGGCGTTGAATTCATCATCAACCTGTTCCGCATTCAGCACGGCGATACCGCTATCGCGCAAATGGGCATTGGCCGCATTGCAGATTTTAAACGGGTCCCAGCTTTCCTTCAAATCGATATGGGCGACCTGGGCTACCGCATGGACGCCAGCATCGGTGCGCCCGGCACCAAACACACTTACCGGATAGCGGGCAAAGCCCTCGATTGCCGTTTCAAGCGCCTGTTGAACAGACGGCTGATCATTTTGCCTTTGCCAGCCCTTATAGGCGCTGCCATCATATTCTATGGTGAGCTTATATCGCGGCATATCTGGGCCCCTCAATCAAGTCGCATTCCTTTCGGAACCTTATTGCCCATCAGGAAGGTTTTTATATCCATAGTTTTTGCACCAGCCTTTTGCAGAAGCACCAGTTCAATCGCCTGATCACCACAGGCAATTGTTAACTGATCGCTGATAATTTCGCCCGCACTTCCTTTGCCCGGCACAACGAGGCTTTTGAGAATTTTTACCCGGATTGATTTATCGCCCAAGGGCATTTCGCACCAGGAACCTGGAAAAGGTGACAACCCGCGAATAATATTATGAACCTCTGCTGCGGGTTTTGCCCAGTCTATTCGTGCCTCGGATTTATCAATCTTTTTGGCGTAGATAGTGCCCTTGTCGGGTTGCGGCACCAGTTTGAGGTCGCCATTTTCCAGCTTTTCCAAGGCATCGATCATTAATGAAGCACCGCGTATCGAGAGCGCATCATGCAGCTCCCCGGCGGTCATATCGGGAGAAATTTCGATCTCGGCGGTAAGCGCAATATCGCCGGTATCCAGCCCCTCATCCATTTTCATGATCATCATGCCAGTTTTCTCATCCCCGGCCATAATGGCCCGTTGGATGGGAGCGGCCCCACGCCAACGCGGCAAGAGCGATGCATGACCGTTGAAACAGCCAAATTTTGGTGCATCAAGAATGGGCTTTGGCAAGAGCAAACCATAGGCAACGACCACGGCCACATCTGCTTTGTGGGCAGCAAATGTCTCTTGTTCTTCTGCGCCTTTAAGTGATTTTGGCGTATAAACATCCAAGCCTAGCGCCTCGGCTTTTTGGTGGATAGGTGAGTTCTTCAATTCCAGCCCGCGGCGACCGGCCGGGCGCGGCGGCTGGGAATAGGTCGCGACAATCTCATGGCCGGCGGCATGAATAGCCTCAAGCACCGGCACGGAAAATTCCGGCGTCCCCATAAATATAACGCGCAAACTCATGATTTTTGGTTCCCGTCAGGAAAATTTCAAATAGTGTCAGCCGATGAACTTGCGGCCACTTTGTTTGGCGGATTTGGTGAATTTTTTGATCACCATATCACGTTTCAGTTTTGAAATATGGTCGACGAATAACACCCCGTTGAGGTGGTCGACCTCATGTTGAATGCAGGTTGATAAAAGCCCGCTGGCTTCCATCTCCTGTTCTTTTCCATCGCGGTCAAGATAGGTTATACGGCAACTTTCAGGCCGCTCCACATCGGCATAATATTCCGGAATGGAAAGGCAGCCTTCCTCATAGGTGCTGGGCATATCTGAATGCCAGACGATTTCCGGATTGATCAGGAATATCGGATTTTTTTCTGGCTCCTCAGTGACCTCTTTTGGCTCGCCATCTTCATCCAGATCATCCTCATCTATTTCTGCGCGAGGTGAAACATCAAGCGTGATTACCCGCAATGGTTCGCCCACCTGAATGGCGGCAAGGCCAATGCCCGGCGCGTCATACATTGTTTCCAGCATTTCATCGAGAAATGCCCGCAGTTCGTCATCCACCCGTTCAACGGGTTTTGATTGAACCCGCAAAATCGGATCGGGTATTAATATAATTGGTTTTATGCTCATAAGATCAAGACTCTATTGGGAATGCGAGCGATTGTTAGGGTGAGATATGAAATAAGACTGGCCTCGTCAAGTTTTCGATTCAGGCAATGTTCACTATTTGATCTTATAAATTGTCTCGAATCATCTATAGTTGGCCCATGAATTATAATTCGATCGACTTTTCTGCTCCCTTTTTCCAATTCGGAAGCCGCTGGTATTCGCTGGCGGATATGGCAATTGCATTTTCGATTTTGTTTTCGCTGCTGCTGATTTGGCTGTTTTTCAGGGCTGCCCGAAACCGGCGTGAGCACCGAGAATTGATGCAGATTGAAAGAGACCGCACCCGCAAAACAGAAATGCGCATGGCCGAACTTGTTGCCAGCCAAAACAATTTGACCGGGCGGTTGGCCGCGATGTCGGAGGGGATGTCTGCGCAAAATGCTCATATTGCCCGACAGATGGACAAAAGGCTTGCCGGAATGAGCGGCCAATTGGGCCAATCAATAACCGCGACCACCAAATCCACACAGGAAAGCCTTGCCAAATTGCAGGAAAGACTGGCGGTTATTGATGATGCGCAAAAGAACATTTCCTCGCTGGCGGGTGAAGTTGTGGAACTGCAAAACATTCTAGCCAACAAGCAAACGCGTGGTGCATTTGGCCAAAGCCGGATGGAAATTATCGTTCAAGACGGGTTGCCAATTGGGGCCTATGAATTTCAGGCCACATTATCAAACAACAAGCGTCCCGATTGCCTGATATACATGCCGAACAAGGCACCTTCTTTGGTGATCGATGCCAAATTTCCACTTGAGGCATGGAGTGCGATCAATGATGCGCAAACGGCTGAATTCAAGAAAGCCGCAATGACGCAGTTTCGCCGCGATTTGGATGTGCATATCAAAGCGATTTCGGAGAAATATCTGATTGCCGGGGAAACCCAGGATACGGCGTTTTTGTTTGTTCCATCGGAGTCCATTTTTGCAGAAATTCATGAAAAATTTGAGGACATCGTGCAAAAGGCTCATCGGGCACGGGTGGTGATTGTCTCTCCATCTCTGCTTTTGCTTTCCATTCAGGTCATTCAGGCGGTGTTAAAAGATGTTCGCATGCGCGAGCAGGCACACCTGATTCAAGACGAAGTCGCAAGGCTGATGGAAGATGTCGGGCGGCTGGATTTGCGGGTGCGAAAATTACAAAACCACTTCAACCTTACGGCAAAAGATATTGATGATATTCTGATTTCAACCGGCAAAGTTACCCGCCACGGCGAACGAATTGAGGCGCTTGAATTTGCCGCAACTGGCGAAAACCCTGTTGAAACCAAGGGCGATGCGGCAAGCGAGCAGCTGAAATTACAGGTTGTCGATTAGAGCGTGTCCGTCTTTGACGGTCACACTCTATTTTCATGTCGCTCGCGGCCATTTGGTGCTACGCACCAGCCTTCGCGGGAGCGATGCATTCGCATCGGGCCGGTTCCGCCCTCAAATTGATTTCATCAACTTGCAATTAGGGCTCCAATCGCAGCCTGACTGTTATCATGTAAACATGCGCAATCCAGCAACAACTTAATATATATCACACGGCAGAAATTTTCGGTTTGCTTCCCTCAGGTGGCAACGCTGTTTCATGCACCCAAAGCCATTCAAATTTTCCGTTTGCGGGCCGCAACAATGCGGTTGAAAGGCGACCATTTTCGGGAGCTGAATTCAACGCCCCGGTTTGATATTCCTCATAGGTCACCAGTAATATACCGCCGGGCATATGATGATGCAGGCAGACATTTTCAACGCTGATATTGAAAGCCGGGTTTTTGCCGTGGCCGGAACGGATTTGCTCAAGCAGAATATCGCGCTCCAGCATCGTGCCAGCCGGTTGAATATTGACGAAGCCTTCGGCCAGATGATTGCTGACCGCTGCATCAAACAGGGCATCATCATTTTCGATTGTACCGGCAAACCATCGGGTAAAAAAATCATGCAGACGGGTAATCTCGGCGGCAATTTCTGCAGTCTCAATGGTCATATCATGTTCCTTTTTTTATCGGCTGACGCAGGACAGTTTTCAGTTTTTCAGGTGCGACCCGGCGCGGGCTACCTCCAGAAATTTAGTTTCTATAAAATGGCGCGATAAAGCGGCACTCGGCATCGGGATCAACAATCACTACGGCAAGCTCTTCTGCAATAAGCGGCGCGCGCAAAAAGCCTGCTCCCGCATGGCTGAGGGAATAATAGACATTACGCATTTTGCTGCTTTGCCCCAATCGCAACAGGCCATCACCCACCAAAGCCCGCACCCCAACGCGCGTTTCCACCAAAGGCAGGTCCGCAATTCCCGGAACGGCGCGTGCCGCACTTTCCAGCATTGAACTGACGATTTGGACGGGCGCAATGATTGCCTCCTCGCCTTCCTCATGGCTTGAACCAACAAGCAGATTTCCATTAGGCAGCGGTAAAATCACCCCGTCAGGGCGCTTGATCGGGTGGCGGATTAGCGCTTGCGCTTTTGGTTGCGCCAGTTCCAGCATTACGCCTCGAACAGGCCTCGAAACGGGAATATCATCGGGTAATCCGGCAATTTTGTTCGCGCCGTGACCAGCGGTGATAATCAGCTTATCTGTAGAAAGTGGCGCATGGTTTTTGCTACGAAGCACCAATTTACCATCGGTGTTTTCAACATCGCTGACTTCAAAACCCTCAATCAGTTCACCGCCACATTTATCGAAAGCCAGCGCAAGTGCCTTGCAAACCAGCCGTCCATCAACCTGACAAACCTGTGGAAGATGATAGGCGGCGGCAACTTCTTTTGACAATCGTGGCTCAAACTCAAATAAACTTTCCCCGTCCATCCAATTAACCTGCCAGTTGGATGAGCGATGAAATTCGGCTGCTTTTTCGAGTTTTTCCAGCCCTTCCGGATAGGCGATATAGGTAGCACCATTGTTGTGAAAGCCGATATTGATACCGGCTTCTAACGTAAGCTTTTTAGCAAATTCCGGCCACAATTTATGCGATGCCCATTCAAGTGCGCGCAGCTTGCCCTTTCCCGGGCGCGGCTCCAGATAAGCACCGGCTGCACCGCTTGCACCGCTGGCTATTTTGCCTCTTTCAAGAATTGTCACATGGTGGCCACCGCTGGCCAATTTCCACCCCAATGAAAGGCCTGCAATGCCTGCGCCTATAATCGTGATCATATTATCAGCCGGTGCCGGTTGAGCCATATCCGGCCTCGCCTCGATCTGTATTGCCAAGCTCGCTTACCTGGCGAATTTTAACTTGCACCACCGGCGCTACGATCATTTGCGCAATACGCATACCGCGGGTGATTTCAAAGGTTTCTCGCCCGTGATTGATCAGCAGGATTTTAACCTCGCCACGATAATCGGCATCAATGGTTCCCGGTGAATTTAATACGGTAATACCATGCTTGAAGGCCAGCCCGGAACGCGGTCTTATCTGCCCCTCATGATCTTTTGGCAATTCAATGGAAAGCCCGGTTGGCACCAGCGCGCGTTCCCCCGGCGCAAGGAGCAATGGCTCGTTTTCGCCGATTGCCGCGCGCAAATCCATACCGGCAGCTTGCGATGTTTCGTAAGATGGCAAAGGCAGGTCGGCTGCATTAGGCAGACGGACAATGGAAAGGTTGGGTGCAGTCATGTTTCTCATCCAAGTTTAGAATAAAAAACAATAAACCCGTCCAGCTTGCAAAACCAGTGCTGCGGGGTTTAGTCAACAGAAGAGACCTAACTCATCTTGAACACTGTCGAAGTTGAAGTGGCACAATGATGCCCGTCGCTGGCTCCTCCTGCCCATCTCCCTCGTGGTTCGACAGGCTCACCATGAGGGTCGAGGAGCTAAAGTCAGGTGATTTGCCAGTGCTACTTTACAGCCGGATTGTTAGGATGGGTCGTCCAGTTGGCATATTCTTCAGGAATTGGCACATTTGTTCGCGTGTCAGTTCCGCTGATCTGTTCCATTGAAATACAATCATCAACCGGGCAAACGCTGACACAAAGATTGCAACCAACGCATTCCTCGTCGATCACCTCAAAGCCGCGCACGCCATCAATTGTCTGGCTGATCGCCTGATGGGATGTATCCTCGCAAACAATATGGCAGCGGCCGCATTTGATGCAAAGATCCTGATCAATTTTGGCTTTGGTCACATAATTCAGGTTGAGATATTGCCAATCCGTCACATTGGGAACGGCCTTGCCCTGAAAATCAGAGATATTGTTGTAGCCCTTTTCATCCATCCAGTTGGACAGGCCGTCAACCATCTCTTCGACGATTTTAAAGCCATAGGTCATAGCCGCCGTGCACACCTGAACAGAACCACAACCAAGTGCAATAAACTCCGCCGCATCACGCCAGTCGGTAATACCACCGATGCCTGACATGGCAAGACCACGGGTCTCTTCATCACGGGCAATTTCTGCCACCATATTGAGCGCGATTGGTTTCACCGCCGGGCCGCAATAGCCGCCGTGCGAACCCTTGCCATCAATGGTTGGCTCAGGGGCGAAATTATCCAGATCAACGCTGATGATCGAAGAAATTGTGTTGATCAGCGCCACCGCATCTGCGCCACCCTGTTTGGCCGCGCGGGCCGGATAACGAATATCGGAAATATTGGGGGTGAGTTTCACCAGCACCGGCATATGGGTCGTCTCCTTGCACCAGCGGGTGACCATCTCAATATATTCCGGCACCTGGCCGACGGATGAACCCATGCCGCGCTCGCTCATGCCATGCGGACAGCCAAAGTTTAACTCAATACCATCGGCACCGGTATCTTCCACCATAGGCAGAATTGTTTTCCACGCATCCTCTTCGCACGGCACCATAATGGAAACCACCAGCGCCCTATCCGGCCAGTCTCGCTTAACCTGCTTGATTTCAGCCAGGTTGATTTGCAGCGAGCGGTCGGTGATCAACTCAATATTGTTAAGACCAAGCAAACGCCGGTCTGCCCCATAAATTGCGCCATAGCGCGGGCCGTTGACATTCACTACCGGTGGACCATCCTCGCCAAGGGTTTTCCACACGACCCCACCCCATCCGGCCTCAAAGGCGCGCACGACATTATAGGCCTTGTCGGTTGGTGGAGCGGATGCCAGCCAGAATGGATTTGGAGACTTAATCCCCTGAAAATTGATTGATAGATCAGCCATAACTCGTCTCCCGCGCCCTAGGCGCTCAAAATTTTATGAATATTTTCAGCAGCAATTTTGCCATCTTCAACCGCAACTACGGTGAGGTCTTCGCCGCCTGCAACACAATCGCCACCGGCCCAAACACCGGCAAGCGATGTTTGCCGCTCGTCGTTTACCTTTATGCGCCCGGATTGCGTATCAATTCCATTATCGGATAATGAGGGTGCAGAGAATTTCTGCCCAATGGCTTTAAAAACCATATCCGCCTCAAGGCTGACCATTTCGCCGGTGCCTGTTAGCCCGCCATCTGTCAGCTTAGTATATTCTAGTTCAATACCGGCAATTTCGCCCGCATCATCCAGCAAAAGCTTGTTTGGTTGCAGCCAATGGCGGATCGCCACGCCGTGGGTTTGGGCCTGATCCTGCTCGAATTGCGATGCGCCCATATTTTCAGCGCCGCGCCGATAGGCAATTGTAACATCCTGCGCACCAAGCAGCTTGGTTTGCACCGCCACATCAATGGCCGTCATTCCGCCGCCAATTACGACAATGTTTTTCCCGACCGGTAATTTGGATAGATCATCGGCCTGGCGCAGCTCGGCGATATAGTCCACCGCATCAATGCATCCTGGTGCATTTTCGCCATCCAGACCAAGTGAGTTTACGGCGGAAAGGCCAATGCTTAAAAATACCGCGTCAAATTCTTGCCGCAGCCCGTCCAGTGTTAGTTCTTTCCCGAGTGACTTGCCGTTTTCAATTACTATGCCGCCGATCTGCTGAATGAACTGCACTTCGTTCTGGGCAAAATTTTCAACCGATTTATAGGAGGCAATGCCATATTCATTCAGGCCGCCGGCTTTTTCACGATTGTCAAAAACGCTCACATCGTGGCCATGCACGGCCAATCGGTGCGCGCAGGAAAGCCCGGCAGGACCAGCGCCAACAACAGCGATTTTTTTGCCGGTTGAGGTTGCTCGCGAGAATGGATGATTGTCTGATTGCATATAATTGTCGGTCGCATAGCGCTGCAATTGGCCAATTTTTACCGGCTTGCCTTCTGCTTCTTCGCGAACACAAACCTCTTCGCACAGGGTTTCGGTTGGGCAAACCCTGGCGCACATGCCGCCAAGAATGTTTTCAGCAAAAATGGTTTTTGCCGACCCCGTTGGATTGTTGGTTGAAATCTGGCGAATGAACAACGGAATATCAATGCTGGTTGGGCACGCGTTCATGCAGGGTGCATCATAGCAAAAATAACAGCGATCCGCTTCAACCAGTGCCTCATGCCGGGAAAGCAACGGATGCAGATCTGAAAAATTATTTTCATATTGATCTGTGCTCAAGCGACCACTTCCGGTTTCGGATTTTGCATTTATCGTCACGAATATTCTCCCTATCGCCTGTTGCTCACGTGTTAAACGTCCAATCTTTGGCGATTTAATTGTTTGATGCCGTTAAAATGCGACGGAATTCCAGTTTCGTCAATGAATTTTTACCAATTGGTCAATTTTTTACAAACATCAGTAAATTTTTCCGCGAGAATATATTTGCTTGATGAGTGCGGTCAAAATGTTGCAGGAATAATTCAAAGCAAAATAACGAGCAATACAGGTTTTATAATGGGCGAAAATTTAAGCAAAACCGTTGCGCAAGGTCGCGCATTTATGAATATCATCGGCGGTGAACAGGTCGAGGCCAAATCCGGTGCGCGCATGGATGTGGTCGCCCCATCGGATGGGTTGGCGTTTGGCTCCATTCCGGCCAGCAATGAGGCCGATGTGGATGCGGCTGTTCGTTCCGCTCGCCACGCCTATGAGCAGGGTGAATGGGGCAAGATGGCGGCCGTTGATCGCGGGCGCATTTTGCTGAGATTATCAATGCTGATCACAGAAAACGCCGATGAACTGGCAGCACTTGAATCGCGCGATACCGGCAAGCCGATCAAACAAGGCATTGCCGATATTGTTGGCTGTGCGCGTTATTTTGAATTTTACGGTGGGGCAGCGGATAAAATACATGGCGACACCATTCCGATTGCCGGTGATTTTCTGGCACTGACATTGCGTGAACCGCACGGTGTTGTTGCAGGCATTATCCCGTGGAATTATCCGGCGCAGATTTTGGGCCGGGTTGCCGGTGCCGGGCTTGCAATGGGCAATTCACTGGTGCTGAAACCGGCGGAAGATGCCTGTCTTTCGGTCATTAGAATTGCCGAACTTGCGCTTGATGCGGGCCTTCCAGCCGGTGCCTTCAATGTGGTTTGTGGCACGGGCAAAGACGCAGGTGCCGCCCTTTCCGCCCATCCTGACGTGGATTTCGTGACCTTTACCGGATCTCCGCTGACCGGCACCGCTATTCAACAGGCCGCTGCTATCAATAATCGCGGTGTCACCATGGAACTTGGCGGCAAGTCTCCGCAAATCATATTTGCCGATGCGGACCTTGATGCGGCCCTGCCGCTAGTTGTGAACGCTATCATTCAAAATGGCGGGCAAACCTGCTCGGCCGGATCACGGGTATTGATCGAAGCCTCAATCTATGATGAGTTTACTAAACGGTTGGCTGAAAAATTCTCCAAACTGGTCGCCGGGCCGCACGATGCGGACCTCGACCTTGGGCCGCTGATCAGCAAAAAACAACACGCGCTGGTGCAGGGTTTTATTGATGAAGCCACCCAATCCGGCACAGAACTTTTGGCGCAAGGCACGATTGCCGGTAACGCCCCGGAGGGCGGCTATTATTGCGCGCCAGTCCTATTCGGTAATGTTGAAGCCAATTCCAGCATCGCACAAAAAGAGGTATTTGGGCCGGTATTGGCGGCATTCTCGTTCAAGGACGAAGATGAGGCCGTCATGCTTGCCAATAATACAGATTTTGGGCTTGTCGCAGCGATCTGGACGCGCGACGGTGCCCGGCAAATGCGGATGGCCAAACGGGTGCGGGCCGGGCAGGTTTTTGTCAATACCTATGGCGCGGGCGGCGGTATTGAATTGCCGTTTGGCGGTTTCAAAAAATCTGGCCACGGGCGGGAAAAAGGCTTTGACGGCCTGTTCCATATGTCGGCCACCAAAACCGTCGTGTTCAAACATAATTAGACTGTTTCATTCTTTGACTGAATCAGTCTAAATTTATTTCGCTCACGCCAGATGCGCTGTACGCATCGCTCCGCTTGGGCGGCATAATAATGCCGGGCCGCGTTCGCGACCTTGAGCGCATCAACTCGTTTGACGCACTCTAACTAAACCCAAGAGGAGAAAAATATGCGTTTGGAAAATAAAACTGCGGTGATAACCGGTGCCGGATCGGGCTTTGGCGAGGGCATGGCCAAACGCTTTGCCAAGGAGGGTGCGCGCGTTATCGTGGCTGATATTAATGGCCCGGAGGCCGAGCGTGTGGCGCATGAAATTGGTGACGCGGCGATTGCCGTAACCGCTGATGTGAGCAAATTCGCTGACACAGAAAAGATGATCAACGCTGCCGTCGAGCACTTTGGCAGCCTTGATATTCTGGTCAATAATGCCGGTGTCACCCACAAAAACATGCCGCTCGATCAGGTTGATGAGGAGATGTATGATTTCATCAGTAATGTGAACATGAAGGCGATTTATTATGCGACCAAGGTTGCCGTGCCGATTATGGAAAAACAGGGCGGCGGCAACATCCTTTCAACCGCTTCCACTGCTGGCCTTCGCCCGCGCCCCGGCCTCGTTTGGTATAACGCCTCGAAAGCCTGGGTGATCAATGCGACAAAATGCATGGCGGTTGAACTTGCACCAAAAAACATCCGGGTGAACTGCCTATGTCCAGTTGCGGGCGAAACCGGTATGCTGGCTGATTTCATGGGCGAAGACACGCCGGAAATTCGGGCAAAATTCAAGTCGGTCATTCCATTGGGCCGGTTTTCTCAACCGCGCGATATGGCCAATGCGGCGCTCTATCTGGTTTCAGATGAGGCCGACTTTATTACCGGGGTGGCGCTGGAAGTTGATGGCGGACGCTGCGTATAGTTGCCATAATAAATTGGGATTGTTTCTACGGTAACTTGTGAGAACGAGCCATTGCGGCTACCTTCAATTTCATCGGGCAATTAAGGGAAATAGTTTATGTCGAATGTAGTGATCAGTGGAACGGGTGTTTTTACACCCAAAGAAGTGATCACAAATGAAGAACTGGTCGTCGCCTTTAATGCCTATGCTGATCTGCAAAACGAAAAATATGCCGATGAAATCGCCAAGGGCGAGAGGGATGCAATCGCCTATTCCAGCGAAGAATTCATCTTCAAGGCTTCAGGGATCGAACGGCGGCATGTATTAAACAAGAGCGGCATTCTTAACCCGGAAATCATGCATCCAACATTTGAAAAGCGTGATGACGATGAATTGTCGCTAATGGCGGAAATGGCGGTGGAAGCCGCTAAAAGCGCCATGCAACAAGCTGGCCGAAAAGCTGAGGACATTGACGCGGTGATCGTCGCCGCCTCAAACCATGAGCGCGCTTATCCCGCCATTGCGGTTGAAATTCAGCAAGCACTTGGCATTGAAGGTTTTGGCTTTGACATGAATGTGGCCTGCTCATCGGCGACCTTTGGCATTCAATCAGCTGCCGATATGATCAGCGCTGGTTCGGCGCGCGCCATATTGATGGTCAATCCGGAAATCTGTTCCGGCCATCTGGAATGGCGCGATCGGGATTGTCATTTCATCTTTGGCGATGTGTGCACGGCTGTCTTACTGGAGCAGAAAAATCTCGCGGTCGCCACCGATCAATTTGAAATTCTTTCCACCCGCTGCCTGACCAAGTTTTCCAATAATATTCGCAATAATCACGGGTTTTTAAGGCGTTCATTGCCTGAAGGATTGAGCGACCAACGCGATATGCAATTTATGCAGGAAGGCCGCAAGGTTTTCCGCGAAGTGGTGCCTATTGTTTCCGAGCTTATTCTTTCGCATCTCAAAGATGAAAATATCGACATTGGCGATGTTTCCCGGCTTTGGTTGCATCAGGCCAATAAGGCAATGAATGATTTTATCGGACGAAAAGTTCTGGGCCGGGTGCCTGAACCGGGCGAACAGCCAAATATTCTGCACGAATATGCAAACACATCATCTGCCGGTTCAATTATCGCTTTTTCTCAAAATAATGCCGATCTGAAAGATGGCGATTTAGGTGTCATCTGCTCATTTGGTGCGGGCTATTCGGTTGGCAATGTGATTGTTCAAAAACGCCGGATGTAAGGTGGTAAAGGCATGTTTGGTATCTCTATGAGAGCCTTTTTTGCAAGCATAAAACCCTATTGTAAAGATTGGTGACAGGCTGGGGTTTCGCTTGCGTGCCGCTTTGATTCAGACTAATTGGCATTATTACGCCGGTTTTTAGGGGAGAGCGTTGTGAATCTTCATTCATACAGCAAACAGGCAATAGGCTTTATCGCAATTATAGCTTGCACATTCTGGTTTGCAGTGAGCAACACGGAGGCCTTTGCCCAATTCGTTCCCTCAACTGGCGTAGGCAAATCTGAGACCACAAAGGTCACCCTGCCTGATCCATTAACACCTGAGGCTGTGCGCGGGCTGGTATCCAAACTTAGTGATCAACAGGTGCGCGAACTATTGCTGGAGCGGCTTGATGCGGTTGCTCAAAAGGAGCAGGCAAAAAAAACAGCTACCCATACGAAAGGCGCCGGGCTGCTTGGATTTTGGGCCAACAGTATTGGCAACAATTTTGTAATTGCAGTTACAAAAATACCGCGTATTTGGGATGGTTTGAAAACAAGCACGTCAAACTTTGTCGATAGACATGGCTCGTTGGGCATATTCAAACTACTCGGGCTAATTGTTGGTGCAATAAGTGCCGGACTGGTTGCCGAGTACATTGTAAACCGCCTGACCCGTAAAAGGCGCGAAAATGCCCAAAGCACTGAAGGTACGGATTCCCTTGGCAAAACGTTAAAAGTTTTAGGGTCGCGTTTGTTCTGGGACTTGATCGCCCTGATAATCTTTTTCGCTGTAACGCGGGCGATAGTTCAGGCATTCATCTCAATCGAATTTGCGCCTGTTGTTACTCTATTCATGGTTCAGATGGTTGTTATTCCACGTTATGCATGGGTAATTTCCCGATTTTTGATGGCGCCAAACAATCCCAAACTTCGTCTTATAAACGCAACAAATGAAGTCGCATTATTTTTCCATCGTACAACGATCGGACTTGCGGCTTACGTTGGCTTTATGTCGTTTATCATTGAATTTCATGTAATGTACGGCGTTCAAATGGGAGAAACACGGCTTGGATACTGGCTCAGCGCCATCCTGTTTCTTGCATTAATCTTAATAGCATATAAGGCCCGTGAGGGCATGAAGCAGGTCTTGATCGGCCCGAACCCGGAAGAAATCACCCCAACAGAAATGCGGTTTGTTCGCATTTATCCATGGTTTGTCATCGGGCTAATCGTGCTTATTTGGTGCGTGGTCGAAATTATAGCCAGCACCGGGCGATTTGATTTGATAAACGGTCAACAATACGTGGTGCTTGGGATATTGCTTTTTGCTCCTTCGTTTGACACCGGAATACGGGGGCTTGTGCGCCACCTGGTTCCACCAATGCAGGGCGAAGGGCTGATTGCGGAAGCTGCCTATAATTCAACCAAGCGCAGTTATATACGCATTGGACGCATAATATTGTTTGCTTTGCTGATTATTATTATCGCCAATCTTTGGGATATTGATTTCAAAAACATGGCATCAATGGGGGTCGGTGCGCAATTTGCTGGCAAATTCCTCGAAATGTTGATGATAATAGCGATCGGTTATCTGGTCTGGGAAGTCGTGACACTGCTGCTCAACCGGAAACTTGCAGCAGAACAAACAGCTGAAGGTTTTGATCTCAACGCTGATGAACCAGGCGGCGGCGAAGGTGGCGGGCAAGGTGGCTCACGCCTGTCAACCGTATTGCCTATGGTGCGTTTCACCTTACAGACAGTTATCACGACGATGACCCTGTTGATTGCACTTGGCAATATTGGCGTTGATACAACCCCACTACTTGCGGGTGCCGGGATTGTCGGTCTTGCTGTTGGTTTTGGCGCGCAAGCTTTGGTTAAAGATGTGGTCGCGGGTATATTCTTTTTGGTGGATGATGCTTTCCGGGTTGGTGAATATCTGGTCATTGGCACCACGGTTGGCACTGTTGAAAAAATCTCGCTTCGCTCTCTCCAGCTTCGCCATCACAAAGGGCCGGTTCACACCATTCCATTTGGCGAAATGAAGCAGGTCACCAACAATTCGCGCGATTGGGTGATTGTGAAAATCAAGTTCACAGTACCCTTTGGGACAGATACCAACAAAATCAAAAAACTGTTCAAGGTCATTGGTGCAGAAATGAAAGAGGCTGCATATGCGGACGATTTGATCCAGACCTTCAAGTCGCAAGGTGTGTATGATGTGGATGATGTGGGCATTGTAATCCGTGGAAAATTCATGGCCAAGCCCGGCACCCAATGGATTATCCGCAAGGATGTCTTTACCCGGGTGCAAAAGTGTTTTGAAGATAACGGCATTGAATTTGCCCGCAAGGAAGTACGGGTTCAAATACCGGGCCTTGATGAACACACCGAGTTGAATGACAATCAAAAAAAAGCGATAGCAGCAGCCGCAAATGAGGCCGCAGAAAAAGCAAAGCCCGGTGCAGCATAGGGCGGAAAGAAATTGCGGCCATCGGGCCAAAATTAGAATTTAAATGCAAAGTTATCTTAGAAATTTTGAATTCATCTGAAGGGGTGATTTTATTTTGGAATCGTGCTATCGAGAGTAGCTATTTTGGGTCCAATAGATTATTGGCTCAAACTACATCAGAATATACCGTTATCCACTAGAGGAGAATACAACCATTCGTCGTCCGCATAGAGCATCCGCGCCGCAGAAATCTGGCCCGCGCGCAAATAAGGAAATTACCGCAGAAGAAATTCAGCTGATTGACGCTGAAGGAGAAAATCGAGGCACCGTTCCTCTTGCAGAAGCGCTGGAAATGGCGCTGGATGCAGGCCTTGATCTGGTGGAAATTTCGCCAACAAACCGTCCCCCGATTTGTAAGATTCTTGATTTTGGCAAGTATAAATACGCGGCCCAGAAAAAAGCCGCTGAAGCTCGCAAAAAACAAAAAACCATCGAAATTAAAGAAATCAAAATGCGTCCTAATATCGACACGCATGATTATGATGTAAAAATGCGGGCCGTTCGCCGCTTCTTTGATGATGGTGACAAGGTTAAGGTTACCCTTCGCTTCCGTGGCCGTGAAATGGCTCACCTTAATCTAGGCATGGAATTGCTGCAGAAGGTAAAGGAAGACACAGAAGAGATTGCTAAAGTTGAGGCAGAGCCTAAACTTGAAGGCCGCCAAATGATGATGGTGCTCTCTCCAAAGTAATCATTTGGAGAAGCCTAAGGCTTTGTAATCATAAGACCAAGACCAAACAGCCCGGCATATTTGTCGGGCTTTTTACTGCTGAGTTTGACCGAAAAATCATACCAGGGTTTGGACTCAATTAGGATGCCAGTCTTTGATTTTCCAATTCAGATAGGGCGGCCGGAGCAACGCTACTTTTGCCACACTCGATGGCCTCGGCAAAATTGGCCAAAAGCAAATCAAACTCTTTTTGCTTTTCCAAAAAAGGTGCGTGTGCGGTATTTTTGAAAATAACCGCTTCACCGCCAAACAATGTGTTTCCAATTACCGTTTGCATGTATTTTGCGCGAACAAACGGGTCGTATTCCCCTTGCAAAAGACATAATGGAACAGAGGTTTTCTCAACCAGTTGGCGTTGGTTAGATCCAGTGTTCAACAATATGCTGCGAGATAACAATGGACGCATTTTTGGGTCTGTTCGCATAATTGCATCAACAAACCGGCCTGTTGCAAATTCCCCCAATGCGGCCTTCTCAAACCGTATTGCGTCTGCCAATGTGTGCTTTGCCTTACCGGCCAAAAGCAGGTCTTTAGAAAAGATCATTGCCCGTAACAAACCGAGCGCACCGCCCGTTGTTGGGGGTGCCCCAAAGGCCATGACACCGGCAATATTATGAACATTATTCAGCATTTCGAGGGCCACCTGCCCCCCCAATGACCAACCAACCACAATGCAACGCTCAATATTTAATCTTGTTATCTGCAGCAATACCGCTTGTGCCAGACCAGAATATGAATACGTCAGCTTGGGATCGTTGGCGTCTGGCGAATTTCCGTGCCCGGGAAGATCAATCGCGATCAAACGATGGCCCTTCAATTGTTCGCTTTCAAATTGCCTGGTAAATACGTCTTTGGAGAAACCTGAACCATGCAGGAATATGATGGGCATATTGTTGCCGTCACGCTCTATGAAAGACAGAGGTTGCGCATGCTCAAGATTTTTGTTGGCATCATCAAACAAAACCAGCCCAGTTCATTTGTGGTTATCCAAAGGTGTGGATATTCACAGTAACAAAGCAAGCTTAAAATTATCTGAATTCAGTCCGTCGAATTTTATACGTTGTTTTTATGGACTAAACCTCAAAAATAGATATGTTGCCGCTCAATTGAATTGAATTGTAAAGGGCTTTTTGATGATACTTGATGCAGCAGTTACATTGTTGGCAGCAATAATTATTGCAACCCACGCCTGGGCGATGCGAAATCATTTCAATATGCCGGGTGAAGTGCCAAATGGCACCAGAATAATCTCGTTTCTGGTGATCGCCAGCGCGGCTTTGTTTGGCTTTTTAACCTGGACCCTGCAACAACCGGCATTTGCCCAGATAATTGGACTGGCGGTATTGCTCGCGAGTTATGGTCTGTATTGGCTGACAATTGGTGAGTCTTCGGAAGCCAAACTGCTATCGGCGTTTGATGAGAAAAACCCCCACGGGCTGTTGAAAACCGGCCCCTATGGATATGTTCGTCACCCATTTTATACATCATACCTGTTGCTTTGGGGTGGGTGGGCGATTGCGTGCTGGAACATTTGGGCAATTGTTCCTGTCGTCGGAATGGCCGCGACATACTGGGCTGCATCTCGGGATGAAGAAGGAAAGTTCAGCACAACTGCGATGGCAGATGACTATGCTGAATACAAAAGAACCACCGGTCGCTTTTTTCCAAAACTGTTTAAAGCCAAGGCTCACTAAACAATTATAATGGTGCTGTCGCCGAGATTCGAACTCGGGACCTCTTCATTACCAATGAAGTGCTCTACCACTGAGCTACGACAGCAAAACCTGAGTTGCCTTTGATGATTATCGACAATTCTGCAGATCGCCCGCCTCATGCCACAGCATTGAAGTTAGTGCAAGCGCAGATGGGTATAATTCACCAGAGCGAAGCCTTTTGTTTCCGCCAGCTTTCCATTATTAAGGTTCAATGACCAATGACACAAAAAATATAGCCGTGCCAAAAACCAAGAAGACCAACGCACAATTGTCTCAAAGCGAGATTAAGAAGAAACGACTGGCTGAGCAATTGCGCCAAAATCTTAAAAACCGCAAGGCACAAGCAAGGCAAAGACGTAGTTTCGACAAAAACATTGAAGAATAAGATTTCATACTCACCCGGCACTCCTTTTCAGATTATTCCACACACCAATACAGGCTTAAATTCCCTTCATGGATAAAATACTTGTCACGGGCAATGGCCCTCTTAACGGTACAATCCCGATTTCCGGGGCAAAAAACGCAGCACTTCCGTTGATGATTGCATTAATGCTGAGTGAAGAAAGCCTTGTTCTGGAAAATGTTCCCCGGCTTGCAGATGTCGATTCGCTCATTCGTATTCTGGAAAATCACGGGATAGATTACCGTGTTGAAGGCAAACGCCGCGGCACTTCAGAAATGAGCGGGCGCACAATCCATTTCTCAGCCGCTGAAATCATTGATACAACCGCTCCTTACGAGCTGGTTTCGAAAATGCGGGCGAGCTTTTGGGTTATAGGGCCACTGCTTGCCAGAATGGGTGAAGCCCGCGTATCGCTGCCCGGCGGCTGCGCCATTGGCACCCGTCCGGTTGATCTGTTCATCGACAGCCTGGCGGCCCTTGGTGCCGATATTTCCATTGACCATGGATATATCAATGCTTTTGCTCCAAACGGGCTTAAGGGTACACGCTACCGCTTTCCCAAGGTCTCGGTTGGCGCAACCCATGTGTTGATGATGGCGGCCAGTCTGGCAAAGGGCACGACCACAATTGAAAATGCGGCTCTGGAGCCGGAAGTTGTTGATTTGGGCACTTGCCTTAATGCGATGGGTGCAAAGATTTCAGGGCTCGGCACATCCACAATCACAATTGAAGGTGTTGAAAAATTACATGGTGCACGGCACCGGGTTGTCGCTGACCGTATTGAAGCTGGAACCTTTGCCATGGCGGTTACCATGACCGGCGGCGAGGTATATTTGAAGGGCGTTCAGCCACATCTGTTCCAGACCGTACTTGATACGCTGGAAAAGGTCGGTGCGGAAATTGAAGTCGATGAGGGCGGCATTAAGGTGCGCAGAAATGGCCGCGCACTTTCACCCGCAAACGTGACTACCGAGCCGTTTCCTGGCTTTCCAACTGACCTACAGGCGCAGTTTATGGCATTGATGACCCGGGCCAACGGAACATCAGAAATCACTGAAACGATATTTGAAAACCGCTTCATGCATGTGCAGGAACTGGCAAGGCTTGGGGCGGATATTTCGCTGGATGGGCAAAAAGCCACGGTTACCGGAGTCGAGGGGCTGAATGGTGCCGAGGTTATGGCAACCGATCTGCGTGCATCCGTATCGCTGGTAATCGCGGCACTGGTGGCCGATGGGGAAACCACGGTCAACCGTGTTTACCATCTGGACCGGGGTTTTGAGTTGCTGGAAGAAAAGCTCTCTAAATGCGGTGCGAAAATTGTTCGTATTCGCGATTAGAGCTGTAAATATCTGTTGATCTTACGCCAGGACCACCCTTAGCAATTGGCGTTTTGGTCCATATTTGATTGTTGATGACAGGTTGTTGATCTTTGCCTATAACCATTTCAAATTTGCAACCCTTGGCGGAATACCGAAACTATGGACAGATTAAAACTCATTGCATTTGATGATCAGGATTTGGGGATCATTGCTGCCCATATCCAGGATGCTGTATTGAAAGTCGGTGATTTACATTTCGACCCAAAGGGCAAGAAATTCGTAATCGAACTCAACAGATTTGTCTGGGAAAAAGCAACCAGGAATTCTACCGATAAAACTTACGAACGACGCAAGACAATTTTGCATTTTGAGCGGGTGAACAAGGTTCAAAGCCAGGGGCTCAATCAAAAACAGCCAGAGGCGGTTTTGAGCCTGCTGACTGTCAAATATAATAATGAAAACAGCGACGAGACCGACCCGGAAGGGGTGATTGAAGTGGTTTTTGCTGGCGGTGCTACAATTCATCTTTATGTCGAATGTATCGAGGCGCAGTTAACCGATATGGCAGCTTCCTGGGAAACCACCTCGCTTCCAAACCACGAAGATGATAATGATACGCCTTAAGCCCGTAGTTCAATATCCGAGTAGAAAATAAAATGGTCGTTCGCCTGGATATTCGCCAAAGCGATTTTGATGAGAAATTTGGTCTTCTGCTGGAGACCAAGCGGGAAATGTCGCAGGACGTTGACCAGATTGTTCGCGACATCATTTCCAATGTGGTTGCGCGCGGCGATGAGGCGGTAATTGAATATACCAGCCGTTTTGACCGGCTTGAGCTGACACCGGACAGGCTTGCAATTACTGCTGATGAAGTTGAAGCTGCACTTTCAAAGGTGGATGCAAAAACACTTGCTGCCCTCACCCTTGCCCGCGACCGGATTGAGGCACATCACCAACGCCAAAAACCCGAAGATGATCGCTATACGGACCCGATCGGGGTTGAACTTGGCTCGCGTTGGACGGCGATTGAAAGCGTTGGGCTTTATGTGCCGGGTGGCACAGCCAGCTATCCAAGTTCCGTATTAATGAATGCAATACCTGCAAAGGTCGCCGGGGTTGAGCGCATTGCCATGGTTGTTCCCTCACCCGATGGGGTCCTTAATCCTCTGGTATTGGCGGCGGCCCATCTTGCCGGCGTTTCAGAAATTTACCGGATTGGCGGGGCGCAGGCGATTGCGGCCCTTGCGCATGGAACCGACACAATAAAACCAGTTGCAAAAATTGTCGGCCCGGGAAACGCCTTTGTTGCGGCTGCAAAACGACAGGTATTTGGCAAGGTTGGCATTGATATGATTGCCGGGCCTTCTGAAATTCTGGTGGTTGCTGATAAAAGCAATGATCCAAACTGGATAGCGGTCGACTTACTATCGCAGGCGGAGCACGATGTTTCGGCCCAATCTATCCTGATTACTGATAGTGCAGAATTTGGCGATCAGGTGGAAACGGCCATTGCCAGCCAGCTTAAAACCCTGCCAAGAAAAGACATTGCGCTGGCAAGCTGGCAGGATTTTGGTGCCATAATTGTCGTCGAGAATATCGAGCAATCCCCGCAACTGATCGACCGTATTGCGCCGGAACATCTGGAGCTGGCGGTTGATGACCCGGATGCCCTATTCGCCAAAGTCAGAAATGCAGGCGCCGTATTCCTTGGCCGCTATACGCCCGAGGCGGTGGGTGATTATGTGGGCGGTTCGAACCACGTTTTGCCAACCGCGCGCTCGGCCCGCTTTTCATCCGGGCTTTCGGTGCTGGATTTTGTAAAACGCACATCCATTTTACGCTGTGGCCCCGAACAATTGCGCCAGATCGGGCCTGCGGCTATCACCTTGGCCAAGGCCGAAGGTCTGGAAGCGCATGGCCGTTCTGTTGCAGCAAGATTGAACCTTTGAGGCGGGCATGAGCAAGGATCCAAAAAACCTGCGCCTGATGGAAGTTGTTCTGGATGATGCATCTATTGGTCGCTCAACCCCGGATGTGGAACATGAACGCGCGGTTGCCATTTTTGATTTGGTTGAGGAAAACTCCTTTCAACCGGCAGGTGCCGATGAAGGGCCTTTCCGGTTAAAAATCTCGGTTGTTGAAAAACGGTTGGTGTTTGACATTTCCAACGAGGCAGGCGAGCAAATTGCCGTGCATATATTGTCCCTCACCCCGTTTCGGCGCATTGTAAAAGACTATTACATGATTTGCGAAAGCTATTATGAGGCGATCAAATCATCCTCACCAAGCCAGATTGAAGCCATTGATATGGGCCGGCGGGGGCTTCACAATGAGGGGTCGCAAACCTTAAAAGATCGGCTGGATGGCAAGATCGAAATTGACTTTGATACCGCAAGGCGACTGTTTACCCTTGTCTGCGTTTTGCACTG
Source organism: Alphaproteobacteria bacterium (assembly GCA_024280375.1). GTDB lineage: Bacteria > Pseudomonadota > Alphaproteobacteria > Rhizobiales > Rhizobiaceae > SZUA-100. The sequence goes on along the minus strand of JAJRQF010000066.1, from coordinate 2,266 downwards.
GAGGGGTTAATTGATTTCAAAAGCCGAACGTGAGCTTCCAGGATCTGTGCTCTTCATGTGCGCGCAAAATGCGGTACGCTCACCAATGGCGGCGGCACTTGCAATTGCGGAATTTCCCAACAGCATCTTCTTTTCATCGGCTGGTGTTCGCGATGGATTATTCAACCCCTTCGCAGTGGAGGTTATGGCTGAGAAAAACATCGACATAAGCGATCATGAACCGCGCGCATTTGAAGATCTTGATGACAGCTATTTTGACCTCATCATCACCCTGTCGCCGGTTGCCCATGCGGTTGCTTTAGATATAAAACGCAGCCTTTCGATTGATGTTGAAAACTGGTCAATTGCCGATGCCACCAAAATTCAGGGCCGCCGCAGCATCATTCTTGATGCGTATCGTCAAGTTAGGGATGATTTAACTGCAAGAATTGTTGCACGATTCGCCAGAAACTGATTATAAAGCTTTGGTTCAACGTACAGGTATTGGAAATTGTTCGGAATATTTGAAACAGAATTTGGTTTCAGCGGTTTAGGCACCTATATCCTGCGTAATGTTCCAACATGGTGCAAAATAAATTCAAGGCCTGCTATTGAGTTCATCAATGGTAAACAGGCCCCTCAAGACGTCTCGAAAGGTTAGTCTAGTCGCATGGCGAAAGAAGAAGTATTAGAATTTCCCGGTGTGGTAAGCGAATTGCTCCCCAACGCCACATTCAGGGTTAAACTGGAAAATGATCATGAGATCATCGCCCATACGGCCGGACGCATGCGCAAAAACCGCATTCGTGTACTGGCCGGTGATAAAGTATTGGTGGAAATGACCCCCTACGATTTGACGAAGGGGCGTATTACCTATCGCTTTAAGTAACGGTAGCCCGCTCCATTCTTAAAAGGCAGAATTGATGAGTGTCAGGCCCCAACTTGTGCTTGCATCTGGCTCCCCTCGCCGTCTGGCCCTTCTGGGACAGGTTGGTATCGAGCCAGATCTCCTCATGCCTGCTGATGCGGATGAAGCGCCGCAAAAAGCCGAAGCGCCGCGATCACTTGCCAAACGGCTGGCAAGGGAAAAGGCAGAGCTTGCCTTGGAAAAACTAAAGCGTGTGCCGGAATTTGATCGCGGATTTGTTTTGGCAGCCGATACGGTGGTTGCGCAGGGAAAGCGAATCCTGCCCAAGGCGGAAATGCTGGATCAGGCCTCCATGTGCCTCCGCCTGCTTTCAGGCCGGGCGCACCGGGTCTATACGGGCCTGACCCTGATTACCCCAAAGGGCGCTGTCCGGCATCGACTGGTTGAAACCAGGGTACGGTTTAAAAAACTGTCCTCGGATGAAATAGACAGCTATCTGGCATCCGGCGAATGGCGCGGCAAGGCTGGTGGATACGCAATTCAGGGGATTGCCGGTTCATTTGTGGTTAAACTCATCGGCTCCTATACAAATGTGGTTGGCCTTCCGCTTTATGAAACCTGTTCGCTTTTACAGGGCGAAGGATATCCGGTACATTTCAACTGGATTTCGGCTGGCTGATTGCCTTGAAGTAGCGGCCTGCCCCTGCCCTTCAACGCGATAAAATCAGGCCAAAATAATTGTTCAAATGCGGATTTCGGCAGGCATTGAAAATAATTGCAATTTGGCGACTTCACAGGCTGGACAGCGAAGGTTGAAATGCCTATAACCCGCTGGCTTTTGCAATGTGCCTTTAGCGGTCAATTCTTCGCTAAAACTTCGTCATCTGCGGTCTGTCATTGGTGAATATCAATGATCGAGCGATACCTTCAGATGATTGTGCATCAAAGCAGAGTGCCCGGGTAGCTCAGGGGTAGAGCAGCGGACTGAAAATCCGCGTGTCGGTGGTTCAAATCCGCCCCCGGGCACCATTTATCTCAGGGTCCATACTGGACACATGGGTACAGTTTATTCCTGACACATAGGTAACACTTTTGATCGAGCGGGTCAGGTATCGGGTTGATTCTTTTGGTTTGATGGTCAAAAAACACCAGATCACTGGTCAAAAAGCTGCCAATTGCGGATTTGGCCAGATGTTTCCCTCGACCTGTTTTGCGCCGACATTCAGCCCAACGAACACGCTTGAGAGGTGCACTTTCATCTTTCCCATGCAAATTCAGGAAGGGATGTGTAACCCCTTCCCGCTTAATTGCTGGCTATATTGTATTTTCGATGCGGCGTTATTTTACCGTAATCGTAATCACCTTCGAAGTTACAGGCGGATTGTGAGGGATATGGTCTTTGTCGCCCAGCACCAGTTG
>JAJRQF010000065.1 GCA_024280375.1 Alphaproteobacteria bacterium | reverse complement strand
TCCTTATCTCACCTCTGCTGGCACTCTCTTGGTGCGAGCGCTAATAATTAGTATTGAAATCAGTTCAGCGAATTAATCGCTGTTGTTACAGGATGACAAAACATGTCCAAAACCAAATTTCGTCCGCTGCACGACCGTGTGGTTGTACGCCGCGTAGAATCTGAGACCAAAACCGCTGGCGGTATTATTATCCCTGAAAATGCTCAGGAAAAACCACAAGAAGGTGAAATCGTATCTGTAGGCTCAGGCGCCCGCGACGAAGCCGGCAAGCTGGTTTCCCTCGATGTGAAAGCCGGAGACCGCATTCTATTCGGCAAATGGTCCGGCACTGAAGTTAAAATTGGCGGTGAAGACCTGCTGATTATGAAAGAATCCGACATTATGGGCATCATTGGCTAAGCCAGATACTCAATCATAAAATTTCTTTTTCAAACGAAGCGATAAACTGCTTCAAGGAGTAAAATAATGGCTGCTAAAGAAGTCAAATTTGGAACCGATGCCCGTGAACGCATGTTGCGCGGCGTCGATATTCTCGCAAATGCTGTAAAAGTCACACTTGGACCAAAGGGTCGTAATGTCGTTCTTGACAAATCCTTTGGTGCACCCCGCATCACCAAAGACGGTGTAACTGTTGCCAAAGAAATCGAGCTTGAAGACAAGTTTGAAAACATGGGCGCTCAATTGGTACGTGAAGTTGCGTCCAAAACCAATGATACCGCTGGTGACGGCACAACAACTGCAACAATTCTGGCCCAGGCGATCGTTCGCGAAGGCACCAAAGCTGTTGCTGCCGGCATGAATCCGATGGACCTGAAACGCGGCATCGACATGGCTGTTATTGACGTGGTTGCAGAGCTGAAAAAGAAGGCCAAAAAAATCAAATCTTCGGAAGAAGTTGCTCAGGTTGGCACTATTTCTGCAAATGGCGAAGAAGAAATTGGCAACCGTATTGCTGAAGCCATGCAACGCGTTGGCAATGAGGGCGTGATTACTGTTGAAGAAGCAAAATCACTCGATTCCACCCTTGATGTGGTTGAAGGCATGCAGTTCGACCGCGGTTATCTCTCTCCATATTTCGTCACCAACCCGGACAAAATGCTTTGCGATCTTGATGATCCATACATTCTGCTACACGAAAAGAAATTGACCAGCCTGCAAGCCATGCTGCCAATTCTTGAGGCTGTTGTTCAATCCGGCAAACCTCTGCTGATTATCGCTGAAGATATCGAAGGTGAAGCGCTGGCGACCCTCGTGGTTAACAAACTCCGCGGCGGCCTGAAAGTTTCTGCAGTTAAAGCACCAGGATTTGGCGATCGTCGCAAAGCCATGCTTGAAGACCTGGCAATCCTCACCGGTGGTCAGGTTATATCTGAAGATCTTGGCATCAAACTGGAAACTGTCACATTGGATATGCTTGGCACAGCTAAAAAGGTTTCCATCACTAAGGAAGAAACCACCATTATCGACGGTGCTGGCAAGAAAAAAGAAGTATCTGCCCGCGTTGGCCAGATCAAGCAGCAGATTGAAGAAACCACTTCTGAGTATGACAAGGAAAAACTGCAGGAACGTCTGGCTAAACTGGCTGGCGGTGTTGCGATTATCTCCATCGGTGGTGCAACCGAAGTTGAAGTTAAAGAAAAGAAAGACCGTGTTGACGATGCACTGAACGCGACCCGCGCTGCGGTTGAAGAAGGTATTGTTCTTGGTGGCGGTGTTGCTCTGCTTCGTGCGGCCAGCGCTATTAAAACCACCGGTGAAAACACCGACCAGGATGCTGGCATCAATATCGTTCGCCGTGCACTACAGGCTCCAATTCGCCAAATCGCTGAAAATGCGGGCGACGAAGGTTCAATCGTTGTTGGTAAGGTTCTGGAAAACAAGCAGGCCAATTTCGGCTACAATGCTCAGACCGGTGAATATGGCGATATGATCGCCATGGGCATTATCGATCCGGTTAAAGTTGTTCGTTCCGCGCTGCAGGATGCTGCATCAATTGGCGGACTGCTTGTAACCACTGAAGCTATGGTTTCTGATGCACCGTCAAAAGATTCCGGTGGCGCATCTGGCATGCCTGACATGGGCGGCATGGGTGGAATGGGCGGCATGGGCGGCATGATGTAAACCATCATACCAACCATGTTAAAGCGCCATTTGCTTTAACACATTGAAAGGCCGTCTCACCTGAGGCGGCCTTTTTAGTTTGAATATGAACGTGCCCAAGCAAGTCTCAATATCCGGTATTGAAGTCAAATTACTCAAACACATTCACCAGTTTAATTGGTACTAGAGTTCTTCACCTGTAAATTTAGCCTCGAATTAACCGCCGCAAGAGGATAAATGCAGCGCCCCCAAAACCGAGAACAATCAATATGTAACTTACCGGAACAAGATAAAATGGTTCGCGGAGAATTCCCTCTCCATCTATTGTGGATCCAATAGTCTGAAACAATATCAAACCACCAATGCCGATAATTCCTGTTAAAAGCAGTATTATAACCTTCAGGCTCATAGGTAAAACTCCGTAATCGAGGCTGAAAACACGCTGAATAATATTTAATTTTATTCATGCTTTCCGCATACTCAAATTACTGCTGAGCCTCGAATGCTACAAACAAATGTCGACATCCCTTGCGGCAATTCTCGTATCCGGGCAGAATTTTCAATCGATATTTCAAAATGGTGTCGCAAATGTGGTGAGGAATCGACACCGAAACTCTTAGCAACAGCTCGCAGCATGACCTTATCATCATCCCACCGCCGACAAATAATTGGGCGCCTCTGACAAATCTAAATTCAGTTTGAAAAAACAATGCTGTAAAATCTGGAGCGGGCGAGGCGATTCGAACGCCCGACCCCAACCTTGGCAAGGTTGTGCTCTACCCCTGAGCTACGCCCGCTCACTTAATCCGGTCAAAAGAGGTATTTCAGACCAGCGGGCGATATATGACGCAACCCAAACGCAATTGCAACAGGTATTTTCACACAATTTCCCAACCGGTTAAAATTGAGCTTAAGACCAACTATTCTTGATCATTCTGCGCTTTACAAATTCGTCGCGACCAACAGATCAGCCCTTGATCCAATTTCCGACACAAGGTAAGCGATTAACCGCAAATAGGGAGTTGAATTCTATTAAATGACAAACCTTCCAACAACATCGGGCCAACTGTTTGAATTTCTCAAAAATTTAAACATCACCACGAGTACGGTTGAACACCCACCATTATTTACCGTCGAGGATTCTCAAAAGCTTCGAGGTCAAATCAAAGGTGCCCATACCAAAAACCTGTTTTTGAAAGACAAGAAAAGCAACTTCTTTCTGGTAACCGCCGGCGAAGATGCAAAGGTTGACTTAAAAACCCTACACAAAATTATCGGTGGCTCCAGCAGGCTTTCATTTGGTAAACCGGAAAAACTGATGGAATATCTGGGTGTTTTGCCAGGTTCGGTCACTGCGTTTTCCCCGATCAACGACACAAATAATGTGGTCAAAATGATTATTGATGAAAAACTGATGGAAAATGATGTTCTAAACTGCCATCCGCTCATCAACACAGCCACCACAACAATTGCCCGCGATGATCTGATCAAATTTCTCAATGCGGTAAATCACCCACCCCATATTCTGCCTACATATTGAATGTATCACTTTGAATACCAATATGCTAAAAGTTGAATATGTAAATGAGAGCCAGCCCGGTTTAACCCGGACGGTATGGAGCAAATTGCCATGAGTAATGATCCCAACACTTTAAATACTGGCGCATCCGGAGCCGGATATTCAGCCTCTTTTGGCGACAATCAGATTTCCGGATATACGCAAACTGCACCATCCCCGCAGACCCCGGCAGAACCTGCAGCCGAGGCTCAGCCAAGACCACCGGTCAAAGATATAACCACCGCTGAATTTGTTGATGATGTCATCAAAGGTTCCAGCGACCATATTGTTCTAGTGGATTTCTGGGCACCGTGGTGTGGGCCTTGCAAACAATTGGGCCCGCTTTTAGAAAAAATCGTCAATGATTCCGATGGCAAAGTCGTATTAGCCAAAATGGATATTGATAAACATCCAGAGATTGCCGGCCAAATGGGCATTAAATCCATTCCCGCAGTAGTTGCCTTTGTCGACGGTAAACCAGTTGACGCGCTTATGGGCGCCGTACCGGAAAGCCAGATTAAAACCTTTATGGAAAAACTCCCATCTCCGGCAAATCCGACACCTGCACCTGGTGATGAAATTGCTGCTGCCATGGAAAAAGCCGCAGCATTGCTAAAAGCAGGTGATGCAGCGCAAGCAGCCGAAGTCTTTGTTTCCGTGCTTGATAAAGAGCAAGGTAATCTCGATGCCATTGCCGGTCTTGGCACGTGCTATCTGGAAGTTGGCGAAATGGAGCTGGCCCGAAACATCATAACCAGCCTGCCGGAAGAGCATCTGACCATACCATCTATTGCGGAATTTCTGACCAAACTGGAATTGGCAGAACAATCTGCAAAACTTGGGTCGCTGCCTGATTTGGAGAAAAAAGTTCAAGCCAATCCAAAAGATCATCAGGCCCGGTTTGATCTGGCATTAGCCCTTAATGCGCATAACAAGCGTGATGAAGCCGCAAGCCAATTGCTTAAAATTGTTGCAGCCGATCGAAAATGGAACAAAGATGGTGCCCGCGAACAGCTGGTGCAGTTCTTTGATATCTGGGGCCCAATGGATCCAGCGACGTTGACAGGACGGCGCGGGCTTTCCTCTCTTCTGTTTTCTTAAAAACAAACTCCAGGAACTTCACCATGAAAGCCGGGAACAAAAGCTATAACACACAAGAGGATATACCGGAGATTATTCCGATTTTCCCGCTTAGTGCCGCCTTGCTTTTGCCGGGCGCGCATATGCCAATGAACATTTTTGAGCCACGATATCTGTCACTAATTGATGATGCTATTCGTGGCGACCGGCTGGTTGGTATGATCCAGCCAAGTTTTGAAGATGGTGAGACCGAAGATACATCAAATTTATGTGCTGTAGGCTGCATTGGCCGCATTACCGCAATCCAGGAAGCTGGAGACGGACGCTATTTGCTCAATCTTTCTGGCATTTGCCGTTTTCGAATTGTCAGCGAGCAAAAGCCTAAAAATGGTTATCGTCGGTGCAAGGTCAAACTGTTTGTAGAAGATCTTTTGGAAGATTCAGACGCCTCCAGCGGTGTGGACAGAGACGAATTGCTAAGCACCTTCAAAGCCTATCTTGATGCCAATGATATGGAAGCCGATTGGGAAGGCGTATCTGCCGCATCCACCGAAATGCTGGTCAATACGCTTGCTATGATGAGCCCCTACGGCCCGGCTGAAAAACAGGCTTTACTGGAAGCACCTGATCTTCGAACCCGCGCCCAAACCCTTATCGCCATCACTGAGTTTGCCCTGGCAAAAGATACTGAAGACAGCGGTGTTACCCTGCAATAGCTCAGAAATAGGCCAACCAGATGAATACCTCAGGCAAACAGAATCTGCTCGATCCGAAAATGCTGGAAATGCTTGTTTGCCCATTGACCAAAAGTACGCTTAAGCTGGATCTGGATGCAAACGAGTTGATTTCAGAAAAAGCAGCTTTGGCATACCCAATCCGTGATGGTATCCCGATTTTACTGCCATCTGAGGCGCGCCCGCTTGAGGATGACCCGCTCGACAATGGCGAGAACGATTAAAACCATGACCGCTGCCAATAATAAACGCGATAGACTTGTTTCAGCTGCGGCCAAACTGTTTTGGTACAACGGATTTCATGGCGCCAGCATTAAAGACATAGCGCTTGAAGCCAATGTGCCGCTTGGCAATGTCTATTATTATTTTCCAGACAAGGCAAAACTGGCGCTTGCGGTGGCGCAGGTATTTACCAATGAAACAGAACGAATGCTGGAGGATATTTCAACCATATCTCCTGAACCCAGAAAACAATTGGTGCAATTATTCGACAGGCTGGCTACCTCCGATGGCAGCCGGGTTTTACATGGCTGCCCGATCGCCCTGGCATGTCGGGATTTTAAAGAAAATGCTCCCGATGCTGCAAAAGAGGCGGCCGAAGCATTTTCCAAATTGATTATCTGGATTGCCAAACAAAGGCAGACAATGGGAGAACGGCCCTCCATTGCACTCGCCGATGCAAGACAGGCAATTGTTGAATGGCAAGGTGCCATTGCCCTTGCTCACGCGTTGCAGGATTCCGTTTTGCTGGCAGAGGCTCATCGCCGTATCCGGCGCAATTTAACCGCCCGAACAAAACTGCATTAAATTGCTTCGCCGACCAGAAGTCTCGGTGGTTCGCCGGTCATCTTTTCCATGACACCACCCGAACGACCGGCAGCCTGATTGACAAACCGGCCTTTTAATCCGGGCATTTTCTCAACCATGCCAAGTCCCACATCACGCGCAAGCCGCAAAACCGGGTTATCATTGGAAAACAGCCGGTTTAAAACATCCGTCACAATACCCATTTGCACCGTATCAAATCGGCGCCAACGCTCATACCGCTCAAGCACTGTAAGCGAACCTATATCAAGCCCAAGCCTGTCGGCCTCAACAATTGTTTCAGCCAGAGCTGCTGCATCCTTAAACCCAAGATTAAGCCCCTGACCAGAAATTGGATGAATACCATGCGCCGCATCACCAACAAGGGCGAACCGCTCTTTCACAAATCCGCGCGCAAGGGTGAGACCCAGCGGAAAGGCTTTGCGCCCGCCAACAACGGATATATTGCCGAGTTTATGCCCAAATCGTTGTTCAAGCTCCAACTCAAACATCAAATCATCCATGGCCAAAATGCGCTTGGCGTCTTTGGATGCTTCGGTCCACACCAGCGACGACTTGTTGCCCTTCAAAGGCAGTATCGCAAACGGTCCGGCGGGCAAAAAGTGCTCCTCGGCAACCCCATTGTGTGGGCGCTCATGGGCAACCGTAATAACAATACCCATTTGATCATAGGGCCAATGCACAGTCTTAATTCCGGCAGCGGTTCGAAGCTTTGAGCGCACCCCGTCGGCTGCAATCAACACCCGCGCCTCAAACACTTTGCCCGATCCAAGGCTAACGCAAGTGGTAGCAACACCCTTGGAAAAGCTCTCAACCGAGTCCTCATGCAACATTTCCACGCCAAGTTCTTCAGCCTTGGCTCTCAAGGCCTTTATCATTGTCTTATTCGGCAACATATGGGCAAAAGGCTCGCCCTGTTCATGTACAATTTCTTCGTTGGCGTCGTGACCGAATGTCAAAAATACCGGCCGCACCACATCACTGGTCTTGCTGTCAGTAATAATCATCTTGTTAATCGGCTGCGCATCTTTCAGCATATCATTCCAGATACCAAACTCATTCAACATTCGGCTTGCAGCCGCAGCAATTGCAGAGGCACGGGTCTCATTTTCAATTGCCGAGCAGGGCGCCACATCAACAATAGTGATACTCAAATGAGGTGCGGCAGACTTGATTGCCACCGCAACGCTTAGTCCAACATAACCACCACCGGCAATCAAACAATCCACCCTATTGGCAACCCTATCGGAATTTTTGGCCAAATTTTCATTCATGGAAATTCACTCCTGAACCATATTCTCCATCTGTTTATCACATTCTGACCCACTGTCACCTTGACATTAAACAATCTCGCTGTTGCAAAATAACCATCGCCGATATACCCCATCCCAATTAATCCTTTCCATGGAAATCTGATTTTATGACGACTGCTGTTGAAGAATTACTCGATATACTCGATCTGGAAACACTGGAACACAATCTGTTCCGTGGCCACAACCCCAATACCGGTTGGAAACGGGTTTTTGGTGGCCAGGTTATCGCCCAGGCATTAGTCGCAGCGCAACGAACCGTCGATCCCACGCGCCATGTTCATTCGCTCCATGGATATTTTATGCTCGGGGGTGATCCCAAAATCCCGATAATTTATGAAGTTGACCGCATTCGTGATGGCGGCTCTTTTACCACCCGCCGCGTGGTCGCAATCCAGCACGGGCACGCAATATTTTCCATGTCGGCCTCTTTTCAACGAGAAGAAAACGGCCTCGATTACCAGGCCGAAATGCCAGCCCAGCCGGACCCGGAAGAAATTATTTCGGAACGAAATTCAAACGAAAAACTACTGGCAAGCATACCGGATAATGTTCGTGCATATTGGATGAAGGAACGCCCCATCGAGATGGTGCCAACTTCGCTTGAGCATTTTCTTACCGACAAAAAATTACCCGCAGAACAAAATATTTGGCTAAGGGCAACGGGGAAAATTCCCGATGATCGCGCTTTACAAGCAGCAATTCTTGCCTATGCATCGGATATGACTTTACTGGATACCTCGCTTTATCCGCACGGCAAAAAAGTATTTGATCCCGATATTCAGGTTGCAAGCCTGGACCACTCCATGTGGTTTCACCGCCCGGTAGATCTAAATGACTGGTTGCTGTTTTCACAAGACAGCCCAAGCACCTCTGGTTCAAGAGGCCTTGCCCGTGGCAGCCTTTTTACCAAATCAGGCCGACTTGTTGCATCAACTGCTCAGGAAGGTCTTATTCGTATTAAAGACCAAAAACGAGTTTGATAAACCTGCTGTTTAATAATTGTGCATTTTGTAATTTATGCTTATTTTTTAATCATAGCTAACACTAGCTGCATTACCGCCCTTTATAATCCAAAAAATTACACTTACCAAACAATAACTTACCAAAATATTCTGAATCTGGCATGTATCTTGTATCTATTCTGTGATCAGCGCCACGCCATGGGGGTAAAGGTGTCTAGGAACCCGGTTATCGAAGACGGTAGCCCAACCACAGAATGGAAATACCATGAAAATAGTGATGGCTATTATCAAGCCTTTCAAGCTCGATGAGGTGCGCAATGCACTCACCGATCTTGGTGTACAGGGTTTGACTGTCACCGAAGTCAAAGGGTATGGGCGCCAAAAAGGCCATACTGAAATTTAT
>JAJRQF010000064.1 GCA_024280375.1 Alphaproteobacteria bacterium | reverse complement strand
GGCAAAGCGTTTCGGGCTGAATATGACCATGAACCCGATCTTGAGGACTTTGCCTCTCATATGTATTTATGGGAAAAGGATAATGCTCTTGAGCGCGTCATCCTGCAAAAAACACCGGAAAAGCTGGATTACAATATCACCAGATGCGAATATGCCCGCATGTATAAGGAAATGGGACTGGGCCATATCGGGCACCTGTTATCATGCAATCGCGATGGCAGTTTTTGTATTGGATACAGTAAAAACATAAAACTGACCCGCACCCAAACCTTGATGGAAGGTGCTTCACATTGCGATTTCCGTTATCGCAAGGTTTCACCTGAGAATACAAAATGAGTAAACAATTACTTCTTTGGATGTTTGTCACGCCAGCGATAATAGGGCAGGGCAGTCCGGGCCATTGCACGAACCAGACCATGAAACCGCACCGGTGTCGGGGCTGACAGCGGCAGGGCAAGATCTTTTAAATCAGCGCCATTGATTGCCTTGGCCAATTCGCGCCCGATTGCCACACTAAGCGCCACACCGCGACCGTTGAAGCCAACGGCTGACCAATAATTGGGGCCCAGTTGATGAAAATGCGGGTATCGGTCCGGGGTGATGGCAACCAGACCTGACCACACATGAGAAAATACTGGTTTTCCGATCTGCGGAAAGGCTTTTTGCAGACGCCTGCCAATAAGGTTTTTAATCCGTTTTGCACCGTTAAACGGCAATGCCAAAGCGCCGCCCGAGACCAGATTGTTGCGGGCATCATAGCGGAAAAACCGTAAATCTGCCCTGGTATCTGACACAGCCTGACGCTGGGGAAGTATCTGACGTGCCAAAGCCTCATCAATCGGCTTTGTCGACACCTGCCAGGACGTGACGGGGATAATCGACCGGGCAACCTTGGGGGCAAGCGTTGAGGAGATTTCACCGCTGTAAGCGTTGGTTGCCAATAACACTGCATTGCAAAGCACAGAACCCTGTGGCGTCGTAACCTGCCAGCGCTGGCCAGAGCGAATGATAGTGTGTGCTGGTGAATTTTCAAAAATCCGTGCACCGCGCTTATCACACGCTTGCGCCAGTCCGCGCAGTAACATCAACGGGTTAATGTGACCGCCGCTGGGGTTCAACATGCCACAATCCCAGGCATTTGAGCCTAACAAATTTGATGTTTCAGTCGCATCAAGCATACGGCACGGGGCGCCACGTGCGGCCCAGGCGGCATTTCGTTTTTCGCATAAAATACTATGGGCAACCGTATGTGCGGGTTGAAACCAACCGGTTTGCTCAGCCTCGCAAGCGATGTTTTCGCGGCGCACCAGTTGAAACAAATCCTCGGCACTATCGCGGACAAGCCCAACTAATCTTTCTCCCGCCTCACTATAATGGCGTTCGAGATCCTCAGGCTCAACCCGGGATAATACCGGAATGACCTGCCCATTGTTTCGCCCCGAACCACCAGATCCAATAGTGTTAGCCTCAAGGATGCATACACTTGCACCGCTGTTCAACAAATGCAGAGCCGTCGAAAAACCGGTATAGCCACCACCGATGATGGCAACATCGATGTCAATCGAGCCCTGAAGGGGTGCCATTCTTTTGCCCGGTGGTGAAACCGCGTGCCACAGGCTTTTTGGTTCGGATTCAGATTTGGAAGTTTCTTGCGCCCTGAGAGCCATGCCAAAGCTCCTGATCCTAATCAAAGCGCTCCGGCGTATGATCTGAGCGGGCGTAGTTCTGGAAGCGGGTAAATTCGGCCTGGAACTGCAGGCGGATGGTGCCGGTGGGGCCATGGCGCTGTTTGGCGATGATCACTTCGGCCAACCCGGTGATTTTCTCCATGTTTTCCTGCCATTCGAAAAACTCAGGCGTATTTTCACGTGGTTGGGATTTTTGCAGATAATATTCTTCGCGGTAGATGAACAACACCACGTCCGCATCCTGCTCAATCGATCCTGATTCACGCAAATCAGCCAGATGCGGGCGTTTGTCGTCACGCGCTTCCACTTGTCGAGACAGCTGTGATAGCGCAATTATCGGGCAGTTGAGTTCCTTGGCCAGCGCTTTGAGGTTGGTGGTGATTTCAGTCACCTCCTGCACCCGGCCCTGGCTTGAGGTTTTGGCTGAACCGGCCAGCAGTTGCAGGTAATCCACCACAATCAGACCCACACCCTCGCGGCGTTTAAGGCGTCGCGCACGTGCAGCCAACTGGGCTACGGTTATGCCGCCGGTATCATCAATATAGAGTGGCAGGCTTTGCAGTTCCTGCGATACTTGCACGAGTTTATGAAATTCGCTTTCGTTTATCTGTCCGCGGCGAATTTTTTCCGAAGAAATTCCAGCCTGTTCAGAGACAATACGCGTGGCAAGTTGCTCTGACGACATTTCCAGTGAAAAGAAAGCGACAACGCCACCGTTTTCAACATCAAGACTGCCGTCACTGGCGTGTTTTGCTTTGTAGGCTCTTGCCACATGAAAGGCGAGGTTGGTGGCCAGCGCGGTTTTACCCATGGCGGGTCTGCCAGCAAGGACAATTAAATCCGATTGTTGCAGGCCACCCATTTTATCGTCAATGTCCTGAAGGCCGCACGAGATGCCGGAAAGCCCGCCATCGCGTTCATAGGCCTTGGCGGCCATATCAACGGCTTGGGTGAGGGCGTCGCCAAAATTTTGAAACCCCTGACCATACTTGCCATTTTCGGCAAGATCATAGAGTGCCTGTTCGGTGCGCTCGATATTGTCTTTGGGATCACTGTCAACGAGCGTCTCGTAGGCGTCATTTACCAGTTCTTCGCCGATACCAATAAGGGCGCGCCGGGTGGCGAGATCGAAAATGGTGCGACCATAATCTTCCGCATTGATGATGGTTGTAGCTGACGCTGCCAACCGGGCGAGGTAGGGTGCACCACCTATTTCTTCGAGTGCTTCATCATTGTCGAAATATGTTTTGAGGGTAACCGGGCTTGCCGGGCGTCCGGCACGGATCAGGGCAGCCGCTGCCTCATACAGGCGCGCGTGCAGTGGATCGAAAAAATGTTCCGGTTTTAAAAATGCCGATACCCTGTCACACGCCTCGTTGTTGACGAGGATAGCACCAAGCAGAGCCTGCTCGGCTTCGATATTGTGGGGCGCTGTGCGATAGTCGGCAGCGCCATCATCAGCGCTGTCGATATCAAAAGTTGCGGCAAGGGAAGTGTTGTTGTCCATGATTGGACATTACCTCAAACGTGGCAGAGTTATGAAATATTTTTGCGCAAAATTTGAAAATTCAGAGATACCCACACAATACATTTTTATACAGATTTGATTGTAAGGGACGAAATTCGTGCTTGCATTTTCTGTCGGAAAAGAAACGGCAGGTTTGAAAATTCCATTTTCAAATTCGACACAACAAAAATCACTTTTGATTTAATAACATACGCGATTCTGCCTCACTCATATAGCTGCGGGTAACCGGCAGGGCATCAACACTTTTGCTCAACTGAATTTGAAATACCATATGTTTGCCGTGGCGAAAGGACAATTCCGAGATAATCAGGTAAAATTCCCACATGCGGCAGAACCGTTCATCGAGCAGGTCGGTAATCTTCTCACGGTTTTTTTGAAAGCGCTGCTCCCAGGCCATAAGCGTATCGGCATAGTGCAGGCGCAGGATTTCCATGTCCGTTACCCATAGACCGGCTTTCTCGATTGCCATGCAGGTCTCGGACAGTGCCGGGGAATAGCCACCGGGAAAGATGTATTTTCTAATCCACGCACCCGTTGTTCCCGGCCCGCCTTTACGACCGATAGCATGAACCAGAGCCACGCCCTCCGGCGTCAACAAGCTGTTTATTTTGGCAAAATATTCCTGATGATGATCAATGCCCACATGTTCAAACATACCAATCGAAACAATGCGGTCAAACTGCCCCTCCACGTCGCGGTAATCTGTCAGTTCAAATTTAACGCGATCCTGAAGCCCGCGTTCTCTGGTGCGCTGTGTTGCCAGGGACTGCTGTTCTTTGGAAAGCGTGACACCAAGCACATCCACATCGCAATGTTGCGCCATGAACATCGCCATGCCCCCCCAGCCCGAACCGATGTCGAGCACCTTTTGCCCCGGCTTGAGATCGAGCTTGGCGGCAATATGGCGGATTTTATTTTGTTGAGCTACCTCAAGCGTATCCGCGTCCGTGTTAAAATAGGCGCAGGAATAATGCATGTCTTCATCGAGAAACAGGCGATAAAGATCATTCGAAAGGTCATAGTGATGGGCTACATTGGCACGCGCATTTGCGATTGAATTGCGTTGATGGAAACTGCGCACGCGCTTCAAAACCTTGCGTATGGATTTTTGCAGGGGCTGATTGCGCAAGCTTGACCGGTTGAGGGCGAAAATCATCAACAGGTCACGAATGCTGCCTTCTTCAAAAATCAATGTGCCATCAACATAAGCTTCACCGGCACGTAATTCCGGGTTGAGAAACAGGCGTCTGCTAAGCTTTTTGTCGGTTAGACGCAAGGTTACTTCAGGGCCAGGCGCCCCCTTATACTCATAGCGTTTGTTGTCGGCGTCAACAATTCGAATGGTTCCAGTCTGGACGAATTTGTCCAGCATGGCATTGAGTAATCGCATCGTGCAATCTCATTGGTTCTGGGGCAAAAAAGGGGCTCAATGTGCCACTGCACAATGCGCCCCTGGAATTGCTAGGCTTCGTCTTTGGCTTCCGTCTCATCTTCAGCGGAAACTTCTTCTGACGCAGCATCATCAGATACGGCCACT
>JAJRQF010000063.1 GCA_024280375.1 Alphaproteobacteria bacterium | reverse complement strand
TTTCGAGGCAGCCCATTTCCTGCCCACAGCGCCTGAGGGTCATCCCAATTCGCGCATCCATGGTCATTCGTTTGAAGTGGAGGTGGCAATTGACGGAACACCGGCTGCCGACAGCGGGCTGATTATGCATTTTGCCGAACTGGAAGACAGAATTGAAGACGTGCGTCAGCAACTTGACCACCATTTCCTCAATGATGTTTCCGGCCTCGAACATCCAACCCTGGAAAACATCACCTTGTGGATTTGGCAAAAACTCGAACCTGACCTAAGGGGACTGGCGCAAATTGAAGTCAAACGCCCGACCTGCCGCGAAGGCTGTATCTATTCCGGCCCGGAAAACTGAGGCAAAGATCATGGCAAATACGCCGTCAGACTTAGAACAATTGGGCCAACACTCCCCTTTGCCCGCGTCACCGGAGCAAGCCACCCTGGAGCGTGTCGCCAACCCGCATGAAGATACTGCTTATGTAGTGCGATTTACCTGCCCGGAATTCACCTCACTGTGTCCGGTAACCGGCCAGCCGGATTTTGCCCATATTGTCATCGATTATGTACCGGGAAAATGGATTGTCGAATCCAAATCCCTCAAGCTCTATCTCGCATCGTACCGCAACCACGGCGCCTTCCACGAAGATTGCACCATCGCCATCGCTAAACAACTGATTGAACTGCTAGATCCTCAATGGCTCAGAATAGGTGGCTACTGGTATCCGCGCGGCGGCATGCCCATCGACATTTTCTGGCAAACAGGCGATGTGCCCGAAGGTGTATGGCTGGCTCCACAAGGTGTTGAGCCTTATCGCGGCCGCGGCTGAAAACGCCGTTGCCGCATTACTCAATCCCGTAACTTTCAAAACCAATATCGCCGACCCATGCCCATAGCGCCAGCAAGGGCTCTTTT
This sequence comes from Alphaproteobacteria bacterium, assembly GCA_024280375.1. Lineage (GTDB taxonomy): Bacteria > Pseudomonadota > Alphaproteobacteria > Rhizobiales > Rhizobiaceae > SZUA-100. The sequence goes on along the minus strand of JAJRQF010000063.1, from coordinate 3,158 downwards.
TGTGTGTGCATGGCATGGGGTTGGTTTGGTCTGTGATGTATCAGGCTTTGCGGGCTTTGTGTAGCAAAGCGCGCCTTGTCCTTTTGCCATGATGCCGTACCGCTCAGGACATAATACACTTCTTCAGCATTATGCCAGTGCGATGGATACATAACATCGGGTGCCTGGAAATAAACCCCCATCCGGAAGCCATCATCTTTGATAAGCCCTTCTGGTCCAATAATCTGGCAAAAGGTACGCCCTGATGCTGTAACACCGGCTGGCGGGTGACTGCCAAGTTTCCCCCACGGCAGATGTTCAGCTACCGCATTAATATCAGCGGTAAAGGCATGTGCACCGGGCAAAAACAACGTCATACTCAAATGCTTCAACACCGGCTCCGGTGCAAACTTCTCGGTAAAGCCATGATCGGGCACGGTTTTAATTTTTTCAGCCACACGTTGCGCCGCAGAATTCCCTGTGGCGTTGAATATTTCCATTATAGATGAAAGGAGAAAATGCATTTTTAACCTGCGATTATTCTGTTTTCGCCACGGCATCAAAGGCCATCAGGCTTTTGATCAGCGCTTCAATCCGATTGAGTGGCACCATGTTGGGTCCGTCTGAAGGTGCCTTGTCCGGGTCCTGGTGGGTTTCGATAAACACACCGGCAATACCCACTGCCACTGCCGCACGGGCCAAAACGGGCACAAATTTACGCTCACCACCGCTTGTGGTGCCCTGTCCGCCGGGTTGTTGCACCGAATGCGTGGCATCAAAAATCACCGGGGCACCAAATTCCGCCATGGTCGGCAGCGAACGCATGTCTGAAACAAGCGTGTTATAGCCAAAAGATGTGCCACGTTCTGTCACCAGAACATTTGAATTACCGGCTTCGGTGATTTTGCTAATGACATTTTTCATGTCCCACGGTGCCAGAAACTGGCCTTTTTTGACATTGACTGTTTTGCCGGTTTTGGCGGCTGCCACCAACAGGTCGGTCTGACGGCACAGGAATGCCGGGATTTGCAGGATATCGACAACTTCTGCCACCACAGCGCACTGGCTTATCTCGTGCACATCAGTCACAACAGGCAACCCAAGGCTTTCACGAATTTCAGCGAAGATCGGCAGAGATGCCTCAAACCCCAATCCACGCTTGCTTGATGTGCTGGTCCGGTTGGCCTTGTCGAAAGAGGATTTATAGACCAGACCAATGTTGAGTCGCTGGGTGATTTCTTTCAGTGCACTGGCCATTTCCAGAGCGTGATCACGGCTTTCCATCTGGCACGGACCGGCGATCAGCGTCAGCGCTAAATCATTGCTAAATTTAGTGGAGCCAACAGTTACAACAGCATTAGGCATCATGGATTTTTCCTGTGAAGTTTATTCAGGCGGATTCTATGAACTCAATAACACACCCGTGAGCCGTTTTGGCAGAGATAAATATACCCGATTGTGATGAGGTGTAGGCGATATCATTTTTTGACAGACAGTGCGTCGCTTTTTCAAGACTGTCGACAGCAATCGTATATCCAGCCATACGCGGGCCCTGGTTGAGATCAGGGGGTAACTCGCCGGTAAAACGTTGCCGCCATTGATCTTGCGTCAACAGGCTGAACATACCGCCGTTGGTAGCAAAAGCAAGCTCATTGCGGTCATTGTTCTTACCGGTTGAGTTAAGCAGCTTATTGAAAAACCCGGAATATTGCGACGGATCATCGGCCACCATTATGGTGTCGACTATAGTCCGGGCGGTGTTTTCATGGGATTGATATTCCGGTTTCCAGAAATATTCCGGCGCGTGTTGATGACAGCTGAAAAACGCTGTTTCAGGCATGTCCGCGTGAGTAACAAAAGCAAGCGAAAAACTCACCGTCACATCCGTGCCATCGGGTAATCTGGCGTTCCTTGAAAAATCAAACGGTTCATAACACCCAAGACCTTTGGCAGCAAACTCCGCCGCATCACGTGATGCATTTTCGCCCTGAAACACCACCATGGAAAAACCTTCATGGGTGGAGAGAAAATCGCGGTTAAAGGCAGGAAAGGAAAATTTACGCAATCCGAGATCTGAGATCAATGAAGGGTCATTGACTGAAATCACTTCAAGAAAATTTCCCTGAAGTTGTGCCAGGCAATTGTGAGTGCCAAAAGGGTGTACGGCTACCGGGGTCATGGTAAAGCCCGCCCGGATATAAAAATCCCGCGCTTGTTCAAGTTCATCCACACACAACACCAGATGATCGTAGGCCCGGACCTTATTCGACATGGTCTTTGCTTTGCAGTTGATCTTCGAGCTTGTTGATATTGCGGATATTGATATCTCTTTGCGGGAAGGGAATTTCAATTCCGGCTGCTTTGAGTGCATCAAACATCTCGAAACGAAGGCTGCTGGACACGCGAACGACCCGGTCCACATCTCTTAAGTAAGCCCGCAGTTCAAAATCAAGGGAACTGGCGCCGAAATCTGAAAACACCACCCACGGTGCGGGGTCACAAAGCACATCATCATTTTGGCGGGCGCAGTTGACCAGAATTTCCTCAACTTGCCTGGGATCAGAATCGTAAGAAACCCCCACCAGGATTTTGATCCGCCCGATAGTATCGGAATGTGTCCAGTTTTGCACCGGCTCACTGATCAGGCTGGAGTTGGGCACAATAACGGTGGCACGATCAAAGGTTTCGATTTCTGTCGAGCGAACCTTTATGTTTTTAACGTAACCCTCGCCACCGGAAACCACAATCCAGTCACCGACTTTGATGGGGCGTTCAACCAGTAAAATTAACCCGGAGACAAAATTGTTGACCACACTTTGCAAACCAAAGCCGATGCCGACGGAAAGCGCTCCGGCGACAATAGCTACTTTTGAAAAATCAAGCCCGGTAAAGGAAATAGCAATCAAGGTGGCGACAATGAAACCGGAATAACCCATCGCGGTTTTGATTGAATCCCTGACACCGCGGTTCATCTGCGTGCGTGACAAAACCCGTGTATCCAGCCATCTGGTCAACAGGCGCGTAAGCACAAGCACGCCAAGAAACGCTGATGCGGCAATGAACACAACCGACAGAGATATTGTGACACCGCCAATCTGAAAGCCAAAAAAGATTTTTGACACCCAGCTGTTCAGATCTACCCAGGTTAGCGCCCACAAGGAAACGATCAACGGCAGGCC
>JAJRQF010000062.1 GCA_024280375.1 Alphaproteobacteria bacterium | reverse complement strand
TGATAAGGTTGCTGCTGCATTTATTCGTGCTTATCGGGCTGGGCGTTCTGCACCGGAAGAGATAAGCGAAGGCGGTTTTGATAACAGACAGTCAGAGCGAAATAATTCGCCTCGTGGTGAACGCAAAACCCGCCCGACAAGCGATTTTATCGATGGGGCGTGGTTTTCGCTATCAATTGGCCGCAAACATTCTGCTGAACCTAGATGGCTTATTCCAATGTTGTGTAAGGCTGGCAAGATCAGTAAACGCGATCTTGGGGCGATTATTATCAATCAAACCAATACGTTTGTTGAGTTTAAGCCCGCCAGTGTTGAAGGGTTTCTTGAGGCCGTTGGCCCGGATATGCGGCTTGAGAAATCTGTGACGGTCAAGCGGTTGGATAAGGCGCCGGATTCAGTTTCTGAACCGACGGGAAGGGATGGGCCAAGAAAGAAATTCCGCAAGGACCGAAAATCGTATGATGGAAAGAAGCCCGATGGCAAACAAAAATATAAGGGGAAACCGGGTCCTCGATCAAAGCCTGATGGTGATTTTTCACCTGCTTCCAAAGGACCAAACAAGAAAAAGGCGTGGACGGGCAAAAAGCCTGAAGGCTCTGATTCAGGTGGATTTAAAATGAGCAAGAAGCCCAAATCAGGAAAGCCAAAAAAACGAAAAAAAGATCGAAAGCCCCCAACCAGTTGAGTGATACACTTTTGAGTAAAATTGTGATTTGATTTATTCAATGGATCTCATTTGAGCCACAATCCCGAAAATGCGTGCTATTTTTGCAAGAATTTGTTAAACAATAAAATTGCCTGTATTGGGATATGTATCAGTAAACTGGAGAGCTGCCGTGAGTGAAGGTGTTAGCAACCATCCAAATGTTGTCAAGAATTTTGAAGAGCGTGCTGCGCGGAAACGAAGCCTTGCTGCGGCCCTAAGCGACGTTAAAAACCGACAGGCCAGCCAAAATGACGTTGTTGTTGACTTAAAAGAGGCGGAGTTTGCACGCTTGGAGTTGTTTGGCGATGAGGTCAGGCCGCTGTTTGAGCAATTGCCCGACGGGCATGATCAATTTGAATTTGGCCTTAGTACCGGAAAACCGCCGCGTCTGTGGATTGATATGACAGCGCATGTCTCGATGGGACATGACAAACGCACCTATCGCTTTTTGAAGGATACCAAAGCAGGACGTGTGGTATTGGCGGAATCCCATGACCTTGGAATGGTGGCTGACACGGTTTCAAATTACGTGGCCGAGCGGGTTTTGGAACGTGAGCAAATTCTCGAAGGGGAGTGGAGTTCTTTGTTGTTGAACGAGGAAACTGCAATCCAAAGGGCAAAAGGGTACAAAAAATCCACCTGGTTAAATTTACTTTGGTTTGTTTCCGGTTTTGGCCTAAGCGCATTGTTCTTTTATGTATGGACCCATCAGGACATTTTGCCAGAAGCGTTTAAGGCATTGTTCTAAAGCGCGGGTGCTGCACAATGAACCTCAGGCAGCGATTATCCCAACGACTTTTTATGTGGAGTGCGATGTTGACCCGGGGTGCTACACTTGGCGTTCGGGCAATTGTAATCGACGAAAACAACAATATCGTGCTGGTTCGACACACCTATGTGCCAGGTTGGTATTTGCCCGGCGGCGGTGTTGAGCGTGGTGAAACCATGGGTACATCCATCAGGCGGGAGTTGCAGGAAGAGGCCAATGTTACTCTTACAGCAGAGCCTGAATTAATTGGCATTTATCTCAATCGTAAGGCCTCGCGGCAAGACCATGTGGCTTTATATTTATGCCGGGAATGGAGCCAGGCGAACCTTCCTGAACCCAATATGGAAATTGCTGAATGCCGCTTATTTCCTTTGGATAATTTGCCGGATGACGCGACGCCCAGTACACGAGCGCGTATTATTGAAACCCTGAATGATGAAGCTAAACCTGAATTCTGGAGCTGAATGGAATTTTTGGGTTTAGAAGTTGATTCAATTCGCTTTGGTAAGGTGGTGATAAAGCTGGTATTTTTATTATTTTGAGCCCATAGCAAACCCCGATTGCCCATTGGGTAAAATATCTAACTTGTAAATTGTTTGCTAGACTGCAAATTATATTGATGATAATTGGTTTTAAGAGTTTTAATTGAGAAGCACACAATGAATTTGCGACGACGATATGAGAAAGATTTGGCCGCTCAAAATGAGCAGGCTTTCTGTCGTCGATAATTGCATCAGCTGAATGCCTTTCCGACGGCCTGGTTTACAAGTCTTACCGTTGGAAAATTCATGACTCATCCGTTTACAATTACCCCCGAGCTTACCACGCATTTTGAAGATATTGAGGCCATTACCCAATTGATATTTGGGCCGGGCATGTATGCTCGTGCGGCTTACCGGTTGCGTGAAGGCGTGCCGCATGAACCGCATCTTTCCTATGTTGCGTTGCGCGATAGCAAGGTGATTGGCAGTGTTCGCCAGACGCAGATATTGATTGGTGATCAGCCAGCATTATTATTAGGGCCTTTAGGGGTTTTGCCAGACTTTAAAAACAAAGGTATTGGCAAGGCTTTGATGCAGACGGCGATAATTGCCGCAAAGGGAAATTTTGCGGCGGGCGGCGCCAATATGATTTTGCTGGTTGGCGACCATGCCTATTATGCACCTTTTGGTTTTCGCCAAGTGCCGCAAAATCATATCGTGATGCCCAGACCAGTCGATTTGGGGCGCACTTTGGTGCTTGAACTTGAGGATAATGCGCTTGCAAAAAATTCAGGCGTTGCGCGGCCTTTTCAAAGCTAACGCCCTTCGCGTGCCCACATAGCCGACAGGCCTGCAAGCAGCAGGGCGAGGCCAAGAAGCCCGGAAAACAGCGGTAACTGAGTTATGCCTTTTAATATAGATGCATCGGTGGTTTTAAGGCCAATCCAGTCATTTCCGGCGGTGGCACTATTGCCCCGCACGGGCAATATTCTTGGAATTTCAATTCGCCCGTTACCCGCATCAACACGTTTGATCAGGCCGTTGGTTGCTTTTGCGATAGCTGCTAGTTTTCTGGTCGAGCTGGTCACATTTTGAAATTCCCGCGGATTGGCAGGGCCAACATGGGTAAGCGCCCGCAATTCGCCATTGGCGAGTTGGTAAAGGCCTGGTATTTCTGCGTTGACGACGGCTTTCCAAATGCCATCGCTGGATTTTTTAAAAGGAACCTTTTTAAGCTTGCCGGTCGGCGAAAGAATGCTGAGCGGGCCGGGATCTTCCCCCATTGTCTGGCGGGTAACTTCGAGACGTTGGCCAATGCTTTTCGTCGTCAAAGCCTCTTCGTCCAGTTGTGGTTCTTTCATCAACCAGTGGGCCAATCGGCGCAACAGAGCCACATGCGGGCCACCGCCTTCAAACCCTCTGGCCCACAACCATACATGATCTGACATCAATACCGCTATTCGCCCGTCGCCCGGGCGATCCAGTATTAATAAAGGCTTGTCATCCGGGCCATTCATTATCACATCACCAGTGGTTTCAGAGCTACCGATATGACGATACCAACGGCTCCACTTTGGTGGTGATGTGTGGCCACCATTTAATCCTCTGGTTACCGGGTGCTTTTTTCCGGCATCAGAAACGATCGGATAGAACGGCTTTTCGGTTATCTCGCCGCTGGGGGTTGCCGGCAATATCGGTGAAATAGGGGTGCGGAATATGCTTTGATTGGCGGCAAATTCAGGTCCTGCCGCAATCAACACCGCGCCACCATCGCGTACATATCGGGCAATATTGTCAAAATACAAAACCGGTAAAACACCGCGTAACTGGTAACGATCAAATATTATCAAATCGAAACTGTCGATTTTTTCAACAAATAGTTCGCGCGTTGGAAAGGCAATCAGTGATAATTCGTTTATCGGTGTTCCATCCTGCTTTTCGGGGGGGCGCAGAATGGTGAAATGTACGAGATCAACGGAAGCGTCTGATTTTAGCAGATTGCGCCAGGTGCGCTCGCCTGAATGGGGCGCGCCTGAAACCAGCAAAACCCGCAGGTTTTCGCGAATACCATCAAGTACCGTAAATGAGCGGTTGTTCTGTGTGGTTATTTCACCATCAACGGTTTCTGCTTCAAATTCGATGATGGTTTTACCACCATGGGGCACCTTGAAGGTGAAATTATGCGGCGTGCCCTCGCGAACAATCACGCTTGAATGAAAGTCTCCGTCAATAATAGTGCGCACCTCGACGGTTTGACCTTTTGGAATATTACTGTCTTCAACTCGAAACCTAATGGTCTGATTTTCGCCAACGATGCCGAAGCGAGGTGCGCGTTCAATAACAATTCTTCGGTCGAATTCATCGGCAGTTCCGGTGATTAGTGCGTGGACCGGGGCAGAAATTCCCGCCTGTTTTGCACTTTTGGGGATATCGTGCACCTGCCCATCTGTAATGAAAATAGCCCCGGCGAGCCTTTCAGGTGGCACATCCTGCAGGCCTTTTCGAAGTGCTGTAAACAGGGCGGTTGACGCTTCTTCGTCGATATTTTCATTGTTCTTGGCGGTAATGATGCGGGTTTCAAAACCATTTAACCGTTCCAATAGTTGCTTTACGGCAATGGCTGTATCCAAAGTCTGCTTGTTGCGCCCGGCAAGTTTCTGGCTGTCGCTTTCATCAATAACCAAAGCAACAACGCTTTTCAGTTTTTCGCGGTCTTCCTGCAGGAGCGTGGGATTAAGCAGGGCAAGCACAAGCGCCAATACGGCAGCCAGGCGAAACCAGCTGCCTCGCAGGCTACGGTAGAGCCCAAAAGTTGCGATAATTCCGGCGATTGCGCCAAGGGCCGCGATCAGCCAATAGGAAAATACCGGATCAAAACTTATGTGCCAATTCATCTGGATATCCACCTCATTGGCCAAGCCTTTCCAGCAGGGCGGGGATATGCACCTGATCGGATTTGTAATTTCCGGTTAGCGTGTACATGGCCAGATTTACGCCAACCCGGAAGGCATAGGTGCGAAGAATGGGGCTGGAGGGAACGGTTGGTAAAAGTGGCCTGCCTTGCTCGTCTATTGCCCAGGCACCAGCAAAGTCGTTGCTGGTGATGATGATGGAAGATACGCCATCTCCAACGCGTACCGGGCGCTCATTGTCGGTTTCCGGCTCACTTGCCTCCACCCATAAGGTGTCGCCATTAAAGCGGCCGGGAAAGACTTTGAGCAGGTAAAATGCCTTGGTTAAAACGTGGTCGGAGGGAACGCGTTCCAATGGTGGAATGTCGAGACCGGCAAGCATTTCGCGCAGTTTTTCTGTTGCGCGGGATACGGTTGCCCCGCCAAAACCGCCGGAAAGCGCATCCTTGGTATCAAAAATAACCGTGCCGCCTTTTTTCATGAAAGCATCAATTCTGGCCATTGAGTTTGCATCGGGAATTTTTGCATCTGGATCAACCGGCCAATAAATCAGTGGGTAAAAACTCAATTCATCCTTTGATATATCCAGGCCTACCGGTGGCCCCGGTTCGAGCGAGGTGCGCGAATGAATATAGGCGGTGAGGCCGATGAGGCCTTGCCTGCTGATTTCATCAACTTCTGAATTCCCGGTGATCACATAGGCAAGCCGGGTCGATAATGTTGCCTCAAATCCAGTTGTCGTATTGCCACTGTTCTGGGCAAAACCTTGATTGGACGGCATAAACATTAAAAGCCCAAGAAAGATCAATGCCATGGATGGTTTGATGATCTCGCGTGATAAAAGCCCCGCCATCCAAATGACCGCCAGGCAATCAAGTGCCAGCAATAAAAGGGCTGAGGCAAGCAGCCACGGGCGTAGCTTTTCTGCAGCATCGGCAATATAGGCCAGCCTCACGGGCTTGCCGTTTAGGTTTTCTGGGTCAATTGGCACAATTTTGCTGGATGCATTCATCAGGTTTTGTACAACAAATCCATCGGCGCTGCCATATTGTCCAGGAGGGTTGTCGTAATTGGCAATGTTGAGTTTGCCGCTGCGTAAAGCCAGCGGTTTTGCATTGCCTGGCGGGTTTTCAAGCTGACCCTTGCCGTTGAGGGTTTTAAAGGGCGGCAGGACAGTTTCTTTTGCTCCGTTGGCTGAGATATTTTTGCCGGAAACTGCGCTGCCCGAAAGCCGGACCACGCGGCGCAACATTTCAACAAAGCTGCCGGAAAGTGCCAGATTTGACCAGGAGGCATTGGCCGTTACATGAAACAGAACAATCCAGCCATTGCCCCGTTTGGCGGCTGTTACCAATGGTGTGCCATCGGCAAGGCTTGCCCAGGTGTTTTGTGAAAGGTTCGCGTTGGGTTCTGCCAATACCTGCCGTGAGACTGTCACATCATCAGGAATATTCAAATCGGCAAAAGGGCTTTGCGGGCTGAATGAAGTCAATGGTTGCGGGGTGCCCCATGTTAGGCTGCCGGCAAGATTACGCCCTCCATTGCGCAGCAAAACAGGAATGAGGGCATTGCTTGCTGAGGCGGCCAAACGAGGACCGGCGAAGCGTATTAACATGCCACCTTTCTCCACCCATTTTGAGATGGTTGCGGCGGTATCGGTTGAAATTGTACCTATGTCGGCCATTATCAGGGTGGAAACGCGATCTTCTATCAGGGATTTTGCGGCGTTGGAAATGTTTGCATCATCGGGGTAGCGCAGTTCGCTATAGGGGCCCAATGCTCTTGAGATATAATAAAGCGGCGAGAGCAAGGGCTGCGCAAGGTCGCTGTTTTCGCCCGAAATAAGCCCGACGCGACGGCGTTGAAATTTCTCATCCAGCAGATAGGCACCACCGGCATTGGTTTTGCCAGATATATCAATTCGGGCAATATCATTGCGAAGTTCAACCGGCAGTTTGAAGAGCGCTTTGGCTAGTGTAGCGCCTTCATTAAATGTATAAGGTGTGGTTGCTAATGAGCGGCCTTGTTCATCAAAGGCGATGATTTCTCCAGATAGACTTTGCGTCGATTGAGGGCGTTTAACGGCAATTTCCATTGCTGAGGGATCATTGGTGGCGTTTGTAATTGCGGCGAGTTGGCTAAGATCGGGTAAATATATCTGATAATCAGCGGCTGTTTGCTCTTTTAGAAGTTTTGAGAGCAACAGATCATCGGTATTTTGAAGTCCGCTGCTGAGCCATATTATTGAAGTGGGTCTTGCTGCTTTTGGCAGATTTTTTAGGATTTTGATTGTTTTAGACCAGTCCGCCATAACAGGTTGTGGAACTGCGGCCTGCAGTGTTTTTTTGGCCTGAACTGCCGAAATCCCAATCTGGTTTGCGGCGTTCTCACCAACTGCAAACAGCAACGAAACCGGCCGTTCATCAGCATTTGCCTGATCAATGATCCGGTTTGCGGTGGCGATTTGAGCCGGCCATGACGCACCAGACGCCCAGCTATTGTCGAAAATTACCAGCAATGGCCCGTTACCACTGACTACCGGTTTTTGTGGGTTCCAGATCGGGCCTGCCATTGCCAGAATTACCAGTGCTGCCATTGCCAGGCGAAGTAAAACCAGCCACCAGGGCGAATGGGCAGGGGTTTCTTCCTGCTTGGGAATTTGTGATAAAAGCCTGGTTGGTGGGAAGGCTTCTTCTCTGGGTTTTGGCGGGGTTAAGCGCAGTAACCACCAGATTATTGGCAATGCGGCAAGCGCCAGCAAAATCCAGGGTGAAGCAAATGCAATGGGAAGCAGGCTCATTGCGATGCCCCAGAATTATAGGCCTGTTCGTTACTGAGTCTTGAGTGCAAAGCGACGAGAGCGGTTGAGGCCGGATTGTCTGTATGATGAATTACATGGCTCCAGCCAAGGCGTGTCAGGTGATTGGTTAGGGTTTGTTTTCGAGCCGAAAACAGTTTTGTGTAGTCACCTGCCAATTGTTCTGCACGCCCTGCAATAAATGTTGAGCCGGTTTCAGGGTCCAAAAATTCGGTTCGCCCTGCATAGGGAAAGCTCTCTTCTGCCGGATCTATGATTTGCACAATATGACCGCGGATACCGCGACGGGCAATGGCGTTTATATTTTCAATCAGCTCATCAATCGGATCAAGGAAATCGCTGATCATGATGAGTTCAGAGAATTTTTTTACATGCTCTGTTGGCGGAAACCCAACATCCAGATTGGCATGCATGAGTTCGGCGGCAATATTTTCGGCAGCATTTCTGTGTGATGAAGGTTTGCTGACACCTGGCCAGCCAATGCGTTCGCCGCTTCTGGCTAAAATGTCACAAAGCGCCAGCGCCAAAACCATTGCGCGCGATTGTTTGGATACGTCTGCAAGTGCAGATTTATACAACATCGAGGGCGAATTGTCGGCCCAAATCCATAGGGTGTGGGCTGCTTCCCACTCTTTATCCTGCACATAGATATGTTCATCGCGTGCGGAACGTCGCCAATCAATTTTAGCCAGTGTTTCACCCTCCACATAGGGACGAAATTGCCAAAAATTCTCACCAACGCCGCGTTTGCGACGTCCGTGCCAGCCGTTTATTGCGGTATTGGAAATATGCCGGGATTCGGTCAGCAGATCAGGAATGAGGGCTGCGCGCGCCCGTGCGCGTTCCAGCGTTTCAGCGCCTGATGCATGCTCAACACGGGTTCCGATGGTCGCAGACAAAATCTACATCCACTTTGATTTAAGATCAAAAATGACTTCACGTATGCTAATACCTTCAGCCCTTGCGGCAAAGTTTAGCGCCATTCTGTGCTGCAACACCGGTTCTGCCAGTGCCATCACATCGTCAACCGAAGGGGCCAAGCGCCCATCGAGCAATGCGCGGGCGCGCACGGTCAACATTAAGGCCTGGCTGGCGCGTGGCCCTGGCCCCCAGGCAATATGCCTAGTTGCATCGCTTGCGCCTTTCTCCGACTGGGCGTCAGGCCGGGCAGAACGCACCAGTCCGAGGATCGCATCAACAACAGATTCACCCACCGGTATGCGGCGCACCAATTGTTGTAAGGAGCGCAATTCACCGGGTTTAAGGGCTGCCCTGGCCGTGGCTTCACTGTTGCCGGTGGTTTCAAACAGGATGCGGCGTTCGGCATCTATATCTGGATAAGGCACATCAATCTGCATTAAAAACCGGTCTAGCTGGGCTTCTGGCAAAGGGTAAGTGCCTTCCTGTTCAAGCGGGTTTTGGGTTGCCAATACATGAAACGGGGCCGGAAGATCATGGCGCTCGCCGGCAATGGTAATATGATATTCCTGCATCGCCTGTAGCAGGGCAGACTGGGTTCTAGGGCTTGCCCGGTTGATCTCATCTGCCATTAACAGTTGGGCAAATATCGGCCCCTTGATAAAGCGGAACGATCTTTTTTTGTTTTTATCCTCTTCCAACACTTCGGAGCCGAGAATATCGGAGGGCATCAGATCGGGAGTAAACTGAATTCGGTTCGCATCAAGCGCCAATACGGTGCCAAGCGTTTCAACCAGTTTGGTTTTTGCCAGTCCCGGTACACCAATCAGCAGGGCATGCCCGCCGGCCAGGAGAGTGATAAGAACCCGCTCAACCACTTCGGTCTGTCCGTAAATCACCTCGCCAATTGCAGATTTTGCCGCAGCAATGTCTTCAACGGCGCTTTCAACCGCTGCGATAATTTCTTTGTCAGACGTTGGTTCCGGGGAATTTGAAATAACACTCATCAAAGTTCTTTCATTATCAGGTTGCTCTTAATTTGGCATGATGGCAAATAATGATACACCAACTATTTCGTGAGTATGGCGCTTTTTTGGTTTT